>MGQB01000039.1 GCA_001797675.1 Deltaproteobacteria bacterium RBG_13_43_22 | reverse complement strand
AAAATATCACGGCAATCGAACTTTGGCTGCAAAGGAATTAGGCCTCCATCCCACCACCCTCTGGCGAAAACTGAAACGGATTTCCCCAAAATCTTATTAATTGCAAGTTGCAATATTGCAATAATATTATTGCATTTTGCAATAACTTCATTAAACTCCAATTACTACCTAACTCATCATAACCACTTAATTATACTAATATAAATACCAAGATGATCCTTTGGCACTCTTTTTGATTATATCATTAACGAGGGCTAAAAAATTGAAAGTGGCTATCCCAATTTTTTTAGATCGCATTTCTCCACGGCTGGATTGTGCCCGGAAATTATTGGTCCTGGAAATCGAAAAAAACCGGCTGGTTGAAAAAAGGGAATTGGATATCAGCCATTGGCCGTCGGATGAAAAAATAATTCAATTGAGACGAATGGGCATAGGGCAACTGATTTGCGGCGGCATTCGCCTTGAAGACCGGAGCGGATTGAGTCGTTTCGGGATTCAGGTGGCCTCTTCGCTTTATGGGGAGGTGGATACCATTATTAAAGAATACTTAAGCGGGAAATTGAATGTGCCCTGTTGCCGGGTTAGGAAAAGAAAAGGAAGGAGAAGAGGATGTATATAGTAACCGTAGATACGGAAAAGTGCGTGGGCGACGGCAATTGTGTGGATGTCTGCCCGGTTCAGGTTTTTGAACTCCAGGATAATAAGGCGGTTCTTGTCAACCCCGATGAATGTTTGGGGTGTGATAGTTGCGTTGAAGTTTGTGAAACCGGAGCCATTACCATTTCCGAAGGCTAAAATAAAATATTCAGGAAAAAATTCTAACTCAAATCCAAAAAAAGGAAAACAGTTAATCATGAAAATAGCCGTCAGTTCTAAAGGAAATACCTTGGACTCTGAAATCGATCCCCGTTTCGGACGAGCCGGTTTTTTCTTATTGGTCGATCCGGAAACAATGAATTTTGAAGTCATAGAAAACAAACAGAATCTGCAATTACCCCAGGGCGCCGGGATTCAGGCCGCCCAAACGGTCGTCGAACGTGGGGCAAAAATGGTTTTAACCGGCAACTGCGGCCCCAAGGCCTTTAAGGTGCTCCAGGCCGCCGGGGTTAAGGTGGCAGTAGGGATATCCGGTTCGATTCAAGAAGCGATGAATAAATATAACTCAGGGAAAATAGACTTTGCTGAGGCCCCTAATGTGGAGGGGCATTGGGGATAACTAGCTTCAATTTTAAATTGCGGATTTCGGATTGCGGAATTAACAAATGACAGAGAAACATCTCAAGTCACCTATAAGATAGGAGGAGTTATGCCAAGAAGAGATGGTACCGGCCCGGCCGGAAAAGGTTCTGGTGGAGGACTTGGATCAGGAAGAGGCATGGGCGGAGGGGTCGGCATGGGAGCCGGCGGGAATTGTGTCTGCCCTAAATGCGGCAATAAAAGCTCCCATGGCCGGGGAGTGCCCTGCAACACCCTGAAGTGTTCCAAATGCGGCACGACCATGGTTCGGGAATAGAGATTTCGTAAAAAGAATACATTCCCGGCAAAAGCCGGATGAGCCCCGCCCATTGGGGGGCCACCTCTCACTCCGCCATGGGTGGGGCTCAAACTCATTGCTCCCTGTGAACTCTGTGAGAGATAAAAGGGTTTTTGAGAAAAATGGTTTTTTAAAAGACAAATTTGAAAAAATAAAAAATTCTTGAAAGGAGTTTCAGTTATGAACAGCAGTTGTGCACACGATTCCAATGCGGGGAAGGAATCCCAACGGGCGGAGGAGGATGCCGCCATCAATAGATCATTATCCCGTATAAAAAATAAATTATTGGTTATGAGCGGAAAGGGAGGGGTCGGGAAAAGCAGTCTGGCCGTAAACCTGGCCGCCGGATTATCATTAAAAGGCTACAAGGTTGGCCTTATGGATGTCGATCTCCACGGACCGAGCATCCCCCGCATGCTTGGTATCCACAACCAGACACCCCTTCAACACAAGGATGGGATTTACCCCATTCCCGTCAATGACCTCTTAAAGGTGATTTCTATTGAAGTGCTGATGCCTGACAAGGATTCACCGACTATCTGGCGCGGTCCGCTGAAGATCGGGGTCATTCGGCAATTTATAGCCGATGTGATCTGGGGAGACCTGGATTTCCTGATTATCGATTCCCCCCCGGGGACGGGCGATGAACCCCTGACTGTGGCCCAAACCATTCCCGGTGCCCAGGCGGTCATCGTCACCACACCTCAGGAAATCTCCCTGTCCGATGTGCGCAAATCCATCAATTTTTGTCGTCAGGTCGATATGCCCATCATGGGATTGGTGGAAAACATGAGCGGCTATATCTGCCCCCACTGCGGTCAGAAATCGGCCATCTTTAAAAAAGACGGGGGAAAACGAACGGCCGTCTCCATGAAAGTCCCTTTCCTGGGGAGCATTCCTTTTGACATACAACTCATGGAAAAAGGAGATCAAGGGCAGGCTTATCTGCTTAATAATCCGGCACCGGCGGTCAAAGAGGCCCTGGATGGAATAATCGAAAAAATAATAACCAGCGCCGATCAAAGTCAAAGTCAAAAAAAAGTCCTACAACCACTAACGGAGGTCTTACCCACAATGAACGCAATCAATGCAACATCTAACAGTGTAAAGATCGCCATCCCCATGGCTGAGGGGATCCTTTGTAATCATTTTGGTCATTGCGAACAATTTGCTTTAATTGACCTGCAAGGGAAAAACATTATCCAAAAAGTGATGGTCACCCCTCCTCCCCATGAACCGGGTCTCCTGCCCCGCTGGCTGGGAGAAAAGGGAGTCGGTCTGATTATCGCCGGTGGCATGGGCCAAAGGGCGGTCAGCCTCTTTAATGAACGGGGGATCAAGGTTTTGACCGGGGCCCCTCAACTGGGTCCGGAGGAATTAATTGCCCAGTATGTCGACCAAACTTTGATTACCGGAGACAATGTCTGTGATCATTAGTGTCGCCAGCGGCAAAGGAGGAACAGGCAAGACCAGTGTGGCCGTTGCTCTGGCCAAGTCTCTGGAGGAACCGGCCCAACTCCTGGACTGTGATGTGGAGGCCCCCAATGGCCATATCTTTATGAAACCCCAATGGGAAAAAAAAGAAACGGTTTACCTCCAGATTCCGAAGGTCGATGAGAAAAAATGTACTTATTGCCGGGCCTGTTCCCAACTTTGTCAATTTAAGGCCATCCTGGTGTTGGGGGAAACGATCCTTACCTTTCCTGAAATGTGCCATGCCTGTGGAGGGTGTTTTCTGGTCTGCGATCCGAAGGCCTTAATCCCCGACAAAAAGGAATTAGGCGAAATAGAAGAGGGTTGGTCCGGAACGGTTCACTTTGTTCATGGACGGTTACGGGTCGGGGAGCCCATGTCTCCCCCTTTGATCCGGGAGGTTAAAAAACGGATCAAGAAGGACACTTTGGCTATTCTGGATGCCCCGCCGGGCACCTCCTGTCCGGTCATTCAGACCGTCAAGGGCTCGGATTATACCATCCTGGTGACCGAACCCACCCCTTTCGGGTTATATGATTTGAAGCTGGCCGTAGCAGCTCTGGGAACCTTGAATATTCCCTGTGGGGTGATCCTGAACCGGGCTGATGTAGGAGACCATCAGGTCCAGACCTATTTGCAGTCCGAAGGGATCCCCTTACTGATGGAAATACCTTTTGAGCGCAGGATTGCCGAAGGGTATGCGCAAGGAAAGTCACTCGTTGAAATAAGGCCGGAGTTGAAGGAACCATTTCAAAAACTGTTTGTAGAAATCAAGGGACAGATCAAAAAAAAACCTTATGAATAAACCAAAAGAATTATGCGTGTTAAGCGGAAAAGGCGGCACCGGCAAAACCAGCCTGGTGGGTGCCTTGGCGTCCTTGATCCCCGATAAAATCCTGGTCGACTGTGATGTGGACGCCCCGGATCTACATTTGTTGCTGGCACCCAAGGTCAAAAGCAGGGAAGAATTCATGGGAGGCCGCAAGGCGGTAATCATTCCGGAACTATGCACGGATTGCGGGCGATGCCGGGAAGTGTGCCGTTTTGAGGCCATCAGTGAAGACTTTCGGGTAGATCCGACCTCCTGCGAAGGATGCGGGGTTTGTATGCACTTCTGTTCTTTCGGGGCCATTGAATTTCCTTTAGCCCTATGCGGCGAATGGTTTGTTTCCGAAACACGCTTCGGGCCCATGGTCCATGCCCAGTTGGGTGCCGGGCAGGAAAATTCGGGACTGCTGGTGGCCCTGATACGCGGTAAAGCACAGGATCTGGCCCAAGAAAAAGGCCTGCCTCTCATCTTAGTGGATGGCCCCCCGGGTATCGGCTGTCCGGTTATATCATCGCTCACAGGGGCCGACGGGGTTCTGATCGTCACTGAGCCAACCCTTTCCGGTCTTCATGATTTGAATCGGGTTCTTGACTTGGCGGGGCACTTCAAGATTCCAGGAATGGTCCTGATCAACAAGTATGACCTGAACCAGGAAATGACCGACCGAATTGAGACCTATTGCCAAGAGAAAGGCCTGGGGTTGGCCGGCCGACTCCCTTATGACCCGGTGGTGACTGAGGCCATGGTTCAGGGAAAAACCATTCCGGAAATGGAAGGGAACAGCTTGGGAGCAGAAATCAGTAAAATCTGGGAGAGAATTCAAGGGCACCTGCTCAAGAATTAAGGAACATATAAATCGCGATGGTATCGGATAGAACTCCTTTTTCTCCTCAGCCTGCTTTAGTAAAGGAAGACAAACCAGAATCAGCTTCATCAAGGCAACCGGTACAGTTCTATTTAGGCCCTTACAATGAGGGGGCCATAGAAAAACCGGACAGCCTGGCTAAGGTGACCGGTCCCTGCGGGGATACCATGGAGATCTCTTTAAGGGTTGAAGGGAACAAGATTATTGAAAGCCGATTCCAAGTCAATGGGTGCGCAGTCAGCCGGGCTTGCGCCTCGATTGCTGCGGCCTTGGCCAAGGGAAAAGAATTGGAGGAGGCCTGGGATATAGACGAGGGGCAAATTGCCGCCAAGCTGCAAAGTATTCCGGAAGACCATCGACATTGCCCTGTTTTGGCCCGGGATACGTTAAGACAGGCGATTGAAAAATATATAAAACAGTCACGATGCAAAAGGTGATAGGCAATGAGCTAAAGGCTATGGGCAAAGGGCGTGGGGAGATGGTTAAAGGGATTATAAAATTTTTCCTTCAGCCTCAGCCTCTCGCCTCTTGCCTATTGCCTGTTTTTTGAAAGGAGGGATGTACAATGCCAGGATTTGATCGAACAGGTCCTATGGGAATGGGATCAAGAACAGGAGGAGGCCGAGGCTACTGTGGAACCGGGGCTCTCCGTAATCCAGCCGGTGCCGGCTGGTTCGGAAGAGGCCGGGGAATGGGACAAGGCCTCATGGGTATGGGATTAGGCTTAGGGGGGTATTTTTTAAGACCCTGGGCCGCAAGACGGGGATTCTTTCCATCTTACA
Organism: Deltaproteobacteria bacterium RBG_13_43_22; assembly: GCA_001797675.1. Classification (GTDB taxonomy): domain Bacteria; phylum Desulfobacterota; class RBG-13-43-22; order RBG-13-43-22; family RBG-13-43-22; genus RBG-13-43-22. The sequence goes on along the minus strand of MGQB01000039.1, from coordinate 67,134 downwards.
ATAACCCAACCAGCGATGAAGAAGCCTCTCTGTTGAGAGAAGACGCTTCTTCATTGAAGGGGATGCTCATCTCTATTGAGCGCCGTTTGGGAGAATTGGAAAAACAAAAAACTGCAAAATAATAATCCCTCAATATGTTGAAATTTCAATCTCTAAGGTATTCGGGAGTTGCAAAAGGCGCTGCAAAAACCTCAACCCATAAGGAATGCCGGCCAAGCCGGTGATCCGAGCTTTCATAGATGATCCATTGAACCTCTTCGAACTGTCAATCATTTTCGGTGGAGGAATTATTGCGGGACTCCTCGGGGGATTACTCGGAATCGGAGGAGGCATCGTGCTTATGCCGGTTCTCCGGTTTTATTTAGGATTGTCTCCGGCTGTTTCAGCAGGAACGTGTATCGTTGCCGTCTTTTTTACCACTTTAGGAGGCAGCTTCAGACATTACAAATTAGGGCATGTGAACATTCAATCCATCATCCCTGTAATTACGGCCGGGGCAATCTCGACCATGGTCTTTTCCCTGGTTTTTTTATTTTTTACCCAAAGGGAAAGGTGGTTGGACCTGGGAACCGGGGTTGTCTTTTCTTTTATTTCTCTTCGAATGATGGTAGAAGGATGGGGTGAATTCAGTCGAAAAAAGAGGAAAGATGACACAAGGAGTGAAATAGGAGGTTCAATGGGAGGTAAATTGGCGATTGGGGGGATCGCCGGCATCCTTCCCGGACTTCTCGGTATCGGAACGGGGGCTATACTGGTTCCTGCCTTTGTCTTGTTTCTCAAGGCTCCGATAAAGATAGCCATCGGGGCGTCTTTAACCTCCTTCTCGGTGAACGCTTTTATAAGCGCTTTAATAAAAACTTTTCAGGGATTTGTTTATCTCCCGGTAGCATTGCCGATCTGCCTTGGCACGCTTATTGGCTCCAATATCGGTGCTGTCATGAATAAACACTCTCCTTCATCGTTTCTCAAGATCCTGTTCGGCTTGGCTTTTTCGTATGTTTCCTACCAATACTTCGTCATTTTTTTTTAAAGGAGATAAACAATCCGGATGAAGCAATCTTTCCTGGAAAACTCAAAAATTCGATTGAAAAAAATCGTCACTGAAAACCGTCTTGAAGACACACCAGTAATGGTCCTGGTAAAAACCTTGACCCCGGAAGAGGCCATCGGGGAGCCGGGAAGGCGGGATTACCCCATTATTTTAGGCAAGGAACGAATGGTGGAGGCAACTTTTTTGGGGACAAGAGCCCATGCCTTTACCGATTCTCCGGGAGAATTTATAGGAAGCTTAGGTGAAATAATAAACTTTCCTCTCTCATCCAATAAAGGGCGGGCTATTTATACCGCCACCCTTAATGCTGTACTTAAGCATTTGAACCTGCTGGAAAAGACCATTCATTGCCGGGATGAAGATCCCGAGAATTGTGCAAGGGAAATTGCTTCTCACCTTCTGGAAAGATGGGGAAATGTCACGGTGGGCCTCATAGGAATGAATCCGGCCATAGCCGAAAGACTGGTCCAAACTTTTGGGGTAAACCACGTTCGAATTACCGATCTGAATCAACAGAATATTACTTCTACTAAGTTCGGAGTGACGATCTGGGATGGAAACACGATGATCGAGAAATTGGTTCGGCACTCGGAGGTAATCCTTATTACCGGAACGACCCTTGTCAATGGGACATTTGATTCTATTATGGAGCTTATTCAAATTTATGGGAAAAATTACCTGATTTATGGGGTAAGCGGATCAGGGGTCTGCCAGCTAATGGGACTTAAAAGAATCTGTCCTTATGGAAGAAACTCGTGAGTTTCCTGTTGGACCTAACCATCTCTGTTTATAGTTTCTTGGTAGAAAACGGGTTATTCAAAAAAACGATTCTCTGAATTGAAGCTCCCTGCACCAAGGTGCAGGGAATCTTCCAGGCAAGGAAAGGGTTTATTTGTTGTAGTTCGCTCGCTAACCCACGCAGCAAGCTGCGGGGAATGCGCTCGCTATTCCTGTTCAAGGGAGGTAGGTATGGCTAATTTTTTATTTGTCTTAAGTAAAGATGATTCGGCAAGTGCCACCAGGTGTTTTCAGTTTAGCAAGATCGCTCATTCCAAAGGGCATAAGGTTGATGTTTTTTTTATTGAAGATGGGGTAAGATGGGCCGATTCCACACGGGACCTGTCGGTTAAAACCGCCACAGGAGACTGTCCGAATGATTATCTTCCTTATCTGGTGGAAAACGAGATCCCCATCGGGGTCTGAATCCCTTGTGCTAAGGCCCGTCAGGTGGACGAGGCCAAATTTTTTTCCAATATGGTCCTGGACGGAGGACCGCATTTGATTGACCTTGCGGCAGAAGCCAAGGTCTTCAATTTTTGATTTTTTTATTTGCTCCTGAGTTAAGAATATAGTAAGCCTTAAAATAAACAGTTAACGGTTAAAAGACTGAAGACCGAAGGCTGAAGGTTAAAAAGGAAGGAAGATCATCTTTATTCTCTTTAACCCTTTCCCTTATCCTTCAGTCTTCAGCCCCTGCGACGGGCAGGAGCCTATTTACCTGTACGAAAAGGATCTAAAAATGAACACAAGTCGAGACTGGGAGAAACCGATTCGAAGGCTAGAACTGTTAATGCGGCTCAAATCCTTTCCCGTGGCCTTCAAACTTCTTGAACACAAACAGGACATAGACAAAATTCCATTTATTCGCAGAATGAAGCACAAGTCCACCTTATGCCAGCTTATCAACCTGGTCCGTAATTTCGATTGGACGGTGGGAGCCGATCTTGATGATTTTATGAGCCTCATGTGTCCGTCGATCATCGGATTGACGGACATCCCTGAATATATGAAGGACGGGACATTCAGAAGTATCGTCTGGACCAAGAGCCGGGCCGACGGGAAAAAATATGAAAACGGTATCCCCCGGATTCCCCTGGGTAAATATGAGGCTGTCATTATGGCCCCCCTGGTCTATAATCCCTTTGATCCGGACATCGTCTTGCTTTACGCCAATCCGGCTCAGATGATGCTTTTGATCAATGCTCTCCAGTTTGAAGACTATGAAGTCATGCAGTTTTTTTGTGTAGGTGAATCCTCTTGCTCCGATGCCATTACCCGTTGTTATCTGACCGGGAAACCTTCCCTGACCATTCCCTGTTATGGGGAAAGACGCTATGGTCATGCCCAGGACGATGAACTGGTCATGGCCCTTCCCGCCGACCTGATCGATAAGGCACTGAAGGGTATGGAGGTCCTTTACCGGAGAGGGATTCGATATCCCATCAGTTACGCCGGGGCGGAAGCCGATATAGCCGGTCAATTCCCGGCAGCCTATCAATCCGAGTCCAGGTCGGGCCGACTGCAACGTAATCCCCGTCACCTCCTGCTGGGTGTTACCGGCAGTATCGCCACGGGAAAGTCCACCGTGGCCAAAATGCTGGAAGAATTGGGTGCGCTGATGATCGATTCTGATGTCTTAAGCAGGGAAGTTGTATTGCCTGGGAAACCAGCCTATCGGGATATTGTTTCTTTTTTTGGAGAACAGGTCCTGTCGGAAGATAAAACCCTCGACCGGGAGAAACTCAAGGATATCGTTTTTCGGGATATAGAAAAACGTAAAAAATTGGAAAGCTTCACTCATCCGAGAATCCTTGAGGCCTATTTTGAGCAAGTGGAAAGGCTTTCGCAAAGGAAAGAACCGCTCATTATCCAGTTCGTGGTCCCCCTGCTCATTGAGGTCCATTGGCAGTCCTTGTTTGACCATCTTTTGATGGTTTATGCCCCGGAGGAAGTGCAGCTCAAACGGCTGATGGCCAGAGACGGTATTAGTGAAGAATTGGCCATGAAAATTATTCGCTCCCAGATGCCAGTGGAAGAAAAAAAAGGATATTGTGACCTGGTGGTAGACAACTCCGGTTCCCTGGAGGGAACCCGGAAGCAGGTGAAAGAGGTCTGGAAGAAATTACAAGAAATCCAGAAGAAACGTCTTAATACCAACAAGGAGTCCTGATGACCTTACAATTTTTACGCAACAAGGTGATTGAAGTTGAACCCCGGCCGGATGGAGATTTGAGTGTTTCCTGGCGGCTTACCGACGATTTACTCAAAGCGGAAATACAGTTGATCGTCCAGCCTCCGGAACTGGAAATTATTGAAGCGGAAGCCCGACTGGAACGATATCCTCCCCTTTCCTGTCGTGATGCGTCAAATCTGATTAAGAAAGTGGAGGGGGTCAGCATCGGTTCCGGTCTTCGTAAAATCCTGGCCGGTCTTCTGGGTGGAACCGTAGGGTGTTCCATCCTGATGGATGCGGTATTGGAATCCAGCAATGCCGTTATCCTCCATTTCACCCGGCCCGGTATCGAAGCAGGCGAAACGGTTGCCGATCCGGATAAAAAATTGGCCGCCCTTCGGGAAAGATTAAAAACAAATCCCCGTCTGGTCAGAAGTTGCATTGCTTTTCAGGACGAGAGCCCCATTATGGCCGGGCTTAACCTATGAGGACAGAAGTTTAAAGTTCGGAGTTTGAAGAAAGTCAGTTACTAATTTGTGGCACCCTAAAAAGTTATGAAGGTTAATGGGATGTGGAAAAACTAAATTTTCAGAGGTTGCTCAAAAAGGTCTAGATACAAGGCGCCTGAAATCCTGAGGAATGAGGCGTACAAGAAGTACGCCGCAATGACGAAGGATGAGGGCAACGCAGTGGATGGGCCGTTTTCAGCAACCTGTATAGGGAGAAAATATGGTAACTTTTCAACGGACCCAGGTAGTCGGAGCCGAATTTCTTGACGAACACACCATTCGATTCAACGGCATCCAGGAGGATCATATTTACGGCATGGAGATTTCCATGAAAGTCCGAATAGACGACGGAACCATCCTGCAGATCCAGGGCCACATGAAACGATACACCAATTTTGTCTGTCCCCAGGCGATTTCAGTCCTTCCGAAGGCCGTCGGATTATCCTTAAGGGAAGCGGAATGGGATAAACAGGTGATGAGAGAGATCGGCCGAAAGGGTTGTGAACATCTTGCCGAAATCATCATCGAATGCGGCCGATGCCTCGATTCAGCTATTTTATCCAGAGACCTGGCTAGAGCCCTCAAAGAAAATCCGGATCTGCGTCAGGAAGAATTCCTGAACAGTCGAAAACGATAGAGGGAACGACGATGCTCATTGATCTTCATGTTCATACTTCCCCCCGATCGCCGTGCAGCAACATCCATCCGGCAGAACTGATTCAGGAGGCCAAACGGATCGGTCTGGACGGTTTTTGCCTCACCGAACATCAGGTATTGTGGGATTGGGATGAGGTGGTACGATTAGCCGGAGATAACGGAATCAAAATATTCAGAGGAAATGAAATCACCACCGCCCAGGGGGATGTCCTGGTTTTCGGGCTTGATCAGGATATCAAGGGAATCATCACGATCCAGGAGCTTCATTTGATCGTACAATCCGCGGGCGGATTTTCCATTGCCGCCCATCCCTTCCGCGGGTTCAAGATGTTCGGGGTGGGGCAACTGGGCATGACCCTGGATCAGGCCTGCAAAAAGAAGATACTTCAATTCGTTGATTCCATTGAGATCAGAAACGGCCGGGTGACGGAAAAAGAAAACGAGGTCGCCGGAAATGTGGCCGAAAAGTTGGGGCTCCGGGGAACCGCCGGCAGTGATGCACATGAGATCGGCGCCCTGGGAACCTGGGTGACCATTTTTGAAAAAGATATCGAAACGGAAACCGACTTGCTGAGAGAATTGAAATCCGGCCGTTTTACCATAGGATCTGCCAGGTAAACGTTAAGCCGACTATTCATCTGTGAGATTTTTCATTCGACCTGTACCAGGTCCAACAAAGTAGTTTGACCAGACCCCCCTCACCGTGTATAATTCCTGTCATGCCTCAGAGAGACTTATGATTTCCTTCAGTAAAGGATTCGGTTTATGGAAGATCGGAGTTGCAAACGCTGTTCGGTAACCAGGGTCAATAATCTTTGCAAGGCTTATGAAAAGGCGCATCAAAACAATCACCCCGGAGCCTTAAATGAATTGAGAGAGGTGGTCTCTCTGGTTAAACCCAGGGGGTATCAAGAAGTAATACGATTATTGAACCCAGGGTTGGCCAATCAGGAACTCCGGGCCTTTTGCTGGAATGTTTCTTCTTTTCTTGAAGAAGACGAACTGAAACGGATTTTCAGCCGGACATCTAATAAAAAGGGATAATAGACGATAAATATTGGATTGACCGCTATGAGGATGAGGTCTTCAAAAGCTATAAGGCAAGATGATTTCAACCATAACACTAAGGGAATCCCTTTTCTCTTTTCGCCTCTAACTTACTTGTTACCTGATCTCCTTCACAAATAATTCTCCCGCCCCATAGTAAAAAGGACTGGGTTGAACAAACTGAATGAAAAACAATGATTTTATAAAACCGCCCCCTAAACAAACCGAGGACAATCTGGAGTCCGAACTGGAAAATGGTTTTGAAGTAAGTTCCCAGGTTCTTTTGGCCGGGGAGGCTACAGTGGTCCTGGATCGGAAATCCCGGATTATGGGTTCCAATGAAACGGCCCGGCGTCTTTTTAGTCAGGAAATGATGCCCGGGGAACACTTTCTGTTGGAAACCTTTCTACAGGGGCCTTATTTAACCGAAGCCCAATCTGCCCTGGACAATGCCCTGGGAAAAGGAGAAGGCACACAAAACCTGCCGGCCAGCGCCGAGGATGCCCAGGGAAATTCCTTTAACTGCCTCTACTCAGCCAATCCCATCTTCGGCCCGGGAAAACAGGTGATCGGAGTCTTGTTATGCTTTCTGGATGCGGATTATGTGGCTATTCAACCCCGACCTTTCACTGACCCTGATCTTTTACCCCAGATGCCTACTTTGGGTTTTGAATCCCTTTTGGAACAGATGGCCGAGGGGATTTTTACTATAAATTCCCGCTGGCGGATTATTTCTTTTAATCAAACCGCGGAAAGAATAACAGGATATCAGCGGAATGAAGTGCTGGGGCGATTCTGTTGGGAGATTTTCCGATCCGATCTCTGCCAGTCCGATTGCCCGCTACGCCTCACCCTGGAAACAGGGCTGACCCGATTGGATCAGGATGTCCGGATGCTCGACAAAAAAGGGACCAAACTGCCCGTCCTGGTCAATACCAGCGTGGTTCGGGACCGCAGCGGTCTGGTCATCGGGGCAGTGGAGTCCTTCCGCCCTTTGATGGAGATGCAGGGAAACCTCGACTCCTCACCACATAAACTGTTTCCTTCAGATATCATTGGCAAAAGCGCGCCAATGACTCGGATATTTCAGATGCTCCCCGACCTGGCTGCCAGTGATGTCAATGTTCTGGTCCAGGGAGAAAGCGGCACAGGAAAAGAATTAATCGCCCGGGCCGTTCATAATCAATCCCTCTTTAAGGATGGGCCTTTTATCGCCGTAAATTGCTCGGCCCTGGCGGAATCCCTTCTGGAATCGGAGTTATTCGGCCATGAAAAAGCGGCTTTCACCGGTGCGGTTCGATCCAAGGTTGGGCGTTTTGAGTTGGCCCGGGGCGGCACCTTGTTTTTAGACGAGATAGGGGAACTCAAGCCGGAATTACAGGTCAAACTCCTAAGGGTATTGGAACAAAAGGTTTTTGAGCGGGTCGGAGGTACCCGATTAATCCCCATGCAGGCCCGTATTATCAGCGCCACAAATAGGGATCTGGCCAAGGCCCTACGGGAAGGTACCTTTCGGGAAGACCTTTTTTACCGGCTTCGGACTGTACCCATAACCATTCCCCCACTTCGCGAACGCCGGGAAGACATCCCCTTGCTGATTGAACATTTCATGTCCCGCCTTAATAAAAAATACAAGAAGGATGTCCGGGGATTGGATCCAAAGGTCCTTCGGTTATTCATGACCCATCTCTGGCCTGGAAACGTAAGAGAGTTGGAAAGGGTCCTGGAACACGCCTATGTCTTTGTAAAAGGACCAGTCATTTTCCTGAACAATCTTCCGGCCATGGATGAATTTTTCCAGGAGCGAAAGGCAGAAATCCTCCCAGAACGGAGAGGTGAACTTGATCGGGAAACCATCCAAAATACCCTAGACCGGACCGGGGGTAAACGAGAAGAGGCCGCTGTCCTCTTAGGTTTAAGTCGAACCTCTCTCTGGCGCAAAATGAAACAATTTGGGATTATTTAGTCCATTGTTTCAGTTTGTTTCATTTGTTTCAATGTAACATTACCTATTAAATCTTTCATTCCTCCCTGTAAAATCCAAATAAAATAACAAAAAAACAATCAAAATATCTCCAAGTTGAAACAGTAAACGTTTCAAGGTATTCTTGATTTCCCGCCTTAAAATAATATACTCTAATAAAAACAATATGTTAATATATTGGCCCTTCTATTGCATAATAGTCAGGCAAAAAGGATAGTTATTGTACGAGAAAGTTTTTAAGAAATTATTTTATTATATATTCTAAGGAGGTCTAAAGGTGATCAAAGAACATGTGGACATTGATGACATTATTGAAAGGCACCCGGGGAAGCCGGAATCCTTAATATTTCTCCTCCAGGATATTCAGGCTGCTTATAATTATATCTCCCCCGAAGCCATGACCCTGGTTTGTGACCATATAGGAGTACCCTTGACCCAGGCCTATGCAGTTGCCACTTTTTACCAATCTTTCAGTTTGGAGCCGAAAGGAGAACATGAAATTCGGGTCTGCCTGGGCACGGCCTGTCACCTTAAAGGGGCCCCTCGCATTGTCTCGGAGTTGGAAAGGCGATTGGGAATAAAGCCTGGGGAAACAACAAAGGATCTTAAATATTCCCTTGACACGGTCAACTGCCTGGGGGCCTGCGCCCTGGCACCGGTTTCCGTGGTCGATAATGAATATCAACCCAACACTACCACGCCGAAACTTGTTAGATTGCTTGATAAAATGGTATCGGAATAACGCATCAGGGAAAGGGCAAAATATGGCACAATCACAATTAGCTGAACAGGAAAACGGGATGAGGATCCAGTCCATAGAAGCATTGGATGCTCTACGACAAGATATATTGGCTCATCAGGATCCCAAGCGTCCCATTTTAATTGTTTGTCATGGCACTGGGTGCCTGGCAAACGGCAGTCCAAAGGTCAGCGATGCCTTACGCAAGGCAATAGCCAAAGCGGGCTTCCAGGCCAAAGTCATGCCGGGGATAAAGACAACCGGGTGTCATGGTTTTTGTTCCCGCGGGCCTTTAGTCATTATAAAACCGGCCGGGCTTTTTTACCAGCAGGTGAAGGCGGGCGATGCCGAAGAAATCGTCAACACCACCTTGATAAAAGGAGATCCGGTGGAAAGATTGCTTTACAGAGATCCAAATACGAAAGAGCCTATTCCGCTGGAGAAAGAAATCCCCTTCTACAAACATCAACAGCGGGTGATCCTTCGGAATATCGGAAAAGTAGACCCCACCGATATCCACGACACCATTGCTGCCGGAGGTTACCAGGCTTTGGCCAAAACCTTGACCACTTTTTCTCCCGAAGAGGTCATTTCAGTAGTCGAAAAATCCGGGTTGCGCGGACGAGGTGGAGCCGGATTTCCTACAGGGCGGAAATGGCGCAGCGCTGTGGCAGCCAAACAAAAACGGGGGGGCCCGGTTTATCTGGTTTGTAACGGCGACGAAGGCGATCCCGGGGCCTTTATGGACCGGACCATTATGGAGGGGGATCCCCATGCCGTTCTGGAGGGAATGATTATCGGAGCCTATGCCCTGGGTTGCAATCAGGGATTTATTTATGTCAGGGCCGAATATCCGATTGCCATCAAACACCTGATTATAGCCATGGATCAGGCCAGAGCAATGGGACTTTTAGGGCAGAACATTTTGGGCACCGGATTCAATTTCGATATCCAAATCAATCGCGGGGCCGGGGCCTTTGTTTGCGGCGAGTCCACGGCCTTGTTTACCTCTATCGAAGGGCGGGCCGGGGAACCAAGACCTAAGTATGTCCGCTCGGTCGAAGAGGGACTGTGGGGAAAACCCACGGTACTCAACAATGTGGAAACATGGGCCAATGTGCCGATCATCATAGAAAAAGGGGCGGACTGGTACAATCAGATAGGGGTCCCCAACAGCACCGGGACCAAGGTCTTTTCCTTGGTGGGCAAGGTTAATAATGTAGGATTAGTGGAGGTGCCAATGGGCATCCCCTTGGGCAAGATTGTTGAAAAAATCGGAGGCGGGGTTCCGGGTGGGGAACCTTTCAAGGCGGTCCAAACCGGCGGTCCTTCCGGGGGGTGTATCCCTTATGCCTTGAAAGAGGTGGCCGTTGATTTCGATTCCCTGACCAAGGCCGGTTCGATGATGGGTTCCGGCGGCATGATCGTCATGGACCGTAGAGATTGCGTGGTCGATGTGGCCCGCTATTTTTTAAAGTTCCTGGAGGAGGAATCCTGCGGCAAATGCCTCCCTTGTCGGCTGGGAATAACCCGGATGCGGGAAATGCTGGATACCTTCAGCCAAGGCCGGGGGAATAAACAGGACCTGGATGACCTGATGGGTCTGGCCGAGGCCATACAGGATGGTTCCCTTTGTGCCCTGGGCGGCAGCGCCCCCAACCCGGTACTGACCACGGTTAAGTATTTTAAAGACGAATACCTGGTTCATATAGAACAGCAACGCTGTCCGGCCGGTGTCTGTAAGGACCTGATTACCTATCACATCGATTCTGAAAAATGCACTGGCTGTATGGTTTGCGCCCGAAATTGTCCCCAAAAATGCATCAGCGGCGAACGGAAAAACCCCCACCAGATCGAGGCGGAAACATGTATCCGTTGCGGTATTTGTATGGATTCATGTAAATTTGAAGCCGTCCAGGTATCTTGATCCGGGCGGCAGGCTTTTTATCAGAGGAGGTTTGGAATATGCTCAAGTTCAAAATCAATGATCAGGAAGTGGAGGCCCTACCTGAATGGACCGTTCTGGAGGCCGCCAGAGAAAAGGGAATCCATATTCCCACCCTATGCTATCACGAAGCGGTTGGACCAAGCGGCGCCTGCCGCCTGTGTGTGGTGGAAGTGGTGGAAGGAAATTGGTCCAAAGTGGTCATTTCCTGCATGTATCCGGTAAAAGAAGGGATTACCGTTTTTACGGACAGCGCCCGGGTGAAAAATGTCCGCCGCTGGATATTGGAAATGCTGCTGGCCGAGTGTCCGGCCAGTAAAGAGATCCAAACACTGGCGGCCGAATACGGAATAAAGAATTCGCGTTTTTCTATAAAAAATCCTGAAGAGCAGTGCATGCTGTGCGGTTTATGTGTCCGGGTCTGTCGGGAAGTGGTGGGTGTATCGGCCATTACAACGGTCGGGAGAGGGGTCCACAAGGTTATTGGAACCCCTTTCAGGAAACCTTCGGAAGCCTGTGTGGCCTGCGGCTCCTGTGTCACTGTTTGCCCCACCGGGGCTATGCAAACCAGATTGGATGCGGTTCGCGGCCCCGTTGATGCACACAAGTCATGATCCTTATTCCTGAAAAGGTGAAAGAAGGAGGTTTTATGAATCATCAGAATAACATTGGGGTCTTCATGTGTAAATGTGATCGCCGCATTGAATCCACAGTCGATCTTGCGGCTTTGGAGCGATTAGTCCTGGAAGATACCGCAGTGGCTTATACCGAAATAATTCCTTTTGCCTGCACAGCTCCGGGATTGGCCCGGTTAAAAGAAACCGTTAGGGAGAAAGGCATCAATCGGATCGTCGTGGCCGGTTGCGAAGCCCGGATCCTTCTGGGAAAAATAGAAAAGGAAATGATAAAGGAAGGTTTTTTTGAAGGACAGGTGGACATGGTCAATCTGCGGGATCATGTAGCGACGGTTCATACCTTGTCCCCAGAGGAAATGGCTCAAAAGGGGGCCAAACTGATTCGCGCTGCCGTAGCCGGCCTGGACACCCTGGAATTGACTCCTCAGGAAAAAATCTCCTTTAACGGTCCGGTCATGATCCTCGGGGGAGGGATCGCCACCTATGCGGCTGCCCAGGAACTCCTGCGGAGGGAGATTGATTGCATCATTGCCGTTCAGACCGACGAATATGAAGATGAAATCCGAATGCTTCATGAACATTATCCAGGTGAACGCCATTATTATGAACGGTTGAGAAAAATCATGGAGGAAGTAAGCGACAGCCCCTTTGTCCGCCGGATCACCGTAGGGGAACTCAGCGGTTTGAAAGGTCGGACCGGGCAATATACGGTCACCTTTTCCAATGAAGATAACGACGGACCGCCCAGGACTTATGATGTGGGAGCCATTATCGCCTGCCTGGATGGGCAGATGCTCAATCAGGGGTCTAATTTCGGCCACGATGGGAAAACAGTCATCTGTCACACTGAAACCGAGGAGATGATCTGGGTTCATGGTGTTCCTTCAGGAAAAATCGTTTTCTGGATCAATGATTATGAATCGGGTACCCCTGAATTTGCTTATCTTTCCGCCCGCTGTTCCTGGTCTATGGCCAGGTATATGGCCGAGAAACGAAGAGATGTAGATATCACCATGTTCTATAACCAACAGATGGCTGTCCCCTTATCGGCCGAGGAGAGGCGTGTAAGTCGGCAGTTGAAAATCCGTTGGCTCCCCTTTGACGGGGCTTTGCGTCCCACCGTTCAAGCGGGCTTTCTGACTTATTGTGATCCCCAAGATCATCTGGAATACGAACTTCCCTGGGACAAACTGGTCCTTTCTCCCAAACGTTCTCTGGGTGTGGAGGTGACAAGGGTAGCCCGGGTTTTGGGATTAGAATGTGAAGAGGGAAAATTCCTGGAAGTCAAACAGGAAAAGGTCCGGCCCGAACAGGTGGGCAGGGAGCCCATGTATTTGGCCGGAAGCGCCCGGTACCCTTGCGATCTCCACGAGGCCCTGCGTCAGGGCCGGAGGGCGGCGACCCAGACCGCCGAGATCGTGGAAAAGGATAAAAGGGGAGAATTGTTCGCCCCCCGGATGGTCTGTGTGGTTGATCCATCTCTGTGTATCGGCTGTGGTCTGTGCAAGGAGATCTGCCATTGTGGCGGCATCACCCCGGTGGAAGGGCTGGGAGGGGGCATTCCCCGAACGGTAGACCCCATGGTCTGTACCGGGGGAGGGACCTGTGCCGCTGCCTGTCCTTACCATGCCCTGATCCTGCAGAACAACACCTCCCTCCAGCGGGAAGCCCGGGTGGCCGCCCTGGCCAAACAACTTTCCGAAAGTGAAGTAATGGGCTTTGGTTGCAATTGGGGAGGATTGGCGGCTGCGGATAATGCCGGGGTCAAAGGACTCAAATACGATCCCCGACTTTATCTATTACGGGTGGGCTGTATCGGTCAACTGGATCCGGCGGTCATGGCCCGGGCCTTCCTGGAAGGAGCCAACGGATTGATCCTGATCGGGTGTCCGCCCGAAGATTGTCATCATTCATTCGGATTGGACCATACCTGGAGCCGGGTTACCATGATTAAAAAACTGCTTGGTTTCAGCGGCTTTGATCGACGCAGGATCGCCCTGGCCCATGTGGACCTCAACCACCCGGAACAATACATCGCCTCTGTGGAAAGCTTTATCCAACAAATCAACGCCTTGGGACCGATTGAAAAGACTGAATCCAACCGGGAAAAACTCGCCGGTATTTATGCCACGGTGAATAACGCCCGGGTCCGTTGGGTCGTTGGGGCGACTCTGCGTCGTCCCTGGGAAGAAACCTATCCCGGAGATCAGCGGAACGCGCTTGCTTTTGACAAGGACTTTCAGGGAATCCTGAAAGAAGAGTTAACCAAATCCCGCTTGAAAAACATCCTGAGCGCCGACAAACGCTACTTTGAACTTAAGGAGTTAATGGATACCCTCAAAGGGGAAAAAGACACGATGATTCACAGTCTGCAGGAAATGGTCAATGAGGGAATGATCAGCCGGGTTCATCGAAACGGTGTGGCCCATTATATCATGCGGGCTTAAAAAGATGGGCTTTCCCAAGAAGTCCGGGGTCGAACCTGCGAGGGTTCTCCCCGTCTTCTGTTTAAAACTTATTGCGGGCTTCGCAAAACCGAAAAAATGGAATCTGCAGCACCTGTCAACACAATGAAAATGCCGGAAGAAGAACTGATCAAATCGGAGGGAATCTATCGACTGCTGTTTAACAGCAATCCCAGCCCTATTTTTATTGTCGATCAAATCTCTTTTCAAATTTGGGATGCCAATCTCACGGCTCTGAAGCTCTATGGGTATCCAAAATCGGATTTGATTGGGAAGCCCTTTTTTGATCTTGTCTCTGAAGATTTCCGGGAGGACCTTCTTCAGGGTTTCAGAGAGAAAAAAACATTTATTGGTAAACTAAAACAAAAGAATAAGAAAGGTTTGATTTTTTATGTAAACCTGCGTTGTTCACCGGGGGTCTATTGGGATAAATTAATTTATATTATTATCACCAATGACATCACCGAACAAATTCAAACCGAACAACAATTGGCCCATGCCGGTAAAATGGCCACCCTGGGAGAAATGTCGGCCGGAGTGGCCCATGAACTGAATCAGCCGCTGACCGTAATCAAAACCGGCTGTAATTTTATCTTAAGAAAGATAAAAAACAATCAACCTATCCCGGAAGAAACCCTCAAGACCCTGGCTGAAGAAATAGATGCCCAAGTCGACCGGGCATCAGGTATTATCAACCATATGAGGGAATTCGGCAGGAAAACGGAGATCACCAAAACAGCGGTTCAAGTCAATGAGACCATCAATGGTATGTTAACCGTTATAGGCCGACAGCTGGAACTCCGAAAAATCAAATTACTTCTTGATTTGGATCCGGAGCTGCCCCGAATTCTCGGGGACAAAAACAGGCTGGAACAAGTTTTTATTAACCTGGCCATGAATGCCCGGGACGCCTTGGAAGAACCGGCTATCACCGAAAAAATTATCCGAATTCGGTCCTTTTTCGAGAAGGACTGGGTGAAAATCGATTTTACGGACAACGGGTGCGGAATTCCCAAAGAAAATCAGGAAAAAATATTTGAACCTTTTTTCTCCACCAAGGGGGTTGGGCAGGGAACAGGACTGGGTCTGTCCATCAGCTATGGAATCATACGGGATAATCAGGGACAAATTCAGGTCAACAGCCGGATGGGATCAGGAACGAGCTTTATTCTGCAGTTTCCCGCCCTTAAAGATAAAAACGAAAAGGATCAAGGTGAGGCGTGAGATCCAAATTGTTATTAATTGATGATGAGGAGGGGATCCGTAAAATCCTTGGGCTTTCTCTCAGAGATGCCGGGTATGAGGTCATCACGGCGTCTGACGGGAAACAGGGTCTGGAAATTTTTCAAAAGGAGAATCCGTTGATTGTTCTCACCGATATTAAAATGCCGGGAATAGACGGAATGGAAGTCCTGCAAAAGATAAAATCCATAAGTCCTGATACGGAAGTGATCATGATTACCGGTCATGGAGAGATGGATCTGGCAATAAAATCCCTCCAATTGGAAGCCTCCAATTTTATCACCAAACCGATTCAAGATGAGGCCCTTTTTGGAGCTATACGTCGAGCCGAAGAAAAATTGGCCTGGAAAAGACTGGCCAAAATATATAATGAAGATTTACAAATAAAGGTAAAAGAAGCCACCGATGAATTGATGCGGATGCAAAAAGAGCTTCTTCAGGCCGAACGTCTTGCGGCCACAGGGGAAACAGTCGCCGGTCTGGCCCATGCCATCAAGAACATCCTGGGTGGCCTCAAAGGAGGCCGCTACATGGTCAACCAGGGTTTTGAAAAAGAAGAAATGAAATATCTCAAGGATGGTTGGGCTATGGTTGAACGGAACATTGAAAAAATTTCAGGGTTAACCAAGGACCTGCTGACCTTGTGTCGGGAAAGGGAGCCCGAGCGGGAACCGGTCAATCCCAATGACCTGATCCGTGAGACATTTAATCTTTTCAATATCCACTGCCAACAACAAGGGGTTCTCCTGAATCTTGACCTGGATGAAGAAATAGGAACAATTGATCTGGACCCAAAGGGAATCCAGGAAGTCCTGATCAATCTGACAGGAAATGCCGTGGATGCCTGCACTCTGGGAGAGCAACCGATTGAGAAACCGGAAGTTACCATCCGAAGCAGTCGATTACCGGAAGAGAAGATCTTATTGGAAGTGAAAGACAACGGCATGGGAATAGAGAAGGAAGTTGGACAAAAATTATTTAATATCTTTTTCAGCGCCAAAGGATCCAGAGGAACGGGTTTAGGTCTATTATTATCCCGGAAAATCGTCGAGGAACACGGCGGTACAATCCGTTTTTACTCCGAACCCCGCAAAGGATCCCTCTTTCAGGTGGTCCTGCCGATTCGGGGGGGCTAAAGTGAAATATAAGTATTATCCCATCATCGCAATGGCAGGAATTTAAATTAGGAAAAATTTTAAACCTTCAAAGGAGACCCTCATGGCAATAAAATACGAAAAGATACTTTTCTGTACGGACTTTTCGGAAGATGCCGATTATGCCTTTTTGACCGCTTTGGACATGGCCGAAAAATACAAGGCCCGACTCTATATCTTTCACGTTTTGCATTCTCCTTACAAGTATATGCGCACGGTGGTCGATGAACCGGTACCGGGAGGCGAAGAAGCCTTTTTTTCTCAAGAACTCATTGAAAAAATCGTCAAAAATTTGAAAGAAAAGTATGAACCAAAAATTGGCGGTTTCAGGGAATATGAATTTCATGCGGTTATCGGGGTCCCCTTTGTGGAAATCGTTCGCTTTTCCCGGGCACAGAACGTGGATTTCATCGTCTTAGGAGCCGCAGGGAGTTCTGATCTGGACAGGATAACCTTCGGCAGTACCGCTGAAAATGTGGCTCGTCGAGCCCACTGCACTGTCATGGCCATCCGATATCCGGAAAAAAGCTTTCAGCTGGATAAAATAGGTAGGTAGATAGATAGGGGGGAAAAGATGAAAAAGAAAATATTGGTAGTGGATGATGAAATGGACATTCGCATTTTCGTCTCCACTCTGGTTGAGACAAACGGATATAAGGCCCTTGTGGCCAAAGACGGGGAAGAAGGCTTGCGGATGGTCAAAGATCACAAACCCAACCTGATCATCCTGGATGTCATGATGCCGAGGGAAAGCGGGCTTAAATTGTACAAGGATTTAAAGTCTGATGATACCACCAAACAAATACCGGTTATTATGGTCTCGGCTGTCTCCCAAAAAACATTTCTGCATTCCATCAGGGAACTGGAGCGCTACCATGGGGTTTCCCTTGCCGAACCGGTGGCCTACATCGAAAAACCCCCGGAAGCGGAAGAGCTGATCACTTTGATCGGTAAGTTTTGCCCGATTTAATTGGTTGGTGGGAAGGTTGGATTCTTATATCAGATCATCTAAGATTTTTCTCTAAAGTTTGGTTGGACTTTAAAAAATCGTTTTCATCATCGGAGCACGCAAGTTTCGAGGTTAGTTGTCTCTTTGGGTGGTCGAATAATTCCCGGCCAAGGAGATAATTGCCTTCCTCCGCTTCCTCTGTGCCTCTGCGGCGAAAAGAGTTTGATGTTAAGCAAGACTCTTTCAATAATAACCAGTTATTTCCCCTCCCCTAGATCCTCTTCCTCCTGGGCTTTCAGTTCTTCCGGGATGTGCATGATCTCTTCAAAGATCTCCTTGAAAGACTTGACCTTGATACCCAGATTGTATTCCTTATTCAAATCATTGACCTGGTCATAACAATTATGGCAGGGGCAGATGACGATCTTGGCCCCGGTGGCTTTGATCTGGTCGGCCTTGACTTTGCCGGCTTCCATGCGGCGCCTCTTAAAGGGAGGCCCCATCGGGATGGCTCCGCCACCGCCGGAACAGCAAAAATTATGGTTTCCATGGGGTTCCATTTCCCGGAAATCCTCGGCGATATGCTTGATAATATAACGGGCCGTATCGGCCAGTCCCCCGTTACGGGAGACATTGCAGGGATCCTGATAGGTAATCGGTTCGGTAATCTTCCGGTCAAATTCAAGCCTTCCTTCTCGAATATATTGGGCGAAGAGTTCAACACTGTGGACCACCTTAAAGGGATAATCCTTGCCCAACCAGACCGGTCCCTCAAAGGCTACGGAACGGAAGGCATGGCCGCATTCGGTTATGGCCACATATTGAACATCTAATTCTACGGCCCGGTCATAAATCAATTGGACAATATGCCCAGCGGTCTTGGCATCCCCGGCAAACATGGCCAGGTTGGTGTCGTCCCAGCCCATTTTGCTGGGCAGGGTCCAATCCTCACCCACAACATGGAAAAGCTTGGCCGCCAATTGAATGTCCTGGGGATAGAACTTGGGTTCCCGGGCATTGACCGTATACATGATCCTGGCCCCCTTTTTATCGATGGGGATGGTCGCTCCGGGGAGTTCATCCTGAAGTTCCTCTTCCATCCATTGCAAAGTCTCAACCCAGTCTTCTTCGCTGATGGCCATTTGATTGCCCGACTCCTGATAATTTTTAATGGCATCCTGCAAACCCTTGGGGGCAACTCCCTGGGAGGTCAGGATACTTCGGATGGTCGAAACCATAACGGCCATATCGATGCCGAAGGGGCAGTACATGGTGCAACGTCGGCAAACAGTACAGTCACCAAAAGCGATATCGTATAACGACTGAAGATAGTTTTCATCCACTCGTCCTTTCTTCCTGACCAATTCTTTCAGTTTTTGGGCCTTGAAAGATGGGACCATCCTGGGATCTTTGTTTTTAGCCAGATAAAAGTGACAGGAGTCGGCACAAAGCCCGCAGTGGGCGCATATGCGGGTCCACATTTTCAGCCGGGCATTCATCCGGGTACTTACGGCCTGCTTTATCGCTTCGGGACTGATGGTGATTTCCGGATATTGATCTTCAGACATGGGAGTCTCCTTATTTCTATAAAAAGGGGTTAGACAGGATAGTTTCTTCTGCCGAACTCCATCCCGGTAACCGCTCGAGAAACGAAAAAAAGCACCCAATGAGAGAGTTTGGTAAAAGGAACGACGATCAACATCAAAGCCCCACTCATAATATGAATGGTCGTTCCGTATTGACCATAAATAGGGAGGGCCGAGGTTATCCATTGATAGGAGAGTCCATCAGGATGGGTGTTAATATACCCGGTTAAAAAAGGTAAGGCGCAGATAACGATCAACAGATAATCGGAAGGGGTAGTAATAATTCGGACTCCGGGTAGGACAATTCGACGGATGATAAAAAAAAGGGCGATGGCCAACAAGGTCAAAGTCATCCAATCGGCCCAATGATCCGGCATGGTCCACCAGCTCCATTTAAACCGGCTTTCTTCCCATAACATTAAGTGGGCGCTGTAAAAAAGGGGGACCGCCAGAAGGCAGATATGGAAAATGTATCCCAGGCTGGCAAAGATGGGATTCTTTTTCAGATCTACATTGGCCGGGAAAAGCCAGCGGGCAATGGATAAAAGCATCCATTTAAGATTGAAAAAACGATAAACGGGTTTATCTTTTTTGCTGCTTAAGGTAAAGAACAAAAGGAGGCGTAAAGCGCTTCCCAATAAGAAGGTTAGGAAAGCAATCCACACCAGGGGGCCTTCAACAAAGGCAATAAAATTCATGGGTACCTCCTAAAATTCATTTTCACAATAGGAACAATTGCCTCCCACTCAAACAAGATCACAATCATTTACAAAAATATCCGGCGGTTGTCAATAAGAATCGGGGAGTTACTTTTTTTATCCTTATTCCAAAATATTGAAGCTCCCTGAAACAGGATGCAATCCCGCATTGGTTATGATTTTAAATGGCAGGCGGTTTCCCCATTGCAATATTCGGGGCTCTAATGTTACAATAAAATTGCAAGTGGACAGACTGAAGGGGAAGACTTTAAAGATAAATCATGCGCAATCATAAGTAGACCTCAGACCAATGAGATTAAACCTAAGGTCGTAGAAACCGAAAAGGTCTTGGATGGATCGGTTCGTACCTTGATGGATTTTTATTGACTTCAACCTTCAGCCTTCGGACTTCAGCCCAAGCACCTAATTATTCACCCATGATTTCAAGTGGTCAATGGAGATCCCCATGCCCATAAAATATGACCGGATTCTTTTCTGTACGGACTTTTCGGATGATGCCGATTATGCTTTACTAACCGCTTTGGAAATGGCTAAGAGATACCAAGCTCGTCTGTATGTTTTACATGTTGTGCATTCCGCCTACCCAAAGGTATCCGATGGTGTCAATGAATCCGGGAAGGATGGGGAAGAAACGATTAATACTCCGGAGATTATTGAAAAAGGAAAAGAGAAATTAATAGAACTCTATGAATCTAAAATGGGTGAACTAAGCAACCCTATTGAATTTCAAGTGGTTTTGGGGGTCCCTTTCGTGGAAATCGTCCGATTCGCCCGGGCTCAGAATATAAATTTCATCGTCTTGGGGGCTGCCGGCAGTTCCAACATTGAACGCATCACCTTTGGCAGTACCGCCGAAAATGTGGCCCGCCGCGCCCATTGCACGGTCATGATCACTCGGAATCCAGAAAGAGTTTTTTAGAGGATTACGATCGGAAATGAATCTTTAAAGTTTTTTTGCCCCCGACACCCAAAGACCCACAGGACAACTATGGAAAAACCGGAATTAGAATGTATTGAAATGAATTCGGGTTTTATTAACGAGATCGAAGAAGGAAGCGGCATCAAGGTTTCAGCCTGTTTTCAATGTCGCAAATGCACCAACGGTTGTCCGGTAACCTTTGCCATGGATCTTTATCCGGACCAGGTCATGCGTTATATCCAGTTGGGATTAAAGCAGGAGATTCGGGAAAGTGCCACCATTTGGGTCTGCGCCTCTTGTGAAACCTGCACCACCCGCTGCCCCAATGAAATTGACATTGCCGGGGTCATGGATTTTCTAAAACAATCCGTTGTTAAAGAAAAAGGACAGGCCGCGGAAGACAAAGTCCTGGCCTTTCATCAAATATTCATGGACGACATCCGCAAAAGGGGGCGGGTCTTTGAAACCGGCCTGGTCGGGAAATATATGCTTCATAGTGGTGATTGGGTCACAAAATTAAAGGACCGATCTATCCTCGATGAGATGCTATTGGGCTGGACGATGTTTAGAAAAGGGAGATTGAATTTATTTCCCAAAAGGATCAAAGGGAAAGCAGAAATAGAAAAGTTGTTTAACAATAGTCTATAAGCTATTGCCTGTTGCCTGATCCCTATTGCCTAAAAAAGGTTTTTTATGAAAGTATCCTACTATCCCGGATGTTCCCTGGAGGCCACGGCCAGGGACTATCGGGAGTCCATTGCCTATGTCTGCGGTGGATTGGGGATTGATCTGGAAGAAATCCCCGACTGGTCCTGTTGCGGGGCCACGGCCGCTCACAGTACCGATGAATCTTTATCCATAGCCCTGCCGGGACGCAACCTGACCCTGGCCGAAAAGATCGGGCTGGACGTGGTCGTCCCCTGTCCCATGTGTTTCAATCGATTAAAAACCGCCGAACACGAGATTCAAAAAAAAACAAGGAAAGAGCTCCCCCACCATTTTTCAGGGAAAATCAAAGTCTGGGACCTTTTGGATTTTTTAAGCCGACCCGATCGGCTATCTCAGATACAGGCAAAGGTCCAACAACCTTTAAAAGATCTATCAGTCGTCTGCTACTACGGTTGTATGGCCAATCGTCCTCCCCGAATAACCGGGGTTGACCAATATGAAAATCCTCAAAACATGGATACCCTTCTCAAAGCCCTGGGCACCCAAGTCCAGGATTGGTCTTACAAGACCGATTGCTGCGGGGCCAGCCATACCATCGCCCGGCCTGATATTGTTCATACCCTGGTGCAACGCCTTTATGAAAGGGTCTTGGATGCCGGGGCCGAGGCCATCGTAGTTTCCTGCCAGATGTGCCAGGCTAACCTGGATATGCCCCAGGCCACGATAGCGGAAATTTTTCGGAAACAATACCATCTGCCTGTCTACTATTTTACGGAATTGATCGGGGTTTCCTGGAAGGCTCTTGAGGCAAAAACCTGGCTATCCCGCCATATGGTTGATCCTCAAACCCTTTTGAAGCGTAAAGGCCTTATCTGAAGGGGAATCTTATATTTCCTTATCTTATTCTTTCCGGGGGTTTTTCAAATCCCGGTCTGGGAGGTCTTTCTCCCTGAACCTCACGGATTATGTCTTCCATCTCTCGGCGGAAGTCTATCTGAAACAGAAAATACCGGGCCTGTTGTTCGGGCTTAAGTAAATTCATTTCTTCTTCCAGTTGTTTATTCTCTAAATCGTTTATCTCTTTTTTCCGGTTTTTAAGACGAATTACGAGGTCTTTCAACTCCCGTTCCGGAGGATTCATGTCCCGCAGAATATTTCTTACCCTTTGGATATCTTCATTAAAATCATGACGAACCTTTCTTCTGGTCTCTTCATAATAATTATTGACGGCGATAAAACGTGCAGCCCCTTCCCGGTCTAACTTGAGAACTTCGGTCATTTTCCATATCTTCATCATCTGGATTCTTTCCCGGCTTCTTTCACGGGGGTCTTTAGCTTCTTTCCAGGGGTCAGCCCAAGCCGGAGCACTTCCCAAGAGCAAAGAAAGAAGAAAGATCCATAGCGTTTTTTTAACAGACATATTCCTCTTCCTCCCTATAACCGGCGGAACCGCCGGGTTCCATCTTTTTCATTAAGGTCTCCAGTTCTTGATCATTAAGTTCCTCAAGAGATCGAGAAATATCCCAATGCATCTCATCGTCCATCAACAAACGAGTGGGGCCGGGTAAATCCTTTCCCATCCGGGCCACCACTTTTTTAGCCAAATGAACAGAATCCTGTTCGGAAAGGGTTTCAACGATCGCGGGCAAAGGTATAGACTCACCCTCCCATTTTATTTCACGACCTTTGATTTCCTTTTCCTGGACCATCGGGGCTTTATTGCCTTGAACATGGATATTATATAATGCCACAGGAGTCAACAGCATGAGGATCAAGGCGGTAGCCCAGGCATAGCCCGGCCACCCGAAGGGATTTATCCAAACTTTTTTATACCAGGGGGCTTCTTTCTCCTTAGGCCGGTAAAGACGGACTTGGGACATAATCCGGGAACTTAAGTCGGTCCAGAACTCCCCTGCGGGTTCCCTCAACCTATCCCCTTTTAATAAAGTCAAGACCGCCAGGGTTTCCTCATATTCTTTCCTGCAGGACGGGCACTCGGTTAGATGGAATTCCACCTGCGAAGCACGGTCGGGCTCCAAGAGATTCTGATAATAATCGCCGGCCATTTTTTTGATCTTATTACAAGGTACTTTTTTCATCTCTTTTCAGTTTTTATCCAATTTTTAAGTTTTTCCAGGGCATGGTGGAAATTGACCTTGGCTGAATTGGCCCTGATATTGAGGGCCGTTCCAATCTCTTCAAAAGAGAGCTCCTGATAGATGCGCAAGGTAACCACCATCCTTTGTTTATAAGGAAGACGATCGACGGCCTTTTGGAGATGGGCCACCCTTTCTTTGGTAGAAAGATCCCCCTCCTGATCGGCCCTGACATCGGTCACCGGAAAGTCATCTATAGAGATAAATTCCCGGTTTTTACTCTTCCGAAAATAGTTATTACATTGATTGATGCCTATTCGATATAACCAGGTTTTAAAAGACGCATCGGCCCGGAATCCCATGATATTTTGAAAGGCCAGCAAAAATATTTGTTGTACCGTATCTTCGGCGTCTAAGGGGTTCTTTAATACCCTCAACACAAAATAATACACAGCCTTCTGGTGTCGAATGACCAGTTCTTCAAAGGCCCCGGAATCCCCATTTTTTACCCGCTCCACTAACTGGTCATCGGTCATAGGTTTGATTTACCTATTTTAGACAAAAAAATAAATAAATAGTTAAAAATAGATTTTTTCATCTCTTCCCCTGGTGAAAGGTCAACCCTGTAAAAAAATGGGGAAGTTCCATGAAAAAATTGGTACCGGGTGTTTAAAAACGTTCAGATGCAGGACGCCCGAAACCGGGATCCTTCTCGAAGGAAATGGGACTGAGCATTGCCATCGAGGCGAAGAAATCCAAAGGAATGAGTCGTACATAGAAGCACGTCGAATGACGAGGAATGAGGACAATCCCGCAAACGCGGGACAGGTAAGCGTTCTTCATTCCCCTGTCATGCGGTCCATTCCATTACCAGGGCGTCTTCCTTTTCCGGTGTATAATAGCCGGGACGGCGATAAAGGACTCTAAATCCGAGGGAGTTATACAAAGCAATGGCCGCCTGGTTAGCCGACCTAACCTCAAGAAACACCTTTAACTCTCTTTTCTCCCTGGCCTGTTCTAAGAGAAAATTCATAAGGAACCGGCCTAACCCTTGACGACGGCAGTCGGGGTGAACGGCGAGATTAAGTAATTGAATTTCATCGGCCACCACCCAGAAACATATATACCCTAATATTGGAGTGAAAGGTTCTCTTCGAATCACATAAAGACTGGGGATTGTCTTGCTCAATTCGTAAAGAAAGGCGGTTTTGGACCACGGCTGAACAAAGGATGCTGATTCAATCGACAATAAATCAGGCAAATCGTCCAACTGAGCGGAATGAAGGTTCAAAGATAACTCCTCGAGGTTTACTTGACCTCCCTTTTCAAGATCTCCCCGGCTAAGGCAATACTTCGCAGACCGTACTCCTTGATTTCTCTCGCCACTTGATTCAGGGATTTTCCTTCCCTCTTATTAAACAGGCCGATCAACATGGGCAGGTTTATTCCCGTAACCACCTCCACCTTTCCTTCGGCTAAAAAAGAAAGGCTGATATTGGATGGGGTTCCACCAAACATGTCCGTAAGAAGGATAACTCCATCCCCGGTCTCCACTTTTTCAATGGCCTCGGCAATTCTTTCCCTCAGGGATTCATCCGGGTCCCCAGGGTTAAGAGAGACCGCCTTGGTCTGCCTAAGCCTTCCAACGATAAACTCCGCCGACCGTATAAGTTCCTGGGCCAGATTACAATGGGTTACAATAACAATGCCTATCATCGGCTTTTCGCCTCCAACTTACCCCAACCGAATATCTCGATGACGGATATTGATTAGGAGCTTTTGCTTTTTTAAAAAATCAGATAACGCATTGATGATGGTAACCGAACGGTGCCTTCCGCCTGTACAGCCCACAGCAATGGTGAGTTGTGATTTTCCTTCCTTCTGATATTGCGGGATCAGGAAGGAAATCAATGCGTAAAAATCTTTTAAAAAAATCCTGGTTTCTTTCCTTTTCATCACATAATCGACAACCGGTTTCTGATTTCCGTCCATTTCCTTCAATTCCGTTACAAAAAAGGGGTTGGGCAGGAACCGCACGTCCATGACAATATCGGCTTCATTGGGCAGGCCGTACTTATAACCAAAAGAGATCAGGTTCATGGTCATCTTAGCCGGTTGGGCCACTTTAGAGAAAAGCCGAAGGATTTCTTCCCGAAGTTGATGGACATTGAGATGACTGGTATCCAGGCGAAAGGTGGCCAACCGTTTGATCGGCTCCATCTTCTTCCTTTCCAGTCGAATAGTGTCCGAAAGGGTTCGATGTTCTCCGAGGGGATGATGACGTCTGGTCTGACTGAATCGGCGGATTAAAATCTCTTCCTCAGCCTCTAAAAATAACACCTCAACGATATATCCTTTACGTTTGACCTCCTGAAAAATCTTCGGGAAACTGGCTAAAAAATCTTTTCCCCGGAGGTCCATGACCAGGGCAATTTTAATAACCTCCCTGGATATCTGATCCCTTAGCTCCAAGAAACGGGGAAGCAGGGTAGCCGGCAGATTGTCGATACAAAAAAATCCGACATCCTCAAAAGCCTTCAAGGCCGTACTCTTGCCCGATCCGGATAAACCGGTAATCACAACCAAACGGATACTCTTTTGCGGCATTCAGACTCCCCAATGAAGTGACGGGTGACAAGTGACGGGTGACAAAAAGGGGGAAAGTCTCCACTCTTTACTGGAAAATATTGGCAACTGAAAAATCTCCGACCATTCTGCCCGGTCGTTCATCTTGTCACTGGCCACTAATCTTATTACAACAACTCATCCTGTTCCTGAATAACCTGGTTTAACTTTTCCTGATCAACAGCCTGAAAAAGGCTCTCTTTGAAAGCACTGTTTTTCAAAAAACGGGAGATCTTGGCCAAAGCCTTTAAATGAAGCCCGGCGGAATCTTCCGGAGCGATCAAAACAAAAAAATAATAGGCCGACTTCCCATCCAGGGAATCAAAGGGGATCCCTTGCCGTGACCGGCCGAAAGCGATGATCATTTGATCAAGGAATTTCAATTTGCCATGAGGAATGGCAAACCCCTCGCCGATTCCGGTACTGCCTAATCGTTCCCGGTCCAATAATACCTGCAGGATTTCCCCGGAATTCATGCCGGAAACCTGATCAACGATCCAATCGGCCAGTTCCTTCAACACCTCTTCTTTATTTTGGGCCTTTAATTCGGAGATGATCAGTCCGGGTTTTAGATATTGACATATTTTCATATAAAATACTCATCCCAAATGGGTTAAATCAATTCTTAAATATCCCCCATTGCCCCCCTTTGGAAAAAGGGGTTAAGGGGGATTTAAAGCCTTTTTTCATGGAAAATATTCGCCTATGGCCTTGCGCCGGAAGATATCAACTGGTCGGTTCTATCAATCCAAAATTTCCATCTTTTCGGCGATACAAAACATTAATGAGCCGGGTTTTGGAATTGGTAAAAACCAGAAATTCATTGTTCGACATTTTGAGCTGCAAAGAAGCTTCTTCCGCATCCATCGGTTTGGCCAGGACCGTTTCGGTTTTCACAATTTGAGGGGTATCTTCTTCGGTTTCACCATCCTCCCGGCTTTTTTTCACTTCCGGCTGGCTTTTAATATTTCCCTCCGGTTTATGTTCCTTGACTTTTTCTCGATGCCTTTTGATTTGTTTTTCAATTTTATCCAAGACCATATCGATGGCCGAATATAAATCCCCTGTTTCTTCCTGAGCTTTGATCTTGAAACCGTTAGCTGAAACAGTCACATCGGCTGTATGCCTGAATTTTTGAATCGAAAGGACCAGGTGAACCTCTATCGGTTCTTCCATATATTTTTTAAAGCGCGCCATTCTATTTTCAGCATAGCCTTTCAGGTGATCCGATGGATCTACATTCCGGAAAGATACAGAAATTTGCATAAGTCCTCCTATAATCCCTTAATCTTTTTTCTCTTCCTTGTTTTTTTCAAAAACTTCCATTTTTTGAGAACGAATCCACTCTTCGATAGGAATTTTTTTTCTTTTACTGGAGGGAAGAACTTTTAAAGCTTCCCTGTACTTAGCTACCGTACGGCGGGCAATATGTATGTTTTCTTTCAAAAGAAGTTCGGTAAGTTCCTGATCGCTCAAGGGGTGAGCCGGATCCTCATGGGCGACAAAAAGCCGTATCCTTTCCTTGACACTTTCAGAGGCAACATTTTCTCCATCGGCTCCGACAACGGAACTATTGAAGAAAAACTTCAATTCAAAAATTCCCTGGGGAGTATGGACATACTTATTGGTGGTTACCCGGCTGATGGTCGATTCATGCATTTGAACCTCTTCGGCAACATCTCTTAAGATCAAGGGTTTTAAATGGGAGACCCCATGATCTAAAAATTCCCGTTGAAATCTAAAAATGCTTTCAGCCACCCGATAGATGGTCCTTTGTCGCTGATGAATACTCTTGATCAACCAAATGGCCGAACGCAGTTTTTCCTGGATATAATCGCGGGTGGCCTCCGAAACGGATCCTCGCTGACCTAACGCTTTTTTATAAAAGGCATTGATCCTCAATCGGGGAAGGCCGTCTTCATTAAGAACGATATGGACTTCCTCCCCCATTTTATAAACATAAATATCAGGACTGATATATTGAGGTTCTTCATCGCTGTAAAGCCGACCCGGCTTAGGGTCCAACTGCAGAATAATTTCTACGGCCATGATAATCTCTTCGATCGGGGCCTGCAGGGCCCGGGCAATGGCCAGATAATTTTTCGTTTCCAGGGAATTCAAATGGTCTTTGATGATCAAATCCACCCAGGGATTTTGACTTTTCAGATGACGGGCTTGGATGAGCAGGCATTCTTTAAGATCCCGAGAGGCCACCCCAAGGGGATCAAATTCTTGAAGGCGCAGTAAAACCTTTTCCACCAAGGGTATCTCCTGCTGGGCTCCTTGAGAAATCTCTTCCAGAGAAGCCGTCAGATAGCCGTTAACATCCAAATTTCCGATGATCTCCGAGCCCACCCTTTCTTCTTCCGGGGTCAAATTGGAAAGAGAGAGTTGCCATAAAAGATGGTCGCTCAACGAAGTTTTTTTTGATACCATATTTTCATAGGAATGTTGATCCCGGTCTTCTAAAAAGTCTTCACTCCGGGGGGTATAATAGTCGTTAACATAATTGTCCCAATCCATACCTTCAAAGGCCTGTTCCCCGATAGTCACCTCGGTCTGCCGATCTTCCGGCTCGGCTTCCGATTCCCCCGGAGCCTTTTCGATCTGAGTTGATTCCAGTTCCTCGCTGACCGCCTCTTCCAAAACCGGATTGGCCTCCAACTCCTGATGAAGGTTGTCCAGAAGCTCCAATCGGGACAGTTGCAGCAATTTGATCGCCTGTTGCAGTTGAGGGGTCATAATCAACTGCTGGGCCAGCTTAAGTTGTTGTTTGATCTCTAAGGCCATTAGGGTAGTTGAAACTTTTCTCCAAGATAAATTCTTCGGGCCGTCTCGCTTTCAGCCAGCTTTTGGGGAGTCCCTTCTTCCAGGACTACCCCTTGATTAATGATATAGGCCCGATCACATACCGAAAGGGTTTCCCGGACATTGTGATCGGAAATCAGGACTCCAATATTTTTAATCTTCAAAGTTCCTATGATGTTCTGGATATCATTGATGGCCAAGGGATCGATCCCGGCAAAAGGTTCATCCAACAGGATAAAAGAGGGCGAAGTCACCAAGGCCCGAGTAATCTCCACCCGCCTCCGTTCCCCACCGGAAAGGGAATAAGCTTTATGATGGGCCAGATGGGTCAGCTTGAGTTCCCTAAGAAGATCGTCTAAACGGCTTTCTCTCTCGGCTTCTGAAATATCCAGAGTTTCCAAAATGGCTAAAATGTTTTCAGCCACAGTCAACCGGGTAAAAACCGAAGGCTCCTGGGGAAGATAATTGATGCCTTTTCGAGCCCTGAGGTACATGGGGAGTTCACTGATATTTTCATCATTTAATAAAATAGTGCCCTGATTAGGACGGGTCAGGCCGACAATCATATAAAAAGTGGTCGTCTTGCCCGCACCGTTCGGCCCTAATAAACCGACAATCTCCCCCTCGGATAAATGCAGGCTAACCTGGTTGACCACCGGTTTTCTATGATAGATTTTTACCAGGTCTCGAACGGCTAATTGTTTCATCAATTCCTTATCAATATTTTTGTCTTTGACCGGCCGATCAAAAACATTCAGAAGCAGGGCGTGCGACCCTTGAGGAATGGGCAGTGCCCGGTTTCATCAGTCGATAGACCCTACTTTTCTTCTTGATATATAACAGCCTGCACCCGGTTCGAGCCTTTGCTGGTAACCAGGCTTCTATTTTCCTTTATCCAAACCGTGATTTCCTCTCCTTTGATCAAGTTCTTTCCCTGCCAGACCTTAGGATTACCCGACAAGACGATCTTCTGGTCGGCATTGTAAAAAGTGGCCGTTTCTCCGGTAGCCACATCTTTACCTTGGACAATCTTGACCTGACCGGTGGCCACGATCTTGTCTATTCGATTCTGCTGGGTCAGGTTCTTTTTCTCGGTCCCTTTTGACTGGGATGGGGCCGGTTTTTTAGCGGTTTCTTCGGCATAATAGATCACCATGGTATGGCAATAAATGATAAGGGGATCTTTACCCTGCTGTTCCTGTTTGGCCACAACATTTCCCGAAAAAGTAGCTATTTTATTTTTATTGTCCAATTCCAGGGTATCCGCGGTAGTCACAATGGGACGGCTGCTTTCCGACGGATCCTTTTCTTTTCCAATGACTAAACCGGGCAGGAATAATACAGTAGAAATAAAACCAATGATTCCCAATAAGAGAACCGCCTTGTATAGTCCGCCCATATCCTTCCTCCTTATGAGACCTTTGAAAAACGTCCCCGTCTATTGCCTCGTCCCGATCGCCTGTTTTTCTTGCGAATTCAATCCCGCTGCTGGCGGGATTGACCCCGATTTTCGAATCAGGACTTAAAAAAAGAATTGTGAAACGTCACCCTGGCCTTTTTTTTAACCCAAACCTTCTGGGAATCGAGGTTCATAGCCATTCCCTGACCATCCAGAGAGATATCAGGGCCTTTAAAAGTGAATACCTCTTCCGAGGAAACCTCTCTTTTGTCATTGTTATAATAAAGAGAAGGCACTTTGAGCTCATAGCCTTCCGGGGTCGAGATAATGACCTCTCCTTCAATGGTGACATTTTTAGTTTGAGTATCCAATTGCCCCAAGTTCCCTACCAGACTGATCGGCTTCTCTCCTTTAGGGAAATAGGTCAGGGCCACCTTTTTGAAGGAGACCAGATTTTTCGGCTGCTGGTATTCAACCTCCTCAGCCTTGAGTTCCCACAACCTGACTCCGTCTTTGACCTGAACAAAATTGATTTCTTGCAACCCAACATGACCGGGAGTTCCCCCTCCGGTTGAAACCGTGGGAGGCGGGGTTGGGGGCTTCTGGGTCCTGAAAGCGTATAAGCCGACCCAGAAGGCAATCACACAAAGAATACCGATAATCAGTACATTCTTTAATTTTTTCACGGCGGTAAAATGGGCCTCAGTTTTTTCAGGCCTTCAGGCGCTTGAAAATACTCTCTTTTGTCTTTAATATTGAGAGCTTTGAAAAATGAGGATGTTTTTCAAAGCCCTGACGGAAACTATAAACAAATTCCATCCCCCGGTCAATTGTATTTGGCTTTTATTTTTTTAGTCCGTAGTCTTTGAGGATAAATTGCCATTTCCCTTGAGCCCTTAAAATCAATTCCGACACTTCTCTTACAGCCCCGAAGCCTCCAGCCGCTCTGGTGACATAATCGACCTCCTTCTGAATCAAGGGATGCCCATTACTTACACTGAAAGAAAGGCCCACTTTTTTAAGAAGCGGATGATCCATAAAATCATCGCCCATGAAAGCAACCTGTTCCGGATCGAGTTTTGTTATTTTAAGGAGTTTTTTAAAAATTTTGATTTTATCCCCGACCTCTTGAAAAAGAAAGGAAATCCCCAGTTCTTTGGCTCTCATTGCAACTGCCGGGGAGGAACGCCCGGAAAGAAAGCCCACTTCGATTCCCGATTTTAGGAGCCAGCGAATTCCCTGTCCGTCATGAACATGAAAGAATTTTATCTCCCGGCCCTTCTCATTGTAAAGAATCCGGCCGTCGGTCAGGATTCCATCCACATCAAACAGAATCAGACGGATTTTCTTGGCCTTTTGGTTAATTATTTTCTTATTCAAGGACATGCTTCTATTACCAGGATCCAATTCCTCCCATTTAAGCGTGGCTGTGTCGAATTCTTCGCCGAACGACAAACGATGAACGCTAAACGTTTTGTCAGGTTTCCGCGTCCCCTCCTCACCGCGTCCCCGCGTCATTTTTTTCCGTCACTCATCACCCGTCACTCTTTTTTACCAATTCGTGAATCTCTATCAGGCTTCGTAACAGGTCTTCCAATTGATCTAAAGGCCAGGAATTGGCCCCGTCACTCAGCGCTTTTTCCGGTTCCGGATGGACTTCCAGGAAAACCCCTTGCACACCGGCTGCCACTGCCGCCCTGGCCAGACTGGGGACAAACCGCCGTTCTCCTCCGGAAACGCCCTGCCCCCCTCCGGGGAGTTGGACGCTGTGAGTGGCATCAAAGATAACGGGATAACCGAAACCGGACAGGATGGGCAAAGATCGGATATCCACCACCAGATTGTTATATCCGAAGGTGGTCCCCCTTTCGGTTATCAGGATCTGATCGTTCCCGGTTCCGGTAATTTTTTCCACCACAAACCGCATATCCCACGGAGAAAGAAACTGGCCTTTTTTGACGTTGACCGGCAGACCCGTCCGGCCTGCAGCCGTCAACAGATCGGTCTGTCGGCACAAAAAAGCCGGTATCTGGATCACATCCAGAACCTGAACCGCTTTTTCAATTTCGCCGACTTGATGGACATCAGACAGGACGGGGAGTTCAAAGCGGGTTCGAATAAAACCTAAAAGTTCCAGACCTGCTTCCAGGCCGGGTCCTCGATAACTGTGGATCGAAGTTCGATTGGCCTTATCGTAAGAAGCCTTGAAAACCAGGGGGAGGTCCAACCGTTTTTGAATCTCATGAAGTTCCCTGGCGATGGCAACCGTCGTCGCTTCGTCTTCGATGACACACGGGCCGGCAATGACCAATAGCGGGGTGGCCTCGCCGACCTTCCATTTGCCTATACGTATCTCTTTCAATAGGATTCTGCCTGTTTACTTCTTTTGAGAATGTTCCAAAGATGCCCGGATAAATTCCCTGAACAGGGGGTGAGGACTCATGGGACGGGATTTGAATTCCGGGTGAAACTGGCAACCCAGAAACCAGGGGTGGTCATGTAATTCAACAATCTCTACCAGAGAACCATCCGGAGAAATTCCGCTCAAAATAAGCCCCTTTTCCGTCAAGGGTTTCTTATATTCCATATTGAATTCATAGCGGTGTCTATGCCGCTCAAACACTTCCTCCTGTTGATAGCTCTCATAGGCCAGGGTATTGGTGACCAGTCGACAGGGATAAGCGCCGAGCCGCATGGTTCCCCCCAAATCCGTATCCTGGTCGCGGTGCTCGATTTTTTGACTGCGATAATCGAACCATTCGCTCATCAAATATATTACCGGATAAGGGGTATTCGGACTGACTTCCGTGGTATTAGCCCCAACAAGCCCGGCTTTTGAGCGGGCCAGCTCGATTACGGCCATATGCATGCCATAGCAGATTCCGAAGTAAGGAACGAGATTTTCTCGAGCGTAGCGGACCGAGGCGATTTTACCTTCGACCCCTCTGGATCCGAACCCGCCGGGGACCAGTACACCATCCACTTCGGATAAAAAGTGCTCGGCCCCTTCCTTTTCAACCTCTTCAGAGTCGACAAAATCAAGAATGACCTTGCAATGATTGGCAATGCCTCCGTGAAATAGGGCTTCATTCAGGCTCTTATAGGATTCTTTTAAATGAATATACTTCCCGACAATGGCAATTCGAACCGGAACGGTCAGGTTTTTTATGGTATTATTCAAGGCGATCCAGTTTTCAAGCCGTGGGGCACGGGTCCAAATATTCAACCGTTCCACGATCTGGTCATCCAAGCCCTCTTGATGAAAAAACAAGGGGACTTCATAGATACTTTCCACGTCCTTGGCCGTGATAACCGCATTTTTTTCCACGTTACAAAAAAGGGCTATTTTGGCCTTGATTTCCGGAGAAAGGGTCTGTTCGGTCCGGCAAAGCAGGATATCGGGCTGGATACCGATACTTCGAAGTTCTTTGACGCTGTGCTGTGTGGGTTTGGTTTTAACTTCACCGGCGGTCCTGATATGAGGGACCAGGGTCAGATGGATATAAAGGGCATTATCCTTTCCCAAATCGGACTTCAACTGACGAATGGCCTCGAGAAAAGGGAGACTTTCGATATCCCCCACAGTGCCGCCGATTTCGATAATGGCTACATCGGTTTCATTAGCCATCAGCAGGATACTATTTTTGATTTCATCCGTAATATGGGGGATCACCTGGACGGTGCCTCCCAGGTAATCTCCCCGCCGTTCCTTAGTGATTACGGAATGATAAATCCTGCCGGTGGTAAAATTATTATCCTGGGTCAAATTGACCGAGGTATACCGTTCGTAATGTCCCAAATCGAGATCGGTCTCTGCTCCGTCATCAGTTACATAGACCTCTCCATGCTGGAAGGGATTCATGGTCCCGGGATCCACATTGATATAGGGGTCCAATTTTTGGAAAGTGATCTTCAATCCCCTGGATTCGAGAAGGGCCCCGATAGAGGCTGAAGCCAACCCTTTTCCTAAAGAAGAAAGAACGCCGCCGGTCACAAAAATAAATTTAGTTTTCATTTCCCGTTGCACCCCTTCATGTAAACGAAACTTAACCTAAAAGAATAAAAATGTCAACCCGGCTGACGGCCCTTCTCGCTTTCCCTTGAAAAAAAAAACAAAAGCGATTATTATAGATTAGGCAATAGGCAATAACGGCTTAAAAAACCTTTACTCTAAACCTAAGGCCTGATTTCCAGATAAATCTTTGAACCCCAATATGTCCAAGGAGGGCCGATGCGAGTTAAAAATTGGATGATCAAGAAGGTAGTGACCATTTCCAAGGATGACCACATCCTGGAAGCCGTTAGCTTGATGAAAAAACATTCCATCCGGCATCTTCCCGTAGTAGAAGACAAAATCCTGATGGGACTGATTACCGAAAGTGACCTTCGGCAGGTCATGGTTCCCTCCTTGATGGAAGAAATGACTCTTGACCAGGTCATGATAAAAAATCCGGTCACCATCGGCCCGGAAGAATCCCTCGAAGAGGCCGCCCGGTTAATCTACCGATATAAAATTGGAGGGCTTCCGGTCGTTGACAAAGGAAAATTGGTAGGAATATTAACCACCCCTGATATTCTAGCAGCCTTTATCCAGTTAATGGGGGTCTTAGAAGCCAGTTCCCGCCTGGATATCCAACTGGCCGGCCGGCCAAAAGCCTTCGAGGAAGCTTCGGGTGTCATCCAGCAAAAAGGCGGTCAAATCATCAGTGTAGGAATGATGGGCAAAGGGCTTAAAAAGACCTATCTGTTTCGCTTAAAACGGTGTCCATTGGCCCCGATTATCCAGGCTCTGGAAAAGAAAGGTCATCGGGTCGTCTCTTCTATTGAATAATTAATTAATACCGATACTGGATACTGGATGCTGGAGACTTAAATTGAGGGATTGAGGAATTGAATTTAAAATTTAGGAATTAAGGAATCGGGGGATTACAAATTCCTGATTCTTTAATTCAAATAAGTACCTTCAATTCCTAAATTCCAGAATCCAGAATCCAATATCGTTTTTTTTGTTTTATCCAGTATCCGGCATCCAGTATCCAGAAAGAATACATGCCCTCCTCTAAAACCAAAAAACTAATCAACACTCTCAAACAGTTTCAACCCGGTGCAGTGGCCTTCTCCGGAGGTGTGGACAGCACCTTGCTTCTTTACCTGGCCCGGGAAGCCTGGTCCGATCCCCCTTTGGCCTTTTCTTTTGTCTCTCCATTGTTAACGGCCAGGGAACGGGACAGAATTGAAAAATTAGGGGGTTTTTTAAAAGCCCGTCTGTATTGGCTGAAAACCAAAGAATACCTTGACCTTAGATTCAAAAAAAATACACCATCTCGTTGTTATTATTGCAAAAAATCTCGACTTACCCAGGCTCGCCCTTTTTTGAATCAAATGGGAATTCAATTCCTCCTTGATGGGACCAATGCCGATGACCTCAAGACCCATCGTCCGGGGATCCGAGCTTCGATGGAAGCCAAGGTCATCAGTCCCTTTGCCTTATTTAATTGGACTAAAACGGAAATTCGTGAGGTCAGTCGAGGTTTTGGTCTGCCCACCTGGAATCAGCCCTCTTCTCCCTGTATGGCCACCCGAGTCGCCTATGGACAGCCGATTACCCTCCCATTGCTTAAACGTCTGGCCCGAGGAGAGGAAGTCCTTCACCAAATGGGTTTTGGTGAATGCAGGCTCCGGGTCCATAACTCTCTGGTTCGAATCGAAATCCCGGAAAAAGAATTTCATCGTATTTTCGACCGGCAAAGGAAAAATGATCTACTCTCCCGTCTTTCGGCCCTGGGTTTCACCTATATTACCCTTGACCTAAAAGGATTCCGGTCCGGCAGTATGGATGAAGGGCTGAAAAAGCAGAAAAGGATTGTCTTGCCTGAGGAGCGTCCCCTCAGGGGGACTTGAGGAGCGCTATTGCTTAAGGAGCGTTGGCGATGCGAACTTGAGGAACATCCCGCTTTCGCGGGATTTGAGGCATGCCCTGGTTTTGTTTTTGCCTGAAGCGCAGCGGTCCTTTTAATAGGAGGAACCTTGGAATTCCCGGACCAGATCGCAAAAAAGGCCAAGATAAGAGACACGATGGCCCTTATCAAAAACAAGTTTCTGGTATTGAGTGGAAAAGGAGGGGTTGGAAAGAGCACCGTGGCCGTTCACTTAAGTGTTGCCTTATCAGAACGGGGATTTTTAACCGGCCTTTTGGATATCGATCTTCATGGACCCAGCATCCCCAAGATGATGGGCCTTTCCGGCCAAAAGATTGCGGCGGAGGGTGGTCTGCTCAAACCCTTGACCTACAATGAAAACTTGAGGGCCGTGTCCATGGCTTCCATCCTGGATGATCAGGAAACGGCGGTTATTTGGCGGGGTCCTCGTAAAGGAGGGGCGATACGTCAACTTCTGGGAGACGTCTTTTGGGGTCCTTTGGATTTTTTGGTTATCGACGCCCCTCCAGGGACCGGAGACGAATCCCTATCCATAGCCCAGTTGATTCCCGATGTCAGAGCCATCGTGGTCACCACCCCTCAGCAGGTGGCCATCCAGGATGTTCGACGGTCCTTGCAGTTTTTAGACAAAGTCTCCCTGGTCATTGTCGGGGTGATTGAGAACATGAGCGGTCTGATCTGCCCCCATTGCCGGCAGGAAATTGATCTTTTCAAACAAGGCGGGGGAGAGGCTCTGGCCCGGGAATGGGGAGTCCCCTTCCTGGGGAAGATCCCTTTAGATCCGAATCTGGTTTCAGAGGCCGATGCCGGCCGGCCATATTTCAAAGGGCATGAAGGTTCGGCCGTAGTCCAGGCCTTCAACCGGATTGTCGATGAAGTGATAAGACAAAGTCGTCTATAGGAGGATTGAAGGGGTCCGGGATTAAAGGATTCCAGTGAAAGGCTTGGATAATTGAAAGAACATCCACTCGAACCCTCGAATCCAAGAATCCTCGAACCCTTATTTTCTTATTAATTTTTTGAAAAATAAATAGGACCGAAATAAGACTCGGCCTTGCCCTGAGTATGCTGCGTATTGATATATAAGGCGATCCCTCCCGATTTTGGCGGCTCTTTCTTGAAGAGTTTTTTGTAATCTTCATAAACGTTCCTTTTTTCCTGCACCCACTGATTCAACTTCTCAGGACCGGCCTGAAGAACAATGACCTTGGACTTGGACCAGGCCGGACTTTCCCCTTCTCTTCCTTTGTTCTTAGGATTGCTTTCCCAGAGATATCCGACAATTTCCGTATTCAATTTAGCCGGAAATCGAGGGAAAAGGACATAGACTTGGGCCGCCTGGTCGTCGGTATCTTTTTTTAAGAAATCTCCCTTTTCCGGCAGGCGGGTTACCTTCCATCTCCAGTTCAGATAGGGGTAGTCTTTGATGTCGAAATCCATCTCTTTCTTTAAGCCAAAGGATGAGTTATCGGAACGGAAACGGACAAACGAGTCTCCTCCGGATTGTTGAACTTTTAATTCCGGGTCACCGGTCTTTTTCTCCAATTTCCAGCCCGCCGGAACGTCGTTTACCACTTTTCCTTCAGAAAATTTGTCAACCCACAACACCCCCTCCTGAGCGACAGAACTCAAAACAATCAAAAGCCCGAAGAGGATAGAAAGTCCGATCCAAAAACCTTTTTTCATCAATCTTCCTTTCTTTTTAAAAATTTTCATTCTCTCAAAAGGGACCCCGATAAACACCGATCCCCCTTCCTTTCCTTAGATAAGCGGGGCGGGTCTAAGGTTAAAAATTATTTTCATATTAAACCCTTATGCACGCAAAGGGCGGGCAGCAACGCAAGATGAAAATCCCCCCTCCCTCACCCCTTCAGAGGGGGGATGGAAGGGGTAGGGATGGACAAAAGTTATTTTCGTAGTAAAATGATTTATTATAGACCATTTCCTTTATCTAATCAAACCCGTAGGGGGACAATAAATCCTCTTGACCTGAGACCGGTTTTATCTTAATAAATAAAAAGGTGGAATTTAAATAAATATCCGGATATTATCAAAGTCAACTTATTCCAAGGACCGCTGAGGAGAGGACTGTCTTTTCTGAGAATTCAGACAAAGAAAAAATAAGGCACTTTTTTGCCTTGGAGAGAACCTAAGCGTGACTTTCTTGCTTAATCGTTCAAAAAATTGGTCCCTGTGGTTTTTCCCGATCCTACTCGGAGTCGGTTTAATCTTCCTGGTTTTTAATGGATATCAAGAAGTAGGAAAAATTAAACAATTGGGGCAAAAAAGGGGAAATCTGATCCACTTCAATCAAAAACTGAATTGGAAAAACGAAGAAATGTATCGAGAAGTTTCGCGTCTGAAAAATGATCCCGTTTATCTGGAAGAAATCGCTCGGAGGGAATTCGGTTTAGTCAAACCCGATGAAATCATCTTTTTCCTCGACGAAGGCCATCTAAAGGAGGAAGCAGGAAATGTCACCGGAACGCGGTCTAATCAACGCAGATAAAGAAAACCCGAAAGGAAAAAACCTCTCTATAGAGATAGAACCCTCTTACCCCCTTATTATGGCTACCGCTCAATTCTTTAGGGCTCAAAAAAAACCCGAACAATCACTTGAACTCTGCCGTCTGGGCTTGAATTATTTCCCGGGAGATCTGGGGTTGCGGCTCGGATCGGTCCTGGCCTATCTGGATCTGGAAGAAAAAGACCAGGCTTGGACGGAGATAAAGGCCGTGTCCAAGGAATTGAATCAACTCGCTCCAATCCTTGAATACTTCTCCAAACAGTTCCAATCGGTTGAACAAAATAAACTTGCAGATTGGTTCGAACAGCTCTCCCAGATCCTTTCAAAATATCCGGAAGAAGGTCTTGAGATTAAAGCCGCCCCTCAAGTTCCTTCCTTGCCTTCCGAAGAAAAACTCGAGGAATTAATTGACAACAACGTTTTAGAACCATCACTCGAGAAAGACCCGGAAAGCCAGGTGGATTCCCCGGTCTCCCTTGAGGCCACATCACCCCCATCC
Organism: Deltaproteobacteria bacterium RBG_13_43_22; assembly: GCA_001797675.1. Lineage (GTDB taxonomy): Bacteria > Desulfobacterota > RBG-13-43-22 > RBG-13-43-22 > RBG-13-43-22 > RBG-13-43-22. The sequence continues at coordinate 28,018 of MGQB01000039.1, read as the reverse complement.
CAGGGGAAAAACAAGGATGAAATAGAAATAACCAAAGATGCCCCTCACGATTCCAACGTGCTTTCAACATTATCCGGCTGGCTTTCACAGTTAAAAGACGGTAAGGCCTGACAAAAATATTAGAAATTTTTATTTGCTTTATTTAAGGAGGTTATAGAACCGTATCATGTATTCCACGGCTGAATTCCGAAAAGGACTTAAAATCGAATTGGAAGGAAAGCCTTACCTGATTGTTGACTTCCAACATGTTAAACCAGGAAAAGGCGGGGCCTTTGTTCGAACAAAACTTAAAAATATGATCAATGGAAGGGTCACCGATCAAACCTTCCGCTCCGGGGAAAAAGTGGGACGTCCGGATATGGAAGAAAAAGAAATGCAGTATCTCTACCGGGAAGGAGACACCTTAGTCTTTATGGACAATGTCACCTATGACCAGGTTTATTTAACCAAAGAACAGATAGGGGAACAAGTTCAGTTTCTACAGGAAAATATCAATATCAAGCTTCTTTACTTCAATAAAGAACCACTGGGATTGGAACTCCCTAATTTCGTGGAATTATCGGTAACCGCGACCGAACCCGGATTCAAAGGAGACACGGCCACCGGTGGGAATAAACCGGCCACATTGGAAACAGGGGCTATTATCCAGGTCCCCTTGTTCATCTCAGAGGGAGACCGAATTCGAGTCGATACCCGGACCGGGACTTATATGGAAAGGGTGAAATAACCCCATCAAACAAAAATCGAGTTGCGGGTTTCGGGTTGCGGGTCAGGAACCAAAAAACTTTTTTGAACCTAACTCCTAACCCGTAACTCGTAACCCGTAACCACAACATGCAAACAACAGCACCAAAACACACTCAATGGAAAGACCTTGCTCCCTTCAGCGCCACCGGTATCGGCAGCGTCCCTTTTCTTTCCGCGGATCAGGCCTGTCAGGAAATCCTGTCCCATGAATCTTTGATCCCCTTTTGGCCCCAATTGGTTCAAAAAGACCCGCGGGAAGATATGGTCCTCCAGTATAGTCCTCCCCTGCCCTGTCTCCAACCCGATCTGGCGCAGAAAAATCTATTTTACGATCCAAACTGTAACCGGGCGGAAACCCTGCTCCTTTTTTACGAAAAGTTTCTGGCCTCCGATTTTTCTTTTTTTTCACTTCTTCCGGATTTTGCCGCCGGTTTTTTCCGGCTGTTGCAGATCCTCCCTTCCCTTCCTCCCTCAGTCCGCTATGTCAAAGGGCAGATAGTAGGCCCTATTACCCTGGGTTTGAGTGTCAAACTGCCCTCCGACCGGTTTCTGATTCATGATCCGGAATTGATGGATACGGTAGTCAAGGGGTTGGCCTTACAGGCTGTTTATCAGGCAAAAAAATTTGAGGACTTTGATCGGAAATCAATCATTTTTTTGGATGAACCCTCCCTTTCCGGTTATGGTTCGGCCTTTACCCCCTTGTCCAGGGATGAAGTAATAAAAATTTTAGAAGAAACCATACAGCACATTCGAGAGCAGGTCGGCAGCTTGATCGGGCTTCATTGTTGCGGCAATACCGATTGGTCCTTACTCCTTTCCCTGGATCTGGATATCATTAATTTAGATGCCTTTAATTTTGGCCATTCTTTTTTACTTTATCCCAACGAGATCAAAAAATTCCTGGAAAAAGGAAAGGCCGTGGCCTGGGGCCTGGTCCCTACTGCCGGGTTCACCGGTCAAGAAACAGCCCTCGCCTTGCTGGATCAATTGGCCGCTCACTTTCAAACCCTTATCAACAAGGGGATATCCCCGGAACGGTTATACACCCAAGCCCTGCTCACCCCGGCCTGTGGTATGGGAACCCTTTCCGAACAGACAGCCGGGCGGCTCTTGGCTTTGTTGGCTGAAGTAAGTCTGCGGGCAAGGGAAAGATTTGATCTCAGCTGAAAGCTCAAGGTTCAAAGCTCAAAGGGAAAGGGGTTACTTTGAACTTTCAGCTTTCAGCTTTGAGCTTTCTTGATTTTACAAGGGAGGACCAAGCAATGAAAAACAAGCTAATTTTAATACTGTTCGCCCTCTTATTGACCACCAGCCTTCAGATCCGGCTTTCCCATGACATTAGAAAAGGATATTCGTATACGATCTCGGGTTCGTCGACGGAGGAGATCGTTGAAGCCGACCAAAAGATGAGACAATATCTGAAAAGCCTGGTCCCCAAAAAAAATGCAGGCCCGGCACCTTCTGCTTCGGCACCCAAGCCTGCCCCCGTTAGAAAATGATGTTTGAAGAGCGCTTCGCTCAAGGATCGTCCGTCAGAACGGACTCAAGGATCATCCGCCGATGGCGGATTTGAGGTTAAATACTCAGAATCTATCTTGCCTTAGGCCTCAAACGAAGTGCTCCTCAAGTTCGCATCGCAAAAGCTCCTCAAGCAAAGCACGCGCCTTTCCTATTCCACCGAAACCTCAATCCTTCGAGGCTTGGCCTTTTCAATCTTAGGCAAGACCACCTTAAGAACCCCATTCCCAAGGTGGGCGCTTATCCTGTTTTGATCGATCACATCCGACAGACTGAACTGCCGGTAATATCGTCCTGTTTCAAACTCCTTCAGCAGAATCCTTTCCTGGGGACCGGTCAGTTCACCCACTTCCCCCAAGATGGATATCTGGTTGTCCTTAAGATCTATGTGTAACCCCTCCTGATCAACACCCGGCAATTCGGCTATCATGGTCAGGGCTTCTTCGTTTTCATAAATATCCACAGCCGGGATAAAGGTCAAGCCGGTTTTTGTCGGCTCCCCCGTCCCTTTTAATTCCTGTTTGTCTCTAAATTGCTTTTCTTTTTCATTCATGGTCTTCACCTCACAAAAAAAACTTACTGCCCCACTTCGATCTGAATCGGTTTGGGTTTGACTTCCTCAGCCTTGGCCAGCTTGATCGTTAACATTCCGTTTTTAATTCGGGCTTCCACCTTTTCGGTATTCACTCTGAAGGGCAGGGCAATTACCCGACGGAAGATGCCTTCTTCTCTTTCCCGCCGATGATAATTAGCCTTTCCGCCATCTTCGGGGGCCCTTTGTTCACCTCGCAAGATCAGTTGATCATTGACCACCGAAAGATCCAACTGCTTGGTTTCGACTCCGGGCAGTTCGGCCCTGACGAAAAAATATTCAGCATCTTCACTGATGACTACCGGCGGAAAAATCCGAGCCCGTTCTACACCGGTCGGTGTTCTGGATACCCTCTCCCACAGGCTATTCATTTCGTTTTGCAGGCGTTCCACTTCCTGAAAGGTGTTTCCCAATAAATGGGGAGATCCCCATCTCCATAGAGTCATCGTCATCCACTCCTCTCATTGGGTTTGATTTTTCTGGTAAGATAATCATCGATTTGAGATTGTCAAGAAGGGAAACTGGGGAAAGCTCAAGGCTCAAAGCTTAAAGTTCAAAGGGAAAAAATAACCTCTCAGGTTGTGGTAATAATCTCAGGCTTTGAATATATTAAATTCCCTTTTCCCAAATTATTGGAAAGTAATATCTCAACTTTCAGTTATGCGCATTGAGCTTGTAATTTAATTTGCTTTTCCTTTGAGCTTTCAGCTTTCAGCTTTGAGCTTTGAGCTTTGGTCTTTGGTCTTTCAACGCAGTTTTTCTTCGAACTCCTCCAGCACTCCCCGGGTCGTTTCTAACTCGTCCCTTCCGCGGATCAAGGAAATATATAATTTCTCTCCCCCTTTAAAGCGGTAATTTTTCGGATCCTGCTGGACCAGGGCCACCAGCCTCTCCGATTTCCACGTCCCTCCGGGGTAAAAGGAAAAAACCAGATCATTTTCCAGGATCTCAATCCGTTCTATCCCTATTTGCCTCATCTTCTGTTTGATCCCAAGGACCTTTAACAGGTTGGTTAAGGCTTCCGGGATCGGCCCGAAGCGGTCTTCCATCTCCCCTTCCAGATCGATCAGTTCCTCATCGGTTTTCAGGGAACCCAGACGTTTGTACAAGGATAGGCGATGTCCGGGATCGGACACGTATCTTTCGGGTATAAAGGCCGGGACCCGAAGACGGATCTCGGGTTCCCACTCCACGGCCGGGACGCCGCCTTTTAAGGCGTTGATGGCCTGTTCCAGCATCTGAATATACAGTTCATAGCCTACGGCGGCGACATGACCCGATTGGCTGGTACCCAGCAGATGCCCGGCCCCGCGGATCCGGAGATCGTGCAGGGCGATCTTGAACCCGGCCCCCAATTCACTGAAATCCATCAAAACCTTCAACCGTTTTTGGGCATCCCGGGTCAGGGTGCTCTCCCCGGGAACCACCAGGTAGGCATAGGCCCTTTCCCGTGACCTCCCTACCCGGCCACGCAACTGATACATCTGGGCCAATCCGAACCGGTCGGCCTGATTGAGGATAATGGTATTGGCCGTGGGTATATCCAATCCGGATTCGATAATCGTCGTACAGACCAGTAGATCCAATTCCCGGCGGACAAACTGGAGCATGACCTTTTCCAATTGCCTTTCCGGCAACTGCCCATGGGCCACTCCGATGCGCACCTCGGGAAGAATTTTTTTTAGAAAAAATGCGATCGACTGAATATTGTGAACCCGGTTGTGGACAAAAAAGATCTGTCCTCCCCGTTGCAGTTCACGCCGGACCGCCTCCACAATTTTGGCTTCATCAAAGGGAATAATGTGGGTCCGAATCGATTGGCGGTCCTCCGGAGGGGTTTCGATGCTGCTCAGATCCCGGATACCGGTTAAAGACAGCTGCAGGGTCCGTGGTATGGGGGTGGCGGTCAGGGTTAGGCAATCCACCTGGGTCCTCAGGGCCTTGAGCCGCTCTTTATGGGAAACTCCAAAGCGATGTTCCTCATCAATGATAATTAGTCCCAGATCTCTGAAACGGATATCCTTCTGCAGCAAACGGTGGGTCCCGATCACGATATCCACCTTCCCGGCTTCCAGATCGGCCAGGGTTTGTTTCTGTTCCTTGGGGCCTTTGAATCGGCTCAAGATCCGCACTTCTACCGGATAACCTTCAAAACGCCGGGACATGGTCTGAAAATGCTGTTCGGCCAAAACCGTTGTCGGGACCAACACGGCCGCCTGTTTCCCATCCAGTACGGCCCGGAAAGCGGCCCGCAGGGCCACCTCGGTCTTGCCATACCCCACATCGCCGCAGACCAGGCGATCCATGGGCTTTTCCGATTCCATGTCGGCCAGCACTTCTTCGATGACCCTCAACTGATCCGGGGTCTCCTCATAGGGAAAGGCCGCCTCAAATTCTTTGAACATCTGGTCCCGCCCGGAAAAGGCGAAGCCCTTGCTGACCGCCCTTCGGGCATAGAGGTCCACCAATTCCTGGGCGATTTTTTCCACAGCCTTTTTTACTTTGGCCTTGGCCTTCTTCCACCCGGCCCCGCCCAACCGGTCCAGAGAAGGAACCTGCCCGTCCAGGCCTGTAAATTTATGAATCCCGAGCAGCCGGTCCACCGGGATGTAAAGTTTGTCTCCCTCGGCATACTCGATGTAGAGGAATTCCCCTTCCCAGCCGTTCAGTTTAAAAAATTGCAGGCCCCGGTAAAGGCCGACCCCATGATCTTTATGGACCACAAAGTCATCGATTTTCAGGTCATCCAGAGAAGTGATATAGGTCTCTAAATCCTCTTTTGACCCTTTTTTCCGGATCTCCTTCTTGGGCTCAAAGATCTCCTCTTCGGACAATAAAATCAGCGAAGGGGTTTTCATCCGGAATCCGGCGGAAAGCCGGCCGGTCAGAATACGAATACCGGGTGTCTGTCCGCCGAAAAGGGGTTTCTGCTCGGGGAAATAGGAGGCCTCCAGGTGATAAAAGGAAAGGATGTCCCGAATGCGTTTGGCTTGAGAATCCTGGGAAACAATAATCCAGATTTCCTGCCCCATTTCTTTCCAGGCTGCCAGGAAGGCCGCCAGTTTTTGAAGGGCTTCCTTGGAAGAAAGCTCTTCCCGGATGAGGTGGCTGATATCTTGATTCTCCCTGGCCGACAGAGTCCAGAGAGGACCGGTTGCCATCCCCGGTGTTTCAACGGGCAAATCCTCAAGAAATATTCCCGGAACATCCTGCCAGGTTTCCCAGAATCTTTGTTGAGTCCCGATCATTTCAGACTGAAATCCCCGCTGCAACGACAAAGGATCATTCCAGATCAGGAGATAATCTTTTGGCAGATAGTCCCGAAGCCGGCCGGGGGTCTCATAAAACCAGCTCAGCCAGCGTTCACCCCCTTCAAAAGGGACTTCCTGATCCAGACGATGTTTTAACCAGGAAGCCTCGTTTTCAGCAATCACTCCTTCCCTGAGGGTCTGTTCCAGCCTTTCCCCGGCCAGGCGCATTCTTTCAGGCTCCCAGATGATTTCACTGATGGGTAGAAGAACCAGCTCTTCCAGGTCGAGGACCGACCGCTGGGTGTCGGAATTAAATTCCCGAATAGAATCAACCTGATCTCCGAAAAACTCAACCCTGACCGGACGGCTGTAAAGGGGGGAATAGATATCCAGGATCCCGCCTCGGACACTTAAATCACCAGGCCCCTCAACCAGCGCAGTCCTTAAATACCCCCAACGGGCCAACTTTAAAAGCAGGTCGTCCCTGACTGTTTCTTCCTTCCGAGCCAGATACTCTACACCCCGGGCCAATAATTCTCTGGGTATGACCGCTGAATTCAAGGCCTGAATCGAGGTTATCAGTAGAACCGGTCCGGGGCGGGTAAGCAAGGAATAGAGACAGGCGATACGCTGGGCCACCGTATCGGACTGGGGTACATATTCCCGGAAATCCGCTGTTTCATAAACCGGAAAATAGAGGATGGGGGAAGGGAAAAAGAATTGGTTTTCCTCCGGATCCCGCTGAGCAAAAAAGAGGAGGTCCTGAAAAAGTCTTTGAGCCGATTCCGGGTCGGCACAGACCACCATCATAGACCTTTGGACCCTGTTCCAGGTCTGATGGAGAAAATAAGCCGGGGCCGATCCCTGAAGTCCGGTCAGCCTGAAGGGAAGTCGACCGGTCTGGATTTCTTGAATTACAATCTGGAGACCAGGACCGCTCCGGCTCAGTCTCTCAACCTCTTCATTCCAAAGTTTATCATCCATGGTAAAAGACGGGCACGGGGCAACAGGCGATAGGCAATAGGTAAAAATATTTTCCTGGTGGTTTGTTGCCTATAGCCTCTTGCCAATAGCCCATAGCCGATTTTTCTTTAAATTCTATTTTCGAACTAAACCCTCATACCCGCCCTAAACGGGCGCCACGAAGCATGAAGATAGGTTTATTATTTCGCAATCCGCAATCCGAAATTTAAAATCTATTTTCGTGTTAAGATAATCAATTTTTTATTGACAGGCAAGTATCAATTCAGTTTAATAATGTATTTGAGCCTTGAGCCTTGAGCCTTGAGCCTTGAGCCATCCGTTATGTATTTTGAACTTTCCCCTATAAACTCGGAGACTATCATGATCCCACGTTACACCCGGCCGGTGATGGCCAAAATCTGGAGTCAGGAGAATAAATACCAGAAATGGCTTGATGTGGAAATCCTGGCTTGCGAAGCCCTTTCCCGGCTGGGCCATATCCCTCCCGGGGACCTGGGCCAAATCAAGAAAAAAGCCCGCTTTTCCGTGGAGCGGATCGAAGCCTTGGAACAGATCACCAAACACGATGTCATCGCCTTCCTGACCAATGTGGCCGAGCACGTCGGTCCGGCCAGCCGCCATATCCATCTGGGCCTGACCTCTTCTGATGTGTTGGACACCTCTATGGCTGTTCTGCTTAAAGAGGCCGCCGAAGTTCTGATTGAGGACCTGAAGGCCTTGCAATCGGTATTAAAAGAACAGGCCATGGCCCATAAAAAAACCGCCATGATCGGCCGCTCCCACGGCATCCACGCCGAACCCATCACTTTCGGGCTGAAAATGGCCATCTGGTATGATGAGACCAACCGAAACCTCCGCCGCATGATCCAGGCCAAAGAGACCATTGCCGTGGGCAAAATCTCCGGGGCCGTAGGGACCTTTGCCCACATCTCTCCGAAGGTGGAGGCCCATGTCTGCCGCCATTTAGGACTCAAACCCGCACCCGCTTCCAGCCAGATTGTTCAGCGGGACCGTTATGCCGAATACTTTTGCACCCTGGCCGTCATTGCCGGTTCCATCGAAAAAATGGCCGTGGAAATAAGACACTTGCAACGCACCGAGGTCCTGGAGGCCGAAGAATATTTTTCCAAAGGCCAGAAAGGTTCTTCGGCCATGCCCCACAAAAGGAATCCCATCGCCTCCGAGAACCTGACCGGTCTCGCCAGGCTGGTCCGAAGTTATGCCACGGCCGCCCTGGAAAATCAAGCCCTCTGGCATGAACGGGATATCAGCCATTCCTCCGTGGAACGGGTCATCGGTCCTGATGCCACCACCCTTTTGGATTATATGCTGGGCCGTTTGACCGGTCTCCTCAAAAACCTGATCGTCTATCCGGAACGGATGAAAAAAAATCTGGGGCTGACCAGAGGACTGCCCTTTTCCGAGGGCATCCTTCTGGCCTTAACGCGGAAAGGGATCACCCGGGAAGAGGCCTATCGGGTCGTGCAGGAAAATGCCATGAGGGTCTGGGCCGGCGAGAAAAGTTTTGAGGATTTATTAAAGCAGGACCCGAGGATCAAAAAGTGGCTGACACCCACGGAGCTGACCGCACTGTTCGACCTCGGACATACCTTAAAAAATGTGGAGGTAATTTTTAGGCGGGTTTTTAAAAATAGCTCAAAGCTCAAAGCTCAAAGGGGAAAACTCAAACGGAAATAGACTTATTTGGATATGGCATTAATAAGACCTTTGATCATGGAGGCTATCTCTTTGGCTTGTTTTTCAATTTCAATAAAATTTTCCTGATTTATCCACTTTTTTCTTCTAAAGATTTCTATCAAGGTCATCGTCTCATATAACGAACCCCGGGAAATGTATTTGTTCTAATAATCTGTAATGCTTTCTATCCGTCTTTATCTGTTCAACAATTTCAATTACCTGAATTGCAAAATCAATGGCCTTATTCCAAACTTCTAAATCTTCATAACCAAATTTCATTTTAACTCATTTGCTCCCCATTTGAGCTTTGGGCCTTTCTTCTATCTTTTCCCTTTCAGCCTTCAGCTTTGAGCTTTGAGCTATTCTCGTCTCTCTTGTCTGTTTAGTCTGTTTGGTCTATCTGGTCTATTTTGTTTCTCGGCTTTGAGCTTTCATCTTGGCCCTTTGAGCTTAATCTGCTTTCAGCTTTGAGCCTTGAGCTTTGAGCTATATTTGCTTTCAGCTATTAAAACGCCGCGGTGGCGTTAAACCAGACTTTGTTTTCTTTGTATTTATAATTCAGGAAATTGGAATTGTTATCCGTATAGCTGTAATTGACCCCCAGGGTCAACCAACGCTGTATAGCATAAGCGATCCCCGCTCCGGCATAAAGCCGCTTGTCGTCCCGGGTCTTAACGGTACCGTCAATATCCGTGGTGCTTTGTTCAAACTTTCCAGTGCCATACCCGGCATTCGCATTCAAACTGACTTTCTCATTCCAGGCCAACACATGTCTATACCATAACGAAAAATCCGTATTGATAAAAGGGGCATTGGAATCCACATCTTCTTGAATGGTCCTGTTGCCCTTGAAGGTCAAGCCATCATATCGGGATAGGCTATAGGTCAGGTCAATCAAACTGGAGATGCCGGAAAAGGAATTGTTTCTTCCGGTCAGAGTGATATCATAATCTTTTTGAGTCCAACCCAGTTTTGCATAGCCCTGCAATTTCGAAGTCGGATCAAAAGAAAGACCCAGATAGATGGATTGTTCCTTGTTGTTATTGGTGGAAGTCGTTTTATAAGTGGTCTTTCCAAAATTGTAATCCAGCACCGCATCCATCTTCGAGGTAAAGCGATAATATAAAGATCCTCCATAGAGGTCTCTTTTGTAGTTCCCTCCCTGATCGTAACTGTTTTTATAGGCATAATCGTAATTGTTATAACGGGCTTCCACGGCCCAGCGATCCACAAAACGGTATTTACCCATGATATTTAAGTCGTTGCTCGTATAAGGGAGGTCCCGGTAAGGGTCGCTGGAACTGTTATTGCCGGTTTTGGCCTTGCGGGGAATTATGGCATCCGAATAATAATCGGAAAATTTAAAAATCAGACCCCCGGGAAAGTCCAGATTGACCGCCCCGCCAACCCGTTGATTGGTATAGTTGGTGTTTGAATTACTTGAGAACCAGTTTACATCGGCCCGGTAATCGACCTGAAAACTGTGACGCTGTAAGGGAAGGGAAAACTGGATCCCGGGTGTAAGGGTGGTTATCCAATCCGATTCGGATCTTAAGTTCCCATAATTCTTATAAATGTTATCATTATAGGTCTCCGTCAATCCTATAGAAGGATGCACTTCCAGAGCGCCGACCTTGATGTTTCCTTTACCCGGCCCCTGGGCCGAAACAGAGGAAACAAGGCCAAAAAAAGTTATCATCGAGGTTACCACCAACCACCTTCTTCCCCAAAGTGTCCTGTTCATCGGGTGCCACCTCCCAAATTATATTTGGTCCGTCTGGTCTGTCTGGTCTATTTGGTTATCTGGTTTGTTTGGTTTTTCTCGTCAATCTCGTCTATCATGTCTATTGAGTTTATTTGGTTTATCCGGTCTTCAGAATACCTTGCTTTACTTTGAGCTTTCAACTTTGAGCCTTGAGCTTTCTTTAACTGCTTGGAGAAACGGCACCGCCACCGCCACCGCCACCGCCACCTCCACCGCCACCGCCACCTCCACCGCCACCTCCACCACCACCGCCACCGCCACCGCTGGAAGAAGCTATTCCGGAAGTGATTACCGAGGATGAGGCCCCAGCCGCTGTAGCAATAGTTGTAACGGTTTGAATACTCATTCCGGCATTGATTGCCCCTGTTACCGCCGCTGATTTTGCCGAATCGGTCGGGGCAGCAGCGATTGCCGCTTGTATGACGGCCTGGGTTTGAGTCGGGGCAACGGCCAGGGTGGCCGCTACGGCTGCCTGCGTGATGGCCTGAGTTTGTGCTGGAGCGGCGGTTATGGCGGCAGTGACAATCGTAGTGGCTACTTGTGGAGCGGCAGTGATAGCAGCGGCAACGATTTCCGCTGCCTGGGAGGGATTAGCCGTTACAGCCGCTTGAATGATTTGTGCCGCCTGGTCCGGGTTGGCGGCGACCGCGGCAGCCACCTCTTCCGGGGTCTGAGGTGTTTGGGCCCATAATGGGAAAATCAGGCTTAAAATACCGAGCACTAAAAATCCACATAAAAAAACCTTCTTTGCCTTCATTTGGCCCTCCTTGTTATCAGGTGGAAGTCAAATAAAAAATTGTTTTTATTGCCTTTTTTTAATTAATTATTTTATCTTAACTGGATTTAAAATGTCAATAAAAATTTGACCTTCCATTCAATTGTTAAAATGTCTTAAAAAAAGGCGTTTTAAAAAGGACTGTTTGGGGGGTGGAACACCGGTCGGATTGGTGGTATCCACGGGTTCTCCCCTCAGGATCTTTTCCGGAATAGTTTTTACCATGGCTTGGGCCTGTGACGGGCCAAGAAGCCCTTCCAGGATCTCTCGAGCTCGAGATAGAATTGGTGGGCGACGCTTCGAAGAATGGGCATCGCTGGCTATCAAGTGAACAAGGCCCATTCGGACCAGATGAAAAGCGCTTTCCTTTATCCGACTTCCAAAGGCCCCGGTAAGGCTCATGGCCGTTACTTGAACCAGGGCCCCGGCCTTGACCCAATCCTGAATGATTTTCCAATGTCTTAGAATCACGGTATTTCGTTCCGGATGGGTTATAATGGGAACAAAACCCGCCAAAAGGGCTTGAAAAATGAAATCCCGGATATAAATCGGAATAGAATGGGCCGGCAATTCGAGCAAAAAATAGCGGCCTCCCAAAAGCAACCTGGGGTTTTGTTTTAGAAATGATATAATTTCCGGATGAATATGAAGATCCGCCCCGGGCAGGAGATTTATGGGGATTTCGGCCCGACTGACGGCCTCTTGCATTTGTTCAAAAACAGGCCAAATGGTCTTTTCATGGTTACGGTAGATCTCATTCCGGCAATGGGGGGTGGCCACAATGGTCTGGATCCCATCCGCTTGGGCCACGCGGCACATTTCCAGGGCTTCTTCCATATCCCTGGCCCCGTCATCCAAACCGGGCAGTATATGACAATGAATATCAATCATGATTTAATAAAGGACGAAACCAGGGGATGAGTGAATGAGATGATGGGAGAATGAGGGAAAAAAGGAAAACAAAAGACCAAATAGACCAGATAGACGCCAATAGCTGAAAAAAGCATTTTTTTGAACCTCTTTTCCTCTTTTTCCCATCCCCTCATTTGCCCATTCCCTCATCCACAGTTTTTCCCCTTGGTCCGTGGCTATTCAAATTTAATATTCAACTTGAACGGTATTTTCTCCGGTGGTTTTTTAATGGAATCCGTGAAACCAATCAATCTGAATTCATGTTCCCCTTCCGGGATCATCATTTTCCGTTCTGCTGCATAGGGGCTCCCCGTCCAGGCTGCAACAAAGCGTCCATCCAACATCAATTTCCAGGCCCCCCTCGTATCCCCTGAAAAATTAATCTCCAGCATTTCCTGCTTTTTCCCTGTTCTGTAGGAAGCCTTCCATACAGGCAAACCGGCGGAAATGCCCTCCCAAACCCAGGCATCCCCCACCACCTCAGCCATTTCAAAAAACCGGACCTTTCTTTGAAGATTTTCCAGCTCAATCCGGTCCCCTTCACTTCGCTGGGCCTTTTTTAAGACCTTTTCAAGGTGAATCCAGGCCGGAAAAAATTGGGAATTGATGGCTAAGGCCCGCTGGAATTGCGATCGGGCCTTTTGAAGGTCTCCATCTTCTTCAGCCAATCGTCCTAAAAAATAAGCGGTTCCGGCCACAGACCCTGGGTTCCTCCCCTCCAGGAATTTCAGGTTCCAGGCCAGTTCTTTCCGGTCTGCCAATTCCCCAAGCACTCCCCATCGGCGATCCTGAGAAGTCAAGGCTTCCAAGACCCTCCCCTGAACCAGCAAAGCCCCGGGATATTGGGGGTCCAGGGAAAAAAGTTGTTCTAAAATTTTCTGTCTTTTTTCAGCGGCCCCGGCCCTTTCCTGGGACATTTGTTCCCAAAAGCGCTCAATCTCTCTTTCCCGGTATCGTTCCCCCTGGCCAAGGATTTCCATTCCTTCTTTGAAAATTCCTTGTTTTAACAGATGAACCCCGGTCAAAAGAAAGGCCTGGGCCTCTTGCGGAAGAGAGCCGCTGATTTCTTTAGCCCCTTCCCGACCCAGATATAAGAGTATCTGGTCCGCTACCAATGGAGATAAATTGGGATTCAAAGACAAGGCCTGATTAAAGGCTTCCACCCAATGAATTTTTTCGGTCCTCCCGCCCTTCCGGGTATAGGAAGCCAGACCGATCATCCCGAAATCCAAATACCCCTGAAAGAAAAAGGGTCGAAAACGGAAGGCTTGAAAAGAGGCCTGTTCCGCCAAAGGAAAATAGACCTTTGGCTCTTTATCGGATTTTAAAAAAGCAGCCCAACTCAAATTTCTCCAAATATTCCAGGCCGTAGGATTACGCATGATCCCTTGTTCCAACAGGTAGATAGGGATATCCTTGGACCCTTTCTTAACGGACTTCTCCATTTGAATAGACAGTGCTGGTTTTTGGGAAGCTCGCGAGGCCAGCCAGGTCCAATATTGGGCCTTCCCCGGGGCCAGGGTCCAGGCTTTGATTAAATCCGAATCTGAAGGCTCTTTAAAAGGAATCGTTGAATTCCAGACCGACCGGGCCAAAGAATCGGCCTGCCAAACTCGAATAGTCCTCAGGGATAGGATCCCCAATAACAAAGTTACTAAAATGAAAAAAGGAATGGTTGTCCATAAAGAGATCTTCAGTATTGACCGGGCAGGAAAAACTATTTTGTGCCCTCCTGACCTATGATAATGAAGAACCAGGGTGGTAATGGCTACAATCAATGTCAATAAAAGAGCATTGGCTGGGATATGAAGGCTGAAATCCATCAAGGAATGAACGGCAACGGCAACCATAGCCCCCAGCCCCCCCAGACCTATCCCGACGCTGAAAGAATTCCGGCGCTTCCTCCAAAGAACTATCGAATGCCCCATAAACCAAAGGAAACCCCCTCCCAGGATCATTAATCCAATCCCCCCTGTTTCAGCAAAAAGCTGGACCCAGTCGTTATGGGCGTAATCCACCCGCCTATCCGTAATGTAGCCCTGATACCCGGGAAAAATAAATTCAAACGTCCCCAGACCGCTGCCGGTCAAAGGAAAAGCCTTGGCCATTTGAAAAGTGTTTTTAGCAATGATCAGCCGGTCTTCAAGATTCAACTCGAAACGCTGAAACCGTTCCAAAACCCGATCAATTGCCGTATAGCTCACATAGGAACAGACCAAGGATAAGGAAAGCAATAGAATAACGGCCTTTCGGGTCCTTAAAAAGCGGGTGATGATCATTCCCCCCATAAAGATCAAACCCACCATCAAAGCCAAAGTCCCTCCTCTGGAAGCGGTGGTCAGCAATGCGGCAATCATCAAGCTCAAGATCAGCAACAAAACAATACCCCGGGCTCCCAGGGCGCCTATATGGATCCCGGCCCGATAAACCAGGGCCTGTTTCCCCTTAACACCCATTCCCTCATTCTCTCTGACCAGGGCCCACAAATAGCCCACTCCCAGACAAACGATCAAGGCCAGGAAATCGGCCAGGTGATTACGATTGATGAAGGTTCCGGTGGCTACGTTTTCATCAACTGTTTTTCGCCACCAAAGGATATAGGGCTGGGCCGCGGCCAGCTGAACCAGGGCATAAATACTTTCCAGGGACCCCAATATCATGATGCCGATCATCAGCCAGTGAATCTGATTGTTTGAACGAATTCCATAAAGCGCCATTCTATAGAAAAAAAAGAGGGCCAGACCGAAAACCAAACTATTCAAGGTCATATATGGGTAAAGGGACAGGGGATTAGGAAACTGCCCCCCCACCAAAGCAGTGGTTTCCCAGATCTGAAAACTTTTGGGGGATAACGACTTTAAAACAAAGGCAGGAAGGGGGATAAGGGAAAGGGCTGTCCAGATAAGAAAGAAGAGACCGATCAAAGAAACCGGCTCCCGGATGATCGAAACCGACAGTCTGTTATTTTGGGATTTTTTGAAAGTCTGCAGCCAAAGGCCGGCAACAACAAGGAGAAACAGGAAAAGAATAAGAAGGGTCTGGGCCCAGACATGGGCGCCTCCAAAAAAAATCGTCGTAAAAAAAAGCAGGCTTAAAAGAATGATGGGGAAAATCAAGGTTTTTACTCAGATGCCCTGAAAAATGGCATTAGAATCTATGCCATATCTTGAGAGCTTTGAAAAAGGTTCAATTTTGTTCAAGGTCAAGGAAGACAAAAATTTTAACCATAGGAATACATTTAGTATTTCGAGGATTAAAATTTGAGTCTGACGCAGAGATTGGGCAAAAAGGGACGTTTTTCAAAGCTCTCATTTTTATCCCAAATATTGGGCCTTGTTATTGGTACTAAATTATAGTACAAAGGTCTCATATTTAAGGAGGTGAAACAAATGCTGGTCCAAAGCAAATTTCAAATCGAAAAAAAAGATTACGAATTCATTAAGAAGGCCTACAGACAATTGTCTTACAAGAGTTTAAGCGAATATATTCGGGAGGCTATAAACAATAAAATTAAGGAAGATCGAAAAAAAATACGGGATTTAAAAAGGTTAAAGGCTATGGAAATGATAAACCAAGAAAACCACGATAATGCCTTTGAAACCATCGAAGGAGAAAACTTTGAAGAGCGCTGACATTTATTGGGTTAATCTGGATCCCACCATTGGTGATGAAATTAAAAAAAAGCGGCCGGTAGTAATCCTAAATGAGGGTCATCAAAAGCATTTAAAACTTGCCATTGTAGTGCCCATAACCTCCTGGCGTTCAAAATTAGAAGAAAACCCTTTTTTTGTCACTTTGGAACCCAGCCAGGCAAATCGACTAACCAAAAAATCCCTGATTGATTGTTTCCAAGTTAGGGCCGTAAGCCACCATCGCTTTTTAGAAAAATTAGGGCAGATTACCGAGAAACAAATGGATTTAATAAAGAAATCGTTATCCCTCATCCTTGACATCGATCCGGAGGATTGTGAATAACAGGAGGGAAGTCTTCAAAAAATCAGCTTTCTGATTTCTTGAAGATATAGCGTGCCCTATCCGCGCCATCTGTGACAAGAAGATAATCTTGTCCGTGTATTTCTGTGTCCGTCCGTGGCTAAATTAATTCTTTCAGCTATTCTCGTCTCTCTGGTCTATCTGGTCTATTTTTTTTCTCGGCTTTGAGCTTATTCCCGCCTCAAGCAAAGCGCTCCTAAAGTGTAACGCTCCTCCATCCTGTTTCCCCCACTTTGAGCTTTGAACCTTGAACTTCATTTAGCCTTACACCTTCAACTCGGCGTTTGAACAGGAATAGCGAGCGCATTCCCCGTCCCGCTTGCAGCGGGACTGCGTGGGTTAGCGAGCGAACTACAACAAATAAACCCTTTCCTTGCCTGGAATCCCGCCATGGCGGGACTGCACCTTGGTGCAGGGAGCTTCAAATTTAAGTCTTGACTTTTCATGCCTTCGTGCTATCATGAGAACATAAATTACATAATGGAGAAAAAACGATGGAAACGATAAAATCAGTCGGACGAAGCGGCCAAATTTCTTTAGGAAAGAAGCATGCCGGGCGTACGGTTTTAATCGATCAGATCGACCCAAACGTCTGGATTATAAAACTTGGGAAATTCATCCCGGAAAGTGAACAATGGCTCTATCAAACCAAAATTCAAAACGAAATTAATGAAGCTATCACCTGGTCTGAAAAGAATCCTCCACGCAAAAGCGACCTAAGAGCCTTGACCTCTCGTTTGAAAAAATGAGAAATGTGAAAAATGAACCTATCTAAACCCCAACCGGTTCAATTGGACTTAAATAATCCTGTTTTCCAAAGACAATTACTGGACCTACCCAAAAAGGATCAAGGAAACATTCTGGGAACCTTAAGTAAGTTGACGAAAATGAATTGGGACCAGATTTATATGGATCGAGGTCTGAAATGGGAGGTTATCCTTTCCCGCACCGGTCCTCAAAGGGACCGTCTCTATAGTTTTCGGATCGGAGAAGGATTTCGGGGGGTTGCCTATCGTCAAGGTGATTGGTTGAGAATCCTTTCCCTTCATCCGGACCATGATTCTGCCTACCGTTAATTTTCTTATTCTCTTTATCCTTTGCACGTTCAGAAAGGACGACCCCTCTTTCTCGTAGCACGGTTGTTCAAAGGT
The DNA here is from genome assembly GCA_001797675.1 of Deltaproteobacteria bacterium RBG_13_43_22. GTDB lineage: Bacteria > Desulfobacterota > RBG-13-43-22 > RBG-13-43-22 > RBG-13-43-22 > RBG-13-43-22. Next base: position 10,629 of record MGQB01000039.1, on the reverse strand, counting down.
CTCGGCGAATTTAAGGTTCCAGCTCTTTTCTTTTCAGCTTCTAACGTTGAACGGTGAACTTCTTTTCCTCCTTCAGCCTCAAATGAAATGCTCCTCAAGCGAAGCGCCCCTTGTGCCTTATACCCTTTTAAAACTGCGGCTTATACTCCGGGACAATCTCCTGCAATTTCCGTTTAATCGCCTCGGCATCATAGGTACCGGCAACAGTCAGAAGTTCGTCAATCCGGTCATTGAGTATCTCAACCGAACAGGGATTCCCCCGAAGGACCATAATTTTTTCATGAGTGGTAGGGACTATCCCCTCGCCTTCAATAATCAATTCCTCATATAGTTTCTCTCCGGGTCGTAATCCTATGAATTGGATGGGGATGTCTTTATCGGGATCCAAGCCATTCAGCCTGATCAGGTCTTTAGCCAAATCAACGATTCGAACCGGTTGGCCCATCTCCAGGATAAAAATCTCACCACCCTGTCCCATAGCCCCGGCCTGTAAAATCAATTGGGCGGCCTCAGGAATGCTCATAAAATAACGGGTGATCTCCGGATGGGTGACCGTCACCGGTCCACCCCGGTTTATCTGGTCCTGAAAGATCGGAATAGCCGACCCGGAACTGCCGATGACATTACCGAATCGAACCGCCATAAACCGGGTACCGGAAAAACCGTTACGGCATTCGGCGATTATCTCGGCCACCCGTTTGCAGGCACCCATAACATTCACCGGTCTTACCGCTTTATCGGTTGAGACCTGAACAAACCGTTCAACACCCTGGGCCAAGGAAATTTCGACCAGATTACGGGTGCCGGAAACATTGGTATAAACCGCTTCCCAGGGGTTCAATTCCTGTATGGGCACCTGTTTATACGCCGCGGCATGGAAGACCACCTCCGGATTAAAGCCTTGAAAAACCCGGTTAACCGCCTCCCGGTTTCGGATATCCGTCAAAAAACTCTCGACCAAAAGATAACCGAACCTCTGACGACATTCCATCTCGACCCGAAATAGATTGAGTTCACTGACCTCCAATAAAGCAAGGGCCGATGGATAAAATCGAGCCACCTGCCGAACCAATTCCGATCCGATGGAGCCTCCTGCTCCGGTGATGAGGACCCTTTTCCCACGCAAGTATTTGAGAATCTCTTCCTGATTAAGATGGATTTCCTCACGGCCAAGGAGATCTTCCAGGGTTACTTCCCGGATGGCTTTGATGGAAACCTTCCCATCGATCAACTCTCCCATTCCGGGAATCGTTCGAAATCGCTTTCCCGTCTTTTCACAGAGAGAGACAATCCGGTGCATTTCCTCCCTTTTCGCCGAAGGGATGGCGATCAATATCTCGTCAAAGGAAATGGGCAGACGATCGATTTCCTCTATGGTCCCCAAAACAGAAATCCCGTGAATGGTTTTGCCCTGTTTGGCGGGGTCATCATCCAATAAACCTATGGGAATCAACTGAACCTCAACGTTATCCCGTATTTCCCTCAAAACCTTCTCTGCGGCATCACCGGCTCCAATAATTAACAAATTCTTCCCTTCCTGCCTATACCTGCCAAAGGCCGGAAAAAAATCACCTGGGGTTATCTTGGAGAAATGCAGGCGAATCAAAAACCGGATCCCTCCTATGGCCATAAAGGTCAAGATCACGTCGATAAGTAAAATGGATCTGGGATGTCCAGACAAACGGTTAATCATAAAAAGGAACAAGGTGATCAAGAGGGAACTGATAATGACCGCTTTTATGACCTTAATCAGGTCCAATAAACTGGTATAGCGCCACATCCCCTGGTAAAGATGAAAAAAGGCAAAGGTAGCCATCTTGACCGTTATGACAAAGGGCAGAGTCCTTATAAAGGTCTCCCATTCCCTTGAAGGCATGGCAAATTCAAAACGAAGGAGGTAAGCCCCAAAAAAAGAAAGGGCTACCAAAAAGGCATCGGCCCCAACCATAACCAGGAGATTACGGTAAATAAGCTTATTAAAAACCCTCATGGCCTTAACGCTCCCTTTTTCTCAGCTTTATTATCAGACCTTGATACTGGTATTACCCAAATGTTCCTTGAGGAGAAATGGGTAGCTTCGCTTTTCAGGATATTTAACCAAACGTTACAAATACCGATTTTTGGTAATACCGAAAAAAGGTAAGATCGTCCGAGGTTAATCCTGTCCTCCGTGGTCTGTATGGGTATGCGACTAAAATTTCTTTTAATCTTTTTCTTTCTGTCTATTAAAAAGATTTTCGGCATTTTTTAATCACCTTAACAACCCGGTCCAAATCTCCTTCGGTCATTTGAGTTCCTGATGGCAAACATAGCCCCCTCTCAAAAAGATCCTCCGCTACCTCTCCTCCCACAACCCTCGCCTTATACCTTCGTTGGTCCTTGCTTTGAACTTTCAGCTTTGAGCTTTGAGTGTCTATTTCAAAAACAGGTTGACTATGCATCGGTTTCCATATCGGTCTTGATTCGACATTCTCTTCTTCAAGAGCCATACGAACAGTCTCGCGATCAACACCGAATTCTTTCGGAGTGACTAGAATAACGGTCAACCATCGGTTCGATATTCCATAAGATGCCTCCGGCATAAATTCAATTCCAGAAACACCTCCTAAATTCTCCTGATAATAATTAAAGATTTGTCTTTTTTTCTCAACCCTTTCATTCAGAATCTTTAGCTGACCTCTTCCAATCGCTGCCAAAACATTGCTCATCCGGTAATTGTAGCCGATCTCCGTGTGCTCGTAGTGCGGTGCAAGATCTCGTGCCTGTTGCGAAAGCTTCCGAGCATGTTCAATCAATTCTTCATCGTCTGATGCTAACATCCCCCCGCCGGATGTCGTAATAATCTTATTCCCATTAAATGAAAAAACTGCCGCCTTAGCACCGACTCCTGCATGGTTCCATATTTCGGATTTTGGATTTCCTATTTCGGATTTGAAGCAGGACCCCATTGCCTCCGCCGCATCCATCACTACTGGAATCCCATATCGTTCACACAATGCCAATATCCGTTCATAGTCGCAGCAATGGCCATAGAGATCAGTCGGTACGACCACTCTTGGCAACCGCTCCTGCTCTGCACAAATATCCAACTCCCTCTCTAATAGTACTGGGTCCATATTTCCGGTTTTTCGGTCGCAGTCTATAAATACCGGCGTAGCTCCTAAAAAGGTAACCGGGCTTATGCTGCCGATAAAGGTCAGGGTTGAGGTAAACACCTCGTCTCCCCGTCCAATTCCGAGATGTCTTAAAGCCAGATGCATAGCCGCCGTCCCGCTGGACAGAGCTACACAGTGTTTAATACCCACATAGCCAGCAAATTCCTGTTCAAAGGCATCCACCATCGGCCCCAGAGGGGCAATATAGTTGCTTTCAAAGGCCTCTCGGATAAAACGAAATTCCTCCCTACCCATATGGGGCGGCGAAAGAAATAGACGTTTTGTTTTAGGAATAGTATTCATTATTTTTGAAAAATAATTTCTGAAGTTGTCCTAATGAGTCCCCGGCTAAAAATGTTTATTTACCAAAAATAGTTTGACAGATATATTTTATATCTTTCCAAAAGCTATACTTTTCCACATATTCCCGGTTAAGTCTGACTTTTTCAGAAAAGATGACTTCTCTGTTATATCTTTCCGGATTTACCTGTCTGGCCAAAATTTCTTCTTCATCTCGGAATCGTAAGGTAGCCGGGCCGGTAATTCCCGGCCGAACCGATAAAATAATTCGATCTTCCCCCGTTAAACGGTCGGCAAAACCGGGAACATCGGGACGGGGACCGACAAAGCTCATATCTCCGATAAAGATGTTGATAAGCTGCGGCAACTCATCTATCTTTGTTTTTCGAAAAAATCGTCCCCAGCGAGTGATCCGGGGATCGTTATTGATTGTCACCGTTGTTCCAAACTTCGGTGAATCCTTCATAGTTCGAATCTTAATGACTTTGAATGGCTTGCCGTTCTTCCCCACCCTCGTTTGGACAAAAAACCCATTTCTTTTTGTGTCCCAAGACGCTGCCAAAAAGGCTAATAGTATTAGCCATCCTGTCGCAAATAAACCAAGGGTGGAGAAAAATAAGTCAAAGCAACGTTTAATTATCCGAGACGAAAGAGATTGAATATTACTTTCCAGAGTCATGGTCCATTTCGACAACTTGGCTGATCTGTTTTAGCGGCTCATAATACGGTGAGGTTTGATTAATATGATAATAAACTCGGCTTTTGGTTTCTTGCTTTTGAATAATACCTAATACGCAGAGATTTTTCAGTTCCCGCTGCGCCGCCTGAAGAGAAAGGCCAGCCTCGAACATAATTTCCCGTTGATAATAAGATTGTTGAGGGTTCTGGAAAAGGAATAATAATATTCTGGCCCTTGAGGTAGAGCCAAACAGTTTAATAAGAGCAGTTTCTATTTGATTTTCATTCACTATTACCACTATTACAGAAATGGTTGGGAAAGGTTACCTGACTGAATTATTTAGTCAGGAATTTAATCAGGTTTGTTTTTTTTATTGCCCATAATGATGAGATGAGTTGAAAAATTGCTTGACGGCTTCGGCAACATTCTCAATTTATTGGTCTGAAAGTTCCGGATACAAGAGCAAAGAAATGATCTCCTGACAAGCTTTCTCGTCCTTCGGAAAATTGCCTTCCCGATAATCCAGATAATTGACTGAATAATTCAGTCAATTGGTTTAGGCATTTTTTTGCTTAAAATTTTTAACGTTAGTCAAAAATTACCGAAAAGTGCTTTGAGAGAAAAGCACATCAAAGGTCGTCTTTCGCCATATCACTTCCCTGAGGGTCAATATAGGCACGAATACTACTCAAACCTTAGCCATATCGCGAGTTCCGCATCATCTCTTCTGCCATACAAGTCCAATAGTCTCGTATCCGTGGCCTGGATGTCGTATTTTCTTGTCTTCATCCGGAATTGGCACAGGGTAGTCTACGTTGCCTACCAGATCGAGAGGGCATGACTCTATCAGACGTTCATACGCACGTTCATTTGCATCTTGTTTAGACATGTCAAGGGTTAGCACTAAGCGCCCTCCAGGTCTCACAATCCTTGCAAGTTGCTTCATACAGCGGGACCACTCTAACTTAGGGATATGTTCCATGACACTTAAACAAAAAACGCGATCAAAAAAACCGTCATGGAAACTCAACTCCTGGATGCTTTCAGGGCAGTATCTAACCGGCAGTGAGCGTTCCCTCCTCTTGCCTGCTCCCGGTAGGAGGTTCCACCCAGCAGCAATTCCCAGGAAGGAAAGAAAACGTCGCCGTCGGTTATTTTTGGGCTTGCCTAGGTCCAAACTTGGATCGGCGGCATAGCATTCAAATCCGCTCATTCCAAGATAGAGTGGAAATGGACTGCCCCCCGAGCCGGCATCGAGCACACACATGCCTGGTTGCAGATCCGCGTTGAAGATAGCCCAAGGGTACTCCCATCTCCTGGACCAATGATCGTATTCTAATTTAAATCTAATCGCTGGGATCTTGAAAAATGGTCTAAACCAGACCGGTTGAAGTCGAGAGGCGATTCTTCTTATCTCACCGTATACTTGGGAGAATTCTTGGGATTCACAGTCTCTCATATCGAGTAATTGACTTGACATGCAGCCTTTCTTCCACCTCTTATATCCCATTTCTCCCCCTTGTAATGGTTTCGGTAGAGAAATTTTACCCTTTTTTCGTATCTTTGTCAAGTGATTTCAGTTAGTTATTTTAGTTTTGGACTGTTTTTTCTAATTCCAATTAAACTTTCTGTGGCTTCTCAATCTTCTTTCCCTCCAACCTTGGCACGGTTGTGCAAAGCGTGCTATATTGTAGTAAAGCCTTGCACAAACAGTAAAATGGCTATACTACCTTGGCTTGGGCCAGTAGCGAGCTGGTATAACCCGAGCCAAAGGAGGAGTATAGCCATGGAAAAGAGTAAAACAAAAAAGCTGAAAACCGTCAATGAGAAAACAATGATTGTAGCCATCGATGTGGGAAAAACGACTCATCATGCATATTTCAGAGGACCGGATGGCCAGGACATGAAACCTTTTCCATTTTATAACATTCAGAAGAGTTATGATGAGTTCTGGACAAAAGTTCTTCAATTTAAGCAGCAAAAGAATCTTGAGGAAATCGTTGTGGGATTTTAATCCACTGGACCATACGCTGAACCATTTCTGAACTTTCTCGCAAAGAAGCCCGTAAGATTGGTTCAAGTCAACCCCATGCATACCAAAAGGTTGAAAGAACTGACGGGCAATTCGCCTAATAAAACGGATAGCAAAGATCCGAGGGTCATTGCGGATGTTATTTCTCTTGGTCACGCCCTGACCGTTGTTGTACCGGAAGGTCCGGCTGCCGAACTGCGGAGACTGACCCAGGCAAGGCAACGGGCGAGTAAAAATCGCACTGCAACGGTTAATCAGTTGCATCATCTTGTTTATGTTGTTTTTCCGGAGCTCACGCAGATAATTAAAAAGATAACTTCCAAGAGCGCTCTGTATCTCTTGAAAAATCATCCCTATCCAGAAGATATTGTTAATCTTGGTTTTGAGCGTTTGCAGGCACTTTTGAGGAAAATAAGTTTGGGTAGATTGAAGCAAGGCCAGGTGAAGGCCCTTTTTGAAGCAGCCGGGAACTCCATAGGTATTCACGAGGGGAAGCAAGGTCTTCTTGTGGAAATTAAGCATCTTGTATCTTGTATCGAACGGGAATCTCAATTTATGGACCATCTGGAGGAACAGATGAGCAAGTACTTGCAACAGGTTCCTTATAGTCAGAGCATTCTTTCCATCAAAGGGGTTGGAGAAGTAACCGCTGCCGGTTTGATCGGCGAAGTGGGAGACTTTAGGCAGTTTAAGACAATCTCCGAAATTACGAAATTGGCTGGCCTTGATCTTTATGAAATCAGTTCCGGGAAATATAATGGACAACGCCATATCTCCAAGCGAGGACGCTCCTCCCTTCGTAAGATGTTGTTTTTTATCGCTATCAACACCATCAGGACCAATGGAATCATGCATGGGAATTACCTTAGAATGATCAACAGAGGCATGCCCAAGGTTAAGGCTGTTGTTGCCATCAGCCGGAAACTTCTGAGAACGATATTTGCCCTGGTTCGAAATAATTCAACCTATTTGGGAAATTTTGATCATCAACATTATGTGAGATTAGCAGCTTAGTCTTGTGAAGACAGGGAGATTACCGTCGAGACCTTTAAGGCGATGATATCGACCTTCATGCAAAGCTTCTGTAACTCCCTGTCGTCCCCTTAGTTCCAATTAAGCACGATCAGAGCTCTCAGAGACTCTCTAAACCAGGATCGGACAAGGTGACCCTCGCAATGACTGACTATAAAATATTTCTAAAAAACTATTGATCAAAATAAACCAGGTCTCACGGTCCCAAAATCCCCTTCTATCTCTAAAATTTCCCATTATTCCTCACTTCTGACCTATGGCAATCCAACAAGTTGTTAAGCGGAACCTTAAATTCACCTTTTGAAACCCAGGAAAAACTTGTTCTTACCTCTTCAAACTATTTCTTAAAATTTATAAAAACTTGGATAAGGGCCTTGTATATATAAGACAAAAATAACCGACCCATTCCAACAACTGAACCAATTCCGTAACTTACATGAAGGCTAAAAAAAACAAATGGCATAACCGAAAAAAACAGGGACCCATGATTTATCGATATTTTTATCGACATTAGTAAATTAAACATTAAGTAAGGCAATAAGATTAAAATTAAAAATAGTAAACCCATTGCATTAAATGGTGTTATCAGAACAGAAAAAATAAGCCCTGTCACAAACAACATAGGGACGAAGTGTCTCACCATTAACGAACCAGGCGATTTTATAAAAGTATAAATATTCCACCACCCATTTGCGAAGCTTTGCCTTATCAATCCCATCAATGATGAAGGGCTGTAATATGTGACCTTAATGCTTGGGGATAACAGGATTCTCCCGCCATTTCGTCTAAGTCGGCCACTAAATTCAATATCCTGATTTCTTGCCAAACTTTCATCAAAATATCCTATCTTATCAAAAACTTCTCGTCGAAAAGCAGGAAAGGCTACCGTGTCAACGTATTCTTCACGTGTTGAATATCGAAACTTCGCATTTCCGATACCAAAGGGATTACTTAGAGCTAAGGCAATTGCCTTTCCAATAAAGGAATCGCCGACTGTCTGAATTAATCCACCAACACAATCTGCGCCAGTCCTTTGCAATGAAGCTATATTCTCTTTAATGAAATTCGAACTTACCTGTGTATGTGCTCCAAGTATAATAATGACGTCACCTTTTGCTGCTTTAACGCCTATATTCAAAGCAACCGGTGTAATTTTCAAAGGATTCTCCATAAGGTGTAAATTTATTTTGCCAAAATCAAAGGATTCTAATAGCTCCTTTGATCCATCAGTAGAAGAACCATCAACTATCATCACTTCGTAGCAATCATAAGGATAATCTTGTAATTTTAACGATTCTAAGCATTTTAATATAAAGGTAGACTCGTTGCGCATAGGTACAACAATCGAAACGTATGGCAACCCTGGTGTCACGCCTAATGCTGAATTCTTCTGTAAAGCCAACTTCCAACCCAGCATGAATAACAATAGACCAGGAAATGTCTTATTTTTAACATCTTCTTTGTCCGAATATAAATAAACTTCATCAGCTTTCCAATAATCTTTCCTCCAAACCTTGTTCCCATGATTTCTTCTGTTGCTTGATCAAGTATGGCATAATCTATTCCTCTGATCTTTGGCTTTCCTGGTGCATAGGTCACAAGATCATCGTAACTTTCGAGCAATGACAAATCATGTTCTTTACAATATTCGTAGAGCGCACTTCCTGGACAGGGGGTAAAATATGCCACACTGGTAAAATGTGGCCTCATCGCCTTAACAAGGTCCACTGTGGCACGCACATCCTCTTTGGTTTCCCCTGGGCTGCCTAACATAAAGCTTCCGCCCACCATTATCCCATATTTCTTCAGAAGGCGTGATGCCTCCAGATTTTGCTCAACGGTCGTGCCTTTTCGCAATCTGTCCAGCACCCTCTGGCTCCCACTTTCAAAGCCAACCAGCATTAATTTAAGCCCAGTCTCCCTTAAGGTTTTCAGTAGAGGTTCATCGCGGCATATTAAGTCTGCCCGGCTTTGAGCCATTATGTCAGCTTTAAAGCCGGCTTGGCGGTACATTTCACAAAACTCAAAAACCCATTTGGAGTTCATGGTAAACGTATAATCATAAAATTTTATACTTTTAAAATCGTACCTATTGCGAAGCTCTTTTAATTCCTCAATAACGTGAATTGGGCTTCTTACACGAATTTTCTTTCCAAACATAGTTTGGGCATGTGGAGCGCAAAACGTACAATTAAAAGGACATCCCCGTTGACCAATCATTGTTACCATGGGGGGGTTCATAACACCCGGATAGCTGACCAGATTCAGAGTGACACGATAGTTGTAAATCTCGCGGTCGTCAAAGGGTAGATCATCAAGTTCAGGCTTTTCACCAATGATAATTCTGTTATTGGTGCGACCAACCTCTAAATCCTGAAGCAATTTAAGAAAGCTAATTTCACCTTCTCCAATAACAATATGGTCAATTTTCTCGTTACCGGCAACCTCATCAGGGGCAACAGTAGGATGGACACCACCAACTATCGTTACGATTTGCTTATTAACTTCTTTGATTATTCCCACCGATTTCATTACGACATTGAAGTCACAACTCCTCATAGTAATTCCCACCACATCAGGGTTTTTTTTCTTCAGTTCTTCCTTAAAATGGTTCCATCCTTTCAGCATCCTAAGATCGATTAATTCAATATCAGAAAAGCCCTTGCTTTTGCCATAAGCACTAATAGAGCAAAGCCCATGATGGATTACACTGGACCAGTGGGACTTACCAAAGGTGCTAAAAATCTGTCCGCCAAAACCAGGATCTATTAAAATAACTTTCACTAATACCTCTTGGGGTCTTCTATCTTTGAATTACGCTCAGCGTAAATATATCGCGAATAGAAATTATTGAGTTTCGCAAAGATAATGGATCATTTTAATTTTTTCTATTAAAATATGGGGCAAAATAGTTATGATCATAACTATTTTGTCTACCACAAAAACTTCCATATTAACAAATCATCTTCATTTTGTTCAGGGAAGAAGAATGGAACCTTGCGAGTCTTAGGTATTTTCCCAAAACAATCGTGTTGAAGAATCAGCCCATCTTTCAAAAAAAAATCTCGAAATGGTCCCAGGATTGCTAAGTAATCCCCCCATTGAATCGGCTTTTTTCGCTAAATACCAATAGACTCCCTCCATTCCCGGGTAATGTAGGCCCCCAAATTGAGAATCATGCCAGAGCAGACTAACAGCAGATCCCCATGTATGCATATTATCAAGCCAATAATCGACTTCTTGATAAATAGAGTTCAGTGAGAGCCTCATATATTCATGAAATGTAGTGTCGAAGAATAGGAAAGGAAGGTTTAAAACACGTGTTGGACGGTTCTCTTTGTATAATGTTTCAGTAAAATCTGGACAGAAACGGAGATAAAAAGGTGTTAGTTAGGACGCTCAAAAAATGCTAAAATCCTAAGGAGGAGGAA
>MGQB01000038.1:82800-83170 GCA_001797675.1 Deltaproteobacteria bacterium RBG_13_43_22 | reverse complement strand
CTTTTGCAGCGGATCGCAAAAACCCGCGCCCGCTGAAAAGCAGCGTGTGTGCTAGGCATGGCACGTAGCTAGTGAGGTGGAAGTCCTCACACCAGGTAATCGCAGAGCCGAAGGATAGGAGAAGGGCAAGCGCCTTCGCATGAAGCTACGGCGGCTCAAGAGGGCGTCGTCGTAAAAGGGGACGTTCGTGCAGAACGTGCATTCTAATCTTTTACCATAAAGGTAATGCATTTTAGTAACAAGACAATAAATGGTAAGGTTATTATTGTACTCCATAATCAACCACTATTTTCTTATGCACGCTCTGCACGAACGTCCCCTTTTATCGAATTAGCATCGGAGCAAATGAAATGGAAGATAAGATCAAAAC
>MGQB01000038.1:82318-82772 GCA_001797675.1 Deltaproteobacteria bacterium RBG_13_43_22 | reverse complement strand
GAGAGACAACATCAGTTCTTCGTGGACGAATCAATCGACAACTCAGAACACGTACCCGCCATAAAACGGATTGCTGATGCGGCCTACGGATATCTAAAGGCTACAGGGGTCAGTCTCGACAAAGCGAAAAAGGTAAAGAGAGAACTGATTAACCGCGGCAAAAACCTCTTTGTCGAGAGGTGGATGACACCGCTGGAGGAAGATGAAGAACCACTGGACGAAGAAGATCAACAAGAAGCAAAGAGAACATTTGACCAACTCCTTAAAGAAAAATAGCATATAATCGGGTAAGGGGGAGATTTTAGCTCCTTCTCCCCACACCATCTGCCGTCACAAACGTTATGGCGGGATAAGCCCTGCATGCGGGTCTCCTTCGGCAAGCTCAGAACAAGCACAGCAGGCGGTTCCCAGAGTTAATCCCGCAAAGTAGTGAAGCTCCCCGCGCTTCCGCGCG
>MGQB01000038.1:0-81928 GCA_001797675.1 Deltaproteobacteria bacterium RBG_13_43_22 | reverse complement strand
GGGATAAGAGCAATAACGCCTAAACAACTATTAAAGGAGATAAAATGAGTGCACTTAGTTTGAGATTGCCAGGCTCAATTCATCAACATATCAGAGAGATAGCCAAAAATGAAGGTGTATCAATAAATCAATTTGTTTCATCTGCGGTATCTGAAAAAATTTCGGCGATCATGACAGAAGATTATTTAAAAAGTAGAGCCGAAAAAGCGAGAAAATCTGATCTTAAAAAAATATTAGATAAGGTCCCAAAGCGTAAACCGATTCCTGGCGATGAATTGTAATGAAAAGGGTAACAATCAGATCCACCGGATCGCCGATAAATATGGCTCCCGCTGGTAGCCATTTTCGCCTTGAAATAAGTTGGTCTGGAAGTGAGGTTAGCCTGCCATTTGGTTCGCAAAAGAGGTGGATAATCGTAAAAGGCTACTCATCTGCTTTTCACTGCTTCTTTAAGGCATCATCCATTTCTTTTATTCTATCTTCTTCCTGTTTTGCGGCGGAACGGGCTTTATCGATGGGGGCGTGAATCCTGTCGACTATTTCTTTTGCGGTTTTATCCGTCATTTTTTCAATGGTCCCTTTTTTTGCTTCGGATTCCTTTTTGTTGGAACAGGCGAAAAAGGTTCCGCCCACCAGGACCAACCCGACAAAGCAGTATAACAGCATTTTTTTCATAAAATCCTTCGAGGGACACCCGGGTCACACCCTTTTTTTTGATTATGATCCCCTGGTCTTGGTTTTAAAGCCCTCAACCTGGGTTTTTGGTACGCCCTTGGAATATTAGCTTTTTCTCAACGATTCCACCCAAGTTGAATGCCTGCTTATTCTTGTGGAATCATAGAGTTCCCTGATGGATAAAAATACTTTTTGATGAGAAGAATATAAGACAAGGAAAAGACAGGGTCAAGGAGAAAAACAGGGAGAATTATTTTTCAGGGGACGTGAAGAGTAAGAAATCGACCAATTCACAGAGAAGATGGATGGCCCAGATATGGATCTCCTGGATATGCGGGGTGTCGGTGGAAGGGACGATCAGGGACCGATCAGCCCATTCGATCATCGCGCCCCCCTGGTTTCCCGTCAAGGCCACGGTTTTTATTTTTTTCTCCCGGGCGGTCTTAAATCCCCGGATGATATTCGGTGAATTTCCGCTGGTGCTGATACCCAACAAAATGTCCCCGGAAGCACCTAGGGCCAGAATCTGTTTTTCAAAGACCTGGTCAAAACCGTAGTCATTGCCGATGGCGGTTAAAATAGAGGTGTCGGTGCTTAACGACAGAGCCGGAAGCGGAACTCTTTCAATTTTAAAGCGGTTGACGAACTCAGCGGCCATATGCTGGGCATCGGCGGCACTGCCTCCATTGCCCATAATCATCAATTTTTTCCCCTGGGTAATAGCCTGCGAGATGTCATGGGCCACTTCAACCAAATCCCGGGTATGGAGGTCGAAAAAACGGTTCTGAACGGTCTGGAGTTCTGTCAGCCGCTCCCGGATAAGTTTGTTAAGGTCATTGAACAGTTGTTGGGTCATGAGTAGGCTAACTACCTTAATTTCTTTTCTTTGTCAACCGTTTTCCGATGCCGTTTTTAATGTCCCCCTATCCATCCGATTGTGGAGGCCAATAATTTTTTAAAAATTTGCAATCAATGATTTACCGACCAACCCTTCCGGTTTTTCCCCCATTCATTCAAAGATACTGCCGCTTGATTTGGAGTCTATAGGCCATACAGCGAGCCAACAATATTTATTCATTTTCTTTTTTTACCAAAATAAAAAAGGTTCCCGGGTGTCGGAGATGACCGGCCGCTATTTCCGCTTCCTCCCCATTCCCCCAAAAGAGATCCAAACGGGAAGGACCTTTAATGGCGCCCCCGCTGTCCTGAATACAGACCCAGCGCCCAAAGGGAACCCAGGATCGAATTTGGTTCTCGATATCCATAACCGGTTTCCATCCCTTTAACCAGGCCAGGCCGGCAGGCGGGAAGATATTTAAATCCGCTGCAACCGAGCGCCCTGGGGTAATGGGTAAACCCAGACTGCCATAGGGCCCCCCCTGTATCTCCCGGAAAAAAATGTAACTGGGATTTAAGTTCAATATAGCCGATTGCTCTTCCGGATGGTCCTTTAGATAGGCATAGATGGCTTGAAGCGACATTTCCTCAGGCTTAACCGCCCCTTTGCGGATCAGTTCCCGCCCGATTGCATAATAAGGATGACCGTTGGCAGCGTAGTAGCCCAACTTAATCAAGGAACCATCCTCAAGAAGAACCTGGCCGGAACCCTGAATATGCATAAAAAAGAGCTTTAAAAAATCATCAACCCATAAGATTTCCAGATTCTTTCCGGTTAGATGGCCTTCCTGATCAATCTCCTGACGAGAAAAATAGGGAATGACCTGATTTCCCTCAACCCGGCCGGTCAACTTTCTACCTTGAAATTTCTTTGAAAATTTTCCCAGGTCGATAAAGAGAAGATCTTCGGGCAACCGGTAAACCGGATAACGGAAACGGGGAGAAGGATCCCGGCTCCCTCGCAGAGAGGGTTCATAATAGCCGGTCAACAGGACGGGCAGGGGTTGCTCGTTTTGCCAAGTTCGATAAAGGTGAAAATGGGTTTTGATCTTTTGCAATCGGGAATGGTTATCCGGGTCATTTTTTATGATCTCCAGAAAAAGAGTCAGACTTTCCAGAATATCTTGGTTGGATATTTCCCTTGATCCCAAGACCAATTTTTTATCCCAAGATCGATTCTTCAGGAAGGTTAAACTTTGGATGACCGCCTTCTCCAGACCATCCTGGTCTAAATCATCCTCCAATACGGGCCAATCTGCTTCGGGAACCAATTGAAAACGGACTGGTTCTTCGCCGGGAGAGGGTTTTGGAATGAAAAAGGAGCAGGAACTAAGAAGCGTGAGTAAAAAGATTAATCCGATTGTTGCAAAAGGCTTGTTGGTCATAAGGAAAAACTCGGGAAAGATACTTTAGCCTGTTTTCTAAATTCTCAAATTTATTTGATTAAATCTCGGTCTTTGATTTTCGTACATTAAAACGGTTCATGGCTGCCGATATTCCCTGTTCAATGATTACCTCAATGGCCTCGCAGGCCTGGGTGGTCAGAGGTTGAAGTTCTTTTCTCTCTTCAGCCGAGAAAGGTTCAAGGACATAGGATTCCGGCGGAATTTTTTCCTGGGGATGGCCGATCCCCATGCGGATTCGATAAAAATCGCGGGTCTGTAATTGGTCTATAATGGAAAGGATGCCTTTGTGCCCGGCGGCTCCCCCCCCTTCGGCGATTCTTATTCGCGTCCATGGAAGATCAAGATCATCATGGATGACGATCAGACAATCCGGCGGGATCCGGAAATATCGCAGGAAAGAGCCGACGGCCAGGCCGCTCCGGTTCATGTAGGTTAGGGGGGTTAAGAGAATGACCTTTTCTCGAAGGATTTCTCCTAACCCGTAACGGCTTTCAAATTTTCGTTTTTCCGTTGAGATGTTATGGCGGCGGGCCAGTGCCTTAAGGGTCAAAAAACCCAGGTTGTGGCGTGTGTTTAAATAGTTCTGCCCCGGATTCCCTAAGCCGGAAATCAAGTACACCAGGAAGGTTACCCCTCTGCCTCGGTTTTAGCTTTGCCTTTTTTAGCTACGACTTCCACCTCGGATACTTCAGCAGGTTCCTCTGCCGCAGGTTTTTCTTCGATCGGCGGGACCACGGTAATCAGGGTAAGACGGGCATCCGAGAGGACAAGAATTCCTTCAGGCAATTTAAGATCTTCGACGTGAATGGAATCTCCTATATCCAAGGTGCTGACATCCACATCAATATGATTCGGGATATTGGTAGGCAGACAGCGAATCTCCAAATCCCGGGAAATTTCCTGGAGGATTCCTCCTTTTTCCACCCCGGGTGACTTGCCGATAAGCTTTAACCAAACCGTCACATCGATTTCTTTGAATAATGAGACCTCATAAAAATCGGCATGAAGTATCTCCCGATCGATGGGATTTTTTTGTAATTCCTTGATCATGACGGTTTTAACCGTCTCCTGCCCGTTCCCTTTAATGGTCAATTGATAAAGTATATTTTCGCTGGTTTGTCTTTTTAATGTTTTGTCCAGAGAACCTTTGGCAACCTGAATAGGGATCGGATCGGTCTTGGGTCCGTAAAAAATGGCCGGGATATTTCCCGTTCGCCTAAGAGAGCGAGCTCCGCCTTTGCCGGAAGGTTTTCTAAGAAAAACCTCTAATGCTACCTGTTCCATAAAATATCAACTTCCTTTCTCTTGAATTTCTTTAAAATATCCGGGGAGGCAAATTTAGTAAAGAGGCTGACCAAAAAAATCCACAAAAAAGGTTTCCGGTTTCATCAGCCGGTTAAACAAATAAAGAACTCACCGAGTCCTCATCATGAATCCTTCGAATTGCCTCCCCAAGGAGCGGGGCCACACTGAGCACCTTGATTTTTGAAGAATCTGCCGCCTTGCCCTGTAAGGGGATGGTGTCGGTAACCACCAACTGATCCATAGGGGAATTCATAATCAAGTCCACTGCCGGTCCGGAAAGCACCGGATGGGTGACACAGGCAAAGATTTTTTTGGCCCCCTGTTCGGCTAAAGCCACGGCGGCTTTAGCCAGGGTTCCGGCTGTATCCACCATGTCATCCAATAGAATGACCGTGCACCCTTTGACCTTGCCGACGATATTCATGACTTCGGATGAGTTCGGACGGTCTCGGCGTTTATCAATAATGGCGATTTGTGCATTAAGCCTTTTGGCAAAGGCCCGGGCCCGTTCCACCCCTCCCACATCGGGGGAAACAATCACGAGATTGTTTTGAAAATTTTCCTTAATATAGTCCAGCAGTACCGGAGCGGCAAAAAGATTATCCACGGGGATATTAAAAAAACCTTGAATCTGTCCGGCGTGGAGGTCCATGGTCAATACCCTCTTGGTGCCGGCGGCGGTAATCAGATCGGCCACTAATTTGGCGGTGATGGGGACCCTGGGGGCGACTTTGCGATCCTGACGGGCATAGCCGTAATAAGGCATGACCGCAGTAATCCTTTGGGCCGAGGCCCTTCGAAGGGCATCCATGATGATTAAAAGCTCCATCAGGTTGTCATTGACCGGGGAGCAGGTGGATTGCATGACAAAAACATCTTTGCCGCGGACATTTTCTCCGATCTCAACAAAGATTTCGCCGTCACTGAATCTCCTGACCTGGATTGCACCCAGATCCATTTTCAGATAAGAACAGATTTTTTCCGCCAATTGGGGATTTGAATTGCCAGTAAAAAATTTTAATTGATCATCCATTTTCCCTGCCTGACCATTGGATAAGTTTAATCGAGAGAATCTATTTTGAAAACCTAATAAATAGTCATCATTCCCGTAAAATATTTTTGGCCGCTATTCCGAAATCCGCAATCTAAAATCCAAAATAGGGCTGGCTGGGGTGGGAGGATTCGAACCTCCGAATGCGGGTTCCAAAGACCCGTGTCTTACCGCTTGACGACACCCCAATTTTTTTGCACTATTTTGGAGTTTAATCCCTTCTAACGACACGGTGATACGGAGATGGGGAGAAACGGAGATCCCCCCTTCGTATGGATTATCTTTTTCTTTCCGGCTTTATGTCCCCGCGTCCCGGCGTCTTTTTTACTATAAGCCCCCGGCGATAAAAACTTCTCCCCATCCTTGTTGTTTCAATTGGAGATAGGCCTCTTTCGCTGTTTTGCGGGTCTCCCAGATTCCAAAAACAGTAGAGCCGCTTCCACTCATCAGGGCCTGAAAGCATCCTTGTTCCAGCAAGGCCTTTTTGATTTTTCCGAGTATCGGGAAGAAAGGCTGAATGATTCCTTCCAGATCGTTTTTGAACTGGTCTTTTCCCGGAGTTCCCTCCATTGACTTTAACCTTTTAATGTTAATTGTTTTTTCCCCCCTTGTCAACGGGAATTTTATTTGATTATAGGCCCAAGAGGTTGAAATGGAAAACCCCGGGTAGATCAAGACATACCACCAAGCAGGGAATATCGGCCAGGATTCTATGCGCTCTCCCCTGCCAGAAGCCAGGGATGTACTTTTGGATAAAAAAAAGGAGACGTCCGACCCGATTTGGGCGGCTAAGGCCAACAGACGATCCGGGTGAATAGGCCATCCTAACCATTCATTTATACCGGATAAAACAGCCGCGGCATCGCTGCTTCCCCCTCCTAAACCTGCTCCGATGGGGATCTTTTTTCTTAACCGGATCGAAAAGTGCAAGGTGCGGTCCAGTTCTTTTTCCATAAGATGGATGGTCCGAACGACCAGGTTGGTTTCATTTTCCAGTTCCGGATGACCGGGGCACCTGATTTCCAGACCTTTGGGGTTTTCCTTGATCCAAAGGGTGTCGAACAAGCGGATTGGCTGTATCAGGGACCTGATTTCGTGATAACCATCGTTCCTTTTCCCGAGAATTTCCAAGAAAAGATTGACTTTGGCCGGGGCCAGTATTTTTATGCCCTTCGATGTGATTTCCATAAGTTAAGTACGAAAAAAAGGGGCGATGCTATCGCCCCTTTTGAACATGGATAGCGGACGCCTTCCCCGCACCTTCCGGCGTCGGTTAGCGAGCGGACTACAATAATAGACATTTTCCTTGCATGGAATCCCGCCAAGGCGGGACTGTACCTTAGTGCAGGGAGCTTCAATAAAACCTGTTTTATTCGCCCAAGCGAAGGCTGACAAAAAGATTCATTCCCCCACGTTTGATCCGAAAAAGGACATTCCCGCCCTTTTTGATACTCCCCATCAGGCCCTGATAGGTTTTCATGTCCTTGACCGATTTTCGGTTTATCTCTTTAATCAGGTCACCTTCTTGAATACCGGCTTCTTCGGCCGGGCTTCCTTCCTGAACCTGGACGATCAGAACCCCCGGTTCATAATCCATCCTGAAACGTCTGGCCAATTCAGGGGTAAATTCCCGGACGGAGATACCCAAACTTTCTTTGATCTGTGAAGGACCGGAAGCCAGTTGTTTATCATCCAATTCCTGAACCTGGATTTTGAATATTTGAGGTTTGCCTTCCCGCAGAACCTTGACCTCAACCACTTTGCCCACCGGGACAGCGGCGACCAATCGAGGCAGTTCATTCATTTCTTTGATGGGCTTACCGTCAAATTCAATGATAATATCCCCCGGCTTTATTCCCGCCTTATCGGCCGGACTCGCTGAAGTGACATCTCCGACCAGGGCTCCGGCTTCATCTTTGAGACCGAAGGATTTGGCCAGGTCCGGGGTTACCTTTTGGATCATCACTCCCAGCCAACCTCGGGTGACCTTACCTTTTTCTTTTAATTGGGAAATAAGTTCCTTGGCCGTATTGATGGGAATGGCGAATCCGATCCCCTGGCCGCCGGCGAAAATGGCTGTGTTGATCCCGACCACTTCTCCTTTGAGGTTTATCAGAGGTCCCCCGCTATTTCCAGGGTTGATCGAGGCATCGGTTTGAATGAAATTATCATAAGGACCTGCACCGATAACCCGGCCTTTGGCGCTGACAATCCCGGCTGTAACCGTATGGTCCAGACCGAAGGGATTGCCGATGGCCACCACCCAATCGCCGACCCGAAGTTCATCGGAATTCCCAAGTTTTATCAGTTGAAGCCCTTTCCAGGATTTGATCTTGATCAAGGCCAGGTCGGTTTTTGAGTCCCGACCGATCACTTTCGCATCAAATTCCTTTTCTTTATGGTCTTTTAAGATGACCTTGATTTCATCGGCGTCCTCGACGACATGATTGTTGGTCAGGATATACCCGTCCCCGTCAATAAAGAACCCTGAACCCAGACTCTTTTGTTTATATTCTCTTTGTTGGGGGATATCCCCTCCGAAAAATCTATCAAAAAAATCGTCCATCGGGTTTCTTCGATCTCTCGGCCCCATAAAGTAGTCAAAGACACGGCCTCCGCCCCTGACCCTTTTGGTGGTACTGATATTGACCACAGACGGGGAGACGGCCTGGGCCAGATCGGCAAAAGAGGGGACTCCCCCTATGGCCGGGATTTCGGTCTTAGCCGATAGGGGGTGGGTCCAGTTCAGATTGGCGGCAATAATCAAGCCGGCAACCAGCGATAATAGAGAAACCCCTATCAATGTCCATAAATAACGGCGTTTTTTCCAAATGTCTGACATAAAAAAACCTCCTGTCTAATCTAATACAAAAACATCGTTCGTCGAAAGGTGTTCGGCGTTTGTCGAAACAAATTTATTTTTCTTGGTTGCCCTTTAAGGACATTAGGGTTTAATGCGAGGATAGAGTTCCGCTATTCCAGGGCTTGGGGCTTATATCAGGATTTCACTTGAATCCTTCATGCCTCGGCTCCCATAGAACCCTTTTTCTATGATGCCCTGATGTAAGCCATCCTTAAATCGTATAACATCCCTTCCAATAGCTTTTGCTCTTCATCGGTTAGATTCCCGACTGTTTTTTCTTTCAACATGGTCAGGGTGTCAATAGCATGTTTGGCCAGGGGTAAATCCTTTTGTTTTTCCCCTGACACCGGATGGGGGAATTCTCCTAAATGAAATAAGACTTCTGTACTCAAGGAGACGATAAAAGTGGAGAAATTGACTTCGGGTAGGGGGATACGAGGAGGAGACTCTTCCGGTCCGGTTTTTTCTTGAACCGGTTCCTCTTGGGGGGGTATTTTCGCCGTCTCAGGTTCTTGATCTGATTCCGAAAATATTTTTCTGCGGTCCTTAAACACAAAGCCTTTTTCTTCGTTCTCGGACATGGTTCGCGTCCCTCCTCGCCTTTACCTTTTCTTTTTCCTTCTTCCATAATAATAATTAATTACCGAAAAATCAATACCTCTCTTCAATGTCGAATAGAAAATTTGAATCTATTTTAACAAAATACCTTCATCCTCTCGGGTGCCATGCGAGGAAGAAGAACCACCCTCAGGACCCCTTTTCCCACCAGGGGAGAGGGGAAAAGATTAACTTCCTTACCCTTACGGGGGACCAAGGGTAAGGGTGGAAGTACGGTATTTGGGTGTTAAACTGGTTTTTCTGACTATTGACACTTGGGTGAGGAAGAAGTTAAAATATCTTATTCAATATAAGAGAGCTTTGAACGATGTGTTTGAACCATGAATATTTTTGATAGCTTAGGAAAGATTCTCCTTTTTTTAGGGTTGATCCTTTCTCTCCTTGGAGGGGTTCTGCTGCTTTTAACCAAGATCCCCTGGATCGGGAAATTGCCCGGGGATATTTTTTTTAAGGGAGATAAGGTTGCCTTTTATTTCCCGATTACCACCTGTATCATCATCAGTATTCTTCTGACCATAATATTTTCCCTGTTCAGACGCTGAAAAAGCCGTTACAGGTTACCGGTTATTCGATTCCCGACACCGATCATATCTCCCCAGTCTCCTTATCCCCGTGTCCCCCGGTCTTTTTTTCCGTCACTTGTCACTGGACCATCCCCGTGATTTTTTATATCGAGAAATAATCCTGTTGATGATTTCCGAGGAGGAAATCGAAGGGACCAATTCCACTCTTCGTACCTGCCCCCCATAAGAACTAACCAGGTCGGCCCCGATAATTTTGTCCATAGACCAGTCCGCCCCTTTGACCAAGACCTCCGGTCTGATTTCTTCAATCAATTTAAAGGGATCGGCTTCATCGAAAAGGACTATATAATCAACACATTCCAGGGCGGCCAAAACCTCCGCCCGTTGATCTTCCGATATGAGAGGTCGGAGCGGGTCTTTGATCTTACGGACCGAGCGGTCGCTGTTTAAACCGATGATCAGGCAGTCTCCCAAGGCCCGGGCTTCCTTAAGATAGCGGACATGCCCTACATGAAGGAGGTCAAAACACCCATTGGTAAAGACGATTTTTAGCCTCTTTTTTTTAAGAGAGACGATTGTTTTTTTGATTTGGTCCTTAGGGATAATTTTATTTTTCATGCTGCTCCTACACGGGCCAAGGTCAGGATAAAGACCTCCTTGGCACCGGATTTTTTCAATACCCTGGCACATTCGTTAACCGTCGCCCCGGTGGTAAAGACATCATCGACCAACAGAAGTCGTTTGTCCAGTATCTCCTGTTTCTCCCTGACGGCAAAGGCCCCGCGGACATTCCTTTCCCGTTCCGAATGATCCAGTTGAACCTGGGGGATGGTATTTCTTATACGCCTGAGAGCTTTGGGCAAGACCTTTTTGTTGTGGATCTTTGCCAGGATTTTCCCCAACAAAAGGGCTTGATTAAAACCCCTTTCCCGCAGCCGTGCTGGATGGAGCGGGACCGGAAGAATCGCCTCAAAGGAAAGATCTTCTAAATTCATTCGGTTCCAGAACAGGCCTAAGGGACCGGCAAGGCTGATGTCTCCATGATACTTGAACCGCCGGATGGCCTCGGCAAGGACTCCTTGATACAGTACCACCGCACGGCCCCAATCAAAAAAAAGTTTTTGTTTCAGGCAGTCGGAACAGAGATGCGAAGTCGACCCTTTGGGAAACGGTCGGCCGCAGCGGGGACAATGGGGTGGGACCATCCATTGAATCTCTTTTTCGCAGGCCAGGCATAGAACGGGAATTTCTTCGCCCCGGGTAAGCAACAAAGTCCGGCAAAAGGCGCATTTCTCCGGAAATAAGAGAGAGATAAACCCGGGCAGCCAGGGCCCCTTTATCCCATTCGTTCGATTAGAGATCGACCAAATTGAGAACATGAGACCTCGTGGGCGTCAGCCATCTGGCGGGCCAGATCATAAGTGACCAAGCCTTCCGAGATGGTTCGTTGAATGGCTCCATAGATCAAGTCCGCCGCTTCCTGCCAGCCAAGATGTTCCAACAGCAGGGCACCGGAAAGGATCAAAGATCCTGGGTTTACCATATCCAGGCCGGCGTATTGAGGGGCGGACCCGTGGGTGGCCTCAAAAACAGCGCAATCGTCACCCATATTGGCCCCCGGGGCCATGCCCAAACCGCCCACCTGGGCCGCCAGGGCATCGGAAAGATAATCCCCGTTCAGATTGCCGGTGGCAATAACCGAATATTCAGCCGGACGAAGAAGAACCTGTTGGAACATCATGTCGGCGATCCGGTCTTTGATGATGACTTTTCCTAAAGGGGATTCCTCCCCGGGTTGTTTTTGAAGTTCCGCTTCGGTTATGGTTTCATCGGGGAATTCTTCCTGAGCCAGTTCATAACCCCAGTTACGGAAGGCCCCTTCGGTGAATTTCATGATATTGCCTTTGTGTACCAGGGTGACGCTCGGTTTGTTGCGACGCAGGGCGTATTCAATAGCCCGGCGAACCAGACGATGGGTACCCGGTCGGCTGATCGGTTTGATCCCGATCCCCGAGCCGGGGGTTAATTTCTTCCCGGTTTTCTTTTCGATCCATTCGGTCAGCTCTCGGGCCTCGGCACTTTCAGCCGGCCATTCGATTCCGGAATAAACATCTTCGGTGTTTTCACGGAAGACGACCATATCCACCAATTCGGGATGACGCATGGGGCTGGGCACCCCGTCAAAATACCGGACCGGCCGGAGGCAGACATAAAGATCCAGGACCTGCCTGAGTTGGACATTGAGGCTTCGTATCCCTTTCCCTACCGGGGTGGTCAAGGGGCCTTTTAATGCCAGACTGTAGTGGCGAAGGGCATGGATGGTTTGTTCCGGCAGCCACTGGCCGGTCTGAGAGTAGGCTTTTCCCCCGGCCAGGACTTCCAGCCACTCTATTTGTTTGAGTCCGCTGTAAGCCCTTTGGACTGCGGCCTCTAACACCGGGCGGGTGGCTCGCCAGATGTCCGGGCCGGTTCCATCCCCTTCAATAAAAGGGACGACCACGTGGGTCGGGTTATCGACTCTCCAAAACGTCATAATATAAAGCCCTGTTTATTAAAATAGAAGATTGTTCTAAAAAATATCCCAAAGGCCTAATCTAAGCAAATTAAATAAATTTGCCAATCAAATAGATTATCCGCTTCAGTTAAAAAACGGGTTATATTTTTTTTCATAACCGATGGTAGTGGCCGGGCCGTGGCCGGGGTAGACCTTCACGTCATCACCCAAGACAAAAAGGCGATTCCGTACGCCGGAAATCAGCAGGTCGTAATCCCCGCCCGGAAAGTCGGTCCGTCCGATGGAACCGGCGAACAAGGTATCCCCCACAAAAAGATCTTTGGGGGTATAAAGGGATATCCCTCCGGGAGAATGACCGGGGGTGGAAATGACCTCCAGAATGATCTTCCCGAACGAGATCCGATCCCCATCTTTCAGGAATTGGTCTGCGGGTGAGTCGTCGGCACGCATCCCCCACATGCCGGCACTGGCCGAGAGGTGGGCCAGCATCGGGGCATCCCCTTTATGAATAAGGACCGGTGCACCGGTGACGTCTTTTAAGGCTTTGTTAGCCCCGACATGGTCAAAGTGACCGTGGGTATTGATGATGTATTTAAGCTGGAAAGCCTGTTTTTGAAGACCGCTCAGGATGTGTTTGGGTTCATCGCCGGGGTCAATGACTACGGCTTCCTTCGTTTGTTCACAACCTAAAATATAGCAATTGGCCTGGATCGGCCCGACAGCCAAAGATTGAATAATCACGCTTTCCTCCTATTATTCATTCAGTTTTGTTTTGCCGAGAAATAAGATGAATTTCCGGAGCAGATCTTCATCAAAACATTGAATCATACCCTGATCTCGATGATCCTGCTCCAAGGTTTTATACCCCCCGATATTATTGGAGGGGGGGGTTCCGATCATGATCTCTATCGCCTTCCTGGGAGGCAGGGAATCCTTGTAAGGACGTCGGGAGGTCATGGCGTCAAAGGTGTCCACAATTCTCAATACGCGGGCCAGGATGGAAATGTGCAGTCCTCTGAGTTGCATGGGATAACCGCCGCCATCAAAATCCTCATGATGCTGCAATACCGCCTTCTTGACGAACTCGGGGATGTCTGTGGTGAGAAGCATGGCCAAACTGTTGAGAGGATGACGTTTCATGATTTCCCATTCGATTTCTGTGAGCGGGCCGTTTTTATTGAGGATGTCTTGGGATACAAACGTTTTGCCGATATCGTGAAGCAGGGCGCCGACACCGCATTGCCGTAATAGTTCCATTTTTTGAATTTCATCCACATCCGGATATCCCGGTTCAATTATTCCCAGAATGGCCGGGTTGTCTCTAAGGAAGGCCACCGTAAACCAGAGAACCTTGGTGGCATGTTCATAGGTCTTGTAGTCATGGCCGATCATTTGAGACAGGGCCTGAAGGGATTTGGTTTCCGTTAGAAACTCCAGGGCGTTTCTAATCATTCTCTCCGTTCGCTTTATGGCCTCCGGTCCCATGGTGCCCTGCCCGAAAGAGGCTTCAAAAGCAACCCTGACAACGTTAATGGAAACTTTACTGAATATAGCCGCTTTCTGGTCTACTGACGTCGCTTGATTCTCGAGGATCTTGCTCAGGTTGGTTTCAAGATATTCTTCGTATAAAAAATTTTCTTCCAGGTCGATGTAGACCTCTTTAAGGCCGCCTTCGGTGAGTTTTTCGAGCTGTTTGGCGGTGACTTTATTGCCCTCCAGGGCCCAAAGGGAATAATGCCCTTCCGGTGACAATAAGTATATTTTAAATTTTGGTAAAACCCCCGGGATGATTGCCCCCGGAGGAATGGCGATGTAAATGCCCTCATCCATAGATACGTTCTCCAGTTTTTGACCGACTGATTATTTTTACCCGGTGTCTGGAGGAAATATAAGGGAATGGCGATTAGGTGTCAAGATGTCTATCCAAAATTTTGACTTATTCCAACGGACTGCCTCGTTTGGCCACCAGGATTCCGAACAAAACCAGTAGGCCGCCGACCACCTGCCAGACCACCAGGTCTTCCTTGAGCAGGAACCAGGCCAGGAAGGCCGCTGCAACCGGCTGGACCAGTAAGGCAACCGAGGAAAAGGAGGCCGGGAGATGGGCCAAGGCGAAGGCGATAAGACTTTGACCGGCCACTTGGGAGATCAAGGCCAAACCGATTAACACCGTCCATCCTTGAAAGCTTGAGATAGATAAGCCTTCCCCGGATAACCAGGTAATCGGCAACAGGGCCAGGGCGGTTACCAGGCCGCTCCAGGCCATCAAGGTGGGGGTGGAAAATCGTTCCCGAAGAGATTTAACCGACAAGAGGTATCCGGCATAAAAAAGGGCCGCCGAAAAACTCAAGGCATCTCCCGAAAAATGAAGAAGGCTGATCTGGAAACTATTGCCGGCGATCATGACCATGCCTGATAAGGCCAAAACCATTCCGAGGAGAAAAATCATTCGCGCCCTCTGGCCGAAGATCAGCCAGCCGCCCAAGGTGACAAAGACCGGGGCAAAATTGACCAGGAGGGTGGCATTGGCTACGGAAGTCAGTTTGATGGACCAATGCCAAATGGCCAGATCGCCGGCAAAAAAAAGGCCGGCCAGACTTAAGTACAGAAAGTCGGAAAAAGAAGAAGGAGAAGGGGTTGATTTAATCCCTTCCCTTTTGAAACTCATCCAAAACCACAGGGGGGGCAGGGCCAGAACAATCCGCCAAAAGGCGGTGGCGCTCGGTCCCACCGGACTGAGCCGGACAAAAATAGGAGCAAAGGCGATGGCCACAGCCCCGGCCAATAAGGCCGTCAGCGGCAGGCGGCTGCCCGATTTTTCGGAAGGGGAGGGTGGAAGGATTGTTTCTTCCGCTGGTTGAAGGTCTTCCGGGTTCATCCTATCACTATTTTTTTATTTAATAAGCCTCAACTATCTGATTCCCCATGCCTTTGAAGCCGGGAGATCCGTTCCATCAGCGGGGGATGCGAATAATGGAATCGGACATAAAAAGGATGGGGAAAAAGGTTGCTCAAATTGTCGGCCGCCAGTCGCTTTAATCCGGCGATCATGGCTTGGGAAGATTTAAGCATTCTAACGGCAAAACCGTCGGCCTGGCGCTCAAACCGCCGGGACAAGACCATGGAAAAAGGCATCAGAAAGAAACCGGCCTTCTGCCAAAAGATCCCGATCAGCAAAAGACCCGCATAGGTCTTTGGATTTTCAAACCCGAAGGTCTGATAGAGGAAGGACCAGTCGATCAGAAGATAAGTCAGATAGAAAAAAACCAGCATGGCCGATTCCACCAGCAGGAATTGTTTCAAAATATGTTTCTTTTTATGATGCCCGGCCTCATGAGCCAGAACGGCCAAAACTTCCTCCTGGGGATGGTTCCGGATCAAGGTATCATAGAGAACGATCCGCTTGGTCCTGCCCAGGCCGGTAAAATAGGCATTGGTGTGACGGCTGCGCTTTCCGGCGTCCATCTGAAATATCCCTTTGATTCGGATACCGGCCCTTTCCATTAATTTATTGATCTTCTCCGCCAGCCCTTGATCCTCAATGGGAGTAAACTTATTGAATAAAGGGGCGATCAGGATGGGATACAGGATCGTCAGGAGCAATTGAACGGTGGAAAGGGTCAGGAATCCCCAAAGCCACCAGCGATGGGGGGAAATTCGGATTATCCAGAGCAGCAATGAAAGGATTAAGGAAAACAGGATCAATGACAAAACTCCGGACTTCAATTGATCGGTGATCCAGGTCCTTTTTGTGGATTGATTAAAACCGTATTTCTCTTCAATGACAAAGGTATCATAATAGTCAAAGGGCAGATCCAGCCAATAGGAAATAAACCCGGGAACCAGAAAGAAAAACAGGCCGGCCCAGATATGAGGCAGTTGCCAGCCGGAGGACAACCGGTCCAGAAAAGGCAGAAATCCTGAAAGGAGAAAGGCCAGAAGAATGATCTCGTTAAACAGGCCTTGCCGAATCGAGAAACGGCTGTTTTCCAGGGTATAAGCCATGCTTCGGGTCAATTTGGGTTGATCGATAAATCCTTCAAAGAGGGGAGGGACCTTTTGCCCTTTTTCTTCAAGATGCTTCCGATTCAGGTGTTCCAGCCAAAGAGAAAAACCGGTCTGCAGAAGATATACCCCCAGATACCCGAACAGTAGAACATTAAGCTGAATCATCGTTAACAAATCCTAAGGGTTTTGTCTCTCTCTGTATCGGCCGTTTAAAAAAATAAATTTTATTGATGATCCTCATTAAGGTCGATTGAAAACGGGAATAGGCCCAGGAGGTGGAATGGGGGGGGGAGGATGAATTAGTGACTCTTTGGTATTTTGGTGGAGGCGGCGGGAGTTGAACCCGCGTCCGAAAATACATCACTTAGGCCTCTACATACTTATCCCGGCTATTAAAGATTCGCTTTCCAGGTATCCGCCAGGCGGGAGACCTGAAAAGCTATCCTGTAAAAGGTTTCGCCCTTCCGGCTACAGGCCATTCGGTCAGGCTATCCTGCTGATCGTCACCCTTATCTTCCTCGCAGGAAAGAAAGACAGGATGTCGGCCGACTAAGCGGCCAAGGCGTAATCGTAGTTGTCTGCGATTATTGTTTCCTATCTGTTTTACGAGCCGATAGGACCTCGGTATGCCACCTAAGCTAAATATCCCCGTCGAAGCCGTTTCGCCCCCCTTTCAGGATTGTTGATAACGAACCTGTTCTTATAAAATATAATAAACTTCGGGCAGAAAGTCAAGTTGCTTATTTTTCCCTCCGAATCGAACTCATTGGTTTTAAGGTGTAAGGTTTGTTTTTTAATATTTTTTCATCTGGAAATATTCTCCCAACTATTTTATTTTTTTACCTGAATCCGTGGCATTGGCTGTGCCTGCCGCCAAATAATTTGGCTGTCCCCGGGATTCCTCTGTCCCAATTAGAAAACCGCTGGACCCCGGTTTCCACCGGGGCGACAAATTTTTACAGTTTCACTATTTTTCTTCTCCGGCCAATCTCATCTCCTCATTGTGACCGTTATAAAAAATATTCCTGGCAATGTAGCTTGGCTCCTGATCCCCCATGATGCCGAGCAGTTCACCCTTCAGCCGGTGGAGCTGTTTTTTTTCATCCTCTGTGTTTTCGCCGGTCAGGGCCATATCGACGAACTGGAGGGCCATGGCCGTTTGCCCCTTTTCCTTAAGCTCCGAAGCCTTTTTGAGAATCGCTTCTTTCCCGGCCAGGGTGAGGATTTCTCTTTG
This sequence comes from Deltaproteobacteria bacterium RBG_13_43_22, assembly GCA_001797675.1. Lineage (GTDB taxonomy): Bacteria > Desulfobacterota > RBG-13-43-22 > RBG-13-43-22 > RBG-13-43-22 > RBG-13-43-22. Next base: position 64,832 of record MGQB01000038.1, on the reverse strand, counting down.
AATGTCCTTCTTTTTAGGCGGAAACAGATTGGAGGGGTTACCGTCATACCAGCCGGTGTACTGACGCAGAATGCCGTGGACAACGAATTTTGGGCACCCGTAGATAGGGGCCAGGTGTTCCGATTTCTTCAGGTCCTCGGGCAGGTCCACTTCATGAAGGATATCCTCATACCACATACCCGCATTCAGGCGTTGCACCACTTCCTCATGCAGATATCGGAGTGATTTGGAAATGGTCAGCAGTTGGTCGCGGATTTTTTCCTTGCCCTGAGTCACCGGGCCGTGGCCGGGGATAAGAACCTCCGGCTCCTTGGCCGCAATAGACTCCAGCCCTTCAGCCCAATCCAAGGCGAAGCGCTGGACCTTGAAAGGGTTGCCCACATTGGGCATCCCCACCACGATCAGGTCGCCGGCAAAAACGGTCCTTTTTTCAGGGACCCAAACCCAGAGCCCGTCATCGGTTTCCCCTGGGGCATAATAGGCATGGAAATCCAGTCCGCCCACAGACAGACTGATGCTCTGGTCAAAGGTGACATCCGGATAGCGTCCGGGGAGAGGGAAGGCCGGGACCCCGGAGGGAACCGCAAATTGAATCCGGTTGATATGGTCATGATATCCGGCCAGCAGACGATAGCGGTTGAACCTTTTCACCAGATTTCGTTGGGCGATCACCCGGGGCCCCGGAAAGCCCTTTTCCGCTGCTTCTTCAAAAACCGTATCTAAGGTCAGGGCGTGATCCAGGTGGCCGTGGGTGAGAAAAATGGTATGCACCGGGCCTTTAAGATTTTTTCTGAGCATCTCCATCATTCTGCCGACCCATCGATAGCCGGGGACATCCACTAAAACAATCCCCTCGGAGGTTTCCACCACCCCTGTATTTCCAAAACCGGGAAGCATCCAGACGCCTTCCAAAGGATTAACCGGGTCTTTGGTTTCTTTGCCCGTTCCCGTTTGGCTCAACTTGGCTCTTTTCATTGAATTCTCCTTTTATTACTTTGCTATGAATGGTGATTTGTTTTTAACGAAAAAAAGTATTTGTGATCATTGCTTAAAAGCCTTCAGTTCCCATTAAAACCGAATCTGAAATCAGTTTGGCTCTCTGTCCTTTTTGATCAACGGATGCCTGTCAATGTTTTTTTACCATCAAATTCGAGTGGTCCTGGTTTTCCAACACAAACACGGTAAAAACAAAGAAAAGTTTTCGAGCTATCTTTCCGAATTCGACATTCTGGCCCTGGATAGAATACTTCCTGGCTTTCCGAGACGTGGCAAAGGGCAGAGAGTAGGGGATCAGATCCAAAATACCATGCCTGGCCGGGGCGGACTTAAAGGAAAGATGATAAGGAAAAGGTGTTGCAGTTATTTTTTCCCTCGCTCCTGGCGGTCGGTCTCCCGCTTCATATCCTTTTTCTGGATGGCCTCTCTTTTATCATAAAGTTTCTTCCCTTTGGCCAGGGCCAGTTCGACCTTGGCCTTACCGCCGAGGAAGTAGAGTCGAAGAGGAACCAACGTTAAGCCTTTTTCCCTGATTTTAGCGGTCAGCCGCCTGATCTCCTGTTTATGAAGAAGGAGCTTTCGAGTACGGGTCGGGTCTTGCTCATTTAAAGGGGAATTTTCATAGGGGCTGATATGAACCTCATACAAAAACACTTCCCCTCCCTTGGGTCTGGCATAACTGTCTTTTAGATTGGCCCGCCCGAGACGCAGGGATTTGACCTCCGGTCCGGTCAATATCAATCCGGCTTCAATGGTTTCCTGAATTTGGTAATCGTGATGGGCCTTGCGATTTTGACTGATTATTTTGATGTGTTCGGGCATAGGCATTCGAAAATAAGGGTTCGGGGGTTCGAGGATCTTTTTTTCAGTCTTTCACTTGAATCCTTTTTCTATTAATAAATCATCGTTCCATTGGTCCTGAAATGGTCGGAAAACAACTGGACCATTTCCTGCAGGACATAGCGGTTAATCTCTTCGGTTGTGTTCAGGGAAAAGACTTTGTTTAAAAATTCCTTGGATTCTGCATAAGAGGCCATCCGGATGATCTGCTTGACCCGGGGGATGGACATGGGATTCATACTCAATTCATCCAGTCCAAGTCCGAGTAAAATCGGGATGTATAGAGGTTCTCCGGCCATCTCCCCGCACATGGCCACCGGGATCCCTGCCCGGTGGCCAGCCTCAACGGTTTGCCGGATCAAACGCAGGATGGCCGGGTGTAAAGGCTGATACATATGAGCCACATGTTCATTGACCCGGTCGATGGCCAGGGTATATTGAATCAGGTCGTTAGTTCCGATACTGAAAAAATCGACTTCCCGGGCCAGAAGATCGGCCATGGCCACGGCAGAAGGGATCTCAATCATGATCCCGATGGGGATCTGGGGAGCAAAGGGAATATTCTCCTTTTGAAGATCTTTTATGACTTCCTTAAGGATGGCCTTGGCCCTGAAGACCTCGTCGATGTCGGAAATCATGGGAAAGAGAATCTTCAAGTTCCCATAGGAACTGGCCCTTAAGATTGCCCTTAGCTGCCGCTTAAAAATATCCACTTCCTTCAGACAAAAGCGGATGGCTCTCAACCCCAGGGCCGGGTTCATCTCGTCAGCCAAGTCCAAATGGGAGGCGAATTTGTCCCCACCGATATCGAGGGTCCGAATCGTTACCGGATTGGGGGCGATTATCCGGACAACATTTCTGAAACTTTCGAACAGGGTTTGCTCACTGGGCAATTCTTTCTGGCTCAAATATAAAAATTCCGTACGAAAAAGACCGATACCCTCTGCCCCCTGGGCCAACACCGAGGGAATCTCTTCCAGAAATTCGATATTGGCCCGGGTCTTGATTTGATATCCATCCAGGGTTTCGGCCGGGAGAAAGCTGTATTTGGCAATTTCGGTCCGGTATTCGTCAAACTTTTTCTTTTTTTGTTGAAACAGCTCTAACGTTCCCGGGTCGGGGTTTAGAACCACCTGCCCGTCGCTACCGTCCACAATGATCAGATCGCCGCTGTCGACCTCCTGGGTGATCCGCTCCAGACCGACTACGGCCGGGATCTCCAGGGATTGGGCAATGATAGCGGTATGGGAAGTCTTACCGCCCATATCGGTGACAAAACCCAAGACATTGTCCAGACGCATCTGGGTGGTATCCGCGGGAGAGAGATCATGGGCCACAATAATGACCTGTCCCTGGATATCCGATAGGTTTTCAAATTGCTTTCCGGTCAGATTTCTGAGGATCCTCTCTGAAACATAAACCACATCACTGATCCGGCTGCGAAAATACTCGTCTTTTATCTTGGCGAAGACCTCCTGGGTGTGTTCTACGGCTTTTTTAAGGGCCCATTCGGCATTGATCTGTTCGTTCCGGATAATCTCTAAAGTCTGATCATAGATCATCCGGTCACGCAATATCAAGCGGTGGGAATCGATAATACCGGCGTGGTCCTTGATTTCTTTAGGGATTTCTTCGATGATCTGATGCAATTGGACATCCGCTTTGTCGACCGCCTCTTTGAATCGTTTTATTTCCGGCTCGATCAGATATGGATCGAGAAGATGTTGATAAACGACCTTGACCCGGCTGCGATCCACCAGATAAGCCCTGCCGACGGCCACGCCACCGGAGGCCCCTATCCCCTTCAGGACGGCATTGGCGGATTCTGGCTCCAAAAGATTATTCTTCTCCGAATTTGTCATCGATCAGCCTTTCCGCGGCGTCCAGGAGTTTATCGGCATCAGGACCGTCGGCCCGCAATAAAATTTTTGAACCCAAGGGACAGGCCAGGGTCAAAATACTTAAAATACTTTTCCCGTCTACATCTTGTCCGTTAAACTGGATGGAAAAGTCTGAGGCGTAACTGTTGCTGAGTTGAACCATTTTAGCCGCTGCCCGGGCATGAAGGCCTAATTGATTTTTTATTATTAATTGACGTTCCATAACCTTTTGGATTGCGGATTGCGGATTTTCAGCCTCCCCAAAACCCAAACCATAATGATAGACAATCCCTGGCTTTATTTTCAACCCTTAATACGGATTAGAAAAAAGTCGTCACCTCGGTGAAAACCGGGGTCAAGAAATCTTTACTGCGTAATAATACTAAACTCCGGCTGGAGTCTATCCCGCACTTGATGCGGGACCGGAATGACGAAAAAGGGCTTTCGGCGAATTATTACGAATCCATCATTAATCTTGTCCCCCAAAAGCGGACGGTGGTGATTCATTAAAACCAGGGCAACAAACACCGTCTTGCCAAACCGGAAGCCGAATGTTATTTTTCTGCCGGTGACAGCAAAAGGGTATATTCCCCTTTGGGTTCCCGGTTCACCAATTGGTGTATCAGCCCGCTTATGGGGCCGGCCAGGATTTCTTCGTGGACCTTGGTCAATTCACGGGTCAAGACAATCTCTCTCTCTCCCAAAACGGCCCGGATCTCTTCCAGAAGGTCTCCTATTCGGTGAGGTGCTTCATAAAAAATGACGGTCCTTTTTTGGCCTTCCATTTCCTGAAGGATTTTTCTACGGCGGCTTTTCCTTCTGGGTAAAAATCCCAGGAAGACAAACGAGTCCGCCGGTAATCCTGAGGCACTCAGGGCACAAGTCAGGGCCGATGGTCCCGGGATGGGCACCACCGGTATCTGCGCCCGGCGAGTTTCCAGGACCAGTTCTCTTCCGGGATCGCTGATACAGGGCGTCCCGCCATCGGTCACCAGGCTGATCTGTTGCCCTTGCCCCAACCGGGCAATCAGATGAGGAATTTTTCTATGTTTATTATTCTCATTAAAACTGATTAAAGGGGAATGGAGGTCAAAGGCGGAGAGGAGTTTTTGAGTCCTACGAGTATCTTCGGCCGCTACCAGATCGGAACCTTTAAGCACCTCCAGGGCCCGAAGGGTAATATCCTTTAAATTACCCAGCGGCGTGGCTACCACATAGAGAGTGCCCTTTTTCCCCAAATCCATCATATAATTTCTTTTCTTCTTTAGCCACGGTCACCCATAGACCACTACTGACCCCTTTATTCGTTCGATGACTTGTCGAACGAATAAAGGGGTAATCCTTTCGAGGACAACGGTCTCTTAGCGGCGGTCCTGGTGATTTTTATCCGGCCAGCCGCCGGCCGGACAAAAACGGTCTGCCCATGTCCGTGTGAGTCCGTGGCAAAAATTTTTTTAATAGGCCAGGTCGAAGGCGTTTCGAATCAATTCCACTTTCGCTTGCCCCTGATCCAAATCAATGGCCACCACGTCAAATCGGGCCGGCTGTTCTAAAAGAGAATGGCGTTTTAAATAATCCAGGGCCACCATGGACAGTTTCCGTTGTTTCCTGGGACCCACAGCCCACTTGGCCGTTCCAAAATTTGAGGATAACCGGGTCTTGACCTCCACAAAGGCCAGGGACCTTCCTTCCCTGGCAATAATATCGATTTCCCCAAGAGGAGATTTAAAGTTTCTTTCCAGGACCTTATACCCTCTTTTCTTGAGGAGTTCAAAGGCCAGGTCCTCTCCTTTTCTGCCTACCCGGCCTCGGGGGTTCTCAGCCGGTTTTTGGGGTTTCATCGGGAACCGTTCCCCTGAAACTTAATCGATGGAGTGGACAAGGTCCGTATTTCTTTAAGGCTGAGAGATGTTCCCGGGTCCCATAGCCCTTGTTCTTAAAAAAATTATATTGAGGAAAACGGTAATGCCAGGATTCCATTAACTTATCTCGAACGACTTTGGCTACAATGGAAGCGGCCCCAATGGAGTGGCTCAAACGATCACCCCGGATCAGACATTCCTGGACCACGGGATGGTTTAACGGACGATTCCCGTCGACCAGAATCAGATCGGGCATCAGGTTGAGGTGAAAAACCGCCTTTTCCATGGCCGACAAGGAGGCCTGGAGGATATTCAATCGATCAATTTCCCGGGGTCCAATGAGCCCCAGACCTAAAGCTATGGATTTCTCTTTGATCAAAGGAAAAAGGAAATCCCTTTGCTTTGAGGTTAATTGTTTGGAATCCGTTACACCGGGGATAAAGACACCCGGTGGGAAAATGACTGCTGCCGCCAGTACCGGGCCTGCCAGAGGCCCCCGCCCGACTTCATCCACCCCGGCAACCAGAACGGCCCCCGGCCGGTCTATATTACATTCGTAAAAATCAAAGGGTTTCTTAACCGTGGCCACAACCACCCGATCGATAAAGCTCTCGTGATTGGTTCGGAGTCAAAACAACAGCTCCGAACTCTGAACTTCTAACCCTTAACTAATCAAGCCTTGGAAGCTCCCGGTGTTACCCGCCGTTCTTTGATCCGGGCGGCTTTGCCTTTTAGTTTTCTCAAGTAATACAATTTCGATCGTCGCACTTTTCCCCGGCTGACGATATCGATTCGATCAATAGCCGGTGCGTGAAGCGGGAAAATACGTTCAACGCCCACGCCGTAGGAAACCTTGCGAACCGTAAAGGTAGCCCCGGTATTTCCTTTTCTTTTCCGAATGACTACCCCTTCAAAAACCTGGATCCGTTCCTTTTCCCCTTCTTTGATTTTAACATGGACCCGAATCTGATCTCCGGCTCTAAAATCGGGAAAATCCACCCGCATCTGTTCTTTTTCCAACATGGTCAAGGCATCCATTGCTCCACTCCTTTTCTAATCCCTTGGTACTATCCAGCCTTTTTTTAGAACCCAGAATCCAGATGCCAGAATTCAACAATGATATAGAAAAGCATAAACCCTTCTCTTTTTTATTTCCGGATACTGACTTCTGAATTCTAATCCTTGGCAATTAATCCTTTTTTGGTAACTTCATTAATATCTTCCGGTTTTCCGGGCTCAATCGTTCTTCTTCGATCAAATCGGGCCGCCGTTTTATGGTCTTGGACAACGCTTGCCGCCGCCTCCAGACCCGGATTTTTTCATGGTCCCCGGAAAACAGAATTTCGGGAACGCCATGCCCTTTAAAATTTCGGGGTCGTGTGTACTGAGGATACTCCAATAACCCCTCTTCAAAAGATTCTTCTTTCCCCGAGTCGGCACAGCCCATGACCTCGGGAATCAGCCGGATCAGGGCATCTAAAAAAACCAGTGCCGCCGGTTCCCCGCCGCTTAAAACATAATCCCCGATTGATATCTGTTCATCACAGAAAAAATCAGCTATCCGTTCGTCGATTCCCTCATACCTTCCACAGATCAGGATGATTCGGTGACAGAGGGCCAGTTCTTTGACCCGTGATTGTTTCAGAGGAGCCCCCTGAGGGGTTAAAAGGATTACCCGGGGACTCGGTCCAGGCAGGCCTTTCAGCCATGTTAAGGCCCGGCAGACGGGTTCAGGTTTTAAAACCATCCCCGCTCCACCGCCGAAAGGTCGGTCATCCACCGTGCGATGGCGGTCTTCGGCGAAGTCACGCAGATTAAATATCCGGATCCTCACCCGTCCATCTTCAACTCCCCGACCAAGGATCCCCTCCCCCATAGGAGAAGAAAAATAGCCGGGAAAGAGGGTCAGAATATCAACTGTCATTACCCTCGGAGAGGCCATATAAATCCCGCACCCGGATTTCTCCCCGGGGTACATTGACCGAGAGCACGAAGTCTTCTACCGCCGGAAGGAGTACTTCCTTTTTGCCGTCCCGGATGATCCAAATGTCGTGTGCCGGAGTTGGGAATATCTCCTCCATAATGCCCAGAAACCGGCCCTGATCGTTAAAAACACGGCTGCCGATCAGCTGGTGCCAGTAAAATTCTCCTTCCGGAAGGGCCTTGAGATCCTTTTTATCAATGTATAGGGAACTTCCGCTTAACCCTTCGGCTTGCTCACGATTATCCAGCCCCTGAAAGTTAAGGAGAAGGCCATGGGGTTGAACTTTGACTCCCGAGATCAACAGCACTTTCTTTTCTTCGCCTTCACCCAAAAAGACTTTTTGCCCGACGAAGAAACTATCATTGGAAGAGGCATAGGATAGGACTTTTACCTGACCGCGAAGCCCGTGAGGTTTGGCCACTTTGCCGATCAACAGAAAGTCCGATTTCATCAAATCAATCTGGTTAGTTAGTTATTAATTTAGGTTTTTGAAAAAAATGTAAATCCTTAAAATAATTTTTGCCACGGACAAGGCAGACAAAGACGGACAGAAGGATAGGTACTGATTGACGACCTGTCAATCAGTACCCTGCCGGACTTTTCGGCTAAACAGGTTTTTCCCCTGCGAAGGTCCTCAGGGGGAAAAGTCTGTGTGGGTCCGTTTGGGTCTGTGGCAATAATAAATTTTATAAAAAGCTAAACTGTTAGGTTATTTCTTATTCCAGAATTTCCAGGACCGATCGTTTCCTGATCTTGGTGGAAGCCGCACTCAGGATCGTTCTCATGGCCCTGGCGGTCCGCCCTTGTTTGCCGATGACCTTGCCCAGGTCCTCCTTAGCCACCTTTAATTCGATGACTGAAGTCTGTTCTCCTTCAATTTCATTGACTTCTACCTGATCCGGATTATCCACCAACGCCTTAGCAATGTATTTTACTAAATCCTTCATGCCGCTTACCTCCTCCTTTTGAGTTGCCGGTTTTCCATAACAGACTGATTCCGCTTATGTTTCCTGGCTCTTGATGGGCCATTGGATCCATTCCATTGAATCGGTTATTTTCACAGGAGAGGGTTGAGGCACCCGCCTCAAATATTTATCAACCTTTCAGTACGCCGCTGGTGCGAATCAAATTTTTTACGGTAGTCGTTGGTTCGGCCCCGACGGAAAGCCATTTTTTCAATACTTCCGGTTTCCAGGAAACCGCCGCCGGTTCTTGATTGGGGTCGTAAGTCCCCACGATTTCAATAAACCTGCCGTCTCTCGGGGATCCGGAATCGGCCACCACCATTCGATAAAAAGGCCGTTTCTTGGCCCCCATTCGGGCCAACCTGATCTTTGTCGCCATAATACCTACGCTCCTTTTCTACGCCTCTTTTCCTCTTATAATAACCAACGTTGGTTAAAAAGGCAAGTGTCCTCTTTGGAGGGCTTTTCGGCCTCCCTTGCTGAATTGTTTGAGCATTTTTTGCATCTGCTCAAAATTTTTCAGCATTTTATTGACATCCTGAACCGTGGTCCCGCTCCCCTTGGCAATGCGCCGACGCCGGCTTCCATTGATGAGCTGATAGCTTCTTCGTTCCTCAGGGGTCATGGAATTGATAATAGCTTCTGTCCGTATCAATTCTTTTTCATCGGGCTTCATGTCTTTCAGGCCCTTCACCCGGTTTATACCCGGGATCATCTGGATCATCTGTTCCAAGGAACCCAGCTTTTTTATTTGTTTGAGTTGATCTTTAAAGTCGTCCAGGGTGAAGGTTTCCTTGCGGATTTTTTTCTCTAATTCGATGGCCTGTTTCTCATCAAAATGTAGCTGGGCCTTTTCGATCAGGGAAAGGACATCCCCCATGCCCAGGATACGCGAGGCCATCCGGTCGGGGTGAAAGGGTTCCAATGCCTCCAATTTTTCTCCGACGCCGATAAATTTGATCGGTTTTTGGATGACCGATTTGATGGACAAGGCGGCCCCTCCCCGGGCATCCCCTTCCATCTTGGTCAGGATGACCCCGGACAGCTCCAGCCATTCGTTGAATTTCTGGGCCACATTGACGGCGTCTTGGCCGGTCATGGCATCGGCCACCAATAGGATTTCATTGGGGCGGACCTGCTCCTTGATCTGCTTCAGTTCGGTCATTAGTGCCTGATCGATATGCAAACGACCGGCGGTATCCAGGATCAGGGGATTGAGTCCGTTTTGTTTGCCCCATTCCATGGCCGAAAGACAAAGCGCCACCGGATTAATCTTGGGATCCGAAGGATAGACCTCAACCCCGGCTACCCCGCCTACTTTTTGAAGTTGGTCTATGGCGGCCGGACGGTAAACATCGGCCGGCACCAGGCCCGGTCTAAAGTTTTTTTCTTTCAAATATAAAGCCAATTTTCCGGCCGTGGTGGTCTTCCCTGAGCCTTGAAGGCCGGCCAGCATAATGGCCACCGGGGGGCGTCCGGCTAAATTCAGATCCTGTCTGGACCCACCCATGAGCCCGGTCAGTTCTTCTTGAACAATCTTGATCACCTGCTGGGCCGGTGTCAGGCTGGCCAGAACTTCCTGTCCCAAAGATCTTTCCTTGACCCGGTCGATAAAATCCTTGGCCACCTTGTAGTGAACATCGGCCTCCAGTAAGGCCAGACGGACCTCCCGAAGGCCTTCTTTCATGTTGGCTTCGCTTAATTTTCCCTGGCCTTTCAATTTCTTAAAGGTCAGGTTCAACCGCTCGGATAAGGACTCAAACATTAATATTTCCTGAAAATTTATAAATTTATAAAATTATTATTTATTTCATATTTTGTCAAGAAATTTTTGTCAAATTTTTGTCAATCAGGCAAGTCTGCGGAGGAGATTTACCATAAAGCAAATAACCGGCTAAATCCTTTAGAGGTTTTTGATCGGAACCATCGGATCGGATTTATTCGGCCATTTAACCCCGAAAAGGGCCGTTTAAGGAAGAATATAGCCGAAAAATAGCGGCTATCCTGTTATTTAAAGATGAACGGATACAGGGAGATGGGTGGTTTGAAGAGAAAGACAGGGAAGCCTACCAAAAATTTCTGATTCAAAAAGATCCTGAAACAGAGAAAAAGATCAGGAGGGCCACTTCGACAAGACGTCCGTTCGGCAGTGCGGGATTTCTTGAAAAGCTTGAAAAGTTGCTGTCGGGAAAGCTATTACCCGGCAAGGCAGGCCGACATAAAATTAGGTATAACCTGCCTCGATAGGAATCACAAAGCCGGGGGGCGCCGGCAAGACCAGGTGTCTCATTTCAGCTAAACCGGCGCCCGTGCCGCACATTTTTTTACCCGACCATCAATTTCGGGAGCCAAAGGATAATCTCCGGAAAGATGATGCAGATAGCCAACCCCACCCCTTGAAGGGCTACAAAAGGGACAATCGATCGATAGATATCTCCCATATTGACCTCCGGCGGGGCGATGGCCTTCATATAAAACAGGTTGAAGCCAAAGGGCGGCGTCAGGTATCCCATCTCCATGTTCATGATGAACAGGACGCCGAACCAGAGGGGATCGAAGCCCAAGGCCTTGATGACCGGGACGAAAACCGGCGTGCAGATCATGATGATGCCCACCGGGTCCAGGACGCAACCCAAAATGAAAAAGATGGCCTGCATGGAGATAAGGATGACGTATCTTCCTCCAGGGATGGCCAGGAGGATGTGCTCCATTAACTGATGGGCGCCCGTGCCGGTGTAAACCGCTGTGAAGCAATAGGCGCCGATGAGGATCCAAATGATCATGGCCGTCAGGGAAGCCGTCCGCAGGCAGGCTTCCTTGATCAGCGTCCAGGTCAGTTTGCGGTAGACAATCGCCGAAATGACAGCCCCCAGGCATCCCAGGGCCGCCGCCTCCGTGGCGGTGCAAATCCCCGCGTAGATGGATCCCAGGACCATGATGATGATCATAATGGGCAGGGCGACCGCCTTGAGAGAAATCATTTTCTCCCGCCAGGACGCCCTCTCTTCTTTCGGCAGGGCCGGCCCCAGGGCCGGTTGAAAAAAACAGCGGATGCCGATGTACAAAATAAAGAGAGAAGCCAGGAGAATACCGGGCAGGATGCCCCCGGCGAACAGGCCGCCAATGGATTCGCCCGTCAGGGTGGCATAGAGGATCATGGGCACGCTGGGCGGGATGAGAATCCCCAGGGCCCCCCCGCCGGATATGGAGCCCATGGCAATCGTTTTATTATAGCCCCTTTTGAGCATGGCCGGCAGGGCGATGACCCCCATCGATACGGTTGCCGCCCCGCTGATCCCGGCCATGGCGGCGAACACGGTGCAGATGAGCACCGTGCCGATGGCCAGGCCGCCGTTGAGGGGTCCCATCCAGCGGTGCATCATGGTGTAAAGATCATCGGCTACGCCGGCCCGTTCCAGTATCATGGCCATAAAGATGAACAGCGGTATGGCCAGGAGGGTAAATTTCCCCATGGCGCCGTAGGCCTGGGACGAGATCAGGAAAAGGCCCTTTTCTCCCCAAAGCAGAAAACAGCCCACTACTCCTACGCCCCCGAGGACGAAGGCCAGGGGAAGGCCCATGATCAGAAAAAACATGATCGCCCCGAAAAGGAGGATGGTAATGAGTTCAATACTCATGTGGCCTCCTCCTTTCCGGTTACGGCTGTCCTGATGTCCCGGATATACTTGACCAGACCCTGAATCAGAAGCAGAAAAGCCCCCAGGGGGATCATCATTTTTATGGGATAGACCGGCGGGGCAAAGGCAGTGGGCTCGGCCTCCCTGAACTTAAAGGAATCCCAGGCCATCTCCCACCCTTTAACCAGAAGGGTCCCGCAGAAGATAAAGAAGAGGATCCAGGTGAAAAGGTTGATAATAGCGCGGGTCCGGGGTTTAAATTTTAGGTAAAGAATTTCAACGTTGACATGCCCGTCGCGCTGCTGGAGGAACCCCCCCAGGAGGATTATATAAACCCCATAGATCATCTGGGAAAGTTCATGGGCCCAGATGGTGGGACTGTTGAATAAATACCGGGCAAATATCTCGTAAAGAATAACGACCACGAGAAGGATGATGAAGTAGCTGAGCATCTTCCCTATAAATTCATTGGCCCGGCCGATCCATTTGAACAATTTTTCCATGAGCGTTTTTACCTCCCGCATGAGGAATGAGCAAGGTTCATGGTTCCTAACCCAGGCAAAGGATCAATCAATGTGGCCGAGTTCTTTGAGATATTTCTTCAACATGGCGACGGCTTTGGCCGAATCGGCGTCTTTGGACGCTACCTTGTCCCATTGCTTCATGGCCGACACCATCATCTTTTTCTGATCCGCCGGCGGCAGGGTGGAAACCTTGACGTTGTAATTCTTGATCATGGTTTCCAGGGCTACTTTTTCGTCTGTTACATATTCTTCCGTTCTTTTGTATACGCGATCAGTCAAGGCCTTATCGAGAATCTGCTGGAGGTCTTTAGGCAGGGCCTCAAAGGCCGCTTTGTTGATTACAATCACATCGGTTCCGGCCATGGCCAGGTCGGGCTGGATGTAATACTTGGCGACCTCGCAGAGTTTCATGGTCAAGGCGCCGCCGGCTGCCCCCCAGTGGGCTCCATCGACGACACCGGTTTGCAGAGAGAGATAAAGTTCTTCACCGGGAATTAAAACGGGGGAGGCGCCGAGATCCTTCAACATGTCGGCGATAGCACCGGAGGAACGGACTTTGTATCCCTTGAAATCTTCAATCCTTGTGATGGGTTTTTTACTTATCAAGGCCGTCGGATAAATCTTCTCGGTGTAATAGAAAAGATTGTGCTTGATGTGAGCGTCCTTGAGCATCTTTTCAAAGCCGAGCTTAAAATGAAAATTCAGACCTTCCTGGGGGGTGCGGAAGGTCATGGGACAATTGGACGCCACGGCGGCAATGGGAATCTGGCTCATCCAGTAGGCTCCGGACGCTGTCGCCGCTTCGATGGTACCCATGCGGCAGGCCCCGAAGATTTCCTTGGACGGTACCAGGGCGGCGGCCGGAAAGAGGGTTACTTGCAGGCGCCCGTTGGTGAGCTTGACTAAATCTTTTTCTAAATAATCCTTGAGGGGCTTGAAGGATGCGCTGCTGGCAGGCCAGTGGGACTGCATTTTCCACTTGATCACCTGTTGACCGGCCGCCTGTTGGGGCATGGCGATGCTTCCAATTGAAACCACAAAAAAACCGATTAAAACGAAAAAAAACCATTTCTTTCTCATGTTCGATCTCCTTTTCAATGAAGTTAGAGTATTGAAAAAAACCTCTCGTTAAAACCGCAACTTGTGATTCGACGTGTTTGATTTGACCTTGCTTTGAGGTGCTTGGAGTATAAACAGAGGTGTTTTTGTATGTCAAGATAATTTTATAAGAATATAATCATAGCTATGATGATGAGTTTCGCAGGCCGCACGGAAAATGTTTTCCCGGGTAATCTTAAATATTAGTCTAGTCCTGTCCGGTGAAGCGAGGCGTTGGGAAACGCCTCCCGGTGTTCGATCCGGAGGGGGGAGGATCCTCCGTTTCCCCACTTTGAACTCGGCGGTCAGGTTCAGGGAAATGAGCACGGGCTCAACTTTCGTGACTATTTTTTCTTTAAGATAGTCAGGTCGCTCTTTGGCCAATATTGTCCAGCATGAAAGGTTCCCCGATCATTAGAGGTTGTCCCGGAAGAAGTGGAACTGGAGGTATTCGATCTTGAAGGTATTCCCCTGTTCAATCCGGGTAGGAGGACGGGGCGTTGAGGCCGGTGTGCAAGAATATATTTTTTCGAAAAAAAGTTTAAAGAGGAATCTCATCGCTTCCGAAAAAGCATGACCAAAACCGGAACAAACAAGACTACGGCCCCCAGGGCCAGAGATAAAGGGGCTCCAATGAAATAAGAGACGACCCCGGCCTGAAATGCCCCTATGGGCATGAAGCCCATAAAGCATAACGTATAAAAACTCATGACCCTTCCTCTTAATTCGTTTGGAACCACCCCCTGAATATAGGTGTTTATTGAAGCGAACTGCATAACAATTCCAAGACCCAACAAGGTAAGAAACAGGCAGGACCAGGCGAAAACGGTCGAGAAGGCAAAAAACAATAACGAACCGGCCACCAAGATAGTGCTGTAATAGATGAATCTTACAAAATCTATTCGATTACTGAACTGGGCCAGCAGATAAGCCCCGATAAGAGCGCCAAATCCGGAAAAGGCCATCAAGGTCCCCATTCCCTGAGCGCCTACGTTCAAGATGTCTTTGGCATATACGGGCATTAATATGGCGAAGGGCATTACGAATGTGGAAGAAGTGGCTACCAGCATAAGGGAATAAAAAACTTTTTTATTGGCCCTGACATATCTGGCTCCGTCGAATAAGGCCTCTTTGACGGAATTGCCCATGGTAACTTTTGCGGAAAAGTCCCCTTTAAGTAAATAGGTCCCGAAAATAGCCGGGATGAAGGCAACCGCATTAAGATAAAAACAGACGTCTATTCCGATCGCTCCGACCAGATACCCGGCCAGGGCAGGTCCGATCACCCGGGCGATATTAAATCCGAGAGAATTCAGGGCGATCGCATTTCCTAAAGTCCTTTTGTCTATTAATTCGACGATCAAGGACATTCGGGTGGGGGAGTCAATTACATTGACGATCCCTCCGGCAAAAGCAACCGCCATTAAGATCCGGAAATTGATTATTTTTATAGAGATCAGTATTCCGATCAAAAACGCGCCTGCCGAAAAAGCGATTTGAGTGAATACCAGAAGTTTCTTTTTATTGAAATGATCGGCAATGATACCGCCGAATGGACTTAAAAATAATATCGGAAGTCCTCCGACCGCATTGATCAGACCCAGAAGAAATTTTGAAGAGGTTAAATCGTAAACCAGCCAACCCTGAGCCGTTATCTGCATCCAAATACCTATTAAGGATATAAGCTGAACACTCCAGAACAATCGGAAATTGGCCTGTTCAAGAGAAGCGAAAGCCAGGGGAAGTTTAAATGGGCTCATAAGATGAAAAGTCCGCTTTGAATTTTTCTGATTCCATCAGGATTGATGCCTTTCTCTATTTCCCCAAAAGGTATTTGAAGGTCTTCTGCATGCCCATCTGGGTAAAGAACGAATTCATCGCCACCCCCGGGGAAGGACGGTGCCAGAAGGTATGCCAGGTCCGGGCGAAGATCCTTCCCCAGGTAAACCCCTCCTGCATGACCCGTCCATTTTCGGTCTGCATTGATTCGGGGTCCATCGCGGGATGCCGGAAAACAACGGCTTCCCCGCCGTAGCGATCCCAGGGAAGTCCGGTCAGGATCCGGCCTTGTTCCAAATACTCCTCATAGACCGGGCTTCCCGGCATCGGGGCCAAGGTCAAGATCATCGGGATGATCTTCGTTTCATCGCAGAAATCGAGGGTCCGTTGATACGTTTCCAGGGTGTCTTCGTCCCAACCGACCACGAAGAAGCCCATAATCTCTATTCCCAGCCCCTGGAGGGTCCGGATATTCTCTTTCAGGATGCGTTCATCAAAGACATCGGGTGAGGTGAAGTGGAGTTTACGCCAGGCGCCGGACTGTTTTTGACCCGAACCGGTCAGCGACTCCAGGCCTGCGGCAATGGAGCATAGACCGCTTTCGGCCGCCAACTCGATGATCCTGCGGCCGTCCTTGTAATTGACCGCAGACAGGCCCCCGGCTCCGCTCCAGAGTCTTTTGGATCTCAACCGGGCCAGTTCGCTGTAGAGATCCAGGTAATAGCGGTTTTCTTCGGGGGGTTTGACCAGTTGAGGATGGCCGAAAACACTGTCGTCCACGTTGAAATAATATTTTCGCAGGGTCTCCACCTCGGCCACAACCTGGTCAATAGGGCGGTGGCGGATCTGGGGGCCGAATAGGGGTGTGACCGGGCAGAAACGGCAGAAATTCGGACAACCCCGGGTGGTGAAGATGGAGTCCATTAAGTATCTTTTCCGCGGCAGGAGGTCACGGCGCATCATGGGGACCTTGGAAAGGTCGGGGCGCTGGGGAACATGATAGACACTGCCGGTGAGGGATTCAAGCTTGTAGGGGCCGGAGACGTAGAAATCCTGCAGCATCCCGCTTTGCCCATCCTCCAGGATCCGGGACCAGAGCTCCTCAGCCTCACCAATAGCCACGGCCGAGGCATGACCTTTGGCCTCTGCGGGAAAGGCAAAAACGTGAGGCCCGCCCAGAACCACCGGGGTGCCCTGGGCTCGGAAACGATCGGCTATTTCGTAGGCCTTGACGGCCAGAGGGGTCCGGATGGTAATAGCCACCAGGTCACAAGGCCCTTCATAGTCCACCCGGTCCCCATAGACCATGTCCACCAGGGTGACATCATGTTCCTGGGGGGTCAGGGCTGCCAGGAGTGTCGGTGCCAGGGGCATGACCGGGATCATGGCCCGCCCGACCTCGATCTCACGAGCGGGAAAAATGATCGTAATTTTCATAGGTCATCTCCATCGCTAAGGATTTGTTTTAGACGATCGATCCGTTGGACTCAGCCGATGGTCCGGAGTTCCCTCCTCAGTATTTTACCGAGCGCACTCTTCGGCAGATCATCCATAAACTGTATCGTTTTCGGTCTTTTATAGGTGGGTAATTTTTCCTTGCAAAATTTTATCAGGTCTTCTTCACTGACCGATCCAGCCGTTTTAAGAACAATAAAGGCCTTGACTACCTCGCCATAAACGGGATCAGGTACGCCGATGACCCCTGCCTCCAACACTTGGGGATGCATATGGAGAATATTCTCTATTTCCTTGGGATAAATATTCTCTCCACCACGAATGATCAGGTCCTTCTTCCGGTCGGTTAAGTAAAGGTAGCCGTCTTTGTCGGCATATCCGATATCCCCGGTGTGCAGCCAGCCGTTCCGGACAGCGGCTGCCGTTTCTACGGGTTTATTCCAATACCCTTTCATCACCCCCGGCCCTTTAATGACGATTTCTCCCATTTGCCCGGGCGGGACCTCACGGTCATGTTCATCGAATATCTTGATGGTATTGGCTTTTTGGTAACACCGGCCGATGGAGCCGTATTTAGGAGGCCGCCTCTCGGCTACGTTTCCGCAGTTTACGGTGGTTGCTTCGCTTAGTCCATACCCTTCCCAGATATCAATGCCGTATTTCTCCTTCCAATTACGGGCCACCTCCAGGGGCATCGGGGCGGAACCGCAGATGCAGGTCTTCAGGGAACTCAAATCATATTTTGAGGCGGCGGGGTGGTTAAGCAACTGGATATACATGGTCGGCACACCGCGAAATTCCGTGATCTGGTATTGTTCAATGCGTTTCATCGCTTCCTCGGCCTCCCATCGGCTGAGCAGGATCAGTTTTCCCCCGGTCAGGAACTCCAGACTCAAGGCGAAAACCCCGTATCCGTGGAATAAGGGAAGGGTGATTAAAGAAATCCGGTTCCGGGTAACGCCGAATATTTCCCCTGTTTTGGGCGCTGTTTTGGCCGCGGTTTTACCCTGCCCGTCATCCCGTTCCTGAATCGGCCCTTGTGTGGAAACCCCCCAGGAGTCCAGCAGGACCAAATCATAATATCCGGTGACATGGGTGTACCAGTTATAATGGGTGAGCATCACCCCTTTCGGATTTCCTGTGGTGCCCGCGGTATAAATCATCACCGCGGTATCGTCGTTGTCCGTTTCTTCAATGGCCAGCTCACTCGGATGGTTTTGGATTAAGAGATTATAGGAAAGAACATCCTGGGGCACCGTCTCTTCGATCAGGATGATCTGCTGGAGTTCTTTGGCCTGGCGGCGAGCCTCTCTGATAGGGTCCAGATAATCCAGACTGCTGATCAGGACGGTCATGCCGGCGTCCTGATACAGATAGGTAAGGTCATGAACCCGCAGGGACGGGTTCACCGGAACCAGGATCGCCCCGATTTTAAAAACAGCAAAAAAAGCCTGTATGAGCTGGGGACAGTTCAACAACTGGACCCCCACCCGGTCGCCTTTTTTGACCCCCAGGCTTTTTAGGGCGTTACCCAGCCTGTTGGCCATGAGGTTTATTGTTACATTGGTATGCCACTGTCCTTCGAAATTAACCAGTTCGTATTCATCAAACCTTTTAATATTATCTTCCGCCAGTCTTCCGATATTCATCGCCGCCTTTCCTTTCTCAAGAATTATCATTCGAAATGATAGATAAAACCCGCTTGGTTTTAGTGAAGTATATGAAGATGACCCCCATTAGTCAAGAACCTCAACTCCTATTGGTCCGTCCCGCAGCACGATTGAGGCGGCTTCCGGGGGCTAAACCCCTCGGTCACGATGATAAAAATTAAAATATTACGGCCCGCTAGGAACCAAAAGGGGAACCTGGGCCACCCCTCCCGGGAAGCCCTAAATATTTCTTTACAAATTAGCCAGTTATATTATATTGTTTCATTCAATCGGATTCTTACCAGTACCTTTCCTTAAGATCTTAAGGAGATTCATGGCTCATATCCAGATCTCAAAAGATCCACTCGATAAAACACCCGTTGCTTTAGGTCATCCGTCTTTCTTGGGTAGACAAATTCCAAACCCTTTTTATGCTGGGGTGGTGCCGTATTTTACCACTATTTTTCAAATTGCAACTGTAGTAATAAGGGGATAGCCGGCATGAAGGATTATCTTGTTTCTGCGGTTGTGGAGATATACGGAAAACTTTAAAATAACTTGTTCGGCGCAGAAAAATCAGCAGACACAATCAATGAACATTGATGGAATTGACCACCTGGTGTTAACGGTGAAAGACATCGAGAGGACTTGCTCCTTTTATGCGAGCGTTCTTGGAATGAAGGTC
Organism: Deltaproteobacteria bacterium RBG_13_43_22; assembly: GCA_001797675.1. Classification (GTDB taxonomy): domain Bacteria; phylum Desulfobacterota; class RBG-13-43-22; order RBG-13-43-22; family RBG-13-43-22; genus RBG-13-43-22. Next base: position 45,477 of record MGQB01000038.1, on the reverse strand, counting down.
ATCACGTTTGAAGGCGGCAGAAAAGCGCTATCGTTCGGCACTCAAAAGATCAATCTGCATCAGTACGGGAAAGAGTTCGAGCCGAAGGCTAAAACGCCGACCCCCGGTTCGGCCGATGTGTGCTTTATTACCTCAGTTCCCCTTGCCGAGGTACTCTCGTACTTGGCATCCTGTGGTGTCACTGTGCTTGAGGGGCCGGTAGAACGAACAGGGGCGAGAGGGCCAATCGTATCGGTATATTTTCGAGACCCTGACCTGAATTTAATTGAGGTTTCAAACTATAAGCGCGTCGAACAAGAGCATCAACCTGACGCGGATTAGACGCGTCGGGTTATTGTCATTAGGGATTGCCCGCGCAGGTTTTGGAATTCGTATTAGGTCACTTTATATAATCCTATACCCATGATTACATTTTTCTTCTTGTTAATAATAGTTGCACAGATATTGGCGACGATATCTATCGTATTCAGTATTTTGTTTCCCGCTCATAGAATTTATCCACCGGATAAATCTTCATCTTGGAAACTCTTTTTCCTGTGGGGCCTTTTCGATATTTCGACTATCGGCATCGTTGGTGTTGGAATACTTGACCAGGGGAGCTTTCCTCTGCCTCCATGGATGCAAATTGGGTTGGGGGTACCCCTTTCGGTTGGCGGGATTGGCTTTGGTCTTTGGTCTGTAATTATCCTCGGCCCGTCATCAACCTATGGCAACGAAGGACCCCTCATCCTTCGCGGACCGTACCGCATTTCACGGAATCCGCAATATTTGGGCTTTATAGTGGCACTTATCGGGTGGTCTTTTGTTACGAGTTCAGGGGTTACGATATTGGCCGCCTTAGTTTGGATTATTCCTCTGATATTAGTACCGTTTGCTGAAGAGCCGTGGCTGCTACAGAGGCTTGGATCGGAATACGAAGAATACTTACGAAAAGTGCCCCGCTTTGTGAGGTTAAAGAAAAGGAACCAGGAGTCTATGGGGTCATAAACCCGGTTTTTTTATATTTTGGAGCTAAAAAAGAGATCAACCGGAGATTTTTTCAAAACTATTGAAGCTCCCTGCACCAAGGTGCAGGGAATCTTCCAGGTAAGGAAAGGGTTTATTTGTTGTAGCTCGCTCGCTAACCCACGCAGCAAGCTGCGGGGAATGCGCTCGCTATTCCTGTTCAAAGTTAGTTGAGGACTTAGGCCGGGCAGGGAGTTAAGCTCGTTATCAAGGGGTTGAGATGGAAAACAGGGTTGAGACTTTCCTCGAAGGGACCTTTAAGCTGAGGAGAAATGAGGGGTGCGACAAGGTCAGGAGCCTTGAGGAGGCCATAAGATGTCATGTCGAGCCCGGGATGAAGTTACACATTCGTGAAGGGGCAGGGGCAGCTGCCCGCGAAGTTTTGAGGCAATTCTGGGGGAGGGCGCCGGGGTTTACTTTAATTACGAGTGTGCTTCCCCTTTATGGAATAGGCATGATTCACGGCGGTCTGTTAAAAAAAGTTATTACGACTCTTTGTGCCGAGGGGCATCCGGCGCTAAGACCGGCCCGTGTAGTTCAGCGGGCATATGCCGAGGGGAAAATAGAGATAGAGAATTGGTCCCTCTATTCGTTTGTCCAGAGATTAATGGGCGGGGCCTTTGGTGTAGGCTTTATGCCGACCAAGTCCATAATGGGCAGCAGTATGGCTGAAGAAAATGGAGATTCTTTTCGGGTGATCGAAGATCCCTTTGGAAGCCGAAAGAAGTTGGGACTGGTCAAAGCCCTGAACCCAGACCTCTCCCTGGCCCACGGCTGGGTCGCTGACCGATACGGTAATACGATTATTGGTCCGGCGAAAAGTACCGGAGAAGGCGCCTGGGGGCCGAAAGCAAGTCTGAAGGGGGTCGTGGTAACGGTAGAAAGATTAGTGTCGACCGATTTTATAAGACGGCACTCTTTTTTGGTCGATATCCCTGGTTCTATGGTCCTTTCGGTTTCGGTTTGTCCTATGGGAGCCCACCCGGGGTGCTTGGTCAACCCCGGACTAAAAGGGGTTGAAGCCTATAAGGAGGATTACCCGTTCCAGGAAGAAGAGCAAACAGCAAGCCGGGACCGCACCAGGCTGGATTCCTGGATAAAACAATGGATCCTGGATTGTCCTTCTCATGATGATTTTTTGAAAAAATTGGGAACCCGGAAAAGGGCTTCTCTTAAGGAACCTGCCAAGAAAAATTTATGGAAAGGGGATTTAAAAAAGGTTTCAGTTTCTCCGGTGGTCAATGAGAGGGTGAACCCCAAGGAGCAGATGATTTTGGCAGCGGCCCGCAAGATAAGAGAAAAAGTGCTTGAATTTGGATACAAGACCATTTTGGTTGGGGCTGGAATTGCGACCCTGGCCGGATGGATCGCCTATTATCAACTGAAGGAGCGAGCCTATGATGTCCACCTGCTTTTGGGATCCGGTTTCTGGGGCTATGCCCCAAGGCCGGGGAACCCGGCTATATTAAGTCTTCCCACCGCCGCAACCTGCAAGATGATGACCGACGTTGTGGACGCATACGGGGTTTTGGTTGGACGCGATAACAGCCAATGTCTGGCCGTTCTTGGAGGGGGTGAGATCGACAGGCAGGGCAATATCAACTCTACCAAGATACCGGGTCGGCTTTATCTCTCGGGAGCCGGCGGCGGTAATGATGCGGTAAACGCCGTTGAAGTGGTTGTGGTCATGAATCAAGCAACCAATCGATTTGTAGAAAAGGTGGCCTATATCTCCTGCCCCGGCGATAGAGTAAAAACAGTCGTGTCCGATTTCGGGATCTTTGAAAAGACAGGTGACGACAGCGACCTGATCTTGACCGGCTGCCTCACCAATCCGGAAATACCCGCCCAGGACGATCCAATACAGGCCATCAAAAACAAATGCGGGTGGGCTCTTAAAGTGTCCCCTTTTCTTGAGGTCATACCAGGCCCGGATCAAGAGGAGCTTATGGTCCTCCGGACCTTTGATCCAAAAGGTTATTTCAGGGTCTGAAAAGGCGGGCAGGGAAGCTGTTGATTGGGGAATAATAAACCATAACGTCTGCAAATCCACCTGGAACTCTAGGGGAATTTTAGTGGCTTTATCAGAAAAAAAGAGATAGGAGGTCAGGAGATGGGCGAGCGATTAAAAGATAAAGGGGCCATCGTGGTTGGAGGGGGTGGAGGCATCGGCGGGGAAATTGCCTTGGCCTTAGCCTCCGAAGGAGCCAGGGTGATGGTTAACGATCCAGGAGGGGCCAGGGATGGAACGGGGACGGATACCTCACCCGCTGATAAGATTGTAGAAAGGATCCAGAAGAGTGGTGGCGTCGCGGTTTCGAATTATGCCTCTGCTGTTGATTATAATGCGGCCGGGGAAATTGTTCGTAGCTGTATGGATCACTTCGGACGACTGGATATTCTGGTCAATGCGGCCGGCATCAACCGGGAAAAGATGCTCTGGAACATGACGGAGCAGGATTGGGACATGGTTCTCAAGGTCCACCTCTACACCACTTTTAATACCGCCCGATGGGCGGCCGGGATCATGAGAGAGCAAAGGCGGGGGAGAATCATCCTTTCCACTTCAAGTGCCTGGCTGGGGAACATCGGCCAGATCAATTATGCAGCCGCTAAAGGAGCTATCGTGAGCTTCACCCGAGCGGCGGCCCGGGAATTGGGCGGGTATGGCATCACCTGTAATTGCCTTGCCCCGGCGGCGGCCACCCGGATGACGGTTAACGAAGAGGTGAAGGCAGGCTTTAAGAAAAGGTTTGAAGCCGGCGTTTTGACTAAAGAGGCTTATGAAGCCTTAATAAATATGCCGGGACCTGAATGGGTTCCTCCCATCGCGGTCTACCTGTGCACCGATGAGGCTTGGAATATCAATGGCAAGGTATTCTCAGCCGTGGGGGATAAAATCGGCATCTACTCCGAGCCGATCGAGACGATACAAATATTCAATAACGGGAAGGTTTGGACACTGGAACAGTTATCAGACCTCGTTCCCAAGACGCTGCTGACCGGTTACAAGAATCCCAGGCCGCCTGAGCCGCCTAAAGACAAAAGAGGCTGAAAACAAGGAAAATAAAAGATGGCATTGAAAAGAGTGGACAAAATCGGGGAAGAAAAAAAACGCTGGCAGGATTCATTATTAAAAAAAGCGAACCCCGTTCAGAAACCATTGACTGACTGGGGTGAACCGATCGAGGTACTCTATACCCCGGATGAATTCGGTTTATTGGATTATCTTTCGGAGATAGGCTTTCCAGGGGAATATCCTTTTGTACGGGGGGTCCATCCCACTATGTACCTGGGCCGGACCTGGACCATGCGACAGTATTCCGGATTCGGCACGGCCGAGGAGACCAATAAACGTTTTCGTTATCTTCTGAGTCAGGGGCAGACCGGTCTTTCCGTAGCTTTCGACCTTCCCACCCAGATCGGATACGATTCGGATCACCCTATGAGCAAAGGGGAAGTGGGCAAAGCAGGGGTCCCGGTGGATTCTCTGGAAGATATGGAGATTATTTTCGATGGATTGCCGCTGGACCAACTATCCACCTCCATGACCATCAATGCCCCGGCGGCTATACTGTTGGCCATGTATCTTGTGGTAGCCGAACGGCAAGGAATTGCTCCGGAAAAATTGAGGGGCACTATACAGAACGATATTCTGAAAGAGTATACGGTTCGCGGAACCTATATCTTTCCGCCACAGCCTTCCATGCGTCTGATTACCGATGTCATAGCCTATTGCAGTAAAAACGTCCCTCAATGGAATACGATTAATGTGTCCGGTTATCATATGCGGGAAGCCGGCTGTTCGGCGGTTCAGGAAATCGCTTTCAGTTTTTCCAACGCCATCGCCTATCTGGAAGCCGGTTTAAAAACCGGTCTGGACATTGATTCTTTCGCCCCCCGGATCAGCTGGATCTTCAATACCCACAATAAGCTTTTTGAAGAGGTGGCCAAATATCGGGCCGCACGAAAGGTCTGGGCCGACCTGCTGCGCCGTCGTTTCAAGGCCAAAGATCCCCGGTCCTGGGTGCTGCGTTTTCATACCCAGACCTCGGGAGTAAGCCTGACGGCCCAGCAACCGGAAAATAATATCATCCGGGTGGCCTACCAGGTTTTGGCCGCCGTTCTGGGCGGTGCCCAGTCCATTGCGGCCTGTTCCTTTGACGAGGCCCTGGCCCTGCCAACCGAAGATTCTGTGCGTCTCAGTCTGAGGACTCAGCAGATTCTGGATCATGAAACCGGTGTGACCGACACCGTGGACCCTATGGGAGGTTCCTATTTTATCGAAGCGTTGACCCAAAATATGATTCAAGAGATCCTCCGGCTTATAGACCAGGTGGATAGGATGGGAGGGGCGGTAGCCGCCGTCGAAAAGGGTTTTTTTCAAAGGGAAATCGAAAGCAGGGCCTATGCCGTTCAGAGAGCCATTGAAGAGAATAAACGAATTGTGGTAGGGGTCAATAAGTATCAGAGTTCGGAGAAACCGGCCATCTCCCTGTTTAAATCAAATCCCGAGCATGCCGGACAACAGACCGCCAAACTTCAAAAGCTTAAGGAAAAAAGGAAGCAGGACCAAGTCAACTCCTCTTTGCAGGACCTGCGTAAGGCGGCGGAGGGCAGGGAAAATTTGATGCCCTGTTTTATGGAAGCGGTAAGGGTCTATGCTACCTTGGGTGAGATTTGCGGGGTGTTAAGGGAGGTCTTCGGAGAATACAAGCCGGTTGAAATAGTGAAATAATCCCTTTTTGTATTGGGGGTTAAATTTTTCATATTGACCATTGTTTTTCAAATTGACCTGGGGCCGTTGTGCCCAAATCTTTCCGGATAATACCTCGAGGAATCGTTTACTGCATTGCCTGACGAGTCATGGACAAAAGAAGGTCAATTCGAAAGAATTGACCCCATTCCCTCAACGGTGAAGAAAACGGATAAAAGAGCATTCGATATTGATAACAAAAAGGAAAAACTTCAATGAATAGGAGCATAATCAAACAAAATCCGGCAATGTCAATCCTCGTGACGTCAGCTGTACTTCTGACGTTTGCCGTGTCCGGCATGGCCCAGACACGAACTGCGCCAAGCGTCAACAAAATTTCAAAAAAACCACTTGTGGTCGGCCATCGCGGGGCCGCCGGGCTCCTGCCGGAAAACACGCTGGCCGCTTTTAAACTGGGCTGCGAGCTGGGTGCCGACGCCATCGAACTCGATGTCTTGGTATCGGCCGATGGGCAGATGGTCGTGCATCACGACTACAAACTGAAACCGGAAATCGCCCGCGCTGCCGACGGCACCTGGATAGCCTCCGGGTCAAATCCGGCCATCAAGGACTTGACCCTGACCCAGCTCAAATCCTATGATATCGGCCGCCTTCAGCCGAAGACCTCTTATGCGGCACGGTATCCGGAGCAGACCGCCGTGGACGGGGAGCGTATCCCGACGTTGAAGGAAGTGATCGATCTTTTCAATAAAGCTTGCACCCCCTCCACCCGGCTATTCGTTGAGATCAAGACCTCGCCGGAAGAGCCTGAGCTGGCCTTGACCCCGAAGGCCGTGTCTGATAGAGTCGTAAAAATGGTGCGGGAGGAGGGGATCGCCGAGCGCACTTGGATAATCTCATTCGATTGGCGCAACCTCGTGCACATCCAAAAAATCGCGCCGGAGATAACGACCGCCTACCTCACCATCGACACCCCAAGCACGAGCAACCTCAAACCGAACCGGCCCGGGGCATCGCCCTGGATGGCAGGGCTCGACATTGACGACTTCAATGGTTCGGCACCCCGGGCGGTGAAGGCGTCCGGCGGCCGCATCTGGTCTCCGTATTTCAAGAACCTGACACCGGAGAGGCTTGCAGAGGCCCGGCAGTTGGGACTGCTGGTATCCGTTTGGACGCCCGATAATCCCGATGATTTGAGGAAGGTTATCCAAATGGATGTGGATGCGATCACAACGAACCGACCTGATGTGCTCAAGAAAATGCTGGAAGAATAGTAACGATTTTTCGGAAAATAAAAATGAATAGGACGGTGAAAAAAACTCCAAAGTGAGTCCCTTTCCCTGTTTTTCCTTCTTTTTTTCTCCTTGACCCGGTCTTTTTCTTATTTTATACTCCACCTTACAAAATCATTTTTTATCCGCTCTGATCAACAATCCAGCAAAAAGGAGAAACCCATGAAACAGTCGCGAAATTTATGGATGGCCCTTGCGGCAGTGGTAATACTGATGATGCCGGCCCTGGCCTTGGCGGCGCCCGTTACCGTGAACTGGTGGCACGCCCACGGCGGTGCCCTCGGGGAGAAGGTGAACGCAATCTGCGACGGGTTCAATAAATCCCAGAATCAGTACCAGGTAGTACCGTCGTACAAAGGCAATTACTCGGACACCATGAATGCCGGTATCGCAGCCTTTCGGGCCAAGAACCCTCCCCACATCCTGCAGGTGTTTGAAGTGGGTACGGCGACCATGATGGCGGCCAAGGGGGCCATCAAGCCCGTCTACCAGGTCATGAAGGAATCCGGTCTGCCCTTCAACCCCGGCGCCTACCTGCCCACGGTCACCGGTTACTACACAACCCTCGACGGCAAGATGCTGTCCATGCCCTTCAACAGCTCTACCCCCGTTCTCTATTACAATAAAGATATATTCAAAAAGGCCGGCCTCGATCCTGAAAAACCGCCGACTACCTGGCCCGCCCTGGCCGAAATTGCCAAGAAGTTGGTGGCGGCCGGCGTTTGCCAGGCCGGTTTTTCATCGGCCTGGAACGGCTGGATTCACATTGAAAACCTGAGCGCCTGGCATAACGTGCCCATCGGGACCAAGGCCAACGGCTTCGGCGGCCTGGATGCTTCGTACACGTTCAACGGTCCGGTCCAGGTGAGACACATTCAACAGCTGGCGGACTGGCAGAAGGACAAGGTGTTTGTTTACGGCGGCCGGACCAACGCCGGCAACGCCAAGTTTTCATCCGGCGAGGTGGCCATGTACACCGAGTCCTCCGCCGGGTATGCCGGGTTCAAGAAAACCTGCCAGTTCGATTTCGGCACGGCCATGCTGCCCTATTGGCCGGAAGTGAAGGGCGCCCCCCAGAATACCATCATCGGCGGGGCCAGCCTGTGGGTGCTGCAAGGCCACAAGGCCGCTGATTACAAGGGGGTAGCCGCCTTCTTCAACTACCTGTCCAAGCCCGAGGTGATGGCGGACTGGCATCAGGCTACGGGCTACCTGCCCATCACTCTGGCGGCCTACGAGCTGACCAAGAAGCAGGGCTTCTATGAAAAGAATCCGGGCACCGAGACCTCGCTTAAGCAGATGACTCTGCACAAGCCGACCGAGAACTCCAAGGGGCTGCGTTTCGGCGATCACGCCAAGACCCGGGACATCATGGACAACGAGTTCGAGGCTATTTTCGCCGGCAAGAAGACCGCCAAACAGGGTTTGGATGATGCGGTCAAGGCCGGCAACGAGTTGCTGCGGAAATTCCAGAAAGCAAACAAGTGACGGATGTTTTTATAAGTCCGTCAATAAGCGATGGACGTTTACGAGTCCGTCAATAAGTGACGACTATCGATTTGTCGTCGTGGGAGCGGCATCCTGCTGCGAAGCCGCTCCCACTGTCTATAAACAGGACCGGACCGCTTCCTCATGGAAAAACGAGTTGTTTTCAGGAACAATGTCCTGCCTTACCTCCTGGTCGCTCCCCAGGTTATCATTACGCTGGTTTTTTTCATCTGGCCCGCCTCCCAGGCATTATGGTGGTCCTTTTTGCGCGAAGACGCCTTCGGAACCAAATCCGCCTTCGTCTGGTTTGAAAACTTTGCGGACCTATTCGCCAGCGCGGAGTATCTCAACTCGTTCCGTGTCACGCTAATCTTCAGCTCCGCAGTGGCCGGGGTCGGGTTCTCCGTGGCGCTGCTGCTCGCCGTCATGGCCGACCGCGCTCTGCGCAGCGCCACCGTTTACAAAACGCTTATCATCTGGCCCTATGCGGTGGCGCCGGTCGTAGCCGGGGTCTTGTGGTTCTTCCTGTTCAACCCGACCGTGGGAATGGTGGCTTTTTTTATAAAAAAAGCCGGGGTGAACTGGAACCACACCCTCAACGGGACGCAGGCCATGACCCTCGTCATCATCGCGGCGGCCTGGCGGGAGATTTCCTACAACTTCCTGTTCTTTCTGGCCGGGCTTCAGGCTATCCCGCATGCCTTTATCGAGGCGGCCGCAATCGACGGTGCCGGACCCTGGAAGCGCTTCTGGACCATCGTTTTCCCACTGCTGTCTCCGACCATGTTTTTTCTGATTGTGGTCAACATCGTTTACGCCTTTTTCGACACCTTCGGCGTGATTCACGCCATCACCCGCGGCGGGCCCAACTATGCCACGAACATCCTGGTGTATAAGGTGTTCAACGACGGTTTCATCAACCTGGACCTCGGGGGCTCGGCAGCCCAGTCGGTTATTCTGATGATCGTAGTGATCACGCTTACCGTGGTCCAGTTCCGCTTCATCGAACGCAAGGTCAATTACTGATGGAGGCCCAGCACTAATGGTCGCACACCGGCCTTTTCAGACGTTTGTCACCCACGGAATCCTCATTCTGGGCGCCCTGGTCCTGGCCTTTCCGATCTACGTGACCTTTGTCGCCTCGACCCATACCATCGAAGAAGTCACCAAGTCCTTTCCACTCTTGCCCGGGAGCCACCTGGTGGAAAATTATCTGCGGGCCCTCACCGTCGGTCCGCGGGACGTGGGAGCGACCGTGGGCACGATGATGCTGAACAGTCTTATAATGGCCCTGGGGATCACCTTCGGAAAGATCAGCATCTCGCTGCTGGCGGCCTTCGCCATTGTCTACTTCCGCTTCCGGCTGCGGAATGTTTTTTTCTGGATGATCTTCATTACCTTGATGTTGCCGATAGAAGTCCGCATCCTGCCGACGTACAAGGTGGCGGCGGACCTGAAACTGCTCGATTCCTATTCCGGACTGATTTTCCCCCTGATTGCCTCGGCCACCGCCACCTTCCTGTTCCGCCAGTTTTTTATGACCGTGCCCGACGAGTTGTGCGAAGCTCACCGCATCGACGGCGGCGGGCCCATGCGTTTCTTTTTCGACATCCTGCTGCCGATGTCACGCACGTCCATCGCCGCCTTGTTCGTGATCCTTTTTATCTACGGCTGGAATCAATACCTGTGGCCGCTTCTGATCACGAGCGACCAGAAGTATTACACCCTGCTCATCGGCATCAAGCGCATGCTGGACGTGGGCGAGGGGCAGGCCGAGTGGCCGATCATCATGGCCTCCACCATCCTGGCTATGCTGCCGCCGGTGCTGGTGGTGATCTTTATGCAGAAACAGTTCGTACGTGGAATGACGGAAACCGAGAAATGACGGGAAAAAAGGGTTAACGGAGGCGAGATGGCAGATGTCAGTATCCGAAATGTGACCAAACAATTCGGCAAAACCGAAGTCATTCACGGAATTAGCTGCGATATCCGCGACGGCGAGTTCATCGTCATATTGGGACCGTCGGGCTGCGGCAAGTCCACCCTGCTGCGTATGATTGCCGGGCTTGAAGAGATCAGTTCCGGCGAAGTCGCCATTGACGGGCGGGTGGTGAACCGGATGGAGCCGGCCGAGCGCGACATCGCTATGGTCTTTCAAAACTACGCTCTTTATCCCCACATGACCGTTTACCGGAACATGGCCTACGGGTTGAAGATGCGCCGCATGCCCAAGGATGAGATCGACCAGAGGGTGCGCAATGCCGCCAAAGTCCTCGAGCTGAGCACGCTGCTGGACCGCAAGCCCCGGCAGCTCTCGGGTGGCCAACGCCAGCGGGTAGCCATGGGGCGCTGCATCGTGCGCGAGCCCAAGGTGTTCCTGTTCGACGAGCCCCTCAGTAACCTGGACGCGAAACTGCGGGTGCAGATGCGGCTTGAGATCCGCAAGTTGCACGAGGATCTCAAAATAACCAGCGTCTACGTGACCCACGACCAGGTGGAGGCCATGACTCTGGGGGACCGCCTGGTGGTGATGGACGACGGCTACGCCGCGCAAACCGGCTCACCGATCGAGGTCTACGAACGCCCGGCCAACATGTTTGTGGCCGGATTCATCGGGTCGCCGGCCATGAACTTCATGGAGGTGACGGTTCAGGAAAGTGGCCAGGCCTTGAAACTCCCCGGCGATATCCAGATCCCTTTGAACGGATCGGCCCTTTCAGGTTGGGCCGGGAAAAAGGCGATCCTCGGAATTCGACCCGAGCACCTGGAACTCGATTCGAAGGGCCCCCTTTCGATTTTGTTTACTGTGGGTCAGGTAGAGCTTCTCGGGGCCGATACCCTTGTCCACGGTCACATCAGCGAGGAAAAAGTCACTCTGACGGTCCGCCTGCCCGATGTGCATCGGTTTGAAAAACAGGCCACGATCCGGCTTTCCATCTCACAGGAGAAGTTGCACCTGTTTGATCCGGAAACGAAAAAGAGGATCGACGGGTAGTTTGTAGAAATTTGGACAAAAAATGTCAATTTAAAAGAACTGACCCTATTCCTCCTAACCTCTAAATGGATTGGCCTGGTCCGATCTCAAAGAAAAAAGGTGGTGGTCAGCGCTGATAAACGGTCTTTCCATCCACCAGGGTCATAAGGACCTTGGTTTCCAGAAGTTCTTCCGGGGGCAGACTTAGAATATCCCGGTCGATGACGATCAGATCCGCCAGCTTTCCGGGTTCGATGCTGCCCAGCCGGTCCTCATCCTTGCTCAGGTAGGCCCCGTTCCAGGTATAGAGTCTGATGGCCTCCATCAGGCTTATGGCTTCCTCCGGACCTATCTCAATTCCACTTTGGGTTTTTCGGGTTACCGCGGCATACATCTGGACAAAGGGCGAATAGAACGTTATGGGACAATCGTTATTCCCGCCGGCTATGATGCCCATTGCCTGCATGGTCCGGTGAGGATGGAGCCACCGGCTCCTCTCCGGCCCGAAATTCTCAAAATACTGGTCTCCAAGGCCGTACATATAGCCGATGCTGCTGGAAGGGGTAACTCCAAGCTCTTTGATTCTTTCAAGCTGCTTCGGGGTACAGCAACTGTTGTGCTCCAGTCTGTGCCTCATATCCGGGATGGGCTTCATCTTTTGAGCGTTTTCGATACAGTCCAGGGCCAGGTCAATACCCCGATCACCGATACTGTGAATACTGCAGCGGAGGCCTGCCTGATGGGCCTTAACCACCAGTTGCTCGATGATCTCCGGATCGGTCATCATTATTCCAAGCCCTTTTGGACCTCTGTTCTGCGGTTCGTACACCCCGGCCGTGCCGCCGGCTCCTGAGCCGTCCCCCATGATCTTGAGGGTCATCACCTTCAGCCAGTCATTACCGAAACCGCTCTCGATACCCAGATTGGTCATGGCCTCATTAAGATTAGCCCCTTCCGGTTCCCTGGGAAAGGCACTGACCATGAGGTTCACCCTTACCTTTTTGACGCCCTCTTTTAAAAGCTGCTGGTAGGCCCGGATGGCCAGATTATAACCACTGGCATCATGGGTGGAGGTAATTCCCCACTCGGAAAACTGGTCCAGAACCAATTTAAAACCCTCCTTCAACTCCTCGACGGTGTAAGGAGGAATGACCCTGGTGGCCAGCGCGGTGGCCGTCTCGTACAGGAGGCCGGTCGGTTCATCGTTCTGATCCCGGTCGATTTGGCCGCCCGGAGGGTCCGGAGAATGACGGTCAATATCGGCCAGTTCAAGGGCCCTGCTGTTCACCAGGCACTGGTGGCCTGTATCCGAAAGAATAAACACCGGGTTATGAGGAGCCGCCTGATCCAGTTCCCAGCGGGTGATATGCCTTTTCTCCGACAGTTTGGAATCGTTAAAATTTCCACCCCGCACCCAAATGCCGGGTCCAAGTTCATCCGCCCGCTCTCGGACCATCCGGAGAATATCCCCGATGCATTGAACCGCCGGTTGGCGACAGTTGATTTCTGTTACCAGTGACGCAGCCAGGCTGGGGTGAGTGTGCGAATCGATGATACCGGGCAGGACGGTCTGATGCTTTAGGTCAATAATCTCCGTCCTGTCGCCGGCCGACTCCATTATTTCAGAAGTCGAACCAACGGCCAGGAATTTACCGTCTTTAATAGCGGCAGACTCAACGATGGAGTCAGCCTGGTCCATGGTGATAATTTTGCCGTTGATGAGGACCCGATCTGCCCCAAATAATTCTTTCACGGTCTCTTCCCCCTTTCGTCACTCGTAATTCATAAGGTTTTTTCCGGCCTTATCGGTCAGAGAGCATAGAGAAACAGCGGAGGTCTTGAAATTGGCTGATGCATCTATGGCTCCCATAGTAATCTTCCGCAGGGGCTTCGTCAAAAAGAAAATAATGAGGCCCTCATTCCCCACCAATGTTACCTTGCCTTACGTCTTAAAGTTTGTTAATTTGGGCTTTGACCAAAAGGCTTATTGAGGGAAAAAACCCTTCTGGAAGGACCCATCAATTTAAAAGGAGTCAAAATGACAAGCAAAAGGACACAGGAACTCATCCAGGCAGACAAAGAACACCAGGTCCACCCCTGGTGGATAACCGGGCAGGAGATAAGCAGGGTTTTCGAAAAGGGTCATGGCATCTATCTGGTAGACACGGAGGGCAAAGAATATATGGACTTTGCCTCTCAGCTGGTCTGCTCTAATCTGGGGCATCACTGTCCGGAGATTATTGAGGCTATAACCGCGGCGCTGGACAAGATTCACTATGTGACCAATTTCTATGGGCAAACCAATGTCTATGCCATTGAACTGAGTCAGAAGCTGGCCCAAATTACCCCGGGAGGTCTGAAACGTTTCTACTACACCTGCGGGGGCTCAGAGGCAACCGATACAGCGCTTAAAATGGCCCGGGCCTACTGGTATTTCAAGGGGCAGGCCGGTAAGTACAAGATTATCAGCCTGTACGATTCTTATCATGGATTGAGCGGTTATTCCATCAATGTCACCGGGTTGGGAGGCGGCAGGATGCACAGTCCCTTTGGTCCGGCGCCGGCCGGCTTTCTGCGGGTACCCAGCTACTACGACTATCGATCCATGTTCGGTGATGTTCCTGATAGTGCGGTAATGAGTGCCCGGTTTATGGAAAAAGTTGTTCAGCAGGAGGGAGCGGCGACCATTGCTGCCTTCATCGCTGAGCCGATACTCGGTTCTGGTGGCCACGTTGAGCCTCCTGCTGAGTGGTGGGCCATGGTCACCGAGATCTGCAGGAAGAACAATATCCTGTTAATCGTTGACGAGGTGATGACCGGCTTTTGCCGGACCGGCAAAATGTTTGCTTCGGAGCACTGGAATCTCCAACCGGATATAATGACCATGGCCAAAGGAATCACCGCTGCGGTTCTGCCCTTCGGAGGCGTGGCCTTCAGTGACGAGGTTTATTCCGCCTTTGAAGGGAAACCCTTCCCCCATGGATTCACTTATGCGGCCCATCCGGTCTGCTGCGCGGCCTCCATTGCCACCATAGACTATTATTTGAAAAACAGGATAGCGGAAAATGCGGCCAAGGTAGGCGAGCATATCAAGAACCGTCTGGACGCCGAATTCATGCCGCTCCCCTGCGTGGGTCAACATGGGGGGCGTGGTCTTTTTCAGGCAATAGAACTGGTAACGGACAAGGGAAGTAAAAAGCCGATTTCTGTGGCGCAGAATGGAGTGTTGACCCAGAAACTCTATGAACAGGGTATCTGGACCCGTATCCAGGGGCCGAATTTAAACCGAATGGAGATCTGTCCGCCCTGTACCATCACTGTGGAAGAAGCCGATAAAGCCCTGGATATCATTAAGCCTATTTTAGCCGGATTCAAACCGGAATAGATGACGGAGAAAGGAATTGACCAGGCCGTACCTATACAACCTGAATCAGCCTATGGGCCATTCTGAGCCTTATCCGGCCCGGTATTAGATCGGAGAAATTGATATGGAAGAGAAAATAGACCCCGACGATATGATTTCTTTCAAAGAACTATTTACCAGTAACGTCTTTGAACAGGAGGCCCTTATTAATATCTTGGACAGGAAGGGAATCATTACCAAGGCAGAGGTGTTGGAGGAAATAAAGAGACTGCGGGAGATGTACAAGGCACCCATCGAATAAAGACATGACTGAACTCCCTCTATTTGATGAGGAATACTGGGATGCCTTTCTCAACCTGCTTGATGAAATCCATACGGTCATGTCGTGTTCAGACAATAAAGAACCCTGGTTCCCCAAAGACGGGGAACGGTTAGAATTGAGTTTAAGAGTTTATGGGCGGTGGCATCCAGAGGAAGAAAGAAGATAAAAGATTTCATAGAAAAGAATGACGGCCCAGAGATGGACCCCTTTACTAAGATGGTTGTCCAACTGGCCAAGGATCTAATTCAAGCAATTCATTAAGTCTTCATTAAAGGAGGATAGCAATGCTTAAATTAGAAAAGCTGGAGCAGGATCGTGAATTTAAAGACCAAATGCCCGTCTTCAATGTTTATCGCTCAAAAATTCCAGGAGGCTGGCTGGTATTTATGTACAACCTGGAGTACGAAAAGGACACGACGCTCCAATTAGCCTATGGCTGGGGATATGGTGGTGTTACTTTTGTCCCAGATCCTGAACATAAATGGGATGGATCATCCCTTCCCTAGAATATAAAGAACGGCTTTATCTGTTTTTAAGGTCCACAGTCACTGGGTTTCAGCAAAACAAAGAAGAGCCTCGTACCGGGGTCAAATCTTTCCGAATAAACCATCGGGGAACAGTTTACCGCCTTGCCTGATGAACCCCGGACAAAAGGATGTCCATTGGAAAGAATGGACCCCATCCCTTTCTTTACGAGAATATCATTGCTGATATTAGGCTTGCTGATTTAAATCCTTTTTTCGTTCCCCTCCCAGTACCGGTCTTTGAGAAGCCGTTTTAAAAGTTTCCCGGTGGGGGTTCGCGGGAGCTCATTTTCAAAATCGATGCTCACCGGGCATTTTATTTTTGCCAGATGCTGATGGCAAAAACGGATCAGTTCCGCTTCGAGTTCCGGTCCTGCCTCGGCCATGGTACTGGGCTGAACGATCCCCTTGACTTCCTCTCCGAACTCTTCGTTGGGGACCCCCAGCACGGCCACGTCCAGGACCTGGGGATGAGTGATCAGGATGTTTTCAGCTTCCTGGGGGTAGATGTTGACCCCCCCGGATATGATCATATTGGTTTTACGGTCCGTTAAATACAAATAGCCCTCTTCGTCCAGGTAGCCCACATCATTGAGGGTGGTCCAGCCTTTTTCGTTCCTGGAAGCGGCGGTTTTTTCCGGATCGTTGTGATATTCGAAGTCCCGTCCATCGGAAAAATAGATCGTCCCGATTTCACCGGGGGGAAGGTCGTTTCCCTCCTCATCCAGGATGTGGGGAACGCCGATGATCGGAAGCCCCACGGTTCCCTGGTGAACCAGCCAGTCCCGGGAGTTAACGGCACAAAGCCCGTTTCCTTCGGTCCCCGCGTAGTATTCTATCAAGATGGGCCCCCACCATTCGATCATCTGCTGTTTTATCTGGACCGAAATGGGGGCAGCGGCATGAATGGCGACTTTATGTGAGGAAAGATCATAGCGGTTTCTTTCCTCCCCGGGAAGTCTAAGCATCCGGATGAACATGGTCGGAACCCACTGGCTGTGGGTGACTTTATATTTATCAATAAGCTCCAGACAGGTAAGAGCAACGAAGCGGTCCATGATAACGGCCGTCCCGCCGCTCCGGAGGGTGATCATAACGAATCTCAGAGGAGCGGCGTGGTAGAGGGGCGCCGGTGAAAGATAAACAACCTCTTCATGAAAACCGAACAGGAGAATCAGTCCCATAGTTTTGGCCTGGATCTCCCCGTAGGGGATATCGTCCAGTTGAACCTTGATACCCTTGGGCCGGCCTGTGGTCCCGGAAGAATAAAGCATGTCCGTGCCGGTAACCGGGTCGGGTAAAGGGTCTACCGGGAACCCGTAAACCTTCTTTTCATAAGGCTCGAACCCTTCCTTTGTTCCGCCGACCATGATCCGGGTTATCTTTTCCGAAATCCTTTCGATGAGCTCGGAGGCCACCGGACTCATGGCCATAGAGGTAAACAGGACCTTGGCCCCGCTGTCGTTGATGATGTACTCGACCTCCGAAAGGGTCAGATGGGTGCTGATGGCCGTGTAAAAAAGACCCGAACGGGAGGCAGCCGTGCAGATCTCCAGGAACTGACGGTTGTTTTCCATGAAGATGGAAATGTGGTCCCCGGTTTTCAACCCCAGGGAACGAAGCATTCGGGCGCATTGATTGGCCCGTTGATCGAGCTGAAGGCGGGTAACCACCTCGCCGGTGGAAGCCATGATGTAAGCCGGTTTGTCCGGCTTCTCCTTGACCATTTCCCTCGGGTGCTTGATTTCCATCAGTTCCAACTCCTTCGAATATTAAGACTTAGTAGGTTGATGAGATAGTTCAAAGCAATAAATACACGCCGGTTAGTTCAAATTCAGGATATCGGTTCGGCTTCTATCTTATCCGGGCTTGGAGTATGGCAGAGCAAGTTTTAATGGAAAAAATTGTAAAGAGAAACTGCTTTCTTCACAACCGTCTTATCTTGGGTAAGATTTTTCTTTTTGATGGGAGGATTATAAAATAACCCGGATAACCGGTCAAGGAGAATAAATCAACTCCCCGGCCTTTTTCCTTGACTCTTGTTTTAATGCCCTTTTATAATTTCTTTTAATTTGATCTCCGGATTAACCCGACCGGCGGGGCTATTGCCCTGGGTCATCCCATCGGTGCTTCCGGGGTCATGTACTTTGGGGAGATGGTCCACCACCTCAAGCGTACCGGGGGGAAGCCCGGCCTCCAGATGCTTTGCGGCGGCGGGGGAATCGGTATCGCCACTGTGGTGGGAGCGGTCTGATTCATTACAACCGTCTGAGACATTGATTGGGCGGTGAACCTCCCTTTCCCCCTGTAGCAAGAGACGGTGTTGCAATTTCCTTTATTGTCATTTCGACCGAAGGGAGAAATCCTGAGGCTTAATGATAGGAAGAAGTTAAGATTCTTCGCCTTCGCTCAAAAGGAGAAATCATGAAAAAGATAAAATATACGGCAGGTTTGTCTGCTTTGCTGATTCTTGTGGGATGGATGGGATCTTTTGTCCCTCGGGTTTGGTCCATGGGAGAGAAAGGGTACGTAAATATTTCCGCAGCTCAATTTACTGAGATGATGAAAAATAAAGATTTCGTACTGATCAACGTTCACATTCCCTATGAGGGGGAGCTTCCGGGAACAGACCTCTTTATTCCGTTCAATGCCATGGATCAGAACAAAGAAAAACTGCCTCGGCAGAAAGACGCCAAGATCGTTGTTTACTGTAGAACAGGACGAATGAGCGACATTGCCGTTGAGAAACTGGTTCGTATGGGATATACGAGGGTGTTTCATTTTCAGGGAGGCATGCGCGAATGGGAAAAGAAAGGGAAGGCGCTTCAGTTTCGATCGAAATGAACCGGTCACAATTTATGACCGGTTCAAAAAGCTGAACCCTTCTTCGGTGTTGCCGCGGGCGTTTAAAGAACAAGGGGTTGCCGTGCTTTCCAGTGTTTTGAACAGGAATAGCGAGCGCATTCCCCGTCCCGCTTGCAGCGGGACTGCGTGGGTTAGCGAGCGAACTACAACAAATAAACCCTTTCCTTGCCTGGAAGATTCCCTGCACCTTGGTGCAGGGAGCTTCAATAGTGATCGTAATCTTTTAAATCAGGCAGGCCTTTGTTTCCCGATTTTCCTTCAGTCTTCTGTCTACCGTTTACTTTTAAATCGGCCTTGTGCCCCTAATCAAATTGAAAAGGAGAAAAAAGAATGGCTAACTGGGCGGAATTTGCTTTAGAGCTGGAGCGTCTTCTTCGTCTCACCACGCGGCCGATTGCCTACAAAAAGTTCGAAAAAGCGGCCGAGATGGAGAAGATACCGAAGTTACAAAAGTTTGACCGTGCATTTAATTTTTGCCAGTTACCCTCCCTGGTGCGGAGGGCAGGCTGGACTATCGGGATAACCCGAAACAATTTAGGCGAACGCTGCGCCAGGCTGAGCGGACTGGCTGCTACGACCGACGAGGCGAAACAGCGGGAAGCGGAGACCTTCGCGCGGGTGTCCTGGTTCGGGACCAAAGAGGATGCCCTGAAGCAGCAGGCGGATTACCCGTTAATCCCGCCGGGAGAGGCCGTTGTACTCGCACCCTTGCAGTTTGTCAGCTTCGAGCCCGATGTCGTCCTGGTCTACGGCAATCCCGCCCAGATGTCCCTTTTGATGAACGGCATCCAGTTTACCGACTACGAGCTTTTGCAGTTTTCCTTTATCGGCGAGGGGGCCTGTACCGATTCGTTAGCCAAGTGTTATGTAACCGGCAAGCCCTCCCTGGCCATACCCTGCACGGGCGAGCGAAGGTTCGGCTCCGTTACCGATGATGAACTGGTCATAGCCCTGCCGCCGGGCGCGGTCGGACATGCCGTCGAGGGGCTTAAGGGGCTTTATGCCAGAGGGCTGAGATACCCCATCTGGTTCATCGGGCCTGAGTGCGACCAGAATACCTCCCTCGCAAATCCATATCGGTAACAGCTCACTTTCCCTGGCTCAGTGCATGGCTGGGGTCAGATGCCCTCTGCCCTCTGCCCTGAACCTTTTATTCGCCGAACGTCTTTTATTATTTTAGCTTTTAATCTTGTTTTCTGTTAAAATAATACGCAGTTGATCTTATAAGTCATTCAGGCTGCAAAAATATCTGTTAACATTAACGGGGGGAAAGATAATACCAATTGAACAGGAATAGCGAGCGCATTCCCCGCAGCTTGCTGCGTGGGTTAGCGAGCGAACTACAACAAATAAACCCTTTCCTTGCCTGGAAGATTCCCTGCACCTTGGTGCAGGGAGCTTCAATAGGATATCGTAGTCTTCAAGGAGGACCAGACTTAGGCGGCCTACTGCCCGGAGTTCGATATTTCAAACTGTGGCCGGGATATTCAACAGGCCAAAGAAATGTTGAAGACCGCGGTAAGGCTATTTGTCGAAGAGGCAGAAAAAATGGGGACACTTGAAGAAATTCCGGAGGAGTCAAGATACAAGAAGGACTCTGCTGGACGCTGGATATCCCCCAAGCTCGTAGTAACTGAATTGGTATGCGCCTGTTGAAATGCCCAAAAGGCTAACCTGAAATAATAATTACAATTTCATGCCGGATCAGATCAAAAAGAATGGGAATGTTTTGAAAGAGGCTTCGACGGGTTACCTCCCGGCCGGTAAGGGAGCTGATGATCAAGGCATTGATTTGACCCTGCTGGAGGAAAGTCTTCGCTTGACCCCCTGGGAAAGAATGCTCGCCAACGACGACGCCTTGAATTTTGCCGGGTCACTGCGCGCCGCCATGAAAAGACGGAATGCAGAATCTTAGCGAACTGGTGCGTCGGTTAATTGTTTCGGACGTCGAATTCGTCCTCGTGGGCGGATTTGCGGCCGTAGCCCACGGGGTCACCTTGGTCACACGCGACCTGGACATTTGTTGCCGGTTCACGGAAACCAATTTGATGCGGATTCAGGAGGCCTTCACGGATCTGCATCCCTTTCATCGCCCCAGGACAGATTTGCCGCTGAATCTCACCCCTGAGCAGTGCGCCGGCCTAAAGAATCTTTATTTAAGTACAGACCTCGGGAATGTGGATTGTCTGAGCGAAATTCTGGGCCTTGGTGATTTTGATGAAGTCTTCCGGCAGGCTGTCAAAGTCGAACTTCCCTCGGGAATGTGCCATATCCTGGACATTGACCCGTTGATCCGTGCCAAGGAAGCCATGAACCGCGAACACGACAGGATCACCGTGAGACATTTGAAGGAAATCCAGAAACAAAAGCCGAAGAACTGATTCTGGAGCGGTTTCCTCCCTCACCTCCCTGCCTCTCGCCTTTTTCCTTCCTGTGAGCTACAAGCGATCAGCTTTGTTCTGGTTTTCCTCTCCAGCCTCCCGCCTCGTGCCTCTCGCCTTTTTATTCGCCCAACCCCGAACGTTTTCCCTGCCTTTCCCTTTCACTCCGAATTTTGCTGGTCTATCTCGTCTGTTAGGTCTATTTGGTTTGTTTTGTTAAAAGGTTTTGTTTTCAGCTTTATGTCTTTGGCCCTTTGGCTTATTCTCCGAACGCCGAACTCTGAACGCTGAACATCTTTTAATTTCCCCTTGACTTTCCCCCTTTTCCCCTTTATTTACTTACTATTACCTTTGTTTCTTCATTTTTGGAAGGATAGTTCCTTTTTTATCGCCGAATGGTCCTTCTATAATTTCCCCTTTAAGCTCCGGCATGCCCGCCGGGCTATGAGCTGTCCAAATTTGTGAAGTTAACATTTCATTAATTGTTTACATTGAAAATAGAGGGCGTGTCCTTTTTTTTTCGACCAGACAAACAAAATAAACCAAATAGACCATACGACCAAAGTCCCGGCTGAAGTGATAGCTGAGCAGATCTTTCTTTTTTCGAACAGTCAAGAATTTAGACTTTTCAATAAATATGTTTAACTGAAAAAATTAGAGAAAAAGAATAATTGTATGGTATTTCCATTCAATTGTATGGTATAACCATTCATTATGAACCTGTTAGCTCAAATACTTTCTTCCAAGGTAAGGGCCGAGATTTTTAGGATTCTATTCGGACTGGTAGACGATCCCCGTCATATGAGAGAGATTGAGAGGAGATCTGGATTTGCTTTAGGGACTGTTCAACAGGAATTGAAAAAAATATCAGCCTTGGATTTGGTAATAAAAAGGAGGGATGGGAATCGGGTTTACTATCAGGCGCGGAAGGACCACCCTCTCTACCCGGAAATTCATAATCTGGTGTTAAAAACTAACGGTATGGCGGATCTGTTTAGAGAGGTCCTAGACAAAGAACCCCAAATCAAGACCGCCTTTGCATTCGGATCCATAGCCAGTCACACTGAAAAAGCCGCCAGTGATGTTGACCTGATGGTCATCGGTACAATCTCGTTGAGAAAAATGACCCAGTTATTGATGGGCCTGTCGGAAAAAATCGGGTGGGAAATTAATCCCCATGTGCTGAGTCCGGAGGAATTCTTTAGACGAAAATCCCATAAAGATCATTTTATTACCCAATTGATGGAATCGTCGAAAATATTTATTTTGGGAAACGAAGATGACCTTAAATCAATGGGTTGAAAACGGCTGGTTGCGCGCCCACCAAACCAGCTCAAATGAGATCGATCTTACCCCAGTTTAACGGACACTTGAAATAGGGATGATAGAGCCGAAAGGAGTGTCTTTTAAGGAAGCGGAAGGTGTTTAGCCGGGGGTTTAAGCTGGAATCGACGAGTATTGCCGGAAGAAGGGAAGAACCCTGCAGCTGGCCCCGTTCGCTTCCCCCAAAACACGGACTCCGCACTCCCAACGCTCAACGGCGAACGTTACACCCACCGTTGGGGAAAAACCCCTTGACATTTCCCCCTTTTCCCCTTTATAAATCAAAGTGTTATCCAATATTCCTCGGGTAATTTTTTCCTTTGAGCTTTCAGCTTTGAGCTGTTTATTTGCCACTCACGCCTCCCGCCTCTCGCTTCATGCTTTTTCCCTTCCTTTCCCCTTTTATTGCCTCCGGTAAAATTTCCTTGACTTTTCAAAATTTTGTCCTTATTTACAAATACATACCTTTCAACTTTGAGGGTTTAGTTTCTTATTTTCCTCTGAACGACGAACGCTGAACGTCGAACATCTTTTTCCCAACTTCCTCTGAGCTTTCAGCTTTGGGGACGGAGGGACGTCCATGAAATAACAACTTAAGCCAAATAACATATGAAGTTTCTAAATATCTTTCTGCACTCGATCCCTCTCCCCATGATATGGAACAGGGCAAAGTCATTAATTGAAATATTTCCTGGGAAAGTCGTTATTTCATGGACGTCCCCTAGCCCTTCACATTGCGGCGGAATAGAGTTTAAATGCAACGTGGAATCAACCAAATAATGGAGGCAATGATTCAACAGGCACATGGTCTCTGGTTTTTTTCAGGGTAATGGCATCCAACGGGCAATTGGCGGCACACACGCCGCAACCAATGCAATAATCCAGATCAATGGCCATTAAAGTTTGACCCGCCTCCTCTTTGGATTTAATCACTTCCATGGGGCACATCTCTGTGCAGATTCCGCACAGAGAACAAAGGTCATCATCGATCATCGGCGTAAAGTTGGTGTTTGCCGCTCTCCCCTTGTATCTCATATCTTTAATGGCGATTAATGCCCCGCAACAGCATGAGCAGCAGTTACATATAAAGGTTGCAGGCGCCTGCATATTCTGGGTTGAATGGACCAATCCTGCCCGGGAAGCCTTTTTCAACAATTCCATCATTTCATCAAAATTCAGCTTCCGGCCGATACCCGCTTTAATCGACTTCTCCGCAGCCTCCCCTGCACCCAAGCAGAAATTTTCATCGGTCCGTTTACAGGGTTCACCTGCTAATTTTGCCGCTGTTCGGCAGGAGCATTGACTCACGGAAAAGATGTCATATTTTGAAAGGTATTCTTCAAGAACTTCAAAAGGCAGGATTTGATGCTCCACTTTTATGGTTTTATTGATTTCAATGGTTTTTTGTGTAGGCTCCACTGCAGGCACAAAACGCCATCCCGCATCCGGGTTGAACTCAGAAGGTTCCTTGATAGGCAATTCCAATCCCGGCATAAAGGCCATTTTTAGCAGGCTGCGATGAGCTTCGGCAGCCTGCTTCATTCTTTCAGGGTCATCTTTTTCAATAGTAAAATAGCTTTCAAAAACTCCAGGCAGGTAAGCGGAAATAAAAACATTTTCTTGTCCGTCATAGGGGAGTTTGCCTTTCATCAGCATATCAATCCACAAAACCCCGGCTTCTTCAAGGGATCTTCCTGCCAACTCCGCTGCTTTTTTGAGCGGCACTTTTTCCCAGGTTTTATTGAGACAGGAGGTTATAAATTCGGCCTCTTTCTCGGAATACATGTTTCGCAACAGCTTGTCCGTTAATGGATGTTTCGGCAAAGGGGCAAAGCCTGGAACATTTGGGCTCAGCAATTGCCGCAGCTTTTCATATGTTTCCTCTGTATTTGCCATTTCAGTCTCCTTCCGGGGCTTTTGAGCCGTTTTTAGTGTTTTATCCGCGATGATTTATCCGCCTCAACCTGATCAACCAATCGGGCTCCGGCTATTTCCATTCAGGAAGAAGCGAAAGATATTAACACACTAGCGCCAGATACTTGATAAGACATTGCTTTTTCGTAGTTGGAGTATATGAAGAGAAAATTTGTGTGTCAAGAGGAATTCGAAAGCAATAAAGGGGTCAAGTAAAGGGGTCAAGTCGCCGTTTGACTTATGAAGGTGGTTTGAGCCTTTGATTAAAGTAACATGGGACACAGAGAACCTCCCCCGGTTTGAGGGATGATTGAAAAGGTTGATTTCCGTTTCTCTTTTGTCTTATAATCTTCCCGCTAAATAAGCTAAGGCCTATCAAATCCATTCATTAATGAGGTAAATGAAATGAAAAAGATCAACACTGTGCTGGGATTGATTGCTCCGGAAGATTTAGGTTCGACTCTCGTACACGAACATATTGTCGCCAGTCAACCCGGCTGGGAGTGTGACCCTTTATCCCGGCCCTACGACAGAGGCAAAATGGTCCAGAGATGCCTGCGCGCTTTATCGCCGGTCAAACCCTATGGCCTGGGAGCGATTATTGACGCCACACCGGTCGACCTATACCGGGATGTCGAAATCCTGAAAGAGGTCTCCGAACAATTGCAGATCCATATTATCTGCTCCACCGGCCGGTACACCGAAAAACGGGGCAAATGGGACTACCTGAAGGCGCGAAGCGGCAACGGGGTCGGGGATATGGTTAGCGAGCTGTATGACGGCTTTATGCAGGAAATAACCCGGGGCATCGGCGATTCCGCCGTAAAACCCGGGGTGATTAAGGTGGCGACGGGTCTAAACTGCATTTCTTCCATCGAAGAAGCGGTGCTGAGGGCGGCAGCCAGGGCCTCTAAAGAAACCGGCATTCCGATTATCACCCACACCGAGGACGGGACCATGGGACCCGAACAGGCCGCCTTGCTGGTCGGGGAGGGGGTGGATCCGAAGCGCATCATGATCGGCCATATGTGCGGTAACCCTTCCTTAAAATATCAAATGGATGTGTTAAGCCAGGGGGTGAATATCGCTTTTGACCGATTCGGGCTGGAAATGTTTTTGCCGGATAAAATCAGGATCGCCACGCTGATCGGTCTTCTGGGAAGCGGTTATGAGGATCGCGTCATGTTGTCTCATGATTTTATCGGCTGCTCATCAGGACGTGGAGGGGTGATGCCGGAGGAGGGTCGCCGACTAACAGCCAACTGGTCGTTCGTTCATGTTTTACGCGACATCATTCCGGCCCTTAAAACAGCGGGCATCACCGATGCCCAGGTCAGGACGATGATGGTTGATAACCCAAGGCGCCTGTTGAGCGATTAGATTAAACTGCCGACGCTTGTGGATTGAAAATAATAAATGTGAAGGGTGAAGGGGTCTGTCTTTGACTTATGAGGATGGTTTTCGATTCCGGGAGTCCGGAGGGCCATAGGTGATTCCTTTCGAACCAGGTCCCTTTCCAAATCTGCAACACCGACCAGGGTCCAGCACCCTTAAGTGAGCCAGGCTATCTTTAAAACCCCATCTTTTTCGAGTTTACGGAAATCGGGGTCACCTGTCAGCAGGGCGGCATTATTCATCTTGGCCAGCGCTGCCGCAAAGGAATCGGCATAGGAAACCGGATAGTTCGCCTTAATCGTTGCTGCGCTCAGGAGGAGGTCTTCATTGATATGTTCGACAAATTTTATTGGGAATCTCTTGATACGGCTATAAGAGAGATCCGCCAGATCCCGGCCCTTCTCGCGCAGGGTAATATAATAGACTTCTCCCAGATGGAGAACATGTAAATAAAGACGGAGAACACCATCTTTTGCCTGATAGAGGATGGTCTCTATCTCTTGAGCGAAGGGTTCGTTTTCGAGATAGCCTATGAGAGCAAAGCTATCCAACACATAGCTAACTTCTTCGACCAAGTTTTTTATTCTCCCGTTGCTTTTCCAATTTTTTCTCTTTTAGATAAGCCTTTAATAAATTCGATCCCCTCAACATCCCCCTGGCGGCTTTGATAACGTCACCCGTTTCCGGCACCATCAACAGACCTTCTTCCCTGGGAATCCATCGAATCATCATTGACGGAGCAATGTCATATTTCTTCCTTAATTTCTTGGGGATCACAACCTGACCTTTTGAGGTTACCCTGGATGAATCTGCTTTCACCTTTTAACCCCTTCTTTTTCTATTTAAACAACATGACGGCCTCGTAAAAAGTCCATCTGCTGTGTTGCGCTGCATTCTTCCCCGCTTTTCAGTGGGGCAGGCTTAGTGCGGCATACTACTAAGTACGCCTCATTCCTCAAGATTTGCACGCCTAGTCCCGCCTTTGGCGGGAGAGCTTTTTTCTTTGCTGCCCTTTTTACTGACTTTTTACGAGTTCACCAAGATTCATTTTACTAAAAAAAGTAAGAAATTGTCAATAGATTTTTCTTACTAATAATTAGGCTCATCCGAAAAATAGATTTCCGGATGAGAGCTTTCAGCGATTAGCAAACAGCTTTCAGGACGTTTTAAAGGACGGCCGGCCTTAAATCTCAGGCAAGGGGGCCGCGAGCCTAACTCCAGCTTTCGGCAATTCTATCCAAATGGAATCGGGTGTCCCCCCCGAGGGCCAGGTTGGCCCTGGTTCTCAAATGGTAAAGACCGATGTCCAGTTCCTCGGTGAACCCTATGGCCCCATGGAGTTTCATGCAGTCGACACAGGTTCTCTGGTAGACCTGGTTGGCTTTGGCCTTGGCCATGGAGATTAACGGAAAGGCCGACAGCTCCGACAGACCGGCGTCGATCCGCCAGGCCGCCTCGTACACCAGATAGCGCAGTCCCTGGACTTCGTTGAAGAGATCGACGAGATTGTGTTGGACGGCCTGAAAGGATCCGATGGCCGCACCGAATTGGATCCTTTGTTTCGAATATTCCGTGGTCATCTCCAGGACGGCCTGCACTCCCCCCAACATCTCGGCGCTTTTCAAGAGGGCGGTTCTCTGTTGGATGAGCTCCAGCACCGGCCATCCCCTGTCCGCCTCTCCCAGCAGGTTGGCTTTGGGTACGCTTACCCGGGAGAAACGTATTTCACACTGTTTGTCTCCGGCTGTTGTCAAGAGAAGGTCGATCTCGATACCCGGACTTCTGGGGTCCACGACGAACACGGTGATTCCCTCCCGGGGATTCAGCCCTTCGCTCGTCCGGGCGGCCACCAGCAAAGAATCCGCCATGTTTGCGTAGGGAACGAAAAGCTTGATCCCGTCGAGGATATAGACATCCCCTTCCGCCTTAGCCTGCATCCTGATGCCCGAGGCTTCATTGCTCCCTGATTCCTCGGTCACGGCCAATGACCATAAGGCCTCTCCGCCCGCTATCGGCGGCAGGTAACGCTCTTTTTGTTCCGCGGTGCCGAAGGCCAGGATCGGAAATGAGCAGGCCGCGACCGTAGGGAAAAAAGGTCCGGGAAGGAGACCGCGGCCCATTTCTTCCATTACCAGAGCCAGATCGATCATCCCGCCCTCCACCCCTCCGTATTCTTCGGGCAAGGCCAGACCCATCCATCCCAGTTCGGCCATCTTGCGCCATATCTCCGGGTCGTATCCTTTTTCGCTGCGATTCAGCTCCCGCACTATTTCCCTGGGACACTCGTTCTCGATAAACTTCCTGGCTGTACTTCTGATCAGTTCCTGGTCACTGGAAAGACTGAAATCCATGTCATGACTCCTTTAGTAAGAAAATGGGTTCTAGGATTCGAGGATTGAAGCTCCCTGCACCAAGGTGCAGGGAATCTTCCAGGCAAGGAAAGGGTTTATTTGTTGTAGTTCGCTCGCTAACCCACGCAGCAAGCTGCGGGGAATGCGCTCGCTATTCCTGTTCAAGTGATTTTACTTCCATGCCTTTCCCTGGAACCCTCGGCCCCTTGACTCCTGGAATCCTTTATCTAATAAGATCTCGGCAAACCAAGGCCGAATTGGCCGATGATGTTTTTCTGGGTGAACTCGGTACCGGCGGCTGAACTCATACCGATAAGGTTCCAGTAAAGGCTGCACACCCCTCCCAAATCCCGAAACCATTTCAAGGCCCGGCCGGATCGTCTGAGTTGTGAAAAGGGCCCCAGGATGTCCATTCCAACCGTGGACAGGCGTTTGAGAATCTCGTCGTTTAACACCTTGTCCCGAGAAGGCTCAAAGGTCGGGGCCTTGCCCTGGGACATTTTCCAGATCGTCTCGTAGGCCAGCAGACGTTGCACCTCGATATCGATAGCCACATCGGCCAATTCCTGCCGAATCTCCGACCTGGCCGTCAGACCTTGGCCGTCGGCATAGCGGATCAGTTCCTCCAGAACGCGCTTGTTGTGTCCGTAGGAACGGGCCGCCACGCCGCCTCGTTCGTAGCCCAGGGAGCGCATAAGCTGATACCAGCCCCGGTTTTCCTCGCCGACCAGGTTTTGCACGGGAACCCTGACCTCGTCGAAGAAGACCTCATTGAAGTGATGATTGCCGATGTAGTTCCTGATGGGACGGACGGTCACTCCCGGGCTTTTCATGTCGACGATGATGATGCTGATGCCCTCGTGTTTGCTTCGGGACTTCGGGTCGGTTCGCACCGCAAGCCAGCACCACCGTGCCTGATGGGCCGCACTGGTCCATATTTTTTGTCCGTTGATCACGTACTCATCTCCCTGCCGAATGGCCTGGGTGCGGAGATTGGCGAAGTCGCTTCCGGCATTCGGTTCGCTGTATCCCGTGCACCAGACGCCATCCGGTTCGCCCGCGGCGATGAGCGGCATGTATTTCCGTCTCTGCTCTTCGGTCCCGAACAGGATCAGCGACGGACCCACCCAGGACACCCCGCTCACACCCATGCCCGTTCCCGGAATCCCCCAGTAGCCCCCTTCTTCCGCATAGACCAGGGCCTTCCAGCCGGAGGCGCCCTGTCCGCCGTACTCCCGCGGCCAGGTCATCGTCAGCCATCCTTTTTGGGAGAGCTTCTTGGAGATGGACATGATGAAGGCCCACTCCTCATCAGAGTCTCCCTCTTCGAACATCCCCAAAGCCCAGTCCGGAGGCAGTTCCGCTTTTACGAAGTCCCGGATCTCTTCCCGAAACCGTTCTTCCTGCTCACTGAATCGAAATTCCATTTAAATGCCCTCTCCTTTTTGATTACTATGGTAATTAGATAGAACTTTCCTCTTGTTCATCTCTTAGATAAAACGTCTTTTGCTGTCTTACAGGGCCTTCACTTTGGGTTCATGATGAAATATTTTATTGACTATCCGCCATGTATCCTCGATTTTCAACAAAGACAGGTAGTCGGTAAACCACAGACCCAGATAGTAATCCCTCACTTTTACTACAGCCACCGTTTCGGTCAGATCCATGGAAACGAGACTCATATTATATTCTTCGCCGTTCTTGGCCGGGGAAGGCCTGGCCGCAACCATCTCCAGCCATTTTTCAAGAGGAAGACGGGTCAGATTCCCGCTGAAATACCCCATCAGGGCGGCGCTGGGGTGAAATGCCTTCTTTAATTTTTCCACGTCTGAACGGTACATCCCGTCGAAATAGAGCTGTACGGTTTGACGGATACGTTGGATATCCAGGGTATCGTTGGTCATAAGGCCTGTTCCTTTCTGCCTAAGCTTGTTAGATTTTACCCCTAAAGCCTCAGGAGTCAATACCAAGAAATTTTTTTTCTCCGCCCCCTTATTCTTTGATTCTGAATTTTTCCTGGAACCCTCACCCGCTGCACTTTCGGCTCATTTGGTTTCAGCACCAAAGCTCCCGCCGGCACCGTCTCGTTTGGGACGGATTCAGGCCTGGTCCCACCAATACTCTCTTTACTGAAACGGGCCATGAGAGAAAGGCCCCCGGCCCCCAGGGCCCCTTTAAGCATCATTCTTTGAGAAATCGTACCCATGGATGCCTCCAAACCACCTTATCCACTTTTTTATTCACCGAATCACGAACGGTTCAATTCCATTTCCTTTAATGCCCGGCGAAAGACTTTGCCCACCGCTGTTCTGGGAACCTGATCGATGAATTCCACCAGCCGGGGCCATTTGTAACCGGCCATTTCTTTTTTGGCCCAGTCCATGATCTCCTGCTCACTGATCTTGCCTTTATATTCCTCGTTAAGTACGATATAGGCCTTGATGGTCTCTCCGATCTCCGGATCGGGCAGACCGATTACCGCGCACTCCAGAACGGCCGGATGCTTGTAAAGGCCGTCTTCCACATCATCAGGCAGCACCTTGTAGCCCTTATACTTGATCATGTCGGTCTGCCGTCCGGAAATATAGAAACAGCCCTGATCGTCCATGTAGGCCAGATCCCGGGTATAAAGCCATCCGTCAATAATGGTTTCCAAGGTCTTTGATTCTTGTTTCCAATAGCCCTTCATGACTTGTGGTCCCTTAATGGCCAGCTCCCCGATCTCCCCTGGAGGAAGTTCTTTGGATCGGGTTTCCGGATCCACGATCTTGGCATCCGTATCAACGACGGGGATGCCGATGCTGGCCGGGCTAATATCGAGCCAGGTGGGTTTCATGTGCGTGGTCGGACTGGTCTCGCTGAGGCCGTACCCCTGTCCCACGTTGGAGCCGACCATTTCTTTCCATTTCCGGGCCAGTTCCCCGGGAAGCGGGGCCGCGCCCGAAATAACGATTTCCAGGGAAGAGAGGTCGTATTTACCGAAGCTCGGATCATTGATCAACATCTGAAACATAAGGGGTATACCGATAAAACTCTCCGCATGGTACATTTCGATATATTGCATGATCTGCTCCGGATTGAAGCCATTATAGAGCATCATGAGGGTCCCCAGGGCTATCTTGAGCTGAACCTGGGAAAATCCAAAGGAATGACACATGGGCAGGACATCAATGCTTGAGACTTTGATGTCTGCATCCCCTTGAAAATTGGCCTCATAAGCTGCCATCTGAAAGACATTGGAAGTCAGGTTATAATGGCTGATCATAACCCCTTTAGGCGCGCCGGTGGTTCCGCCGGTGTAGAGCAGGACGCATAGGTCTTCCCTGGGGTTGATTTGAACCACAGGCGGTCGGGCCGGGTGATTCTCGATGAGCTCTTCCAGGCTGATCGCCTCACCTGACTTTTGACCGTGGACGATGATGTGCTCTATCCCGGTTTCCTTACCGACCTGTTCCACAACGGGTTGGAAAATGGAGCTGCAGATGACGGTTTTGAGGATGCCGCTGTCCCGGGCTATATGGGCTATGTCCGGGGCTTTGAGCATGGGGTTGAGGGGTACGATCACCGCCCCGGTCTGGCTGATGCCGTATACTGAAAAAATGAATTCAGGGGAATTGATCATGTAAAGACCCACGCCATCCCCCTTTCTTACCCCCAAATCGGACAGTCCGGCGGCGATCCGGTCGCTATAGTGCATCAGCTCCAGATAGGTGTATTTCCTCTGGTCCTGGATAGAATAGATGGCCAGGTTGTGTGGGTATCTGCGGGCCGTTTCCCGGCCGAGATAATGCAGGGGGATCTCAGGATAACGGACGGTCTTGGGCACCCCTTCAATATAAAGCTTCTCCCAGGGTCGGCCGGGCCTTACCCAGGGACTCTGATGTTCAAAATCCTCAAAGTTGACCTCAAACAACGGTGTGCTTTCCTTGGCCATAATCAATGACTCCTTTCTGGCATCAAAGTAATTTGAATGGTTAAGAACTTCCTTTACAACTCCTTCCTTTTCTTTAATTATATTCCTGCCCGGTTCTGCCGCCTATCGGTTGAATGGATTTTGGAATGACCTCTTGATCTTTACCTCCCACAACCAAAAGGTGAATGTGGTTAGAAGTTATCATGTAGTTCAATATTGGCAAACCAAAATGTTTCTTAACTTCAAGGAGCCACCCCAAATACCGCTGGCGATCTCTGGTAAATTTAAATAAGAATTCTTGTTTGTGGCACCGAGGGAAACCGGCTCCGTTAAATGCGATGCCCATTTAACCAGGGTTTGCCAGATAGGATTAGGAAGGAAATGTCTGGTAGCTCTTGGCACTGGTGTTCCGCTTAAAAGCTTCTTTTTGAGGGGAAAAAGTTGGCTATTAGGGTTTTTTGCCCCTCACTTTATTCAACCTTTTTGGAAATTGAAGCTCCCTGCACCAAGGTGCAGTCCCGCAGGGCGGGATTCCAGGCAAGGAAAGGGTTTATTGGTTGCAGTTCGCTCGCTAACCCACGCAGTCCCGCTGCAAGCGGGACGGGGAATGCGCTCGCTATTCCTGTTCAACCCCTTCGACGGGTCCGACCCCCCAGTAACCCCCAGTCCCTACTATGGCGGGACCGAAGACCTATTTAGCCGTTCCCTGGTGGGATAGATTCTCTCATTCCTTTTGAAAGTTTAAAAAGTTCCCAATTGGCAGGAAGAGATTTTAATTTTTAAGGCCTCACAGGCTGAGGTAATTTCTCTCCTGGCAAGTTTGAATTTCTCCGCTATCTCCCAGGCCGAGGCACAGGGAAGTTTCTCCTTAACCAGGGATTTCCCTATGGCCGCTTCCAGGGCAGGGGATACCGTTTCTGCTGCTGCAGCCCTTTTATCCGCAGGGCCATAGCCGAAAAGCCCGAGCTGGCATTTAAAGACGGGTATTTCAAGTAAATCGACAGCAACCCCTACCTCACCTGGGGTTACTTTTAATCGGTCGGCTACCTTGAAAGCAGCGGCGCAGGATATTTTATCGCCAATGGTCGCTTGTTTTACCGCTTCGGCGATTGTTGGATTCAACTTAAGTTGCGGCGAGTGCTTTTTCGCATAGCCGCCTTTGTTTTTGTGGGTCATGGATTTCCTCCCCGATAGTCTTTGGTCCATTTTCGTCGTATCGGAATCAAATCTTTCCGAATAATACATCGAGCAATAGTTTACCGCATTGCCTGAGAAAACATACACAAAAAAATATCAATTTAAAAAAATTGACCCCGTCCCTTTATGTTTTATCCTATTTACCTTGACTGCCTTAAAAAGGTACCTGGATGCCGGCGTTTATAATATGGTCGATAAAGTCTGAACGGAGGTCTCCCTCATAGCGCAGGAAAAGGGAGGTCCTGCCCCATCCTTTTACGGTGATGCCCAGCTTCGGTAAAAAACTGCAGGACGAGTTGCTGTAGCCGTTCACGGTAAAGCTCTCCGGCTGACCGCTTAAGGAAGCCTTTAACCCCCGGTTATCCAAAGGGGCCTGGTACCCGCCGCCGAGCCAGAGTTCCGGGATAACCCTTAAACCGCTTGGCAAGGAAATGATCCGGGCTAAGCGAACCCCCAATTCTCCCCTCCAGGTCCAGGTATTATATCGATCGACCCTTAAGTTCAAACTATCGGCACCTCTTTCGGACAGGGCTTCCTGAGCAACATAAATCAGGTACATCCGGGCCATGGGCTGCAAGTCCCACCCAACCATCTTTTTATTCAGCCCGCCGTTTAGACTGATGGCCAGGTTATAGGCATTCGGGGAAGAAGCGGCCAAGCCATCCACCCCCGGGAAACTGATCCGCCGGCTGACATCGGCTTTACGGAAACCTCCGGTTAAAGCACCCTCCACAAAAATAGGGTCGGCCGGAACACTTCCGTAAAAAATCAAATTGACCCGGCTGATATTCCCATCGCCCAGGCTTTCATTCCAGGAAAAACCGGTCCGGGAGAGACTGATCCCGCCGCCCAATAAAAAGTTTTTTTTAACCCAATAATCGGCTCCGGTCAGAAAGCTTCCGGTTTGGTATTGGAAGCCCACATGGTCTCTGGAGCTGTCTTGCCGGCCGAAGGACCCTATCCCTACTCCCCAAAATGAAAGACCCTTCTGATTCATCTCAAAAGAGGAAGGGCTTTTGCTCCCAGGGGAATGGGTTGCAAGGGGAGAATTGACGGCTTCCTTGCCCTTGGAAGAAGAGGTCCTCACCCGGTTTCGACGGTGTTCCATTAGGACATTGGTGAAGAGTATCGTGTTTTGGATGTCAAGCTGGGTCAGGGTGTCGTAGCGTTCCGGACTGATCCGGGTCAAAGCCGGAGGTAAGGTTTCGGTCGTTAAATACCCCAACAGGAGATTCGCCAGGCTCCAATCGCTAAAAGGTTCTGCCGCGGGCAGACGGTCGATATAAGCGGCTACTGCTCCGGGGTTGCCGCCTTGGGCCAAAGGGGAAAAAAGGAGATTCTGATCAACCAGCGTTCTTTGCCGTTGGTAATTTTCTAAGGAAAGGCGTGAGACCAGCAGGATCTGCTGTCCTCCTCCATCCCCCCAACCGACGATGGGGCCGGCGCTCCCGATCCGAAGTATGGTTCCGGCCGGTACCTTGACGGTAGTCAGATAATCATTAAGGGCCGGGAGGGCGAATATATCTTTAACCTGAGCCGGGGATATTCCCCGAAGGGAGGCAGGACTCATCAACCACCCTCCGACGGCGCCGTCTTTTAACCGGCTCGGGTCCCTAAGATAGGTCCGGACCATAACCAGGTCCCGGGTGGTGCGGATTTCATAGACCGTGGTCCCGGAGGTAAAAGGCCGGGTTGTGTTGGTAGCCCGGCCTTGATTGATCAACTCCTGATTAACCTCGCTGGCGGAAAGGACGGCCTGTATTTCCCCCGGTGGAAAGACCAGGGGATCAGGGGCTCGGGCCATGGACTGGTCCGGGGAAAAGCAGACCTGGATGAAGAAAAAAAACATCGGAAGGATTGTACGGAATAAAAACGGGGTTCTCATTTTTGGAATCCTTCCGGAAATTTAGTCGTTAGAATAAAGGCCGGGCCTAATGATCCTAAAGGGAAGAAGTTTGGGTTCTTATTTTTGACAAGGCTTAGCTTTTGAATGGAAAGAGTATAAAATAAGAAGCAAGAGCGGTCAAGGAGTATCGCATCGGAATCAAATCTTTCCTATTGACAATTGTTTTTCAAATTGACCTGAGGCCGTTGTGCCCATCTTCTGGAGATGATTCTTAAATAGTTAGTAACAATTTCATTGACAACCCCCAAAGCCCCCTTATAATAGCTATTATCGACTTATATTCAAGGGTCCCTTTCTTACGCCTTAACTTTCTCCTGATATTAGTGGTGCAATTAACCTAATCCATAGAAAGTCCTTCCTTAACCAAAGCGGGAGGATTGAATGGAGGAATAGGGTGGATCACCAATGGATCTTGAATGCCCTTCAAAAGATCCATGTCGGGGCGTTTGAGTTCAACCTAAAGGCCCGGGACCCCCTGGTCCTGCCTGCCTATAAGGGGTCCACTCTCAGGGGAGGCTTCGGCTATGCCTTCAAAAAGGTGGTCTGCGCCCTGAAGAACCAGGACTGCCCGGCCTGCCTGCTCAAAGAAAAGTGCCTTTACTCCTATGTCTTTGAAACCCCGCCCCCTGCCAATACGCGAATTATGCGCAAGTACAAGGCAGCCCCTCATCCCTTTATCATCGAGCCGCCTCTGGAAAGGCAGCGGATCTATAAACCCGGAGCGGAATTTCAATTCGGCCTGATCCTCATCGGTCGGGCCATCGATTATCTCCCCTATTTTATCTACACCTTCGACGAACTCGGCCGGACGGGCATCGGCAAGGGCAAGGCCGGTTTTGATCTGGTTTCCGTCAATTGCAATGGAGATCAAATTTATGACTCCCAAACCAAGACCCTGAAACCTATTGATATTCCTCAGCCCGGGGTTGAGAGGTCTCTTCCCTTCAGCCTCCAGCCTTCGGCCTTATGCCTGTCCTTTCTTACCCCCACCCGCATCCAATACAATGAACACTTGACCCTGGATCTTGAATTCCACATCCTGGTCCGCAATCTTTTGCGCCGCCTGTCGCTCCTTTATTACTTCCACTGCAACGGCGATCCTTCGAATTGGGATTTCAAAGGGATGATCGAAAAGGCCAAAGAAGTGAAGGTTAAAAAAGAAAACCTGCGCTGGTATGACTGGGAACGCTATTCCGGACGGCAGGAGACCCGGATGAAGATGGGCGGGTTTGTAGGCGAGATCACTTTTGAAGGGGAAATCGAGCCCGTTATCCCCTTGATCCGTATGGGGGAGGTACTGCATGTGGGTAAAGGGACGAGTTTCGGGCTGGGGAAGTATGAGATAAGGGAAGATGTTAGGGAATAGATGGTAGTGGAGATAATGGTGAGATCGGATTTGATCTGAAGGAGAAACGGGCGAGATATTGGAAAAAGAGGGAGGAAAAGGAAATTGAAAATTGATGATTTTCATCAACGTCCCAACGCTGCAATAATTAATGTTTTTTTATGTAAGTTCTTAGATGAGGAGATCTATAATGCCTGATTACTTAGTGGTATTGGATATACCATCCATTAAACAGTATGTCTTTATGACCCATAAATTGAAGGAAATTCAAGGAGCGAGCATCATCCTTGACAAGTTAAATCGGATTGATTTTTATAAACAACTCGCTACCTACTTGCCTTCAAAGAAGATTGATCCAATTTATGCCAATGGAGGCAGTGCCATGTTTGTTGTGTCCGACATGGAAGAAGTTCCACTACAAATGGCTTTAGCGGCCCTTGAAGGACACGTTAAAAGAGTTACTTGTGGAGGTGCTTCCATCGTATGGGGTTTGTCGGAATATAAAAACGACTTTAATTTAGAAATAAAAATAGCCCATTTTGACCTATCAATTAAAAGACACCAAAGTGTTCCGGCCGAATCAATTTTCCATAGCCCTTTTTCTAAAGAATGTGATAGTTGCTCCCGCCTAGTTGCGATTTCTGATATTGATGAAGATTGGCTTTGTCCTGTTTGTAAAACCAAGCGTGATTTTAGTTCCCAACGGACAGGAATATGGCAGGAATTCAATAATTATCTTTCCCAAAAATTTAATTTAAAAAACCCGGCGAACCGACCTACCGATTTTTCAGAAATTGGTAAAGCTTGTGATGGTGACTTTCTGGCCATAGTTTATGCTGACGGTAATTCTATCGGAAGGTTAATAAGGGAAATAAATACAAAAAAACGGTTTAAAAATTTTGCCCAAGTTATAGATAGCTCAATAAAATTAGCCTGTTTTGACGCCTTAACTAAAATCTTCCTAAATATAATCGAACAAGAAGGGAATGGAAACATTTCCTTTCCTGCTGACATCCTTCTTTTAGGTGGGGATGATCTTTTGGTGGCCTTGCCAGGAGACAAAGCATTATCCTTTGCTTATAATGCCAGTATTATTTTCGAATCGTTAACAAAGAAATTTTTTACAGAAACTAAAGATAATTTTTTTAATGAAAAACTTGGTGGGATGGGAAGCACAATCTCATTTGGTATCGCCCTTGGCAAATCTCATTATCCCTTCCGAGTTTTATTGTCCCAGGCAGAAGAATTACTCAGATGCGCTAAAATTGCTGGGAGTCAAGATCCAGATGCCAAGGATTTTTATATTCCCAGTTATTTGGATTTTCACTTGTCGTCTCAATCTCATCAATTAAACATCCCCCATATCCGAGAAATAGATTATTCTTTTGAAAGAAATATTGGAGAGGGGACTTTAAAATACAGCCGCACATTTCGACCCTATAAAACACAAGATTTAAAGAAACTTTTTGATGTTGCCTCAAATCTGAAAGCTATCAATTTTCCAAAAACTAAATTAAATGGTCTTTATCGTGCGGCAATGGAGAACCGCTCTCAATCTATGTTGGAGACTATACGTATCGCTACTCGATGTAAAGAAGGGGAACGAAAGGTTTTGTTGGAGGCATTGGAATTGTTCGACTGCAGAGAAACGATGCCTTGGAGCCCTGGGAATAGAACATTTGTAACGGAATTAGTGGAGTTCTATGAATTCATGAGTTAATGTTGCCAGCAAATTAGGAGGGGAAAAGTGATTCTTTATAATCTCATGGTAAATTTAAAAATAGTCCCCGTTCAATTTTGGCATATAGGTTCGGGTTTAGGTCGGGCCTATATTAATAGGCTAATTTTAAAAGACGGATTGAATCGCCCTTACATACCGGGATCACATCTGAAAGGAATTCTGCGCCAAAGATGTGAAGATTTAGCTGAAACTTTTGGATTTGCTGTCTCCGATCCCCACGACGAAAGCAACATTTCAGTATTTAATGATTCGAAGACAACATTATTCTTAATAGAGCGATTGTTTGGGTCAAGATACGAAGGAGAAAAGTTGTTTTTTAAACCGGCCTACTGGTCTGCAAATGATCTGAATGAATGGTATCAAAGGGTAAA
The DNA here is from genome assembly GCA_001797675.1 of Deltaproteobacteria bacterium RBG_13_43_22. GTDB lineage: Bacteria > Desulfobacterota > RBG-13-43-22 > RBG-13-43-22 > RBG-13-43-22 > RBG-13-43-22. The sequence goes on along the minus strand of MGQB01000038.1, from coordinate 7,089 downwards.
TATTATTGAACAGACCCGTACAGCCATGGATAGGGCCTTAGGAACAAGCAAACAAAAGCATTTATTCAGTAGTGAGTATGTGTTAGGCGGAAGTCTCCAGACAACGATAATTGGGCGGCATAGTTATCTAACCTCGGAGAGACCAGGGGAATGGCCAATAGAATATGCAATATTAATAGGGGGACTTTTATCTTTAGATCGAATGGGAGGAGATAAGACCCACGGCAAAGGGAGTATTAAGACAGAAATTAAGGAGATATTATTTAATGATGTTTCTATTGATACTGAAAGGGCTTTAGAACCATTACTTGAGAAGGAATTGCCGTTTTGGGTTGATCTTCTACGAAAGGACTAATATGGAAACTAAGTTTGTTTCTGCACGACTATTAAGCCCTATCTCTATTTCGGCGGAACGCCAATCGCAATTTTCCGAATCCTTAGATTATATTCCAGGTTCAACAATAAGAGGGGCGCTTGCACAAAGATACCTGGATCTGTATGGAAAGGATGATTTCTTTGATGAGATTTTTATCAATGAGGATAGTCGCTTCTCAAATCTTTTGCCGTCGCTATCGTCCACACAGAGCCCTCGGATCTTGCCTTTGACGGCCATGACTTGCAAGAACTTTCCAGGATTTTCCGATCATGGTGTTGTTGATAATCTCTGGGTTCTATCAGCGCAAAAATTCTCATTGAATAGTTCGGACCCATTAAATCCGGAGGTTTTTTCTCGACAATCCTTCTGTGATACGTTTGGGTGCGGAAAAGATAGGATAACCTGGCTTGGATATTGGAATGGAGACACTGAAAACCCGTCATATATTCCAGTGCCCAAAATAGAAATCATGCACACCGGTATTGACCGCCAAACAGGAACCGTAGCTGAAAAAATATTATATTCCGTTGAAGCGATTGACCCTTTTTCTAAGGTCTCTGAATCTTCACTATATTTTAATGGCCATTTCAGGCTTACTGAAAAGGGTTGGGAAAAATTAGATAAAACGATAAAACAGTCCCCAATTTTATTTTTAGGACGAGGGAAGACAAGAGGCCAAGGTGAAATTGAATTGGATCTTTCCCCTGCTTCTTTAGAACAAGATCATGTCTGGGAGGAATGGAATCATGCCTGCGGTAGAACCCTTCAAGAAATAACTAAACAGAATCACAATGGGACCTATTTTTCTATTACCTTATTATCAGATGCCATTATGGTTGATAAATTTCTAAGATATACAACCACTATGGATCTTCCTTTTGTCGGTTCACAATTATTGGTGAGTATTTTAAAGCAAGGATTCGCTTTTGGATGGAATCAAGTTCATAGACTCCCCAAGGAAGATGAAAAAACCATATCTCGCAGTTCCGTTTTTCTTTTCCATTATCCTGGCCAAATTGATGAGATTATGGGCAGCTTATTAGATATGCAAACCAATGGAATTGGCTTGCGTCGGAATGAAGGTTTCGGTCAAATTCTAATTAATGATCCATTTCATAATAGTTTCTGTGGTATCAAGGAGGGAAATTCATGATCAATCCAGCCTTTTTGAAAGAGTTAGATATTTTTCTTGATCAGTATTATGAACAGTCAAAGAAGACTGGTCGGTATCTATCCATCTGTTTCCCTGGTAAAGGCGGAAAAAACCAAGTCCGCAATTTTGAAAATATTGTTTATACGGCCAGGCGAATTTCGGCCATACAAAATTTTATAAAAAATCAAATGGGCAAAGAATCTAGTGAAAGACAGACATGGACAAAAATTCCATCGGAGTCGACGATGTCGATGGGCGACTTTCTCTTGTTCCAATTAGAGGAACTTATCCAAAAGGCAAAAAGTCTATCCGAAAATGATCTTGGGCTTAACATGGAATTCGGCCTTTATTTGGCTCGTATCTGGGCAAAACAGGTGGCCAGCGAATATCTCTATCAAATAATCCGGGGAGGTGCGGATGGAAAAGATTGATAGGTACTTACAGTCTCCTGAATTTCTTGATTTGGCAGATAGGTTCTTATATCAGAAGGCCCTGGAGAATGTTGAGCATTACTTCAAAAGAATTCTTGATCTCCAAATTAGCAAACCCATAAAAAAAAATCAGGTAAAGGGTTTGCAAATAACCAGTAACGAGAAAAGCTTTTCCCAGTTATATTCAATGGCCAAAAACCAGTTGGAAAAAGCGCGATTGCGTCTTAAAGATCCAGATCTCGAAGAAAGTCGGGATACAATATTCTGGAGCATGGTTTGCGAATTAATTGATAATAATAAAAAGGGGGCTTTTGCCCTTAAAGAGCAAGTGAAAGAGATCCTTGAGACGCAAGGGTTGGGAGACGGAACAAAAAAAGAAAAAAAAGTTGCCACAGAAAAATTACGTAGTGAACTTACCACAATATTTTTTGAACATTTTTGTTGCCATTACTATTATTTATCTAATAAGCCAATTAATCCGGTCTAAAGGAGAGAAATATGCAACTTCAAGCAAAAGTTCGAATCGAAGGGATATTGAGGTTTGGAACACCTTTCCACGTTGGATCCGGTCGCCCGGGTGAGAGCCTCAGTGAAATGGGTGTACTGTTGGATCCTTTTGGGAGGCCAATACTTCCCGGTTCAACTTTAAAGGGGAAGTTTAGGGCTTCCGCTGAAAAATTAGCTCATGTTATGGAACTTACTGCCTGCCTATTGGACCGAAGCTTATCAGCGGTGAATTGTATTGGTGACGAATTCTATCGCAAAGAGAAAACTGATGAGTATAGGGCTTTAACTGATTCATCCAAAAAGCTTGACTGGATTAATCAAAATACTTGCCATATTTGCCAATTGTTCGGGTCTCCTTTACAGGCGGGGCGAATTTTTTTTAGTGATGGGAAACTTATAGAAGAAACTTGGGCAGGGACTGTTCAAACACGCGATGGAGTTGTTATAGACAGGGATAGTGAAAGGGCCAGAGACAGGCTTAAATATGACTTTGATGTCGTGCCAACTGGAACTGAATTTGAAATTTGGATAGAGATGATTAACCCAACTCAGCAAGGTCTTGCCTTGTGTGGTGCGGTGATACATGAGTGGCAGGAGGGAACCATGATAGGCGGATTTACTTCCCGTGGCCTGGGAAGAGCAAAGTTAAATTCCATTAAAATTGAACAAGTCAACTATCTTGACCCTTCTAAACGGATTGCTATTTTAATGGGTAAGGGCTGGGAAAATGTAGGATTGAGTCTCTTAGATAATGCAATGAATTCTCTAATTCAACCTCTTGCGACAGCAACCAATTTAATAAATCGAGGAGGAAACCATGCTTAAAAGAATGCATTGTCAGATGGATATTACCTTGGCGATTACCCCGATCGATCCTATTCTAATTAAGTCTTCTTATGCTTCTGTTTCCGGATCTCAAATGCCGTTCGTAAGGATAAACAGGGGAAAAACCTTTGATGAAGTCTATATTCCAGGGAGTTCGCTTAAAGGTGTAATCCGATCTCATGCCGAAAAGATTTGTCGAACATTAAAAGACCAAAGCGTTTGCCTCCCTTATGGGGATGAAGGGGAAGAGGAATTCTGCGGATCACGATTCAAACGTATTGAAAATTCAAATAATCTTAAAATCGTTAACGAAAAAGCCTACAATCTTTCCTGCCCGGCCTGCCGTACTTTTGGGTCAACCTATTTCATAGGGAGGACCAGCATTAGTGATGCTTATGCAGATCCTGCTCCATTCACGGAAACTCGTGATGGGGTGGCCATAGATCGTCGTACAGGAGGAGCCGCCAAGGGATCGGGGGGAGGTGCTAAATTTGACTATGAGGTTGTCACACATGGGACTTTTCGAACGGATATAACTCTCCGCAATTTTGAATTTTGGCAATGGGCGCTTCTGGCTTTTGTCTTACGGGATTTTAAGGATGAACTCATTAGGATTGGGTCAGGAAAAAGCCGGGGGCTGGGTCGCATTCAGGGTATTATAGAGAAATGTACTTTGGCCTATTATGATAGGGAATCAAGTCTTCGCGATCTAAAAGATTTTTGTACACCATCGGAAATAACAGCATATGGATTATCTGATTTTAATCCAACAGATCCACCACCACTTCCAGATTCAGAAACCCATGGGTTACGCAGTGTTTATAACTTGACTGATTCATGGGGCGGACTATGTCAAATCATATCTCCTGCCTTGGCTTCCTATCTTGAAAATTTTGACTGGCTGGGGAAATTTAAAGCCTTTGAGGAGGAATCCCGTGGCAATTTTGAAGGCTAAAGATTTAGATTATGGGGGTTGGAAGTCTTTAATAGCTGAATTGTCTGTTCTTGAGGGAACCCGTATGATCGTAGAGTCTATTGGGAATATTTGTTTTGAATGGTTCGACAAAGAACGGGTTCTTATTGAAAACTGTATTCGAGGCAGGATATTTAATCCCCAGGGTGAATTAAAATGGCGTCGGATTGGAGATGTTTATAGAACGGTATTTCTTGGCGATATTGACTGGGCCGGGGGAATTTTAATAGATTCATCCCAAGAACTTCAGGAATTGATCTCTAAAAAAGAGTGGATGGTCCTTTGGGGGAATCGAACAGATTTTAAGGATGAATGGCTTGAACAGTCTATTCCTCAATATTTTAATTACCCTTTTCAAAACGGGGTAATTTCCAGAGGCCGACTTAAATTGATAACAGAAAATTGGTATGATTTTTCAGGCCGATTAGTCTTCGTTCGTTATCTCGACCTGGAAGAGATGGAGGGGGAAAATGCCACAAGGTGAAACATATTGGAACCCTTATAGAATGATTCCGGTTAAAACTGGACGATTGGAACGTCATTGCCCGATAACCCATGAAGCAATTAAAGGGATTTCAGGTGAAATTGAAGCCTCATTGACAACAATTACGCCTCTCTTGATCGGGACTCAGGAAGGTAAAAATAAAAAGCCGGTTTCAAACATGGAGAGCCATTTGCCGGTTTTACCTGGGAGTTCACTCAAAGGAATGATCCGTTCCTTAGCTGAATTAGTGGGAAACGGCTGTGATGTGACGGATAGCTCTGATCCCGAACATAGCAAATGTAAAGATATTGAAAGGCTTTGTATTTGCTGCCGGTTGTTTGGTATGCAGCATGATCAACAAAGTTTTTTGGGGAAAGTTCATTTTAGTGAAGGTTGCTGGATCGGGGAGGGGAAACCGGAACTTTTAGAAAATCAACCCGTTCTTCTATCCAATCCAAAAGAGCGGCATACGGCCTTTTATAATTCTAACAAGAAATATCGAAAACTTTACCATCATCAGCCCCTCCGCACCACCGGTCCCTTGCGGGCAAAAGATTCTGCTCAAGAAAAAATGGTATCTCTCCTAGCAGTAATAAAATCTAATGAGACCTTCTCCATCAAAGTGAGTTTTATCAACCTCGAAGAGGATGAATTCGGGCTTCTTTTATACTGTTTGGCTTTGGAAGGTAATGTTACCGCTATGGTGAATGGTCTTGAACATAAAGGAAATCTTTATCATAAGCTTGGTATGGGGAAGCCTCTAGGTATGGGAAGCGTTAAAATTGAACTTCTCAAGTTAAGTCTCTTTGATCCAGATATTGCTATACGTTATCGGTTATGGGATGGCCGGAATCTGATCATTTTTGAAACCGAGGAACTTAAGCAAGAGATATATAATAGAACAGCATCTCTTCGAAATGATAATTCGCCTACTATGCAGTATTTAAGAAGTATGCTCCTCTGGATACCAGATGATCAGCGTTCCTTTAGTTATCCAGAAAGGAATTCAGAAAGGGATTGGTTTACTGACCATAAGGGCGTGCCTTTAAAGGACCCTATTTCCGGGATATAAATTAGGGAGTCCAAATAAGTCTTATAAACGATTCGATTTTTAGACATTCCCAATTAAAATAGAAAGGACAGTGAATTGAAATCTGTATTCCTTAGCTATAGCCGAAAGGATCTCAGGGTTTTCTAAAGCCATTAAGCCAAGGAGTCTTCTATGACAACAGCAAAGACCAAATCTCGCGAAGATGGCAAAAGATTTCTGCAAGAAGCTTTCTTGCTTGAGCAAAAACTTCTCCAGACAAAATTAGAGTTTTCGAGCCAAAGTGTAACCCACCCGGGCAAGTTGGGGGAAGTAAATGAATGCTACTTTATTGAGGTTCTTCGAAAGTACCTGCCGAAGCGGTATGCTGTTGATACGGGAATAGTTATTGACAGTACAGGAGCAACCAGCGATCAAATAGATGTGATTATCTATGACAATCAGTACACTCCCACTTTACTTGACCAACAGGACCATAGGTTTGTGCCCTCAGAAGCCGTTTATGGGGTTTTCGAAGTAAAGCCCACCATCAATAAAGGCTACTTAGAATACGCAGGTAAGAAGGCCGAATCTGTGCGGAGACTAAAACGGACGAGCGTTCCTATTATTCATGCTGGTGGAGAGTTTCCCGCAAAACAACTATTTCCAATCGTTGCCGGGATTGTTGCAAGTAAAATTGAATGGACGAATGGGTTTAAGGCAAAGGCCTTTCTGGAAAATTATCACTCCCTGACTAAATTCCAGATATTGGATTGTGGTCTTGCAGTCTCCGGGTACGTTTTTGACGTTTATAATAAATCACTTAAGATCGGCCCCTCTGAACAGGCATTGGCTTACTTTCTTTTCCGTCTGTTACAGAAATTACAGTCTCTCGGCACAGTCCCAGCGATTGACTGGAATGCCTATGCTACAGCACTGGGACAACAAAACAAACCCTATCCGATTTGAACTTTTATCTATTACTCTGGATCTATCGTGACGACTTGATGAATAAAGGATTGCGACGTGCAGCGCATGGCGATAGGATTCCAGGTATAATCAAGTTCGGAGATCAGACTTGATGAATAAAGGATTGCGACACTGCCTTAACGGCTTGTTGCGCGACGGCCTTTTCCGGGTTCGGAGATCAGACTTGATGAATAAAGGATTGCGACTTCCCGGGTTGCCCTTTCTTGATCGCTGTAATACGGTTCGGAGATCAGACTTGATGAATAAAGGATTTGTGGAAGGCTTTGGGAATACAGAATACAGGAGACAGGAGTCAGAATGAAAAGGGATCCGGCAAAGGGATT
>MGQB01000037.1 GCA_001797675.1 Deltaproteobacteria bacterium RBG_13_43_22 | reverse complement strand
AGCCACTCGGCCTTAGGGTACAGAAGCCCGGAGCAATATGAAAAGCTCCTTAATGAAACTTAACCACGTGTCCACTTTTTCGGGGGAAGGTCAGGAAGAAGCCATCAAGTTTCCTCGAAAATAGCCTCACTTGACTGAATTCAAATGATTTTGCATCAATGAGATGTGCTAAAATTAGCGATTATGGTTCAAAATCAGCAAGCAAGCAGCTTCATGGTCAGGTAAAGCAGTTCGTAGAGAATTCCCAAGGAGAGATATGTTTTTTCTTATTGATTCGTTAATGTATTTTTTTGACCAGAGTCAGAGCCGACTTTTAATCCATCGTTCAATTTTATCCAGGGGTCTTTCTTTTCCTTCAAACAAAGGTTTCATATCTTCATTATAATATATGCGATATTCCGATGTTTGCAATTTGACTTGGAGCAGCGCTACATTTAATCCGTCTATACTCTTTAGCAGTTCTTGCATTCTTCTTTTTTCTGTTTCGTCAGGATAGTTAAATGATTTAAGAGACCCCTTGAACTCAATAATGTAAGGGTTTCCCTTTTTAAATCCAAAAAAATCAAACGGGGTTCCATTATACAAAGGTCCTTTTTCAAGCTTTTCAAATTCCTCCTGTTTAGAAAGAATTTCCATTACTATTGGTGTGCATGCATTCTCGAATACCTTCCCATCCATGTGTTCCGTCAGGCCCGATATAAGGTCTTTGTATGGCTTTCCGTCAAAAGTTTTAATTGGAGGACCTATGTTAGTTTTCATGTTTTTGATAAGAATTCCCTTTTCGATGTATAAAGTATAAGGAGGGAAAAGGGGGAGTCAAGGAAAAATAGGGCTAAATGGGGCCTTCTGAAGAAAATGGGACTAAGCGGGTTTGAACTTAATAAATAGCTATTAACAATTACCGATTGAACTCTTGCCTTTTTTCAAAAATGGAATTTTGCGGACTACAGGAAGTTACGATTCGTGATCGTCTATACACCTGTTCTCGAAATAACTTCGTCAATGATACCTTATAAAATATTCTATTGAGACTTACTTCTCACGCTCATCCATTACCTCAATCAGGGCACCATGAGCATATTGAGGCATTATCCAGTTCCACCTGAGTGATGGGTCATTGATATTGTATATGAGCTCATCGCTATACAGGCTAACTCCTTTCTTTTTCAAGGCTTTGAGTGTATCCGGTAGCTGTAAAGAGGTAAAAGCCAGATGGTGAATATGCTCACCATGCTTTTCCAGACGCTTGTAAAGAGGAGAGTCATGATTAATCGGCTGCATTAGCTGGATGTTAACCCCTTCCCCTCCAGCAACGAAGAGTGCGCTTAGGTATTTATCTTTTCCGGCGAAAGCTTCATATTTTTCTACTGTCTGCTTTGCCACTTCAGGGGCACACACGCTGAGGATTTTCTTGTACCGCTCGATTGCCTCATCGATATCATTGACCAGAATGCAAACATGGTCCAGAGTTTTTGCCATTTTGAGCCCTCCCTTTTATTAACGTTGAACTCGTGTGTTTTAGATCCCGACTATCGGGAAATCTATTGATAAGAATTTCTTTTTTTATGGAGGTAGCATATGAAGAAAAGATTTTTGTGTCAACGAAATATTTGCCATAAAAATGAGGGCAATGCGGATATTTGTCATCGGGCGTTGACAGTGTTTATTACCGATTGAAGTCATGTATTTTCGCCATAATCGATGGTTTGTTGACTACAGGAAGCAAGTCACCATCAGTCTTGAAAATGTCTGTATATTCAAATCCCAACTTTCGCTAATGATGGGATTTCCACATCAAGATTTAACATTCGATATTCAAATATTTTCTTTTTAATAATGTTCCCCAAAGAGGAAGTGATCAGATCACTTCCTCTTTTCTGAGAACTGCGATCTCCTCCTCGGAATATCCTGCCTCTTTTAGGACCTCATCGGTATGTTGGCCGAGCTCCGGGGCGGCCCCAACCCGGGCCTTTTGCATTCCCAAAGTCACCGGATTATTCAGGATGCGGATTTTCCCCTCTTTGGGATGTTCTATCTCGACCAGATATTCATTAGCTGCCACCTGTGGTTCGGCTGCTACTTCGGCCAGGTTATAAACCGGCGCACAAACAACGTCTTCCTTGCCCAAAATCTCAAGAGATTCATCTCTGGTCTTGGTGGAAAAGAAACCCTCCAGGGCATCGATCAACTCATCAATATTTTGCCTCATCTTTTCCCCGGTTTCAAACCTTGGGTCTTTGGGCTCCAGACCGGCCGCCTTAAAGACTTTCTCTTTGGCCGCCTTCCCGAAGGTTTGGATGATGAAAGATTTCCCATCACCGGCCCTCAGGGTGCAGGAAAAGACGCCGGAGCCAACCCGGGCCCTGGTCTTTCCCCGGGACTGCCCGCTGAGGAGATAGTCCTGCATAACCCAGCCTATCAGCCCGATTACACTGCCCATGAGAGAGGCTTCTACCATCTGGCCCTTTCCGGTCCGCTGGCGGTCAATCAAGGCCAATAGGGCTCCATATCCCAGCATGAATCCTCCGGTTTGATCGGCCACAGCGGCCCCGATCGGCAGATCGGGTGATCCCGGAGGTCCGGCCAGACTCATTATCCCCCCCATGGCCTGTCCCACCGCATCGAAACCCGGCCTGTCCTTCCATGGTCCCTTCAATCCGAAGCCGGATCCGGTGAGATAAATAATTTTTGGATTAATCGCTGAAAGGGCTTCATAACCAAAGCCCAACCGTTCGGCAACTCCCGGACGGAAATTCTGGGCGAAGATATCGGCATCCTTGACCAATCGATAGACAATTTCTTTCCCCTTCTCCTTTTTCAGATCAATGGTGACACTTCGCTTATTACGATTGTGGGCCTGATAGTAGGCCAGACCGGCGGCCCTTCCCGGTTCACCGACCAACCGGGGTTCCAGCTTGATGACATCGGCCCCCCAATCGGCCAGCAATAGGGTGCCTACCGTCCCCTGTTGATACTGGGTAAAATCGATGACCTTTATTCCTTTTAATGGAAGATCCATCTTCAAACCTCCTTATATTCAGTTGTCCCCCGATTCCTGTTCTCGAACTCTTATATCCTTTTGAAATATCACGAACCATGAAAATGACCTTATGTTTATGTGGGACAGGCGCCCTCGCCTGTCATTTATGAATCACAGCCGGGGGCGGCTGTGCTACAATTTCAAAGCCTAAAAATCTATTTTCGTGTTAAACCTTCATGCCTCTACCGGGGGGCTACGAATCATGAAAATGACCTGTAGGGGCGGGTTTGAAACCCGCCCCTACAAGGCCCCCATTGAGGTTAGGGCGTTGAAAACCCTATTTTCGAACTAAACTCTTATCTCTTTTGAAGTGTCACGAAACATGGAAATTGGCTACATCGAACTTTGAACATTGAACCTTGAACGGTATTTTCTTTAGGCCGAACTCAGACCACCTCTTCTGCTTTCAGTTGGGCGATCTCATCCGCGGAATATCCCATTTCTTTTAAAACCTCATCGGTGTGTTGCCCCAGCAGCGGGGCTACACCAGTCTTGGCCTCACATCGGCTGAGGTGAATGGGATTTCCTATAATTCTGGCTGGTCCCTCTGTGGGGTGGTTTACTTCTACAACATATTTATTGGCCAAAACTTGAGGATCGTTGGCTACTTCGGGATAATTGTAAACCGGGGCGCAAACGATATCAGCTTCTACCAGAATCTTCAGCCATTCATCACGGGTTTTGGTGGCAAAGAAGGCATCAAAGGCCTCGAACATTTGATCCTCATTTTGGTGACGCTTTTCCCTTGTATCAAACCTGGGGTCTTTAGCCAGACCTGCCAATTCAAAAACCTTGTCCCTTTTTTCCGCGCCGACAGTTTGTATGATAAAAGATTTGCCGTCCTTGGCCGTGAAGCTACTGGCAAAAACCGTTGAGGTGATTCGGCCCCTGCGTTTTTCCGGGACATGGCCGGTCAAAAGGTGGGCCAGGAAGGTCGAGCTTTGTAAGGCGATTATACTGCCTATCAAAGAAACATCAACCTCCTGACCTTTTCCAGTCCTTTCACGATCGATCAAGGCCAGCAAGGCCCCCCAGCTGAGCAGGAACCCCCCCGTTTGGTCGCCGACCCCTGTCCCGACCATGTGCTCGGTTCCCCCGGGCTGGGCGTTGATGCTCATAAGCCCTCCCATGGCCTGACCCACGGAATCGAAGCCGGGACGGTCCCACATGGGGCCTTTCAGGCCAAAGCCCGACCCACTCAGGTAAATAATTCTGGGGTTGATCTCGGACAAGGTTTTATAGCCAAACCCCAGACGTTCGGCAACACCAGGTCGGAAGTTCTGGGCAAAGAGGTCTGATGTTTTTATCAGTTTATAGACGATCTCCTTGCCCTTCTCTTTCTTAAGGTCTATGGTTATACTCCTCTTGTTGCGGTTATAAGCCTCAAAATAAACGGGTACGCCTTTCGGCCCCCAGGCATTCCCTCCCCGCCCGGGTTCACCAATATGGCGGGGCTCTAACTTGATGACATCCGCTCCCCAGTCGGCCAGCATTTCTGTGCAGACCGTTCCCTGCTGAAATTGGGTAAAATCGACGACCTTTATTCCTTCCAATGGTAGACCCATTTTAGTCCTCCTCCCAGGAAAAAAACGGTTTAAGGTAAACCCTATAATGTATACCTTGTACCGTACACCTTATACCTTTATTTTGAGGCCAGTTCCTTTAACAGTTCAGCCGCTCGGGCCGGGTTGAATATCCCGCATTCACAGATTCTGGCCAGCTCCTTACCGGCATCCTCGGGACTTCTCTCTCCGGCCCTTATTTCATCGATCAGGGACTTGACCAGATTAGAGGCCACCATGGCGTGACCGCACATGGTGGTCACCTCCAGGATCTCATCCGGGGGCAGTTTATCCCTTTTCCCCCAGATATCCCCCGAGTAATCAACCGAATGGGGACTCAATCCGGCGGCCCGGCAAAGCTCTCCCACACAGCCAAAAGGACCACTGACAACTACCGATAGTCCCAGATCGGCCTCTTTAAGGTCCTTCAGGACCTTCATCACCGTATCCTGATTGGTGAAGACGCCATGAACAATGCTCGTGCTGGTGACTTTTTCTATAATCTCTTCGATGGGAACGTTGTACCTATTGCCCGTTCTCATATCTCCGATATTGACCGGGTCATGACGCAGGTTAATCCTCAGAAACTCCCGCATCTTCTCCTCAGAGCCTCCTTCATTAATCCCCTTGGCGGCCATGCACAACAGGACGTAATCCCTCCCTAAACTTTTTTCCGATCCGCGCCGGTGTAATGTATGGGTCATTATGATACCTCCTTAAACAAGGGACGGCCCAGGCCGATGTTGGTCTTTCCATTGATGTAAAAGGGCACCTCAAGATCTTTCAATACCCTTTCGCAAAGGGCCGTGCCGTTCTCTTCCAGCCGGCTTGAAATCGTCAGACTAAATACGGTCTCTATCTGCGGAGAAACGCCTTTAAGCTCCTTGATCACTTTAGGCAGATCTTCAAGAGGCGTTGTACTCTCGATCATGGCCGAACAGACTTTTTCGTTGATGATCTCGGGATTCAATTGGCCGGTTTTCTGATCAACCATCAAATAAGTAACGGGATTATTGGGAGCGAAGACCACACCGGCCCTGGCCAGGGCCTGAGCCACCTTTTCCACATCAAAGAACCTGGCTCCAACACCCGGTCGGCCCATCTCTGCCGTAACGCCGACAAAGCCTTTTCTGAACTGCCCGGTTACATCGTTGGTTTTGGCCTCCTCGGTTCCTCGGCCCGGAACCCGGGTTTCTTTGTGGACCAGGAGGGGATTGGAAAAGGCCGCCCGGATGGAACGGGGCCAGGAATGAACCTCCTCCTCAAAAGCGTCAACCGGGCAGACCTTAGACCGGAAACAAACCCCGCATTCCACACATTCATCCTCATCTATCATAGCAAATTCGTTTTCTTCATCCATGCTGATAGCCCCCATGGGGCAGTAGACCAAACATAGTTCGCATCCTACACATTCCTTTTCATCGATCTTCATCGTACATCCTCCTTGGCGATTTATTCACGTGCTCTGGCCTGGCTTACGCCCAACTGGGGAGGCAATACCGTATTGTCGGGAATGACATTGATCAGGGAGGTCTTCCCGGAATTAAAAGACCGCTCCAGGGCCGGACGGATCTGCTCCGGTTCGGTAACAAACTCGGTGTGGCAGCCCACCTCGGCAAACATCTTGTCGTATCGAATATCGGGCAGCATCCCCCAGGAATCCACTTTGGGTAAGGCCGTTTTCTGAAACTCCGTACTTATCCAGGAACTGTTGTTGAAAAGGAGATACACTGCCGGGATTTTATACCTGGAGGCGGTTTCAATATCGAAACCGGCGATGCCTATCCCGCCATCTCCCAACAAAGCGAGCACCTGCTTCCCTGGCCTGCCCATTTGGGCGCCTATGGCTATCCCCACCGAGTGGCCGACCCCTCCGTCCGTGCCCGCATCTAAAACCTGTCCGGCGAATTTGGCATCGATCTTATCGGTGGTAAAACCGGCCATGGAATAGGAATCCAAAATAATAGTGGCGCTGTCATCCAGAAAATCAACCACCTCCTGGGCCAGAAAATTCGGATTGATGGGTCTGGCCTGACGAACCCCCTGGACCATCTCGACCCGCTTCTTCCGGGCAGCCTCTTTGGTGGTGGTTACCAATTCAAGCCATTCGGCCCGCTCGGGCGGTGTCTTGATCAGATCCCTGGCACATTCGATCATCTGCCTGAGGACCAGCCTGGGATTGGCCATGAGCCTCACTGCTGTAGGGACTCGGGCCTCCAGATCTTCATAGGCCTCCGATACCAGGATATATTTGGCCTGGTGATTGTATGTAGGGGGTTGACCATAGTGCTCCAGATTGCTCATCCGGAGACCAAAGACTGCAATCACATCCGCACCATTGAGAATGGGTCTCCGGAAAGCGCCGGTAAAGGCCAGGGGATGAGCCTCGGGAACCGCTCCCCTTCCCATCCGCCTGGTAATGACCGGGACCTTCAGCAGTTCAACCAATTCCCTCAATTCTTCCGAAGCCCCTGACCAGTAGATCCCGTCTCCCCCGATGATAGCCGGGCTTTTTGCCTCGATAAACATACGCACTATCTTCTCAATCAGATTCGGATCGGCCGCCGCTTTACTCATGTCGGCACATTGATCCGTGGGGATATAACCCACCTGCCTGGTATCCTCCTCCCTTCTACCCAGGACATTCACCGGGATTTCCAGGACTACCGGCCCGGGAGGATAAGCCACAGCATCCCTCAGGGCCTTCTGCAGATGAAAGGTCATGGTCCGGGGATCAACGATCCTCTTAGACCACTTGGTGAAGCTCCGGCAGACCTCTTCACCGTAACCTTCCTGGAAAGGGGCCCATCCATCATGAAAGGCCTCATGCTGCCCGGCGATGGCCACCACCGGACTTTTGCATAAAAAGGCATGGGCTAACCCAGGTACCATGTTGTACATCCCCGGTCCGGCGGTCCCGAAGCATACCCCGGGACGGCCCGTAGTCCTGCCCCACCCATCGGAAATATAGGGTCCTGACTGTTCATGACGCAGATGAAGCATCCTCATGTCTTCATCCAGGGCGCTCAAAAGAGGCCACAAATGGCCGCCATGGATTCCGGATATAAACTTTACCCCCGCCTCTTTAAGTATTTTAACCAGGATTTTACCCGCTCTTACTTCTGCCATTTGCCTTCTCCTCTCCATTTTTGCATATCAAGATTCCACCCAAAAAACCTTTAAGATGAAGTCTTGATACCGGTTATTTGTTTTTTCCCTTTCAAAAAACAAAAACCCCATATCCAATTTTAGAAAACAGGGTCTTGTAGAATCATTTCATGGACCAACCTTGCATGGAATCCCGCAACGGCGGGACTGCACCTTGGTGCAGGGAGTTTTAATTTACCATTAAATTAGTACGGCACTATCGTGTCCAATTGTTCCCATATGGCCGTTATTTCACTCGGTTCCACATCAAAAACGGTGCCTACCGGTACCGAATGTTCGGTTTTTACAAATTCCGGGTCCGGATCGTGTGCGGTATGAAACTCCGTTCCCTGATTAAACTCAAGTTCTGTTTTCAGGATATCTCGACCGATATTGACCAGATCATCGATTTCCAAGTTGAGTCCGAAGCGGGCATTGAGAAGATCTTTCAAAAACCCAATAAGGGTCTTTGTGTCCGTGATCCTGGCCAGGGAACAGTACCCGAAGGTATCCAAAGCGGCGGCCACAATCTGGGCCTTCAGGGATCTTTCGACCTGGCCTTCCTTGGACTTGAATTTCTCATAGGTAATGCCAGCCGTATGGTCCGCACCCATAGGACTGGTCTTATAGGTAACCCCCGCAGACTTGGAGACACGGGGATCATGGGCGGGAATGGCCTGACCCTTGTAAGCCGGAATTCTGGTAACCCCCAGGGCCCTGCACGTGGATACAACCCCATTGCCCAGGATATTTCCAAACTCCGTTCCCTTTTCCAACTCATCAAAAAGCGCTAAGGCGGACCCGGCGTCGCCAAAGGCCATCTTTCCCGCACCGGCCGCCACACCCAGGGAACTGCCGGTTTCGATCGTATCCAAACCCAGGTCGTCACACAACCGGTCTAATTTCGCTACGACATCAGGATTGGCCAGACCCAGGTTGGTGCCCAGAAGTGCCAGGGTTTCATATTCGAAACCCGAGGTCAGATATTTCCCATCCGGACCATAATAGGACGTGGAACACCGAATGAGGCATCCCGGCATACATCCTTTTAATCCGCCCCCCCTTTCCTGGTTCACTTTCTCAAAGGCCGAGCCGGCCAGATTTTCAAAACCATCGGTCTGCTCATTGCTGTAATTCTTGGAAGGGGCCGAGCCGATGGATCTTAGGGGAACGATTCCCGCCGGTGTGCCGTACTTCATCATGTTCTGGGCCTGCGGGTCTGTTTTTAATACCTCGGCCCATTTTTTTATGGTTTCCCTGAAAACCTCCTTGTCGGCGATATCCACGGCATCCGTTCCCTGATCGTCAATGACGACGGCCTTAAGTCCCTTGGCCCCCATTACCGCGCCCAAACCGCCTCTGGCGGCGTGTCGGGCCGGCCGTCCTTCGGTATCGGTAAACCCAACACTGGCGGATTTCCATCGTCTTTCCCCGCCGATTCCAATGGAAATGATCGAGGATTTCTTGGCATATTTTTTATATAAGGCTTCCGCAAGATCGTAATTCTTTAATCCCCGGTACTGATCCGCCGGTTCGATCACCGCCCCGGCCTTAGAGATATGGAGGAGATAGATTTTATCTTTTTGAGGGGTCCCTTCGACCACGATGGCCCTGATGCCCAGTTTGTCCATTTTCTGTCCGGCAGGTCCTCCTGAATTGGCTTCCTTGATCCCCAGGGTGAGAGGACTCTTGGCCCCTATGGAGATCCGGCCGCAGGAGGGGGCCAGGGTCCCGGCAAGGGGGCCTGTGGCGACAATGAATTTCGCCTCCGGGCCGAGCGGTTCGCTTTGGGGTGGAACTTCAGCCTTCAGGATTTTGGCGGAAAGACCTCGGCCTCCGATAATCTTCCAGTCCTCGGGAAGGCTTTCAAAGGTGGTCTCAAGTTTCGTCATGTTCACCCTTAGTATTCTCATCTCAACTTCCTCCTTTTTTCTTTGGGCTTGTATAGAGATTGATTCATCATATCGCCTAGTCGTTTATTTGCCTATTGACAGGCAATTACTTTTTTTGAAATGAAAGTATATTAAAAGTAAGGTAGTGTGTCAATTACAGATTAATGGTATAGTACTAATTGCCGCCACGCTGATCGCCAAAGCAGCGGCGGAGCTCAGTGACTGTTTGTTGAATTGGTAGGATCATCATAATGCCTATTTCCTGTATCGAACACCGTGAAACCATGCAGTTGTTGGCTTTAAAGAAGAGGCTGGCCGAAGAAAAATTGGACCCCGAAGAACGAGAAGAACTGGAAGAGCTGATCCGGAACCTGGAGAAGAGGCTGGGGTTATAAGAAATTTGGGGTCTAAGATTCAAAGGGCAGGATCCAAGGTCCAAGGTTAATATCTTAAACCGTGGACCTTGGATCCTCTGGCCATTTACTTATTTTTGGAGGACAACCATTCCGGTTCCAATGGGACCGTAAGGATAAAGGTAGAACCCTTTCCCAAAGCGGTTTGGACTTTGACCGTCCCCCCGTGAGATTCTATGATATGCTTGACAATGGATAGACCCAGCCCGGTCCCCCCCAATTGGCGGGAATGATCCCTATCCACCCGATAGAACCGTTCAAAAATCCGGGGAAGATGTTCCTTGGGAATCCCCATACCGGTATCTTCAATAGAAATTTTGACTGCGGATTGTGGGTTGTGGAATTCAACTTGAGGAGTCGATTGAAAAAGGCCATCTTTTTCCAAATCCGAAATCCGAAATCCGAAATCCGAAATTAAATTCGGTGTTAAGCGAATCCGCCCTCCTATGGATGTATATTTAACGGCATTATCCAGTACATTGAACAAGGCCTGAATCATCCGGTCTTTTTCCCAAAAAGCGGTTACCCCCTCCGGGAGATGTTCGATTTCCAGGTTTAGGACGATTGTTTTTTCTTTGGTCTGATCCTTGACCATCTTGACCGCACTCTCCAGAATCTCTTTGACAATAACCCGTTCAAAATTCATCTTCGACTTTTCCTGGACATCCAATTTGGCCAGATCCAACATATCCGATACCAAAAGGCACAGGCGTCTTACATCCTTGTGTATCGAGGTTATGACCTGCCGAACCTCAGGAAGATTTTCAGGGACCAGGGGAAGGAGAGTGCTCAAGCGTTGATCAATAGAGGTTAAAGGGGTACCCAATTCCCAAGAGGCATTAGCTACAAAAGTCTGCCGGACCTTTAATAGATAACGGAGTTCGGTAGTTTCATGAAAAATGGCAACAGCCCTGGGCGGGCGATGGGTTGAGGTAAGGGCCACAACCTGGACCTCAAAATGCCTCAAGAGGTCCCGACCGAAGGAAAGCTGCACCCGTTGAAAGGGGTCCCCTTTAAGGACTGCTTCCACGGCATCCTGCAGTTCGGCACTCATAAAGGCCTCTTGTACGGATCGTTTTTTCCAAGAACCTTTTCCGCCCAACACCTCGTTTAAAAAGGGGTTAATCAGTATAATCCGTCCTTTTTCGTCCGTGACCAGAACCCCTTCCCGCATGGAGGAAAGCAGGGTTTTTAACTCGCCTGTTTCAGTTTCCAGTAATTCCATTTTCTCCATTAGACCGGCGGTCAGGGATTCCAGGGAGGAGGCCAGGTTCTTTAATTCACTTTGATTTAGAAGATGGAAGGGCTGTTTAAAATCTCCTTGGTTCATCCTTTGGACCATGTCGGTTATTTCTCTAAGAGGCCGTCTTATACTTCCGGTTAAAAACAGGCTGAGTAAAACGGCCAGGAGGACGGTCAGTCCTCCCGCAAGATAAAATCCCCAACGCAGGGAAGCAATGGCCTTATCCATTTGATCGAGGGGAATGGCTATGCGGACATAACCCAGAAGAACCTCTTGGGGTTGGATTGGGACAGCGCCAAAAAGGATATTTGTTTTCGAATCAGGGTTAAAACGGACGGTCTGACCATAGCCTTTGGTTTTTACGGCCAGGATTTCCGGGCGATGGGAGAAATCCTCCGCTTTATCCACAAGCTCCCGGCTAAGGATTGAATCTCCAATGATCCGGCCTTCTTTAGAAAGGATCGTCACCCTTTTTTTTAGATGATATCCTAATTCGTCGGTTATTAGTTGAATCTGGGAAGGTACAAATTGATCGGGGTTGAGACGGCCGGCCAGCATCCAAGCGGCCAGGTTCAAATCCCGTTTTAATTCTTCTTCTTTTTGGGTCATTAAAAATGTTTTTAGACTGGAGCCCAGGTAGACAGTACTGGCGATCACTATCATGGCGAAAACCAGGATAAAAGCCCCTAAGATTTTTATGAGCCAACGAAGATTCATAATTTATTTAATTGAAAAAAGTCAGTCGTTGGAAACGATGTTCCTTTGATAGAAGGTATTAAAAGGTATTTTATAACCTCATTACAGCATTGTCTATGATAAAATTATAGTTTATCTCTATTCGGTTTTATGTTACCAGAGGATGACGCGGGGGGTCAGTCAACACGAAAGTAGATTTTATCTCCCCCTCAACCCCCCCATCCCAACCTTCCCCCTGTCTGCATGCAAGGCCCGGGCAGGCCTCAGAGGGGAAGGGGTTTTCGAAGAGAGAAACATCATGTTCATGTTAAAAAAATGGGTTTCCCGTCTGTTCTTTCCCCTGTCCTTGATTATTGAACTTTTTATTATCGGCCTATTGTGGCCCAAGAAAGGGAAGAAATTCTTCTTCATCGGAGCGGTTTTGTTGTACTTTTTTTCTTTTTATCCGTTTTCCTTTTTAATGCTGTGGCCGATAGAGAGACAATATTTTCCCGTCCAGGAGCACTCTGTTGTGAGGGAAATTAAATGGGTTGTGGTTTTAGCCGCAGGTTCCAAAGAAGGCGAACAACTTACCCCGGAGGACCGATTGGACGAGTCTTCCTTGAAACGTCTTTTGGAAGGGATGCGGCTCTGCCGCTATCTTCCCGAATCCCGGCTTATCCTTTCGGGAGGGAGTTTTTATGGGGGTACGCCCGTGGCCCGGATCATGAAGGAAGCGGCTTTAAAATCCGGGCTGTCCTCTTCACGGTTGGTCATCGAGGAATCTTCCCGGGATACCCAGGACGAGGTCCGATTATTGAAAAAGACCTTGGGAAAGGAGGTTTTTTATCTGGTCACCTCAGCCAGCCATATGCCCCGTGCCATGGCCATGTTTAAAAAGGCAGGCACTCAGCCGATACCCTCTCCTGCTGATTTCCAAGCGGTTTGGCAACCATTGAGATTAATCGATATATTTCCGAAAGCCGAAGCTCTCAAAGATACGGAACGGGCTTTTTACGAATATCTCGGACTGCTTTGGGGTTGGGCTAAGGGCTATCTATGATAACCGGTGCTTCTAACAATGAGTTGGGAAAAAGAGGTCGGGGATCTTGTAAGGCAGG
Organism: Deltaproteobacteria bacterium RBG_13_43_22; assembly: GCA_001797675.1. Taxonomy (GTDB): domain Bacteria; phylum Desulfobacterota; class RBG-13-43-22; order RBG-13-43-22; family RBG-13-43-22; genus RBG-13-43-22. Next base: position 106,255 of record MGQB01000037.1, on the reverse strand, counting down.
CTTACAGTTCGGAGTTCGGGGTGTTGAGTTTTTAATTCGAACTAATTATTTTTACCTTTGGACATCTTGAACCCTTTATCAGGGCTCAATCTTTTGGAGAGGATCCCTGATTATTTACCCTTTCTGCGGCCGAAAAATCAGGCAGGATAAGGGCGGAAGGGTTATCAATAGAGACTGTCCATAAGAATGAAACGGCACCGGTTCGGTGCTGATTTCTCCCAGATTTCCGAGATTGCTTCCCCCATACCACTCAGAATCACTGTTGATTTCTTCCCGGTAATATGGAGCATAGGGGATCCCGATACGGTAGCCGAACCGGGGCACCGGCGTCAGGTTGACCGCCGCCACCACCCAGCTCTCTTTGGAACTTCGCACATAAGAGAGTACCGATTGCTCCCTGTCCTGGCAGTCTATCCAGCGGAATCCATCGGGCTGGTGATCCTTTTCCCAGAGGGCCGGTTCTTGTAAATACAGTCTTCCCAGATCGGTTATAAAGTTTTGCAATCCTTTTCTCATGGGATCTTCTTCCAAATGCCAATCCAGGCTCTGGTCGTGATCCCATTCCCGGTCCATGGCCAGTTCGGTGCCCATGAATAAAAGCTTTTTACCGGGGTGGGTGTACATATAGCCCAGCAGGGTTTTTAAATTGGCAAATTTTTGCCAATGGTCTCCAGGCATTTTGGACAGCAATGAGCCTTTGCCGTGCACCACTTCATCATGGGAAAGGGGCAAAATAAAATTTTCGGTATAGGCATATAGCATGGAGAAGGTCAGCTGGTTGTGATGGAAACGTCGGTGCACCGGATCTTTAGAGAAATAAAGCAAAGTATCGTGCATCCATCCCATATTCCATTTAAAGCCGAACCCCAGTCCATCAAGATAAACCGGAGCGGTTACCCCGCCCCAGTCCGTGGACTCTTCGGCGATGGTAAAACAACCGGGGAAAAGGCCATAAACTTTTTCATTTAAGGTTTTCAGAAAAGCAATGGCCTCCAGGTTCTCCCGGCCACCATACTGGTTGGGAATCCATTCCCCTTCTTTACGGCTGTAATCCAGGTAAATCATAGAGGCCACGGCATCCACGCGAAGGCCGTCAATATGATATTGATCCAACCAGAAAAGGGCATTGGCCAGAAGGAAATTCCGGACCTCGTTTCTGCTGAAATTAAAAATCAGGGTGCCCCAGTCCTGGTGCTCTCCTTTTTTGGGATCGGCGTGTTCATAGAGGGCCGTACCGTCAAACCAGCGCAGGCTGTAATCATCCTTGGGGAAATGGGCCGGCACCCAGTCCAGGATGACCCCAATCCCGGCCTGGTGACAGGCATCCACTAAATAACGAAAATCGTCCGGAGTCCCGAAACGACTGGTTGGGGTATAATAACCGGTAACCTGATATCCCCAGGAGCCTTCAAAAGGATGTTCGGCCACAGGCAAAAGTTCCAGGTGGGTAAATCCAAATCGCTTGATCTCGTCAATCAAATATGGAGCCATCTCCCGGTAGGTCAAAGGGCGGTTTCCTTCTTCCGGAACCCGGTGGAATGAACCAAGATGGCATTCATAGACAGCCATAGGAGAACTTCGGTGGTCGATGCCGGGGCGTTTTTTCATCCACTGTTCGTCACCCCATTGGTACCTGGAAAGGTCCCATATCCGGGCACACATGGCCGGGGGAAGTTCCATGGAAAAGGCCAGGGGATCGGTCTTGATCCTGAGATGTCCTTCCTGTATCTTGATCTCAAACTTGTACAAAAGTCCCGGCTTCAGCCCGGGCACGAAGAGTTCCCAAATCCCGGAACTGCCCATGACCCTCATAGGAAAAAGGCGGCCGTCCCAGCGGTTGAAATCCCCAAGGAGGCTGACCCGTTTGGCGTTGGGGGCCCAGAGGGTAAAGGAAACCCCGGATACCCCGTCAATGGTCCGCAAATGAGCGCCGAGGGTTTCATATAGTCGGAGGTGTGTGCCTTCATTGAATAGATGGAGATCCATGTCTCCTAAAGTGGGAGGAAAACGGTAAGGGTCTTCCGTTTCCCAGAGGTTTCCATCGGGAAAGTAAAAACGGAAACAATAAGGAAACGGCCAGGTCAGATCCTTTAAATCGGCTTCAAAAATACCCCCGGGGTGAATACGGGTCAGGTCAATCGACCGGCCTTCCATTAAAAGGGAAACGTTCAAGGCATCGGGATGAAAAGCTCGGATGATCACCCCTTTATTTTTCCCTTCTTGATAGGGATGCCCTCCTAAAATCCGATGGGGATCAAACTGTTCTCCTTTGGCCAGGGCATCCAGTTGTTCTCTCATCCCGCCTCCCAGGTGATGACTTCGGATGGGAGGTCGATTTCCCGGGCAAAGGCCTGATACAGGTCCCGATACTCAGGTTTGTTTTGGGGAAGATCTTTACAGGCGTCCAGAAAACTATTTTGAACATTCCACAGATTGAGAGGAACGTCAAAGAGACGGCAGAGATGGATCATCTTTTGGATAGCCGTGAAGAGCCGTCCCGGGTCGAGATATAACCTTAATTGTCTTATTTCTTTTTCGATCCTTCTCTCGATTCGTCCTTGAACTTGTCCTTTGGGCAAGGGATACCCCAGTTCCTGAGATCGCTCAAAAAATTCCTGTAATCCTTCCGATTGCTCCCCGGGGGGGAAGGCTTCATCGATCCCCTTTTCCAAAGTCCGGTCCAGGATGAGGGTCAAGGCCGTCTGCATTGGATCAGGCAGGGCTACTCCCATTTCAATCAATTTAATCAGGGTCCCGGTATCTTCTTTGATCCATTCTTCAAGTAGATGGATGTGGGTTTCCATACGTTCCTGAAGAAGGAGATTGATCAGTCTTTCCCGCTCTTCTGAAAAAAGGTCTATTAAGTAAAAACGCCTTGGGTCAAAGGTTTCTTTAATCCAGTCATAAACATCACCCAGGGAGGCCGATTTATAGCGGTTAACGATGTCCCTTTTAAAGGTTTCGTATTCCTCGAGGGTTTGGTACGGTTTTAAATGGCACTGAAAATCCACTCCTCCAAAATGGAGGACGGCAAAGATCCTCTCCTGTTCTTCCAGGGTGATGGTCGAGGAAACCTTAAGACGGCCCACGGCCAGGTGGGAACCGTTTTGTGGTAGAATCAACTGATCTTGATTGCTCATTTGATAACAATGGATGCGATTTTTGGAATTCTTTTGATAAATGGACCCGATGGCGTAATGAGCCATTACCCGGGAAAGGTCAACCGTAAAAGGGCGGACCTTGACATCCCAGATTTTTTTCCCGTCCCCAAATTCTCTTTTGTTGCTGGGGGCTTTTTTAAGAAAACCGAGCAGGGGTTCTTCCAGATCCGATCCAAAATCCTTGGCTATCTGGATGGCCCGGCAGGCATATTTCAGAATCTGAGTGGTTTCCAGACCACTGATTTCATCAAAGAACCAGGCACAACTGGTAAACATGAGCAGACCACCCCGCTGCATCTCCAGGAGTTTTAGGGTTTGAACCCGGTCTTCCAAAGTTAAAGCCTGTTTATTGCCCTGTTCGGTGAAAAAACGTTCCAGGTTTTCCGGGGATCGGTCCAAAAGGACATCAATATAGGCATCCCTGGCTTCCCAAGGGTCTTTTAAGAAGTAAGCGGCCCGGTTTTCAAAGAGAAGGTCCAATTCTTTTTTTAAGCGGTCAAGCCCTTCCCGCAAAGGGCCCCGCCAGGATTGCCGGTTTTCCGGCCCGCCCACCCGGCAGCCGCAATCAGCCCGCCAACGTTCAATCCCGTGGGCGCAGCTCCAGGAGGTGTTTTCATGGATTTCCACTTCAAATCCGGGAGGGAACTGGGCCAAGAACCGGCCATAGTTAGTCAATTGAACGGCGGGGTCGTTGTCCAAAGAGTGAAGGGCATAAGCCAAGGCCATGTCTCCAAAGAGACGATGGTGGCCGTAGGATTCTCCATCCGTCGCCGCATGAACCAACTGGGGACCAGGATCTTGAGGATCAAAGCCGTTCAGCAGGCGTTGTAATAGAATCTCTCCGTTCTGTAAATAGTTTTCAAAGGCGATCCCATGGGCCAGCCCGCCGTCATAGAAAAAAAGGGCGATCTTTTGTCCGCCGGGAAGATTACACCAATAAGGCCGCCGAGGATTGATATTCCCATGAACCTCTGTCCATTGCTTCTGGCCTAGGGGACGAAAACGCTTGGCCTGATGGGGGGCCAGGATGGTGAACTTAATCCCTTCCCGGGTTAGAATTTCAAGGGTCTTCAGATTAACGGCCGTCTCCGGAATCCACATCCCCTCCGGTTCCCGATTAAATCTTTTCTGGAAGTCCCTCTTCCCCCAGCGGACCTGGGTCAGCAAGTCCCTGTCTCCGGCCAGGGGAAGGATGATATGATTATAGGCCTGGGCCAGGGCATTGCCGTGACCCTCTTGATCTTTCTGGGATTGACAGTCGGCCTGCTCGACCCCTTTAAGGGTGATCCGGGCCTTTTCCTCCATCCAAGACAGGAGGGTAGGCCCGAAATTAAAACTGATCTTTTGATAATTATTGCTGATCTGGGTTATTTGACCCTTTTCGTTTTGGATGCGAGAACGGCTGTTCGGGGCATAACATTCGGTCAGAATCCGTTCGTTCCAGTCATGATAAGGGGAAGCTGTTTCTTCTCTTTCAACAGCCTCCAACCAGGGATTCTCCCTGGGAGGCTGGTAAAAATGGCCGTGGATACAGATAAACCGGTTGGTTTTAGGGACGGGTGTCATGAGAGGGGCAACGGAAAAGGCTTGAGGGATGAAAGACGATGGACGAGAGAAGAAAGAAAACGGACAACTAAATAAAAATCAAAAATCAAAAATCTAAACTCGTCCTGCGCCCCTCGTCCCTCGTCCTTCACCATTTTTATTTGGTCTCGGAAGTTCCGCTGGAAGGAGTTGAGACACTGGGACTGGAGTCGCTGCTTTTTTCCGGAGTCTTGGTAGAACTCTCTGCTGGTTTATCCTTTTTCTCGGCCGGGGCCGAATCCCCCTTGCGGGCATAATCGGTAACATACCAGCCGCTGCCTTTGAGATGAAAGGCACTTTGTGAGATCATTTTTCTCAAGCGTCCCGAGCAGTGAGGGCATTCAGTCAATGGGGGATCGGAAAATTTTTGCATGGCTTCGGTAATCAGGTTACATTTTTGACATTCGTACTCATAGACCGGCATTTCTAAAACCTCCAAATACAGACTAACCTGTTTCGTTCGGGCAGCGATGGCCCCAATAAGAATCGAAAACAGGGTTTAAATTTATCCCTTTCAAGGATTTCAGGATTTCGTAGGTGGCCTGGTGGACCTTACCTTCCTCAACGGCCTTTTCTTCCTGACCGACATCAAAACGTTGCATAAATTTCCTAAACCGGATGACATGGACCAGTTCATGAGTTAAAATATAAACCATCAAGGGGAATAACTCTATCCCTTCTTTTCGGTCAACCACCTTGAGGATATTGTGATCCTGTAGGCAAATCCGGTAATAATCCCTCGGATAATTTATGGGAATCCGGTAGGGAAAAGGATAAATATAACGGGCGATCTGGGCTAACCCCTGGGAGGTGATTTCTTCTCTTCTCAGTTGGGCCAGATTGGAAATCTCAAAATCATATTTCTTCCAATTGCTGGTGGAAATATGGTAATGATTACAGGTAGAGTCTTCGGCAATCTCCAGGGCCTTATCCACCCAACAAATTTCTCCCGGAGCAAAATGCCTGTAGCCCATCATAGTTCCCTTTATCGATTAGGGTTCATGGAGCCAAGAGGTCCAGGATTCATGGGTAAGGCAAAATTTCTTATTGCCTGATCCCGGATTCCCTACTCCCTTTTTTCTTTGCCTTATTGTAATATATTAATTATTTTTATAAAGAAGTCAAGCCATTAAAGCAAAAAGGGTGAATGTTATGATAAAAAAACAACCAATTCCAAAACCTTATCTGGATCGTGTCCTTTGTCTCCTGAAAGAATTAAAAAAAAGATCCCTTTCCGGAATCCTTGTTTCTCAGCCGGAAAACCGGCGGTATCTGAGCGGATTCAAACCAAGCGACCCCCAACTTAATGAATCTTCCGGCTTTTTAATCATCGGCAAAGGTCTGGCCATTCTGGGCACCGACCCCCGATTTGAAGAAGAGGCCCAAAAACAGGCCAAAGGATATTATCCTTTTATTTACCGAAAGGGATTGGAGGCCTCCTGGCCGGAAGTCGGAATCTCTTTAAAGACTATGAAAAAATGGGCTTTTGAAGCTGATTCCTTGAGCTTTCACACCTTTCTAAGGTTTAAAAAATTGATCCGTTTCCAGGGGAATTCCATTCCTTTCCTACCCACTTACCAACTGATTGAAGAAATAAGGGCCCAGAAAGACCGCTCAGAAATAAAGACTATCCGCCGGTCCCTGTTTATCACCGAGGGGGTTTTTCAGGAGGTAATTAAGACATTGCGGCCAGGCAAAACCGAAAAAGAGATTGCCTGGCAACTTAAACAGCTGATCCATCAAAAAGGAGGAGATGGCCTGGCCTTTGACCCGATCGTGGCCTCAGGGCCCAATGCCGCTCTGCCCCATGCCGAACCTTCGGATAGAGAGATCCAAAAGGGTGAACCGGTCTTGTTCGACTTTGGCAGCAAATGGAAAGGTTATTGTTCCGATCTTTCCCGGACCGTTTTTCTGGGGCGCCCCACCGACCGTTTTAAAGAGGTGTATTCCCTGGTCCGGAAGGCCCAAGTCCAGGCAGAAAAAGGGATACGAGCCGGACTGACCACCACCGCAGCCGATGCCCTGGCCCGATCAGTTATTGAAAAAGGGGGCTATGGGGAATATTTTAAACATTCTCTGGGCCATGGCGTGGGGTTGGCCACCCATGAACTGCCCAGCCTTAGTCCGAGCAAGGCCGATCTTTTGAAGTCGGGGATGGTGGTCACTGTTGAGCCCGGTATCTATCTGCCGGGCTGGGGTGGGGTCCGGTTGGAAAATATGGCGGTGATTCAGGAAAAAAATGCTAAGGTATTGAATAAAGATCAGAGCTTCTACAATTTTTAAATGATCTCAAAATTGAAAATTCAAAGTTAAAATTAAAAAAATGCAATTACTTTCAGCTTTGAGCCTTGAGCTTTAACACAAGGAGTATACCCATGTTGTTTGAAAATGGGGCCGGGGAAGAGGCCCTGGCCTATCGGAGAAAATATCGCGGGGTCATTGGAATCACTTCTAAAATCCCGATTAAGGATGTCAGCATCTTAAGTTTGGTCTATACCCCCGGAGTGGCGGAACCTTGTTTAGAGATTGCCCGGGACTCGGCCCAATCTTTTTCTCTGTCCTGCCGGGGCAATTTTGTAGGTATCCTGACCGACGGATCTGGTTTGTTCCGCTTGGGTCATGCCGGGCCGGAAGCGGCTTTGCCGGTTATGGAAGGCAAGGCGGTTATTTTCAAAACTTTTGCCGGAGTGGATGCCATTCCCATCTGCCTCCGGACCCAGGACCCTTATCAATTTATCGACACAGCCCTGGCCCTGACCTCGACCTTCGGGGCCTTTTGCCTGGAGGATATTGCCAGTCCCCATAGTTTTACCATCACCGATCACCTTGAACGGGGGGCCAACATTCCGGTTTTTAATAATCACGGCCTGGGAGTCGCTATCCCCGTCTTATCGGCCCTGATCAATTCCATGAAGATCGTCGGTAAAGACCTGCTTCAGGCCAGGGTGGTTATTAATGGTGCCGGCATGGCCGGACTGGTCAGCGCCGACCTTTTGGTTAAGGCCGGAATAAAACAGGTCATTGTCTGTGACCGGGACGGAGCTCTATATAAATACCGACCCAGGGGAATGAGCTGGGCCAAATGGGAGATCGTCAAAAAAACCAATCCGGATAACTTTACCGGGACCTTAGGGGAGGCCTTAAAAGGTGCGGATATCTTTATCGGCCTTTCCGTGGGGGGTGCCTTGAAACCGGAGATGGTCCGCTCCATGACCAAGGATCCGGTTATCCTGGCCTTATCCACACCAACCCCGGAGATCATGCCGGAAGAGGCCCGACAAGCCGGGGCCAGGGTCATGGTCTTTAATCGAGCCGATTTTCCCAATCAATCGGATGTGGCCATGATCTTTCCCGGGTTTTTCAGGGGGATCTTAGACAGCCGGGCTACCAATATCAATGACACCATGGCCCTAGCCGCGGCCCAGGCTCTGGCCGATTGCGTCACTTCGGAGGAATTATCCCCTGACCACATTATGCCCAAAATTTTTGATTTCCGTACGGCCCCTCGGATAGCCGAGGCCGTGGCCCGGGCGGCCATCCAGACTGGAGAGGCCAAGGGAGATGCCGACCCCATCCAGATTGCCGAGAAGACCCGGCAGTATGTCTATGAGGGCCATTGGCCGGTTCCCCCTCCCTCGGGTAAAAAAGGATCTCTAAAAGAAGAATCTCTGGAACTGCATCGGCGGTACCAGGGGGTACTTCAGATTAAAAGTAAAATTGCTATCCGGGATAATTATATTTTAGGCCAGTTTTATCTCCCACCTTTAGCCGAGAGGCCGGCCCGGATGATCCGGGAAAATCCCGAGTTGGCTTATGAATTGACGGGTAAAGGGAATTTAGTGGCTATTGTAACCGACGGTAGTGCCGTCTTGGGTCTGGGAAATATCGGAGCCCGGGCGGCCATGCCGGTCATGGAAGGCAAGGCCATCCTGTTTCAAACCTTTGGCGGGGTGGAGGCCTTTCCCATTTGTCTGGCAACCCAGGTGGCCGATGAAATTGTTGAAATCGTCAAAAGGATGGAGGCCACTTTCGGCGGTATCAATTTGGAGGATATCTCGGCCCCTCGATGTTTTTACATTGAAAAACGGCTGAAGGAAGAGATGAACATCCCGGTCTTTCATGATGACCAACATGGGACGGCCATTGTAGTCACTGCGGCTTTAATCAATGCCATGAAGATCTCCAATCGAAAACTGGAGGACCTACAGATCGTAATTAACGGGGCCGGGGCCGCGGCCATCGCCGTCAGCAGACTCCTTTTAGAAATGGGGGTCAGACAGATCATTCTTTGTGACACTCTGGGAGCCATTTATTTGGGTCGAACTGAGGGCATGAACTGGATCAAAGATGAAATGGCCGAACAGACTAATCCCGAGAAGAAAAAAGGGGAGTTGTCCCAGGTAATCCGCGGGGCGGATGCCTTTGTCGGACTTTCAGTAGCCGGTGCTTTAACCCAGGACATGGTCCGTTCCATGATTAAGAATCCGATCATCTTAGCCCTGGCCAACCCCACTCCGGAGATCCTTCCGGATCAGGCCAAAGAGGCCGGGGCTCTAATCGTAGCCACCGGCCGGTCTGATTTTCCCAACCAGGTTAATAATTCCCTGGTCTTTCCCGGGGTTTTCCGGGGGGCGTTGGATGTGCGGGCCAGGGTGATCAACGAACCCATGAAAATCGCCGCTGCTCAGGCTATTGCCGGTATGATCCTGGATAAGGAACTGGAGCCGGATTACATTATTCCCAGGGGTATGGATTTCCGCGTCCCGCCGGTGGTGGCTAAAGCGGTGGCCCAAAGCGCCATCGAAAGCGGGGTGGCCAAAATCGAAATGGATCCGGAACTCATTGCCCAGCAGACCCGGACTATGATTTACGAAGGGGAACTGGGATACTTCAAAAGGGAGGAAATTGACCTGGAAAGTGCGCAATGAAAAAAATCAGATAATAGTCAATAATCTAAGGGCAGGGGGCATAGGCTATAGGGTACAAAATTTTTTGATCCTCGTATTGCCTCGTGCCTCTTGCCTGTTTTTTAACCCTTGAAATACAAGTGAGGTGACGGATATGGTCGATAGTTGTCCGGGGGAAAATTTTCTGGAAGGGATAAATACCCCTTCGACTGGTGAAACGATAAACGAGGAGGTTATCCGGAAAAAGGTTTTTTCCCTGTTACTGGGGGAGAAAGGCTACCGGTTTGAAGATATAGAAGAGGAAGTGCCCTTTGAGCTCACCACAGAACGGGAAATTTTCCAGCTCAAAGTCTCTTTGATAATCCGATTAAACAATCGCCGCCTGATTTTGATTAAGTGCGGGACCGGCTCTATTCTGGCCCGGGAACGGGCCGCCCTGGCCCTGGCCCGGCTTTTCTCCAAATGCCAGATCCCGATAACCGTGGTCACTAATGGAGTGGAGGCGACACTCCTCAACACCCTAACTGGGGAAACCCTGGATTCCGGCCCGGACGTCATTCCGGATAAAACCCGTCTCCTATCCCAATTGGCGGATTTGAAATTTCTCCCCTTGCCTGAAAGGCGTATAAAACTGGAAAAGCAAATCCTGGCGGCTTTTGAAGGGCTGGGGCTCCATGGGGAATGTGGGTGAGGAGAAAAACCGTTGAGCGTTCGGTGTTCGGCGTTCGGCGAAATCGATAATCATGACCAACAGGCCCAACTAGGGTTGCTCGCAGGAGGTTAGTGATCCTTAGTTCTTAACGATTCCACTCGACAAGTTGCGCAGTTTGTCGACGAACGACGAACGGTTTTACTATTTTCCTATATATCCCGCCCGATTCTGGATAAGGCTATTGATTTCGGCCCGGTGGGCAATTAAAAAATCCAGGATTTGTTTTGAACGGAAGATAAGGGCATTCATGTCCTGGCCCTTGATTTCTTCAGTCTTAAAGAGTTGTTGATTTTGATACAGGAAAGAAACGATGGCATCTTCGGCATCCAGTTTCACCTGAAAGCGATTCTTTAAAAAATCCAGCCAATGGCCGAACTCCTGGGTATGGTCCAGATGCTCGATCGGGATTCCGGTTTCCAGGCTCATTTGCTGATAGGTTCCAGGCTGCTGTTTTGATCCTTTTAGATAGTCCAGTATATGGGCTATTTGATGGATGAAGGTGGAATCCTGTATTTTAGGGGTAATAGCCAAATAGAGATGATTTGGGTCCACTTCTTTGGTTTTGTGGACATTGACCATGATTCCGGCACTTTCTGCCAGGGACAGCACCGGGATATCCTGACCGGAGAATCCCAAGTTTCGATAGGCCTCCAAGTCAATGCATTTTACCTTATGAATACCATCCAGAGGTCCCTCTTGAATTAAAGCCTCGATTATTTCTTTAGAACGGCCATAATGAACTTCGGGGAGCCGGCAGATCTGTTCTCCCGCTTCTTGATGTAACGGTTCGTTTTTACGAAGGAAAAGCTCCCCTTCTCGTCCAAGATGGCACTTTTTAAACTTCTTTCCGCTCCCGCAGGGGCAGGGGTCATTGCGGCCCGCCTTGATCATATGGATAGCTCCTCTAAATTAATCCTCAATAATATCGGCCTTTAAGGCATCATAGGACCAAACCGGAACCGGGCCTTCCTCTCCGTTGCTTGGATTATACCGGTGCCGGTAGGAGGCATTAGACTTCATGGTCTTCAGGGTCCAATCCCAGCCGCGGACAAAATAGGGGCATTCATCATTAAAACAGACATATTGAAATTCCGTTCCCCAGGTGGAGGCCGCGGGGGTCTTCCATTTTTTCATTTTTTGCCCACAGTGGGGGCAGATGGTTTTTTTTTCATCCATATTGAGGCATTCCTTCCATAGATCTTTAATAGCCTGATAAACAAGTAAAAATGAATATTCAGTGTCAAGGGGCCGAGGGGTCCTCTTTTCAGGAGTTGTCCAAAAGGTGATCCCTTGCTCAGACAGGGGCCCGCTTTTACGAAACCAGCACAACTTGGTTTTTTAAGATAAGAGGATTTATTATTTTTGTCAAGGACGGAGCCTTCTTAGTCCCTGAATTGAATCCTTTAGGCTTGACAAAGTCTCCAAGGGTAATTAAATTTAGGTTAAATTTTTTAACCCAAACTTTTAGAAATAACTTAGCTATATGACTATAATCCTGAATCAGAGAGATCGGTCCATTTTAAATGCCATAGTCAGAGATTATATTGAAACGGCTGAACCGGTCGGGTCACGGGCAATATCCAAAAGAAGCGATATTCACCTGAGTCCGGCCACCATTAGAAATATCATGTCCGATCTGGAAGATATCGGATTGATCACCCAGCCGCATGTTTCGGCCGGAAGGGTGCCGACTGAGACCGGATTGCGATTTTATGTCAACTCTATCCTGGAACTGCGTCCCTTGGCCGAATCGGAAAAGCGTCGGATTCAGAATTACTTAAAGGAGAGCGGTCAGGAAGTAGAAGAATTGTTAAAAACCACTTCCAAGATGCTGGCCGTGGTCACTGAACAGGCGGCGATCGTCTCCAGACCCAAGTCTTCGGCCACGGTTTTTAAACACATAGAATTCATAAGGCTTAGGGATAATTTAGTTTTAATGGTCCTGGTTACTGAAGCCGGACTGGTTCAGAATAAGATCATCGAAATCGAGGACAAGCTTTCTCAACCTGAATTGGACCGGTTAACCCAGTATCTCAATGAATTGCTCAGCAATCTGACCCTCGATCAGCTCAAACAGAAGGTCCTGGAGGAAATGAAGAAAGACAAGGACAACTTTGACGCCTTGTTGACCAAGGCCCTGGAAATTTCCAACCAGGCCTTTCAGGAGGAATCCGAGGGAGAGGTTTATATCGAAGGTCGTACCAATCTGATGCAGTATCCGGAGTTCAGTCAAATTGAAATCTTACGGAATCTGTTCAAGGCGTTTGAAGAAAAAAGTATGATAATCCGGCTGTTGGAAAAAAGTATTAATGCCATCGGGATTCAGATCTTTATCGGTTCGGAAACCCAGATCAATGAAATGGAAGGGTGCAGCGTCATTACCGCTGCGTATACCAAAGGGGAATATCCCATCGGAACCCTGGGGGTGATCGGACCGACCCGGATGAATTATAATCGGGTCATTCCCATTGTGGATTACACGGCCAAGGTTGTCAGTAGGATCCTGGAAAAGAAAATTTGATTCTTTGGGGTTAACTCGAATAAAGAGTCAATAATTTTTTGCCGCAGTTACTCACGGTCTATAAAGGGGATCGAAGTGTTTCAGCGGCTTAAAAGTTAAAATATAGAAGTAAAGAGAGGCAAACCAGTTGACCAAGATCAAGGTAACGGAAGAACCCTCCCAGACCAAATCATCGGATTTGGTCGAGGAGAATAAAGAAGGGTCTGAAAAAGAAAAAAAGCCGGACTTAGAGACCCAACTCCAGGAAAAAGAAAAAGAGTCCAAGGATAATTACGACCGTTTTCTTCGCCTTTCAGCCGAATTGGAAAATTTTAAAAAGAGGGCGGAAAAAGAAAAAAGTGAAACTTATAAATTTGCCAATGAAAATATATTGAAAGACTTGCTGCCGGTGCTGGACAATCTGGAACGGGCACTGGAGCACGGACGGGAAACCGGGAACCTCAAGGCCCTTCTCGAGGGAGTCGAATTGACCCATAAGGCGCTTTGGGCGGTCATGGAAAAATACGGAATAACCCGGATCGAGGCCATGGGGGAAGATTTCGACCCCAACCATCATGAAGCGGTCATGGTTCAGGAGGATGCTCAAAAGCCGCCCGGTCAGGTCATCTCTCAGTTGCAAATCGGGTACCGGTTACATAACCGCCTGGTTCGTCCGGCCATGGTCGTGGTTTCCAAAAAACCGGAACTGAACCCGGATGAAGATCCTGAAGCCTGATCTTAAAAAAAGGCGTCGGTGTTAACCGGGCTGAAAAAATAAAATATACAGGTTGATCAAGAATGTCTCCCTCCTAAAGCGGGACAGTCGAGCGTTTTTGATCACCCTGTTTAACCTGTTGATATAATCAAAGGAGGATAAGATGAGTAAAATTATTGGAATTGATTTAGGGACCACCAATTCGTGCGTGGCCATCATGGAGGGTGGAGACCCCAAGGTAATTGCGAACGTGGAAGGGAGCCGCACAACCCCTTCGGTGGTTTCCGTCACAGATAACAACGAACGGCTGGTCGGTCAGGTGGCCAAACGGCAGGCTATTACCAACCCGACCAACACGGTTTATGCCGTCAAGCGGCTGATCGGCCGGAAATATGATTCAAAAGAGGTTCAGGGGGATATCCATATACTTCCTTACAAGATCGTCAAGGCATCCAACGGCGATGCCCATATTGAGATCCAGGGCAAAGAATACAGCCCGGCTGAGATCTCATCCATGATCCTGACCAAGATGAAGCAAACCGCCGAAGAGTATCTGGGCGAAAAGGTAACGGATGCCGTAATCACCGTACCGGCTTATTTTAATGACAGCCAGCGTCAGGCCACCAAGGACGCCGGACGTATCGCCGGGTTGAATGTCCAGCGGATCATCAATGAACCGACGGCGGCCGCCCTGGCTTACGGCCTGGATAAAAAGAAGGACGAGAAGATCGCCGTCTTCGATCTCGGCGGCGGGACCTTTGATATCTCCATTCTCGAGATCGGCGAGGGGGTTTTTGAAGTCAAATCCACCAATGGGGATACCCACCTGGGCGGGGAGGATTTCGATTTGCGGGTCATTGATTATCTGGCGGCGGAGTTCCGAAAAGATCAGGGTATTGATTTACGGAGCGACAAAATGGCCCTTCAGCGCCTGAAAGAGGCGGCGGAAAAGGCCAAGATGGAACTGTCCACCGCCATGGAAACGGATATCAATCTTCCTTTTATCACCGCCGATGCCAGCGGCCCCAAACATCTGAACATCAAACTTTCCCGGGCCAAGCTGGAAATGCTGGTGGAGGACCTGGTTGAAAAAGTGGCCCCTCCCTGCCGGACGGCCCTGAAGGATGCGGGGCTTAACGCCGACCAGATCCAGGAAGTCATCCTGGTTGGCGGTATGACCCGGATGCCCAAGGTCCAGCAGAAGGTCAAGGAACTCTTTGGACGTGAACCGCACAAGGGCGTGAATCCCGACGAGGTAGTGGCCATTGGGGCCGGTATCCAGGCCGGGGTCTTGAAAGGGGACGTGAAAGACGTCCTGCTTTTAGACGTGACCCCGTTGTCTCTGGGTATCGAGACCCTGGGCGGTGTTCATACCAAACTGATTGAGAAGAACACCACCATTCCGACCCGGAAAAGCCAGACCTTTTCCACGGCCGCGGACAACCAGCCGGCTGTTTCCATCCATGTCCTTCAGGGCGAACGGGAAATGGCGGCCGACAACAAGACCCTGGGGCGTTTTGAATTGACCGGTATCCCACCGGCCCCAAGGGGACTGCCTCAGATTGAGGTTACCTTTGATATCGACGCCAACGGGATCGTCCATGTGTCGGCCAAGGACCTGGGAACCGGCAAGGAACAGTCCATCAAGATCACGGCCTCCAGCGGACTGAGCGAAGAGGAAATCAAGCGCCTGGTCAAAGATGCCGAGATGCATTCCGAAGAGGACAAAAAGAAAAAGGAACTGGCCGAGGCCCGGAACCATGCCGATACCCTGATCTATTCAACGGAAAAAACCGTCAAGGATCTGGGAGACAAGGTGGAGAGTTCCCTGAAATCGGATATCGATTCAGCGATCGAGCGGTTGAAGAAGGCTATGGAAAGCAGCGATGCGGATGAAATCAAGCGGCTGTCGGATGAGCTGACCCAGACCTCTCATAAACTGGCCGAAAAGATGTATTCCCAGGCCAGTCAGCAGGGGCCGGGGGCCGGGCCGGAGGCCGAAGCCGGTCCTTCAGGCGGAAAGAAGCCCGATGAAGACGTGGTCGATGCCGACTTTGAAGAAGTGAAATAAATATCCTTATATTAACCAGTTAACCCCCCTGTTCCTTATGGTAATTGAGGGACAGGGGTTTTTTTTGCCCAGGAGGGATTGATTTATTGCAGTAATTGGAGGAGATTACATTGAGGATTATTTCCCAAGCCTTTTCAAGGCGTCCGAAGCCGAGGCGGCTCGAATCCCTTTTCGGGTATCCTTGTTTACCTTTTGTTCTTTTTGTTCCCATGCGGGAGGAAGATTTTCTCCAGGGAGGTCCGACAGGTCCGGGTATTTACGAACGGTACGAACGGGATAAAGAATGGTTTGTTCCCCCTCGATAACATACTCAAACAAAGGCTCTTTTCGAAAAGCAGGGGGCAGGGTAACCCTGCCTCGATTGTCGGTTTTTAAGAGATTGATTTCGGACATAAGTTGTTCTCCTGGAAAAAATGATTGACAGTATGATAATCCCATTGGTTATAAATTTCAATAATGGGAAATGTAACATTTTATCCTTGGGCAAAGTTTTAAGGGTCTTTAAAAAATTTGAATTATTTGGTCTTTTCGCCCTTTGGTTTGTTCGCCGAACTCCGAACTCATTACTCCGAACTCTCTTTTTTTGACCCCCTTTGAGCTTTGAGCCTTGAGCTTTGAGCCTTTTTCTTATTCCGCCGAATGACGAACGTCCTTTTCTTTTTCCTTGACTTCTCCCCTTTTTCTCTTTATCTATTTATTATTATCCAATATTTTAGGGTACATTCCTTTTCAATAGTCCTTTCACCCATATTTGTGAAGTTAACATTTCCTTGCTTTTTGAAGTAAGTATCCCGGTCAAACGGCCGGTTGAAGTGAAAGCTGAACAGATAATTCTTTTTTAACAGGTAAATATCCAGCCCTCATTTTTATACCAAGAAGTGAACTTAAAAGAAAAGATGGTAGAAAAAGTTAAGAGCAGACTTGCCCCCTTTTTATAAAGGACGAAGATTGATGGGTGATCTAGATAAGAAAAGAGTGACATTCCTACATATTTCAGATTTTCATTTCAAAACAGATCATGAAACGGCCTTTGATCAAAATATTGTTCTAAAATCCTTAATCCAAGAAATTAAAAAAATATGTGATGACAAGGAATGGCGACCCGAATTAGTGCTATGTACTGGAGATATGGCATTTTCTGGAAATTTTAAAGAATACCTTAAAGCTATTGACTTTTTAAATGAGCTTGCAAAAACTACTCTTTTGTCTCCCCAAAGATTCTTTATAATACCCGGGAACCATGATATTGATCTATCTACAACAATTGACGCACACAAAAAATTGGGAGAATGCATCGACAAATTAAGTTTTAGCGAAATAGACAAGATTCTCTCTGAACCTGATATCAACAAGATGTTATATATATCGAATAAAATTTTTAGTACAGAAGATGCATATAAAGCTATCAAAGAGAAGTTCACAAATTATTTAGAGTTCTTGCGTCTTTTTGGCCACCGAACTTACAAAGATTCCTTTTATTTTTCAGATATATATCTATCTGAATCAGGATTGGCAATCGGGGTAGTAGGCTTAAACTCAGCATTTATGTCAGAAGGAAAAGGGGCCAGTGAATATGGGCATATGCTTTTGGGAATTCGGCCTTTATTAAAAGTTTTTGAACAATTAGAAAATCAAGCCAGCGAAAAGAATCGGGCGCTCGATTTAACTGTTGCCTTATGTCACCATCCATTTGAGTGGCTGTATGAAGCCGAAAGAACTGTGGTCAACCAGATAGTTCCAAAAAAAACAAATATCCTCCTTGAAGGCCACCAGAACAACCCACAGCATTACTTTTACTCCATTTCCCCGTCTGAAAAGACTTTAATCTTACAAGAGGGTCCGGCCTATGATGGATCTCATTGGCCAAATCGCATTCAATTTACTAGGTATACTAAAAGTGAATCAAAAAAAGAGGTGGAAATAAGATCCGTTGTTTTTGATCCAAGAAATATAAAATGGGTGGAAGATACTTCAACTTTTACGTCTAATGGCAGTAAAGAAGGTTATGGATATTTTTCGTTATGGGAAAGACCCGTACCACAAATTCCAGAAATTCATATTTCACATTGGAATGAATTTTATGCAGCTTGTAATAAATTTGAACATGGTCGGTCTTATATCCTTATCATAGGCGGCATAACCACATCTGCAGAAATAAAATTCCTCGGTCGAGTGGATTGGGAGTTAGTCATAGATTTTGACCCTGCTACTCAAACCAAAGGAACTTATTCAAAAGTCAGCGAAGAGTTATCCCAAGTAAGGTCATTGCATTTATTAACGCTGGATGACAGCGTGTCGTTTCACCCAGAAATAGGGACATATTGGTTTGGCGTTCGAGGATTAGAAGATCGCCCGACTACTCTTGTTGATGATTCCTGGCGATCATGGAACCGTCGGTATTCGCAACTTCTACGAACTACATTAGAGCGATTTGGGGCTTCGCTCGGACGGAGGCCCGTGACGGTTGTTTTAATGTGGCATAATATGGAATACATTCGCACAGTTTGTGAGGCGACTGATACTATTTTTGGCAATACTGTAAATTTCGTTTTTGCCACCACATATACAAGACAAATCTCAAATTTATCTGAGACATTTTCAGGATCTCTG
Organism: Deltaproteobacteria bacterium RBG_13_43_22; assembly: GCA_001797675.1. Taxonomy (GTDB): domain Bacteria; phylum Desulfobacterota; class RBG-13-43-22; order RBG-13-43-22; family RBG-13-43-22; genus RBG-13-43-22. The sequence goes on along the minus strand of MGQB01000037.1, from coordinate 87,995 downwards.
ATTCCAATTAGTATGCCTGACATTTGTAGAGGTTTTGAAGCAATGCTTCATCCCAGGATCTCTTCTCCGCAACGATTTGAATTCCCTTCATTCTCAGAGGGGAAGGTTTGTATGTCCTTCGACAAAGTGCTCTGGCTCCAAGAAGAGATGGAACTTATTCATTTGGGAGTTGGCGTTTCCCCTACAGACGGATCATTACCTGGTCGGGACTTTTACCGGGGTCGTATTATATCCTGGTTTGAATTAATGATGCATTTTGATGTCCAGAGAGATCAGATATCTAATATTAAGCAAGCTGTTGAACGTGATCTCAAAGAAAGATCAACAAGGCGTATTAATTTATACCATTGGCCTGGTGCTGGGGGGACGACAGTTGCTCGCCGTGTTGGTTGGGATATTCACGAAACGTATCCAACGGTAATTCTTAATCAATTCACAGGGGAGGAAACTGTTAGTCGCTTAAGAGCGCTCTATGATTTAACGCAACTTCCTTTGTTTGTTATACTAGAAGCTGCGAATATCTCGGATACAGATCTAGAATCGCTTTATGGTGATATCCTTGCTCGACCGTTTCCTGTTGTATTCCTAAATGTAAGGCGAGTCTTTGAAAGAAAAATAAGGGAATCTGAACGAGTTTTCTTTCTAGATTCAACCCTTACAATAAATGAAGCCACTCGTTTTTTTGAGGCCTATTCCCACGAAGTTCCTGAGAAAAAAATATTATTAAACACAATCGCAAAATCAGCAACACCTTCTCTTAGAAACCCATTCTATTTTGGCCTTGTAGCATTTGAAAAAGAATTTATATCTTTAGAAGAATATGTTCAACAACGCATAAAACAGGCAACATCATTGCAATTAAAATTACTTTTATTTATTTCCCTTGTATATCATTACACTCAAAAATCTTTATCCCTCCAGTTGTTTCATCAACTTCTGGGAATTTTATCTAATTCTGTGGTTTTGTTCAATAATGTATTTTCCGAACCTCTTGCCGAGTTACTTATAAGCGAAAATGAAAATGTTTGCCGCCCAATACATGAATTAGTTGCGGTGGAAATTATGCAAACTATTTTGGCAGGGGAAGTTACTGATAAACGTGTCTGGGTACAAAATCTTTCACTTTGGAGCAAGGATTTTGCATTTTTATGTTCGAACACAGATCGATTACTTAGTGATGAAATCAGAGAATTGCTAAAAAGACTTTTTATTTATCGAGAGCAACTAGAAATCTCAGGAACAGATGTTTCTCTTCGCCAGAGATATGCTGAACTTATTGAAGATATTCCAAGCGCCGAAGGCAGATTAGAGGTGCTAAAGTATCTAACTGAATTATTTCCTGAAGAATCTCATTTTTGGGCACATTATGGTAGATTCTTAATGATGGAAATGGGAGATATTCAATCTGCACTAATTTCAATTAAGAAAGCTATAGATATTAACGATAAAGATTTTATATTTTATCATATTAAAGGTATGATAATAGGCCGTATGGCCATTAATAAAATGGAAAGCTTTATAAAAGAAGATATCGGATCAAAAGAACAACTTAAAGAAATTCAAAACCTTGTAAAAGAGGCTGGTGAGCAATTTAAAATGTCAACGTTTCTTTCTTCATCAGAAAGAGAACATGGATATGTATCACACATAAAACTTTTACTACGAACTGTAGACTTCGGATTTAGGATTTCTGGTTTTAAATTGAGAGAAGAATTTCTTTCTTCCCCTAATTCGGGTTGGTACCGTGATTTACTAGATATAAGCGCGATTTTATTACAGGAAGTTGAAAGTGCTCGTGAAGGTGAATCTTCAAGTTTATTTGTTTCAGCATGTGAATCACAATTGTTTGAACAGTATGGTGATTTTACTCAGGCTTTAAAAAATTGGACTTCTTTGCTTTCTCAAAAAGGCGTATATCAACCACCAATACGGCGTCATATAATGTATACTTATTTGGCAAAAGCAGGTCGGACATGGTACAATCTTTCAAAAACTGAAATCGATGAAATACTCGATCTTATGGAAGCTAATCTCCGCGAGGAACCAGGGAATGAAATTAATATTAGAAATTGGTTTAATGCGGCAAGACGTTCTGACAGATATAGTATTGATGCAGCGATTGAACGACTAAGCTATTGGCACATAAATAGTAAATCAACAGAGGCACTTTTTTATCTTTATATTTTGTATGCAATACAAGCAATAGAAAATTCAGCTATGGCAATTAATAAGGCAAGAGATTTAATTTATGAATGTTCTTTAGAAGCAAAAAATAAAAAGCTAAGAATTCGCACAACCAGTATTGAATGGCTAGGAAAACTTGAAGGATTAAAACGTTTAATTAATTATAGACAACTTGATAATTGGGAAGAGGAATTTAAAAGTGGTTCAATACTTGAGCTTGTTTCGGGACGGATAGCCAAGATAAATAGTCCTACAACAGGTGATATTGAATTAACTTGTGGTCTAAGGGCCTTTTTTGTTCCCAGCAAAGGGTTAGATAAAATATATTATAAAGGAAATGATGAAAACAAACAGGTACAAATGTATATTGCATTCAGTTACGATGGCCTTAGAGCTTGGTCTGTAAGAGACTCCAAGTTGTATCAGTAAGACTCTCTCTGATATTCCCCTAAGAAAAAAGGAGGCACCCATTAAAAGGCCACTGTCAAGAGAAAAAGATTCCCCGTTTGCAAGAAAGAGCATTTTTTTCTTGCAGTGTATGGACCTAATAGAACTGCCCCCAGGTTCTCAACGTCATTACCCTTGCTGAAATTTCTCCGGTTAATGTGTCAGTATTGTCTTCACTGCACCAGAAAAAGGGGTCTGCTCTTGACTCTTAGTGGAATAATTAAGGAGTTAAGGATTCAAGTAAAAGGCGTTGAGGTTAAAACCCTTGAATCCTCGCCCCCTCTTTTTTGTATCAAATTGCCAATACAAATTGCCAATAAAGGGGTCAAGTCTCCGGTTGACTTATAAATGTGATTCTGGTATTAAAGTAATTATGAGCAGACCATTAAGGATAGAATATGAGGGGGCCTGGTATCATGTGATGAACCGGGGGAGGCGATCGGATAGGATTTTTGAAGACCGAAGCGATTATCGGTTGTTCATTGACCTAATGGAGGAAATAACCCGGTTTTGGGATGCCCGAATAAGCGCTTTTAGCCTTATGCCCAATCACTATCATATGATCCTCCAGACCCCTCGAGGAAATATTTCCCGATGCTTGCGGCATCTTGATGGGGTATATACCCAACGATTTAATCGGGCTCATCGTTTGGACGGGCCGTTATTTCGAGGTAGATTTAAGTCTATTTTGATTGATGCCGACAGTTATCTGTTACAACTGGTTAGGTATATACATAAGAATCCAATAAAAGCCGGCATGGTCAATGATCTGGACCAATACCCGTGGAGCAGTCATAAAGGTTATTTGTCCAAAACAAGGGAATGGGACTGGCTCCATAAAGATTTTGTTTTATCAATATTAACGGGAGAGAAAGAGAATCGGGTAAAAGCCTACCGACGGTTTATGAAAGAGAAGGATTCGGAAGAAATTGAGCAATTATTCAAGCGGAAGAAGTGGCCGGTAATTCTTGGGGATGAAGAGTTTGCAGGCTGGTTGCGGAGGAGATTTTTTGAACAAAAGCGACACCCTCAAATTCCCGAGTCCGCAGAACTGGCCCCGGAGCTTGAGGTAATCAAGAAAAAGGTTTGCAATTATTACCGAGTGGATGAGTCAGAATTGATGAAATCCAGGCGGGGACGGTTTAACGAACCCAGAAATATGGCGATCTATCTTGTCAGAAGGCTAAGAAAAGATGGTTTAAGAACCATTGGTTCCGAATTCGGTCTTAGCGGGTACAGTTCGGCCAGCACTATTCTACAGGGGCTTGAGAAGCAGTTTCTGAAAAATCGAAGGATGCAAAAGCGGTATGAGACTTTAAGGAAAGCTTTGATAATAGGTCAAACGGAGACTTGACCCCTTTTTTCATATTTCGTGAAGCTCGCCCATGCGGGCAGGAGGGTTAACTATGAGAGTCGTCAAAATCCATGAAGTAAAGAAAGAATCGATCCAAAGCCCCCTTTTTACCGGTTCGAATGTGACCAGGCAGGTCCTTTTGCCGGAGAGTAAAGAATTCAACGTCAATGTCGTCAATTTCGGCCAGAGAGTGCGCAACAAATTTCATGCCCACGACGGCGAACAGATCCTAATCGTCACTTCCGGAAAAGGGTTTATCGCCACGGAAACGGAAAAGAAGGAGATTACCACCGGAGATATCGTTATTATCCCGGCCGGTGAAAAACATTGGCACGGGGCAACCGAAGACTCTGAGTTCTCCCACATTTTTGTATCCAGATTGGGGAGCCAAGCCACTCAGTTAGAGGAATGAAATTTATTGAATTGATTCAAGGAACCAAGGGGGCGAGGATTCAAGTAAAAGGCGTTGAGGTTAAAACCCTTGAATCCTCGCCCCCTCTTTTTTGTATCAAATTGCCAAGGCGGCCAGATAGCCGTCGCGGACAGCCTCCATGATTCCCTGGGGCTGGGAGGCGTCGCCGACGCAGTGGATCTCCGGCACCAGGCCTTCGAGGGCCTTAAGCAGGCTATCGTTTTTTTGGTATCCGACCGCCAAGATGACAGTATCGGCTGGAAAGGTGTTCTTCCCTCCATCCGCCGTGGTTACCGTTACACCGCCTTCCGATATTTCCTGGCATTTCGCTTCGGTCAGCATGGCCACCTGATACTGCTTAAGGCCGTCCATGAGGCGACGCCTGACCATGGGACCCATTTCAGCGGCCATTCTCTTCAACACTTCAACAATAACGACCTTTTTCCCCTTTTCAGCCAGGTAGTGGCCGGTCTCACAACCGACCAGACCGCCACCAAGGATGACCACATTCCGGCCGGTCTGGGCTTTACCGGAGAGGACATCCTGGGCCGTGACCACATTGGCCCGGTCGATACCGGGAATATCGGGTTTCAGAGGGATACCGCCCAAGGCCAGAATCAGCGCATCCGGTTTGTTCTCTATAATCAATTCCGGGGTTACCTCGATATTCGGTTTGATTTCTGCGCCGGCTTTAGTCAACTGACTGATCAGATAGTTCAGCCAGGGTAAAATATCGCTTTTATTCGGCGGCAGGGCGGCAATAATCAATTGCCCGCCAAGTTTTTCATCTTTCTCAAACAGGGTAACCCGGTGGCCTCTCATGGCCGCGACCCGGGCGGCCTCCAGTCCTGCCGGGCCGCTGCCGATAACCCATACTTTTTTCACTTTCTTTGTAGGTTGAATCTGACGTTCACCCTCTAGACCCGTGGCCGGATTGATTGTGCAAATAACGCCTTCATCCCGGCGCCCCAGTCGCTCAATACATTCAAAACATCCGATACAGGGTACAATTTCCTCTGGCCTGCCCTCAGCCGCCTTGTTGGGCAAGTCGGGGTCGGCCGTTAGGCGTCTGCCTATGGCTATCAGATCGGCCTTGCCCTCCAGCAGGGCCTTTTCGCCTGTCTCCAAATCAAGGCGGCCCACGGCGATCACCGGTACATCGGTGATCTTCTTCACCTCATCCGCCAGGGGCACCAGGAAGGCCGGTATGTCCGGCAAAGGGGCCTTGGTGATAAAAGAAAAAGCGGCATAGGCCGAGGCATGAATAGCATGCGCTCCGGCTTTCACAGCCAAGGGCACCACTTTCCGGGTTTCTTCTATGGTGATGCCATCCTCGATCCCATATTCACAAATATTGATCCGGGGCCATATAGGATAATCAGGCCCAACAGCAGCTTTCATCGCTTCAATGATCTCGACCAGAAATCTGGCCTTGTTTTCCAGGCTTCCCCCGTACTGGTCCTGGCGTTTATTGGTAGCCGAAGACAGGAATGAAGCCACGAGGTACTGATGGGCCCCGTGTATTTCAACGGCATCGATCCCCACTTCTTTAGCCCGCCGGGTCGCATCGGCATGCCAGCGCACGATTTCTTTGATTTCATCGATGGAAAGTTCATGAGGAAGACCACCCATAACCCCGATCATCCTGCCGGGGACCCGGATGGAAGAGGGGGCCACCTGCACAAAAGCGCCGTCTCTGTGCTCATAACCGGCATGATGCAGTTGTACGGCTATCTTGGCCCCATGCCGGTGAACGGCTTCTACCAGTTTCCGCCAGCCCAACAGGTCCTGGTCATCCCCCAAGGTTAGCTGGCGAGGGCCTTTACATTTTACACCCGGAGCAATTCCTTCGGTGATGATCAGCCCTGTCCCACCACGCGCCCGGGCCTCATAATAATCGATGATGCGTTGTCCGATTTTGCCCCCTTCGGAATAGCCGGTCCCCATTGGAGGCAGGACTATACGATTCTTCAAATGCATTTCCCCTATCTGAAACGGTTCAAAGATCTTTTTATAGGTCAAATTGGTCATTATTGCCTCCTTTGGAATAACCCGAGTTGCGGGTTACGGGTTACGTGTTCCGAGTTCGGTTCTAACCCGCAACTCGTAACTCGCAACCCGAGATTATTTTGTTCGTTCCCATCCATTCAGTTCCTTACTTTCCCGTAAACCTGGGTGGGCGTTTCTCCAAAAAAGAATCCCGCTGTTCCTGCATATCGTGAGGGGCTCTGCGGGCAATGATGAGGTGATAGTATTCGTTCCTCAATTGTTCGTCAAAGTTCAATTCCATGCTCTGCTGAAGGACCCGCCTGGCCGCTTGCGTGGCCATGGGCGGCAAAGAAACGATTTGATCGGCCACCTTCAAGGCCTCATCCATTAGATTCTCGGATGGAACCAGACGGTCAAGTAAACCGATGCGAAAGGCCTCTTCGGCCTCGACATAACGGCTGGTGAAGATCAAATCGCAGGCACGGCTGTATCCCACAATACGGGGAAGATAATAGGACATGCCGGTGTCGGGACTCAGGCTCCGCTCCGGGAAAACCACCTTAAACCTTGCTTTTTCCGAGCCGATGCGCATATCGCAGGCCAGGGCCACCGACATGCCGGCACCGGCGGTCACCCCGTTCACGGCGGCAATGACCGGTTTATCCAAGGTCTTGTAGATAGCTGTTGACAATCTCCCCACCCAGCCATAGGCGTCAAGCCGCTCCTGCCTTGGCGGCACTTCACCGCCCTCCTGACGCTGCCCTCGCACATCCGCTCCAGATGAGAATGCCCGCCCGGCACCGGTCATAATAACCGCCCAGACGCTATCGTCATTTCTCAACTCCTGGCAGGCTTCTATGATGCTGTCCTGGAGTTCGGTGTTCAAGGCATTCAAAGTAGCCGGCCGGTTGAGCGTCAATATGGCCACTTTGTCCTTTCGCTCTAATAATAAAACTTTTTCAGACATCTTCCACTCCTTGAGTTTGTCTTTGGTTATTTTTTATACCGTGACTCTCGTTATCCTACGGGATATCGGAGCAAGGGGATTAAGGGTTCAAGAAAATATGGGGGAAATCTTTCAAATTGGTAGCAGTGTAAAATGGGGGAAAGAACAGAGTCAAGCAAAAAATATCAACCCCTATCAAACGAATCGGTTGAGGAGGGTTAAAAGAAGGGGAGTGCCCTGTGCGGAACTGAACCGATGATGTGGAGGTCCTCAGCGGGGTCTCTTTGGGGCCGCTCTTTGCTCTTGACAATTCGCTGTTTCTCAAAGATAAAGAAGCGATACTTGGGGGAAACCCTATTTTTCTGTACCTTCGAAAACCTGTTTAGACAAGTCTTCATCATGGTCTTAAATTATATCTGGATAGCCTTTTTCGTCGTTGCCTTTGTCCTGGGCCTGGTCAGGCTTGTCTTTTTCGGTGACACCGGGGTTTTTCCGCTCATGATGCGCAGTACTTTTGAGATGGCTAAAACCGGCTTTGAGATCTCTCTGGGCCTTACCGGCGTGATGACTTTGTGGATGGGACTGATGCGGGTGGGGGAGAAAGGCGGGATTGTCGAACTGATGTCAAAAGCGGTCGGGCCGCTTTTCCGACGCCTGTTCCCGGAAATCCCCAAAGACCACCCCGCCGCCGGGTCGATCATGATGAATATCGCTGCCAACATGCTCGGACTTGATAATGCGGCCACCCCGCTCGGGCTGAAAGCTATGACACAACTCCAGGAGATCAACCCGGAAAAGGACACCGCTTCCAATGCCATGATCATGTTCCTGGTGTTGAACGCTTCGGGACTGACCATCATCCCGGTCAGCATCATGGTCTACCGCGCTCAGCTCGGCGCTGCGGATCCTTCGGATGTTTTTCTCCCCATCCTTCTGGCCACCTTTTGCTCCACACTGGCCGGACTGCTTTCGGTGGCCCTGATCCAGCGGATCAATCTGCTGAACAAGGTGGTGTTGGCTTATCTGGGAACCCTTACTCTGCTGGTTTCAGGGATCATCTGGTATTTCTCCACGATTCCGCAAGACCGGATTGAAACCCTTTCCGCCGTTTCAGCCAACCTGATCCTGTTCGGTCTCCTCATTGCTTTCATCATCCTGGCTTTTTTTAGGAAAGTAAATGTCTATGAGGCGTTTATCGAAGGGGCGAAAGACGGATTTTCCATCGCGATTAAAATCATTCCCTACCTGGTGGCGATCCTGGTGGCGGTCGGGGTCTTCAGGGTCTCCGGCGCCATGGATTTTGTGGTGGGCGGGATCGGCCGAATAGTGGCCGTTTTGGGAATTGACGGGGAATTTGTGAAGGCCCTTCCGACCGCTTTTATGAAACCCTTAAGCGGATCCGGGGCCCGGGGCCTGATGGTGGATGCCATGAAACAATTCGGAGCCGATTCTTTTGTCGGCCGGCTGTCCTGCATTTTCCAGGGAGCGGCCGATACCACCTTCTATATCATCGCGGTCTACTTCGGTTCGGTCGGCATCCGCAAGACCCGGTACGCACTGACCTGCGGGCTGATTGCCGACTTTGCCGGAACCCTGGCCGCTGTCTTTATCGCTTACCAGTTCTTTCGCTGAAGGTCCGTTGCACCTGTTTCCGTTCTAAGTCCTTATACCCCACTTGCGCTGGGGCGCCATGAGGCATCAAAAAGGATTCAAGGGGTCAAGGGGTCGAGGACCGCGGTGCGGAGTGAAAGGCATAGAAGTTATAACCCTCGAACCCTCGAATCCTTGAATCCTTTCTTCGAACTAAAATTGTCTTGACTTAGAAAATCCCCTTCCCCTATATTTCATTCAGCAGCAGGTTCTTGTCCAACCAACAGGCCAATAATCCCAGACTGACTCCATATTGAACCAGGAGGTCCATCCTTGTCTTCCCACCCCATCGAAGAACTCTTTAATCCGCGCTCCATTGCCGTAGTCGGCTCTTCCAACAACGCCCGAGCGGCCGGATATGGCTTCACGGATGCGCTCGTGAAATATGGTTTTCAAGGAAAGATATATCCGGTGAATCCAAGGTATTCCGAGATTCTGGGATTGAAGGCCTATCCCAGCGTAAAAGACATTCCCGGGCCAGTTGACTATGTGATATCGGCTGTGTCGGCGCCCTTGGTGCCGGCCTTGCTGGAGGATTGTTCTCGCAAGGGAGTCAAAATCATTCATCTTTTTACGGCCCGCTTCAGCGAGACCGGTCGCCCGGAGGCTGCCAAACTTGAGCAGGAAGTTCTGCAATTAGCCAAACGATACGGCATCCGCCTTATCGGGCCGAATTGCATGGGTCTGTATTTCCCGCGCCTGGGGGTCTCTTTCAGTGATGCCCTGCCTAATGGGAAATTCGGCCCTGTCGGGTTGATCTCCCAGAGCGGTCAAGCGGTGGAAGAGATCGTGCGCTCGACTGAAGTCATGGGGATCTATTTCAGCAAGGCCATCAGCTATGGGAACGCCCTTGATTTCAATGAGTGTGATTTCCTGGAGTATTTGCTCCAGGACCCGGAATCAAAAATAATCATGATGTATGTGGAAGGTTTCCGTGATGGCCGCAGATTTTTCAACCTCCTGCGTAATGCCCCGGTAAAAAAGCCGGTTGTGGTCCTTAAAGGCGGTCGAGGTCAATCCGGGGCCAGAGCGGTCGCTTCCCATACCGCCTCCTTGGCCGGGTCTACCGATCTGCTGGAAATCGCTTTGGCCCAAAGCGGGGCGATTTCTGCGGATAATATTGAAGAGTTCATCGATCTGGCCGTTTCCTTCCACTATCTGCCTCCCATCAAAGGCCTTCGGGTCGGAGTCGCCGGGGGGGCAGGGGGCGCCAGTGTGCTGGCCGCAGATCAATGCGAAGCGGCAGGATTGGATGTGATTCCCTTCCCACAGGAAATCCGTGAAGAATTAAAAAGTAAAGGGATCGGTATCTGGGACTGGATTGGCAATCCGGTCGACCAATCGATTAGAGAAGACCGTGGTTTTAATATCGGCAACATATTGACCATGATGGCTAAAAACGAAAATTTCGATCTGTTGATTGCCCAGTTCGGCGAACCCCACCATGACAGACAAAGAGGAACGACCGCCGACGAATATATCGAACATTTACAAATAGAGAACTGTAAACCCAAGCCGGTAATGGCCATTGTTCCGGATCGATGCCTGGGGATCGACCACTACGCGGATTGGAACTGGAAAATCATCTACGAACTCAGGTCCAGGCTTCTGGCTGGTGGCATTCCTTTTTATCCTTCGATCGGCCGTGCGGCCAAAGCGGCCCGAAAAGTGGCGAATTACTACCAGGGAAAAGTTAGCAGGATGGACTCGTAAAAAGTCCATCAATTATTGATAACCCTGACTTTTACTTCCATCCCGGATTGGAAGCCCACCTTTTCTGCTGCATTGCCCAGATTCGAGGCGATTTCCAGATAGCCGCTGCTGCCGATTAAGGCCATAAACCCGTCCGGCGGACCCTGGGAATAGGTCTGGTGTATTTCAGTCATGGTGTTGTGTGATCCTATGATAATGTTTAAGCTTGAACCGGACAAAAAGGGAGAAAGCGTTTTTTGACTGATATTGGTAATCAGGTTGCCGAAATTATCGGCCCAGAGAACCCGGCCAATGATTTCATTTTTATTTACTTTCGGGTCAAGACCGGGAAGTAAAACCGGATCTGTAATCTTGGGGCCCATCGTAGCAAGTGGAATACCTAAGCTCAGATGAGCGGCGACCGGGGCCAAGATATCCCGGCCGTGAAAGGTAGAAGAAACCGTTTTCCTGAAAAAGTTTGTATTGGTCAGGAGAACCGTTTCCGCTTCCGGCCGGTTTTTCAGCACCAGGGTAAACAGTCCATTATCCGGCCCGACCCAGACCGAATCTTCCCCTTGAACGGCAATAAGACGACGTTCTCCTCCTACTCCCGGATCAACAACAGTTAGATGGATGGTTCCGAAGGGGAAATAGGGATAAGCCGTATTCAGAATAAAGGCCGCCTCTAAAAGCTGGTGATGAGACAAGGTATGAGTAAGGTCCACCAACCGGACCCCGGGGTTGATACCCAAGATCACCCCTTTCATGATCCCCACATAAGGATCATCCCATCCAAAATCCGTGCTTAAGGTGATGAGGGGCATTAGATTCTTTCAGGGTTTCATCCAGACAATTTTTTCTACCCTGGGACTCATTGATTTTTATTGTAATAGCAGGAATTCAGAAGTCAGGAGTCAGAAGTCAGAAGGGAACCAACCGTAAAGCAGATTTACCGCTTCATTTTGAATTCTGACTCCTGACTTCTGAATTCAGGGATATCAATTGTCTTTCAGTAGTTTTTAAGTTGTTAGTTCCCGTCCCGCTGCCTTTACAAAAGGTTTCAATTCCTTCATTAGACGTGAAAATTGTTCGGGATAAAGGGATTGCTGCCCGTCGGAAAGGGCCTCTTTGGGGTTGATATGAACCTCGATCAAAAGGCCGTCCGCACCACAGGCCGCTGCTGCCTTGGCCATCGGCGCTACGTAATCTCTAATTCCCGTGCCATGGGAGGGGTCCACGATGACCGGAAGATGACTTTTTTGTTTAAGAAAAGGGATGGCATTCAAATCCAGCGTATTGCGGGTGGCAGTCTCAAAAGTACGGATGCCCCGTTCACAAAGGATCACGTTGGGATTCCCTTCGGCGACGATGTACTCCGCGGCCAGAAGCAGGTCTTCCACCGTAGCGGCCATTCCGCGTTTTAAAATCACAGGTTTCCGGCACTGGCCCAACTTGGTCAGCAGGCGGAAGTTCTGCATGTTGCGGGCGCCGACCTGGAGGGCATCCGCATAAGGTTCAACGATAGGAACATCACCCGCCTCGACGACCTCAGTTGTAACTGAAAGTCCGGTCTTTTGCCCGGCTTCTTTAAGGATACGCAGCCCTTTGACCCCCAGTCCCTGAAAGCTGTAGGGGCTGGACCTCGGTTTGAAGGCCCCACCCCTAAGACAATGAGCCCCGGCTTCCTTGACCGCCAGGGCAGTGGCTATCATCTGTTCCCGTGTCTCCACTGCACATGGGCCGGCAATCACCACAAATGGTTTTCCGCCAACCGGAACATTTCCGATGTCAACCACCGTGTTCTCCGGATGGATATCCCGGCTGACCATTTTATATGGCGTCAGGATCGGGGTGATACGCTCAACCAACGGATGGCTTTCCAAATGCAGACCGGCCAGAACCCTTTCGTCGCCGATGGCACCCAGCACGGTTCGTTCAACTCCCGGCATATAAAGCGGTTTCAGGCCCAACCCTTCGATCTGGGCGATGATCTCGTCGGCATCTTTTTTGGTGGCAATCGGTTTTAAAATGATAATCATTTCCGGTCTCCTATAATCAATATCCACGTTTCCCGTGGGCTCTGAGGTAAATCCTTGGACGACCTGAGAACAATCGGTTCTTCTTATTATAAGTACTCTACCTAGTTAGACCGATCCTGTCAATATCCCTCAGTCTCTTCCCCCCGCTAACCCTTGATTTGGTTCTCCCTTTCCTCCATAAGCACCAACTAGCACAACCGCTTGAATTAATTTTAAAACCATTTTCAAGAAACTCGCTTTGATTTTAAAACATAAATAAACTCTTTCTTCCCTCCCCTATTGATAACCTCGTAAAAAGCCCAAAAAAGACTTTTCACGAAGCCGGATTTCGACTTAAACCCGCTTTGGCGAGGCCTGTTGATGGACTTTTTGCGAGTCCATCAATAATATTTAATCCCCCATTAATAATTACTATAAGGATAGTAGTTTTTACCGTTTTTTTGTTGACAAAAGATCAGAATATATTTTATACCTCGATATTGTCCTTTTTTTCACTTCCCTCCTAATAGGAGGTTTTTATCATTGTCAAGAAGATCCACTGCACCTTGGGCAGTGGTATCTTCCATTTACGGATATTAAGAAGGATAACCATGATGATTGATACGAAATAAGTTTCCGGGAGGAGGTGGTGGGTAGAATTTAATAAGCCCATCAGGGTCTTACAATTAAATTGGAGTCAGTATTAAATTATTATCACTATAGAATGGGAGGTTATACGAATGAAGCATAAAACACCCCTGCTGGATCAATTAGAAAGCGGGCCGTGGCCGAGTTTTGTAAGCGACATAAAACGAGAGGCCGAATCTCGGACCAAGAACGCAAAAGGGGTCGACTACCAGATACCCGTGGATGTCTGTGATGATATCCTGGGCGTGCTGGAACTGACCTATGTTCACAAACGAACCCACTGGAAACACGGCGGTATTGTCGGTGTTTTCGGATATGGGGGTGGGGTTATCGGCCGGTATTGCGATCAACCGGAAATGTTCCCGGGCGTGGCCCATTTTCACACCATGCGGGTCAACCAGCCCGGCGGAAAATATTATTCCACCGAATATCTGGAAAAGATTTGTGATTTATGGGAACGAAGGGGCAGCGGTATCACCAACATGCACGGTTCCACCGGTGATATTATTCTTTTGGGGACCCATACCCCGCAATTAGAAGAAATCTTTTATGAACTGACCCACGACATCGGTCAGGACCTCGGCGGTTCAGGGTCCAACCTGCGTACCCCTTCGGACTGTCTGGGTAAATCCCGTTGCGAATATGCCTGTTATGACACCCAGGCCTTGTGTTTTGACCTGACCAATGAATATCAGGACTATCTGCATCGTCCGGCTTTTCCTTATAAATTTAAATTCAAATTCGACGGTTGTCCGAACTGCTGCGTGGCCTCCATCGCCCGGGCCGACATGTCCTTTATCGGTACCTGGAAGGATGATATCCGGATCGATCAGAAGGCCGTGGCCGCCTATGTGGGTGGTGAAATAAAACCCAATGCCGGCGCTCACAGCGGACGGGATTGGGGGGCCTTTGATATTCAGAAAGAGGTCATTGGCCTGTGCCCGACCGGTTGTATGGCCTGGGACGGAAAAAAACTGACCATTGATAATCCGGAATGCACCCGCTGTATGCATTGCATCAACGTCATGCCCAGGGCCTTGAAGATCGGTAAGGAGACCGGGATATCCATTCTGGTCGGAGCCAAGGCCCCCATTCTGGATGGGGCTCAGATGGGTTCGCTGCTCATTCCCTTTATCAGCGCCGAACCGCCCTATACCGAAATCAAAGAGCTTATCGAGAAGATCTGGGATTATTGGATGGAAGAGGGCAAAAACCGGGAACGCCTTGGTGAATTGATCAAGAGGAAAGGGTTCCAGAAACTTTTGGAAGCTACCGAACTGGAACCGGTTGCTCAAATGGTTAAGGAACCCAGGACCAACCCCTATATCTTCTGGAAAGAAGACGAAGTAGAGGGCGGATTCACCCGGGACATTCAAGAATATCGCAAGTATCATTTGAGATAGGAGGGAACAACCAATGCCTTATGATCCATCAAAACCTTTACAGGATAGAATTACCGATATCGGACCGAAAAATTACGAGGAATTTCTTCCTCCGGTCATCAAGAAAAACTTTGGTAAGTGGGACTACCATGAAATTCTAGAACCCGGCGTGCTGGTCCATGTGGCCGAGGGCGGCGACAAGGTCTTTACGGTCCGTGTAGGCGGGGCCCGGTTGATGAGTATATCCCATATCCGGGAAATCATGGAGATCGCCGACAAACACTGCGGCGGGTTTTTGCGTTTCACCACCCGGAACAATATCGAATTTATGGTCGATGATCAATCCAAAGTTGAACCTTTAAAAAAGGACCTCCTGAGCCGCAAGCAGCCCGGGGGAGGTTTTAAGTTCCCCATCGGCGGGACCGGTGCCGGGATCACCAATATCGTTCACACCCAGGGCTGGCTCCATTGTCATACCCCGGCGACCGATGCCTCCGGCGTGGTCAAGGCGGTTATGGATGACTTGTTTGATGAATTCACCAGCATGAGGATGCCGGCCCATGTCCGGATTTCCCTGGCCTGCTGTCTGAATATGTGCGGGGCGGTCCATTGTTCCGATATCGCCATTCTGGGCTATCACCGCAAACCGCCCATGATCGATGCCGAGGTGATCGATAAGGTCTGTGAAATTCCACTGGCCATCGCCGCCTGTCCGACGGCAGCCATCAAACCGGCCAAGATCAAGAAACCGGATGGAACCGAGGCCCAGGCCGTAGCCGTCAACAATGACCGTTGCATGTTCTGCGGAAACTGTTATACCATGTGTCCGGCTATGCCCCTGGCCGATGCCGAGGGGGACGGGATCGTGATCATGGTCGGCGGCAAGGTCTCCAACCGGATCAGCGCCCCTAAGTTTTCCAAGGTCGTAGTGGCCTTCCTGCCCAATAATGTACCACGGTGGCCGGAGACCACGGATTGTATCCGTAAAATCGTTGAGGTTTATGCCGGGGATGCCCGGAAATATGAACGGTTGGGAGAATGGGCCGAAAGGATCGGCTGGGAAAAATTCTTTGAAAAAACCGGTCTGGAATTCACTCATCACCTGATCGATGATTTCCGCGACCCGGCTTATTATACCTGGCGGCAGACTTCCCAGTTTAAGTTTACGGGGTAGTTTTTCCGGCTGGGAAGAATAGTTAAAGTTCGGAGTTCAGAGTTAGGAGTTCGGGGAAAAACCTTTCCCTGAACTCCGGATTTTTGACTCTAAACGCAGAAAGAAAAGAGGATTGAAATGGAAACAGCTGAAGCCCAAAAGGTAATTATCGAAGGTCTGGAAAAGAAAAAGGGCAAATCCAAGTTTTATCTGAAAGATTTTTATGCCATGTTGCCTGATTGGAAACCAAGAGAAGTGAATAAATTAGTCAACAACATGGTCCAGCAGGAAATGCTGGAATACTGGTCAAGCGGCAGCACCACCCTCTATGGCATTAAGGGGGCCGGTAAACAGGGCGCTGCTGAGGAAGGGGAGGAATAGCCCGATATTTCATCAGGGTGCTCCGGCCTCAAAAATAAATTTGAATTTCAACGCAGGAAAATGGGTCTTCCCCGAATCATGATGGCCTCCCTTCGGGGGGGATCAGGAAAAACCGTTCTCTCCATGGGAGTCCTGGCGGCCTGGAAAGCCCGTGGCCACAAGGTCCTTCCCTTTAAAAAGGGACCCGATTATATTGATGCTGGATGGTTGGCTGTGGCGGCCGGCCACCCGTGTTTTAATTTAGACCCATTTTTAATGGGCAAGTCAACGGTCCTTCATTCCTTTCAGCATAGGGCCCAGAGCGGGGAGCTATCTCTCATCGAAGGCAATCGGGGCTTGTTTGACGGGATTAACCCCCAGGGGACCTACAGTACGGCTGAATTAGCCAAAGTCTTAAATGTCCCCGTGGTGTTGATCGTGGATTGTACCAAGACCACGCGGACTTTGGCGGCCATGATTCTGGGTTGCCGGCACTTTGATCCGGATCTGGATCTCAAGGGCGTCATTTTAAACCATATTGCCGGAAACCGTCACGAAAAGGTTATCCGAAAGGCCGTTGAAGAGTATTGCGGGTTGCCTATTTTAGGGGCAATCCCTCGAATGCCCTCCTCCCATTTCCCAGAACGCCATTTAGGTCTCCTACCCTTTCAGGAACACCCTGAGGTGGAAAAAGCGATCCTGTCCGCCCGGAAAATGGTGGAAGGCAATCTGGATATTGATCTTCTCCTGGCCATGGCCTATGCGGCCCCCTTTATGAAATCCTATGCCCCAGCAATGGTTCATCATAAGAAAACTGGGCCTGCTTTGATGAACCCTTCAATTGGAATAATCCAGGATCAGGCTTTTCAGTTTTATTACCCTGAAAACCTGGAGGCTCTGGAAAAGGCCGGGGCTAAGCTGGTCTTTTTGAATGCCTTGACCGGAGATTTTCCCGCTTCCCTGGACGGACTCTATATCGGGGGAGGGTTTCCTGAAACCCAGGCCCCCCTGTTGGCTAAAAATGATTCCTTTCGATTGGCCCTGAAGGAGGCCATTGAAGATGGATTGCCGGTGTATGCCGAATGCGGGGGTCTGATGTATTTAGGAAAGACCTTGTTTTACCAGGAAGAGGCCTTTCCCATGGTGGGGGTTTTACCATTAACCTTTGTCTTGGAGAAAAAACCGCAAGGTCATGGCTATACCCAGATCAAGGTCAGGGAAGAAAACCCTTTTTTCCCGGTCGGCAAGGTCATGAAGGGTCATGAATTTCACTATTCCAGGATTTTGAACTGGGATGCCTGCGAGATATCCCCGGTTTTTAAAATGATCAAAGGGTTTGGCCTGGACGGGATTGGGGACGGGATCGTCTACAAAAATATTCTGGCTTCCTATACCCATCTCCATGCCCTGGGGACCCCGGAATGGGCACCCGCTCTGGTGATGCAAGCTGAAAAACATAAAGTCCGCTACACACAACAATCCATTTTGATTAATGGAAAGGGTGTTAAGCCGTGGACGGAAACCCTGCATCCCTGACCGAAGAAATTTGGGAAAAAAAGGACAAAATACCCTTGACATTTTGAAGAAAATAGGTCATTTATTGGCCACAAAAGAAAATATTTTTGTGAGGAGGAAAAAGCATGCCAACGGTAGAATTTAAAGGGAAAACCTTCAATGTAGATGAAGACGGTTTCATTGATGACTTTAATGGTTGGAGCCGGGAATGGGTTGATTATGTAAAGGAATCTGAAGGCATTAGTGAACTTACCGAGGAACATTGGAAAGTTATTGATATTCTTCAGGACTATTACAAGAAAAACGGGATTGCCCCGATGGTTCGGATTTTATCCAAAGTTACCGGATTTAAACTGAAATATATCTATGAATTGTTTCCCTCCGGACCTGGGAAAGGGGCTTGTAAGATGGCCGGACTTCCCAAACCGACCGGTTGTGTATAAAGAAAATTCAAGTTACAAGTGATGAGTGATGAATAACGAGATAATATTCGTTTACCCTTCACTCATCACCGGTAACATGAATCCATCATGAGGTTGGAAAATTTCTTATCAAATAGAAAGTCGGCCATCCTGAACCGGTGGTTTGACCGGACTATTGAGACCTACCCCGAAGAGACCGCCAGATTCTTAAAAAGTAAGAAGAATCGTTTTGCCAATCCGGTTGGACACATCCTTTCCCAGGAACTTGAATCCATCATGGAAGGGCTTATTAAAGGGATAGACCTTAATACCATCCGTCCTTGTCTCGATAATATAATTCGTATTAGAGCCGTTCAGGAAATCTCCGCCTCCCAGGCCGTCGCCTTTATTTTTTTGCTAAAACAGATCATTCGGGAGGAGCTTGAGCAGGAAATACAGGAAAACCGGATCGGCAAGGAGTTGCTGGAGTTAGAGACCAGAATCGATGAACTGACGTTGCTTTCTTTTGATATTTTTATGCAATGCCGGGAAAAAATTTACGATCTAAAAGCCAACGAAATCAACAAGCGAACTGTCCGGCTGCTCCAAAGGGCCAAACTGGTAGTGGAAGATACACCGGAGACGGCTCCGAATCAATTCTAGATTGCGGATTGCGGAGTAAAACGGGCCGTTGGGAAAGATCTGAATCGGCTTCTGTTTGTCGTTCCGGTGAAAACCGGAATTCAGTCCTAACCGTGACGGATGGACCCCAGCACCTGCTCCGGACCTGA
Source organism: Deltaproteobacteria bacterium RBG_13_43_22 (assembly GCA_001797675.1). Classification (GTDB taxonomy): domain Bacteria; phylum Desulfobacterota; class RBG-13-43-22; order RBG-13-43-22; family RBG-13-43-22; genus RBG-13-43-22. The sequence continues at coordinate 69,053 of MGQB01000037.1, read as the reverse complement.
TCCGGGATGCGCCGGAGTGAAGGTTTCGGTGGCTGATTAAGAGGTTATCAAATATTCCGCAATCCGAAATCCGAAATCAAAAATAGTTTCGTCCTTTGATTTTATCGGATCGATAAAAGGGGTCGGTTTAACGCCGGCCTTTATATCAGCCAAATGTTTCAGGACCAAACCCTTACCTTAAATGATGAGAGGTAGACATTCATGAATTTTATATCGGGCATTATCTTATCCTTCATCACGGTACTGGTTCTCGTTTTCATCCCCTTTTTCGGGATGCAGGTGGCAAACCTGCAGTTTGTATTCGGGGTGATTATCCCTTATGCGGCCATAGTTCTCTTTTTGGTGGGGGTGGTCGGCCGATTGCTCCTTTGGTCTTTTTCCGCAGTCCCTTTTCGTATCCCCACCACCGCCGGCCAACAGAAATCCTTACCCTGGATCAAACCCAATAAAATCGAGAATCCTTCCAGCGCCGCGGGTGTTTTCGGCCGGATGCTCTTGGAAATCCTGCTCTTTCGTTCCCTTTTTCGGAATTCAACCATGGAATTCAGAGAAGGACCGCGGGTCACCTATGAGTGGGAAAAGTGGCTCTGGCTTTCAGCCATCCTCTTTCACTATTCCTTTGCCGTGGTTTTAATTCGACATCTCCGGTTTTTTACCCAGCCGGTCCCGGCTTTCGTGACCATGCTGGAATCCCTGGATGCCTTTATGCAAACCGGCATTGGGCCGTTGCCGGGCCTGATGCTGCCTGGAATGTACCTCAGTGGTATTATCCTGCTGGCGGCGGCCGGATATCTGTTTTTACGAAGGGTGTATATCCCCACAGTCCGCTATATTTCTTTGCCCACCGATTATTTCCCTTTATTTTTGATTCTGGCTATTGCCACCACCGGAATCCTGATGCGCTATTTGCTGAAGGTCGATGTGGTCGGAGTAAAGGAATTGGCCCTGGGGCTGGCGACCTTTCATCCCGTAGTTCCCCAGGGGATTGGGGTTCTTTTCTATATGCACCTGTTTTCGGTCTGTTGCCTTTTTGCCTATTTCCCCTTTAGTAAGTTGGTCCATTTAGGGGGGGTATTCTTAAGTCCGACCAGGATCATGGCCAACAATAACCGATTTGTCAGACACGTCAATCCCTGGAATTATCCGGTAAAGGTTCATACCTATGATGAATATGAGGAAGAGTTTAGAGAAAAAATGGTTGAGGCTGGAATCCCAGTGGAGAAGGAGTAGCTATGGCCGATATTAAAGTCCCATCTCCTGATGAATTATCCCAAATAAAACATTCCCCCCCTCTTTTAAAAGGCTGGATGAGTACACCGACGGTCATTAAACCCGGCACTTATTGTTACGGGGCACAACCCAAAAACCTGGAAGCGGTGGGGTTTCCCAATGCGAGGCCCTGGAATCCTTTGGATGCGGATTGGAAATTACCTGATAATTGGAAAACGATTATCATTGAAGGCATAAGAGAGCGGATCAGCCGTTTTCGGAGTTTCCATATCTTTATGGATATCTGCGTCCGCTGCGGGGCTTGTGCCGATAAATGTCATTTTTTTATCGGTTCGGGAGACCCGAAAAATATGCCGGTTTTGAGGGCCGAGCTCCTACGATCAGTCTATCGACGGGAATTTACCACGGCCGGCAAGATTTTCAGAAAGATGGTCGGGGCCCGGGACCTTACCGAAGAGGTAGTGAAAGAGTGGTGGAGTTACTTTTTCCAATGCACCGAGTGCCGGCGCTGTTCCGTATTTTGCCCCTACGGCATCGACACCGCAGAAGTAACCATTATTGCCCGGGAGCTCCTGAACTTGCTGGGCTTGAATATCGATTGGATCGCCGGTCCGGTGGCCAACTGTTTTCGCAAGGGGAACCATCTCGGGATCGAACCTCATGCCTTCAAGGACATGATGGATTTTTTCCTGGATGAGATCGAGGGGATCACCGGTATCCGGCCGGAGCCGACCTTTAACCGGAAAGGGGCCGAGATTCTTTTCATCACTCCATCGGGAGATGTCTTTGCCGATCCGGGAACCTTTACCTGCATGGGTTACCTGATGTTGTTTCATCAGTTAGGCTTGGATTATACCTGGAGCACCTATGCTTCCGAAGGGGGGAATTTCGGATTTTTCACCTCCCATGAAATGATGAAACGGCTCAATTCCAAGATGTATGCCGAAGCCAAGCGGCTGGGAGTCAAATGGATACTGGGCGGCGAGTGCGGGCATATGTGGCGGGTGGTCAACCAGTACATGGAGACCATGAACGGGCCGGTCGATTTTCTGGAAGAACCCGTTTCCCCGATCACCGGTACCCGGTTTGAAAACGCCTCGGTTACCAAGATGGTCCATCTGGTCGAATTCACCGCCGACCTGATTCGCAACGGAAAATTAAAACTAGACCCCAGCCGAAACGATCACCTCACAGTGACCTTCCATGATTCCTGCAATACAGCCCGGGGCATGGGCTTTTTTGAAGAGCCCCGCTATGTGCTTCAAAGCGTCTGTAATAATTTTTTTGAGATGCCGGAGGGCACAATCCGGGAACAGACCTTTTGCTGCGGCAGCGGTTCGGGTTTGAATGCCGGGGAAAACATGGAATTGCGGATGCGTGGGGGATTTCCCAGGGCCAACGCCGTAAAATATGTTCAAGAGAAACACGGCGTCAATATGCTGGCCAACATCTGCGCCATCGACCGGGCGGCTTTAAGCACCCTGATGGAATACTGGGCGCCGGAAGTCGGGGTCACCGGGCTCCATGAACTGGTAGCCAATGCCCTGATCATAGATGGTGAAATCGAACGAACCACGAATCTCCGTGGTGAACCTTTGGGAGGAGAAACCGAGGAGGAGACCGAAGAATGATGTACGATGAAAATAAAATCATTCCCATGATAATTATCTTTGTGGCTCTAGTTACCTTTCCCCTCTGGTATAATTTGGGAAAGGCTGCTCCCAAACCGGATCCGAAAATAGATACACCGGTCATTCAGGCCCTGCAGAATAAACAATGTATCGAACCCAAGGCGGCCATGAAAACCACCCATATGAAAATCCTGGATGAATGGAGAAATGATGTGGTGCGCGGGGACTATTCCCGGCAAATGACCACCGCCGACGGCCGGGTTTTTGAAAAGAGTCTTCAAAACGGCTGTATGAAATGCCATTCCAATAAAACCAAATTCTGCGATCAGTGTCATAATTATATGGAAGTCAAACCCTTCTGCTGGGATTGCCATATTGCACCGAAGGAGACCAACTGATGGGCATCAATAGAAGAGAGTTTTTAAGGATTAGCGGGATCGCTTCCCTGTGGGGGCTTGGAGGCCGGGCCGCTTTCGAGATCCTTAAGCCCGGTGTCTTGGAAGCCCAAACCCGGGAGCCTTTGTCGAAGGCGAAGAAATGGGCCATGGTCATCGACACTCGCAAATTCAAAGGGGAGGAAGATTTCCAGCGATGTGTCGACGCCTGTATTAAGGCCCATAACATCCCCAAAGTGACCAATGTGCGGCAGGAGATCAAATGGATCTGGAAAGAGCAATACGAAAACGCCTTTCCGGATGATCAGAATCAGTTTTTGCCCGAAGGGATGGAACACAAACCCTTTCTGGTGCTTTGCAACCACTGCACCAATCCTCCCTGTGTCCGGGTTTGCCCCACCCAGGCCACCTTCAAACGGCCCGACGGGATTGTTATGATGGATTATCACCGCTGTATCGGCTGCCGGTTTTGTATGGCCGGTTGCCCCTATGGATCCAGAAGTTTCAATTGGCGGGACCCCCGAAAGTTCATCAAGGAAAACACCAATCTGGAATACCCCACCCGGTCTAAGGGGGTGGTGGAAAAGTGTAACTTCTGTGAAGAACGGATCGCCAAGGGCCTGTATCCGGCCTGTGTCGAGGCCAGCAATGGGGCTATGGCCTTCGGGGATCTGGATAATCCCAACTCGGAGGTCAGGAAACTGCTAAAAGAAAATTATTCCATTCGACGCAAACCCAGCCTGGGTACACAGCCGAATATTTACTATTTAGTCTAAAAAAAGGGTTTAAGGGTTCGAGGGGCCAAGGGTTCAAGTGAAAAGCGTGGAAATAAAACCCCTTGAATCCTTGAACCCTGGACCCCTTGAATCCTAAACTTATCGTACGAGGTGATTATGTTTGAAAAGGCGCTGACGGGTACAAGAAACTACTTCGCTTGGCTTATCTTTTTATTGGTATTCATCGGCATCGGCTTCGCCTGTTATCTCTATCAGTACCAAGAGGGATTAGGCATAACCGGTATGGGCCGGGATGTCTCCTGGGGTTTTTATATCGCCCAGTTCACCTTCTTGGTCGGGGTGGCGGCTTCAGCGGTCATGCTGGTATTGCCCTACTACCTGCACGATGTCAAGGTCTTCGGTAAAATAACCATCCTGGGCGAATTTCTGGCCATCGCCTCGGTGGTCATGTGTATATTATTCGTCACGGTCGATGTGGGATATCCTAATCGCCTCTTGAATTTAATTCTTTATCCTTCCCCCAATTCGATTCTCTTTTGGGATTTTATCGTTTTAAATGTCTACTTGCTGCTGAATCTGCTTATTGGCTGGAATGTATTAACCGCGGAGCGAAAAGCGGTTGCTCCCCCCACATGGGTAAAGCCGCTTATCTATTTATCCATTCCCTGGGCGATCAGCATTCATACCGTTACGGCCTTTTTGTACGCCGGTATGCCGGGACGTCATTTCTGGCTTACGGCCATCATGGCCGTCCGCTTTCTAGGATCGGCCTTTGCCGCCGGCCCGGCCCTGCTGATTTTATTGGCCCTTCTGCTCAAGCGCCTGACTCCTTTTGACGCCGGGCAGGAGGCCCTTAATAAACTCCGGAATATCATTACCTATGCCATGCTGGCCAGCATCTTCTTCGTCCTTTTGGAAATATTTACCGCCTTTTACAGCAATATTCCCGGCCATAAACACGCCTTCCAGTATCTCTTTTTCGGTTTGGAGGGTCATGGTAAATATGTTGCCTGGACCTGGATCTCGGTGGTGGCGGGAATTGGGGCGGCTTTTCTATTATTGCTGCCGATCACCCGGAAAAACAACGCCTGGCTGGTGGCGGCCTGTATCGGGGTCTTCGGTTCCCTGTGGATTGAAAAGGGACTGACCCTGGTGGTAACCGGTTTTGTCCCCTCCCCCCTGGAACATATCACTGAATATGCTCCGACGCTGCCGGAGATCTTTATCGCCCTCGGGATTTGGGCTACAGGTTTTCTGGTATTGACCCTGCTCTATAAAATCGCCCTTTCGGTCAAACTGGATCCCAACAGCGCCTCGATTCATTAAGTCGTCCTTCTGTTCGATTTTGATTACTACCCAAGGCCCATGCCCGAAAAGGGGATGGGCCTTTTTTTAGTAAAAAAAATCAATATCAATAAAAATTGCCGAAGAACTTTTCATCTTGATATTCTCCTTCTGTAAGGATATAATATTATAAAGTTTTTTTTAGCAGTAATCCGGGGGGAACTTCGGATTCTAACCAGGTTCGTTTTTATTGGGAGGAGCCTTCTGATTGTCTCAGCAAATGCCATGAACTGGATATAAAAATCAGGTCCCCCGAGAACGGGTAGTTTTGTCCCCAGTCCCCTGCAATGAAAGGACAGACCATGTTACCCGATTGTTTCCTCCGATCCCTACCCAGCCGGTTTTTTGTCGTAATTCCTGGCCCCATCCTTTTTAATAATCGTTTTTCCTTTTTGGAGAATTGAAAATGAAACCGGAAAGCAAAACCAAGGCCCAGCTTGTCGAAGAATTATCGAGGCTTAAAACAAGAGTCCAAGAACTGGAGCGCAAAGAGGTGGAGGAGATGCTTCAGGAGAGTGGAGCGCGTTTAAAGGCCCAATATCAGGGAGGTCCTATCCCGACCTTTACCTGGCGGAAAAAAGGGAAGACCTTCGAATTGGTGGACTTCAATCAGGCGGCGGAAGGGGCTACCGGGGGGAAAGCCAAAACGTTCCTTGGAAAAACCGCAGCTGAGATGTATCAAGACAAGACGGAGATATTAGAGGATATTCATCGATGTTTTAGGGGGAAAAAAGTTATTAAACGAGAGTTGACGTCTCGGCATTTTATGCCGGGCAGAACGATGGCCGTTACCTATGCCTTTGTCCCCCCGGATCTGATCATGGTTCACGCGGAAGACATCACCGAGCGCAAGCGGACAGAGGAGGCGATGCGGAATAGCGAGGAAACTTTTAGAACATTAGCCGAGAACGCCAATGATGGAATCTTTATAGCCGTGGGAGAAGGGATTCAGACTTACGCCAACCGGCGGGCAGGGGAAATTTCCGGTTACAGCGTGGCTGAATTGCTGAAAAGCGGCATTCGGGATTTGGTACATCCCGATGATGTACAGAAGGTAATGGAAAGATATCGAAAAAGACTTACCGGTGAACCTGCCCCATCACAGTATGAGGTTAACATTATACGCAAAGACAGAAAGACCATACCCATAGAATTAACCGCCGCGAAAACAGTCTGGCATGGGAGTCCGGCTGATCTGGTCATTATCCGTGACATCACCGAACGTAAGCGATCCCAGGAAGCCCTGCAGGAAAGTGAGGAGAAATACCGCAATCTCGTTGAGCGGTCAACTGACGGTATCGGAATTGGGCAGGACGGGATTCTCCGGTTTGCCAATAAACGATTGACCCAAATGATTGGATACTCGGTTGAAGAAATGGTCGGTGCTCCCTTATCCGATTTCCTTATGGCCGATCAAGTCTCCAAAGTTATTGATTTCTATAAGCGGCGTATGGACGGAGAAGATATTCCAACCAATTATGAAACGGCTCTGAGGCATAAGGATGGAAGCAGAATCGAGGTCGAGTTCAACGCCGGTATTATTACCTACCGGGGAAGACCCGCCGACTTTGTCCAGATCAAAGACATCACCGAGAGGAAGCATTTGGAAGAGGCCCTGCGGGAGAGTGAGGAGAAATTCAGGAAAATATTTGATAACTCCTCTATCGGCATGTCGATGACTTCTTTGGACGGTTCGGTGTATGTCAACCAGTCCTTGAGCGAGATGCTGGGATATACGAGGGAGGAATTATCCGGCCTCAAATGGCAGGATTTCACCCATCCCGACGATATTGAATTGACTCAAGAACACATTGAACAAATGCTGTCCGGCGAAAAAACATCGGTCAGATTCAATAAGAGATACATCAAAAAGGATGGTTCCACCTTGTGGGGGGATCTGAATACCGTCCTGCAAAAAGATAAATCCGGCAATCCGTTATATTACATCTCCGGGCTTGTGGATATCACTGAGCGCAGGCGCTGGGAGGCCCTGATCGAGCGGACTATGCGTGAAACCCGCATGCGCTTTGAGGTCAGCCAGGCGTTGGTGGGGAAAGAGACCGAGGACGAGGTGCTGGACGCCTTGATCCAACAGGCAGGTATTTACCCGCAGGCGCTGGTGGCAATCCTTACCTTCGAAAAATCGGATGCGGGGCTTGTTGGAATCCTGCGACGTATCGATTATTTTTCAAGCGGTTTGACAAAGAACGTGCCTTTAGGGACCCTCTTTCCTTCTTCAGAGTTCTCGATAATCAACCGGTATGTGACCGGTCTGCCGTTTGTCTCAAACAATGTCTTGACCGATGAGGGCCTGGACCCTTCCGTCCGGGATCTTATCAGTCGGGCCGGGGGAAGGAGTTTTGCGGCCTTTCTTCTTGAAGAGGGGAAGGAATTATTGGGGTTGATTATCGCCACAGCCGGTTCTGCTCATTACTTTGACAAGGGAAAGGAGCACCTTTATAAAACATTGGCCGAACAGGGGGCGGTGGCGCTGCGGGCCGCCTACCTACGGGGGCAGATCCGCGAATCGCAAAAGAGGTTCCAGGACTTGGTAGAGACCCTGAACGACTGGATCTGGGAGGTCAATCAGGACGGGGTCTACACCTATGTTAGCCCCAAGATTCGAGACCTGTTGGGATTCGAACCGGAAGAGCTGTTGGGAAAGACCCCGTTCGATCTCATGCCGTCGGAAGAAGCCCAACGTGTCTCAGGAATATTTGAACCTCTTAAAGCTGCCCGGCAACCGTTGATCACCCTGGAAAACACCTGCCGCCATAAAGACGGTCATCTGGTAGTGTTTGAAACCAGCGGCATGCCGTTTTTTGATGGGGAGGAGCAATTCAGGGGTTATCGCGGCATTGACCGTGATATATCCGAGCGCAAGCAGATCCAGAATGCCTTACAAATGAGTGAAGAACGGTTTCGGATCGCCGCTGAAAGTTCCAATGATTTTATTTACGAATGGGATCTCAATACAGGTCAATTGGAATGGTTTGGTGCCGCTACGGAGAGGCTCAATTATCTTTTTAGCGAACTTCCTGTCACCACAGCCGCTTTTGAGAAGAGTATACATCCCGAGGATTATGAACGCATCTCACAGGCAGTCAGACGGCAGGTGCGGTATGGGGAACCATATAGGCAAGAATACCGGTTGATCGGAAAGACCGGAGATATCTTTCATATCAAAACGGCCGGCATGTGTCTGCGGGATGAAAACGGGAGGGCTTACAAATGGATCGGCACCACAAGTGACATCAGCGAACATAAACGGGCTGAAGAGGCGCTACATCAGACCGAGGAGAAATACCGGGGCATCGTCGAGAATTCCGTGGAGGGAATTTTTCAGTTCTCAAGCGACTGGAAATTTCTGATGGCTAATACCGCCGTGGCCAGATTTCATGGTTATGATACTCCCGAGAAACTGATGACCGATATATCCGACATTGGAGAACAACTCTATGTGCATCCAGAAGACCGTCAAAGATATCTCAACCTCATGGCCGAGGAAGGGTTGGTGAAAGGATTCGAAGCCCAATTGTATACGAAACACGGAAGGATCAAATGGGGATCGATGAATGTGCGCTCGGTAAAGGATAACAGGGGGAAAATACTCTATTATGAAGGTACCATTGAAGATATTACCACCCGCAAGGAGGCCGAAGAAGGATTACAAAAAAGTCTGGAAAAGCTGCGTAAGGCCACCGGAGGGATCATCCAGGCCATGGCCTTGACCGTAGAAACCCGGGATCCCTATACCGCAGGTCACCAGCGCCGGGTAGCCGACCTGGCCCGATCTATTGCCCAGGAGATGGGGCTTCCCGAAGACCAGGTGGACGGCATTCGCATGGCCGGCATTGTCCATGACCTGGGAAAAATTGCCGTGCCGGCCGAGATCCTCAGTAAGCCTACTCAATTAAGCGATATTGAATTTGGGTTGATCAAGGTCCATCCACAGATCAGTTATGACATTCTGAAGGATATCGATTTCAGCTGGCCTGTGGCTGATATCGTTCTTCAGCATCATGAAAGGATCAATGGATCAGGATATCCTTTGGGGCTGTCCGGAGAAGCTATTTATTTGGAAGCCCGTATCCTGGCCGTGGCCGATGTGGTCGAGGCCATCGCCTCCCATCGACCCTATCGACCGGCCTATGGAATAGATGTAGCCTTGGAAGAGATCTCAAAAAACAAGGGTCAACTTTATCATACGGAGGTCGTGGATGCCTGTTTGAGGTTGTTTAGGGAAAAGGGATATAAGTTTGACTGACAGCAACCTGAGGCCTGAAAAAGGATTCAAGGGATCCATGAGCCAAGGATTCAAGTGGAAGGCCTTCAAATTAAAATCCTCGAATCCTGGAACCCTCGAACCTTATTTTCTTGTTTAAGACATGACTCGTTTCCGTAAACCCTATCGTCTGATTACACACACCGCTGATCTTGGCATGGAAGTCCGTGGAATGAATCTTCCCGATCTTTTTGCCCAAGCGGGCTGGTCTTTTTTTGATATCATGATGGAAGCCCGACGGATTGACCTACGGCAGGAAAGACCGATTGCCGTGAAGGCCCCGGACCGGGAAGCCCTCCTGGTTGCCTGGCTGGGAGAGTTATTGTATTTATTTGAGAGCCGGCAACTGGTTTTTGGAATGTTCACGATTCAATCATTGACTTCGCACACGATTCAAGCCTTGGGGCGTGGGGAATTGTTTGATTCGGAAAAACATGGTCTTAAGCTGGCCGTCAAGGCCGTAACCTACCATCAGCTTCGTATCTGGCAAGAAAAGGGGATTTGGAAGGCCAGGGTAATTTTTGATCTATGAGTGAAGCCAGAATACAGAATACTGGAGCCAGGAGCCAGGGGAAAACCCCGGTTATTAATATTCGCGACACTTATTTAACTAATTCCTATAAATTTTATTAAATGGATTGGCTGTTATTCTGAATTCTGACTTCTGGATTTTCTTTTTTGGAGTATCTTATGAGCGAAAAAGTGAAAATCGAGAAAATAGACGAATATCGCTACCTCATCCCCCGGGAAGGGAAGATGCGGACCGACGGTCTGATCTTTATATCCGAGGCTATGCTTTCCGGTCTAATGCAGGACGAAAGTCTCCGGCAAGTGATCAATGTCGCCTGGCTTCCCGGGATTGTAGGCCCCTCCCTGGCCATGCCGGATATTCATTGGGGATACGGATTTCCTATCGGGGGGGTAGCCGCTTTTGATCCTGACCAAGGGATTGTCTCGCCCGGAGGGGTCGGGTACGACATCAATTGAGGTGTGCGGTTGCTGCGCTCCGGGTTGAGCCGCAAAGAGATAGAAGGCCGGATCAAAGAAATCGTTGGTGCTCTATTTCGAAATATTCCTTCAGGGGTCGGCTCCCACCGGAAAGACTTTAAACTTTCAATCAAAGATCAGGAAAAGGTTTTGAACCTTGGGGCCCGCTGGGCTGTAAACCAGGGTTTCGGCAGCCTGAAAGATCTGGAGCATATCGAAGAAGGGGGCTGTATCGAAGGGGCCAGGCCCGACCTGGTTTCATCCAAAGCATTGGAGCGGGGAAAGGATCAGCTCGGCACTCTTGGTTCAGGAAATCATTTTGTCGAAGTGGGTTATGTGGAAACCATTTACGATCCCAAAGCGGCCCAAGGTCTGGGTCTTTTTGACCAACAGGTAACGGTTATGGTTCATACCGGGTCCCGAGGTCTGGGGCACCAGGTCTGCGATGAGGCTATAAAAAAACTCATCCCGGTTACGGCCAAATACGGCATCGAATTGCCGGATCGGCAGTTGTGCTGTGCCCCTATCAACTCTCCCGAAGGCCGTGAATATTTGGGGGCCATGGCCGCGGCCGCCAACTTTGCCTTTGCCAACCGACAGATTATTACTCATTGGGTTCAAGAGACCCTGGAAAAGATCATGCGAATAAGCCCGAAGATGCTTCAACTGGAGTTAGTCTATGACCTATGCCATAATATCGCCAAACTGGAGGACCATGAATGGGACGGTCAGAAAAGAAGGCTTTGTGTCCATCGGAAAGGGGCGACTCGGGCCTTTCCGGCTCACCATCCTCAGGTCCCAATGGATTACCGGGAGATGGGGCAGCCAGTCCTGATCCCCGGAGACATGGGCCGTTACTCTTATGTCCTGTTAGGGACCGATCAGGCCATGACCGAGACTTTCGGCAGTACCTGCCATGGGGCAGGCCGCCTTATGAGTCGCCAGGCCGCTATCAAAAAGGCCCGAGGACGGTCTGTAGTCCGGGAAATGGAAGATCAGGGGATAATCGTTCAAGGTGCCGGCCGAGGGACGATTGTTGAGGAAATATCGGAAGCCTATAAAGATGTGGCCCAAGTGGTCGAGGTGGTGCATCAGGCCGGTATTGCCAAGAAAGTGGTCCGGTTGAGACCCATGGGGGTCATCAAAGGGTGATGGTGATGAATAATAATCCGGTCCAATCCATAACGTTAACCACCCAGGGTACTTTTTTAGGAAAACATTTTATCCCTTTGACGCCTGAACAGATACGGATTGAGGAGACCTGGGAACAATATCTGGATGAGACGCTGGGTCCTGAAATGCAGCCCGAGGAATTGGAAGCCCTGGAGAGGGCCTTAAAAAAATTCAAAGGCATTACCGATCAAAAACTGGAGAATCCTTATTTCTGGGAAAACTGGGCACCCACCTGGGCTGAATATTCGAGAAGGAATTTGACCCGGGGACTTCTTTTGCTGAATCGTTTGGATCGATTTGAAACTCATCAGAACATCATCAGCCTGGGGGCCGGTTCCTGTTGGCAGGAAGTTTTTCTGGCCCAGTACTGTTGCCCTGGGAGCAAAGTTTTAAGACTGGATTTTTCCCTTCCTATGATCAAACAGGGGACCCTTCTGGCCAAGAAAAGAGAAATTAAAAACATCCACTTTACCGTCGGTAAGGTGGAAAACCTTCCCCTGGCGGATCACACCGGGGACCTGATCATCAGTATCAATTTGCTCGAACTCGTTCCGGATGTACCTCGAGTGCTGACGGAGATCCAAAGAATTTTATCAGGACCATCTCAGGGTCGGTATTTTTTTGCCTTTCCGTTAAACCCCCGCGACCGCCTACGGTCCAAGGCCGAGGGCTGGAAATCGATGATAATCCAGTCCGGCCTGGAAACACCGGGGCTTTTTTGTTTGTCGGGGAAAAATTATAAAGGGAAATCTCTCCGTCTGCTGATTCTGACTAATATTATTTCTTAGGGATCAAACACACAGCAAAAAAATCGAATATCTAAGGGGAATAATGTCCAAAAAGAAACAACCTGAACTGAAAACCAATGAAAAACTGGGTTGCCGGATACAAGAGTTGAATAAGGCCCTCAAGGAAAGGCTTGCGGAATTTCAAAGGACCGAAACCATCCATTTACCCAAGGTCTTACCCCCGGCCGAGGAATTACAAGAACTCAAGATGTTGATTGAATGGTGCCTTAAGCTGTGGGCCGAACATGATGGTTTTATTTTTAAACCCGGCCGATATTTTAATGAATAGGGGAAAGCCTTGAAAAATATCCCCTTTTCTCCAATCTCTGTGGCAGAATCACTTTTTAATCCGCGAAATACTAAATGTATGTCTGTGGTTAAAATTTTCGTCTTCCTTGACCTTGAAAAAAATTGACCATTTTTCAAAGCTCTCTAAGCGGGATTTTTTTGATTGCCGAGCGGTTTGCTTATTTTTCGTTTAGGATGACCAGTTGATATTTCCGGGTCCCCAATCCGATTTCTTCAGCATAGCGAAGCTGAACTTCCCAATCGATTTTAGGGTAGATCCCGCGGAATTTATCTTCCCCGGATTTATAATTTTTTGTTAAGGCCGAATCCTTATTGCCCGGCTCGTTATTGACCAAGTCCACCGAGGCCTGATCTATGGCCACCGGATCGGTGGAGGCCAGGATGCCGATATCGCGAACAATCGGCCGATCACTGTGATCGTAACAATCACAGGCTGGAGAGATATCGGTCAGAAAATTCAAAAAGACAGCCCGGCCTTCTTTGCCTTTCAGAACCCCCAAGGTGTATTCGACCATTTTCTGCTGAAAAACCGTTATGGAGGGGTTCCAACGGATACCGATGGCCTCTTGCGGGCAGATCAGGATACACTCTCCGCAGCCGACACATTTTCCCGGATTGATCGCGGCTTTTTTTTCTTGTAGGCCAATGGCCTCCTGGGCACAATGGCTGATGCATTCACCGCAACCGATACATTTTTTCCGGGTGATTTTAGGGGCCGTATTGGAATGCTGGCTCAGCTTGCCCTCCCGGGAAGCGCAACCCATACCCAGGTTCTTTATGGTTCCGCCGAACCCGGACAATTCATGTCCCTTAAAATGGGCCACACTGACTATGGCATCGGCATCAACGATGTCAGCCGCAATAGAAACCGCCTCAAAGTTTTTTTGATGGATAGGGACCCGGATGGCTGATTTGCCCTTGATTCCATCGGCGATCACCAGGGGAGCTCCGACGGTCGTGAAAGAGAAACCGTTTTCCAGGGCGGTCTGGAGGTGGGAAACGCTGTCGCTGCGGGTTCCCACATAAAGGGTATTGGCATCGGTCAAAAAAGGCTTTCCGCCCCAGGCCCGGATCTTGTCGGTTATGGGACGCACATAAACCGGTTTTACATAAGCCGTGTTCCCTTTCTCTCCGAAATGGATCTTGACGGCCACCAGATTTTTTTTCTTCAAAGGTCTGGTAAAAGGGACCTGGTCCAACAGCCGGCCGATTCGTTGCAGCCGATTCTCTTTAAAGGTCGCTTTCAGATCCAGAAAAAAGACAGGAGAACCCATATCATTTCTTTATGTTTTTTTCTTACCTTCAACCTATATATTATATTCAAGAAGTTGAAAGACACTTTATAACAGATTGCTCAAAAAGGTCCGGATACAAGGCGCCCGAAATCCCGAGGAATGAGACGTACATAATAGTACATCGCAATGACGAGGGAAGAGGGCAACGCAGTAGATGGGCCTTTTTCAGCAACCTGTTATATAATCCCCATGCCCTTCAGCACCGACAGCATGACCGCTGCAGCCATGACCGAGCCGATCTGACCTCCCGCATTGGCTCCCATGGCGTGCATGAGCAGGTAATTTTTTTTGTTATATTTAAAACCTTCTTTCTGGACAACCCGGGCCGACATGGGGAAGGCTGAAATGCCGGCCGCTCCGATCAAGGGATTGACTTTGCCGCCGGTCAATACCTTTAAGGCCTTTCCGAAAAGGACCCCGCAGGCCGTGTCCAGACAGATGGCCAACAGGCCCAGGACCAGGATGACTAATGTTTGAGGTTTGACGAATTCAGGTCCGCTCATGGTCGCCCCGATGGAAATACCCAGGAGCAAGGTGACAATGTTGGCGATTTCATTCTGTGAGGCATTGGTCAGCCGGGTCACGACTCCGGATTCCTTCATCAGGTTACCGAGCATGATGGTGGCCAAAAGGGGGAGGCCTTTGGGGGCAATCAGACCTCCCAATATGGTGATGACAATGGGGAAGAGGATCCGGGTTGTTTTGGAAACGGTTTTTTTATGGGTCTTCATGACGATTTGACGTTCTTTTTCCGTGGTCAACATCCTCATGATAGGCGGTTGAAGCACAGGGACCAGGGACATATAGGAATAAGCAGCCACAGAGACCGCCCCGAGCAAATGAGGGGCATACTGGGAAGCGACATAAATGACTGTAGGGCCGTCGCAGGCCCCGATAATGCCGATCGTTACCGCATCCAGCTTGTTAAATCCCAGGGCCAAGGCCAGGAGTAAGGTCAAAAATATCCCGCACTGTCCGGCCGCCCCCAATAAAAACGTATAAGGATTTTCCAGGACGGGTCCGAAATCGGTCATGGCGCCAATACCGACAAAAATAAGCAAAGGAAATAATTCAGTCAAAATACCAAAGTCATAAATGACTCTGAGGAATCCATCTTTACCCATCAATTCCGTAAGCGGGATATTGACCATGATAGCCCCAAAGCCTATGGGAAGTAACAGCAAAGGTTCAAAATCCTTTTTGATCCCCAGATAAAGGAGAAGACAACCAATGACGATCATGATCAGGTTGGACCACTGGAGGTGAGCAAATCCGGCGATCAACCCGGATAATCCACTAATAATGGCTTCGAGCACGATTCATTCCTCCTTTCTTATTTTTCTTCCCCTTCTTTAATCGGAAAAAGTTTTTTCAGAACACCCATCAGCCCGCTCATAATCATTAAGGTTAGTAACGTGCCGCCCATACCGACGATAAGCATGCTGAGTCCGAAAGTCCAATTGTCCATGATTTCCTCCTTCTTTCCCCCTTTTGACTATTTCCGGGAGAAAGGGAAAGCTGATGGTTTATTTTCGATAGTGAAGTTCATTGCGTACCGGATGAGGATCGGCCATTTTGTGAACCATCTCCTCCACCAGGTGATACTCTTTGGGAGAATGGACCGAACCTCTTAAAACAATAGATTTCCCATCATGAAAAACTTCCAAAGTGGGAATAAACACCTCCGGGTGAGTAAAAATTCTGGCCTTAACCCCCGCGGTCAAGGCGCGATCCCCCAGCCGCTGCCGGCCTACCGGGGTGGCTCGTTGATCCCATTGTTTCAGGGCCTCCATCAACTCCAGAGTCACCTGCTCACAAGTTTGAAGGCCGGTATTAAAAATCAGATCATAGTATTGTTGGTCTTCCCAGTGTTTCCCATAAATAACCCTTAGATAGCCGGCCCTGGTCTGATCGGTTTTTTGAATCAGCTCTTCAGCGGTCTCTCGGTTTATCTCATTGTTGAGCATGGCCCGTTCAATACGGACTTCCAAGGGAGCAAACAATCGAACCTTTAAGACATGAGGAATATCCTGCAAAAGAAAATGACTGCCCCGCCCGACAATGACTACCCTATCCTTGAGGGCATATTCATAAATAAAAGATTCTATCAGGGCGATAAAGCCGCGATATTCCCAATCATATTTTTCCCAGAGACTGGGGCGAACCTCGTCGAATTCCACCGCCAGACGCCCCCATTTTTCTCCAACTGTTTGCAGGTCGGTCTGGATTCGATTCTTGTCCACGTAATCATAACCCATCTGTTGAGCCACTGCCCGGCCAATGACCCGGCCGCCGCTTTTATATTCTCTGGAAATTGATAAAATAGCCATAAACGTTTAATCCTCTTTGAATGATTTAAGAGCTTCCTTAGTCGATTGGGGTTCGAGTGCTTGTTCTTCCCGGGATATCTTCCATTTGATCCATATTTTTCCGGCCACCAGAACGCCAAGGGTAAAAAATATCTCGACGCTGTATTGGAAAAATTTGGAGGGGTGGATGAGTTTGGTGATAAATGGATCGGTAATCATCATTTCCCCGGCTACCCTTCCCAGAACAGCGGCCCCGATATAAACCAGGAAGGGATATTTGTCCATCAACATGGCCAGGAGATTGCTGGTAAAAACCACAAAGGGGATACTCAAACCCAAACCGAAAAGAAGGAGAAACAGGTTTCCCTTGGAGGCACCGGCAACGGCCAGGACGTTATCCGTGGACATGGTAAGATCGGCGACGATAATCACCCAGACGGCCTGCATCAACGTTTTGGCCTCCTTCTTCACCGCTTCATCCGGGGCCCCTTCGACAAAGAGTTTCACGGCTATCCAGATTATCACCGCACCGCCGATAAATTTGATAAATTGAATCTGTAAAAGTTGGGCGGCAAAAAAGGTGAGGATCACCCGGAGAATTACGGCTGCGCCGGCGCCAAAGGCGATTCCCCTCATTCGCTGTTTTCGAGGCAGAGACCGAACGGCCATGGCAATGACCACGGCATTATCCCCGGCCAGGATGAGGTCTATGAGAATGATGCTCAAAAAACCAACAAAAAATTCCCAGGTAAAATGAATTTGACCAAAGATTCCTAAGTCCAACGCCTTCCCCTCTCCATAATGATACTACAACGGATTTTTTTCTGTTCCCCCAGTTTCTGGCCCTTATATGGAACCCAAAGCTATTACAATGAACCTCGGCTTGTCAAGGATAAATATCCATTGGTTATCTTGATATTTTTTGATCATGTCTGAGTAAAAAACGGCTTGACTCTGCTCCCCTAAGAGGTTCTAATGGTCTTGATTAAAAAAATAAAAAGGATGCAACATTGGAGCATACTTATACGGATTCCCGGATCATTAAAACCCACTGCTCGCGGATGGACCATGGAGGCTGTGGACTACTGGTCGAGGTTAACGAAGGACGGATCATAAAGATCAAAGGAGATCCCCAATGTCCTATCGGCCACGGCTATGTCTGCCCGAAGGCTTTGGCTTCGGCGAAGCGATCCATTCACCCCGATCGCCTGACTAGGCCTTTACTCAGACAGGGGGCTCGTGGTGAGGGGCAATGGAAACCGATTAGTTGGGAAGAGGCTCTCCAGACTATTGCCGAACGTCTGAACCGCATCCGCCGGAAACATGGCCCTGAAGCCGTGGTTTTCGCTCAGGGGGCGCCCAAAGGGCTGGAACATTTTGTCCTGATTCGACTGGCCAATGTATTCGGATCTCCCAATGTCTGCGGTCCACAGCATGTCTGCCATATGCCCCGGGAAATCGCCGGACTGTTGACCGTGGGTTTTTTGCCGGTCCCGGATTATGATTCGCCTGCCAGTCTTATTCTGAATTGGGGGAGCAATCTTCTTAACAGCAACGAGGAAGGGATTATCTGTTTACGATTGATCGAGTCCGTAAAAAGAGGGGCCGACCTGATCGTCGTTGATCCCCGGAAGACTCATCTGGCTACCATTGCCCAAAACCATCTTCAAATAAAACCCGGAAGCGACATCGCTTTGGCCTTGGGCCTGATCCATATTATCATTCGGGAAGGATTATTTGATCATGGTTTCGTGGAACAATGGACCGTTGGTTTTCAGGAATTGCAAGAACAGGTTGAGGCATTTAATCCAGAACGGGTGGCCGAACTGACCTGGCTGACGCCGGAGGAGATCGTCCAGACGGCCTGGACTTACGCAACCTCCCGACCGGCCGTCATCCAATGGGGCAACGCCCTTGAACATACCGTAAACAGCCTGCAGACCTGCCGGGCCCTGCTTTGTTTGATGGCCATTACCGGTAATCTGGATGTGCCGGGCGGCAACATCCTGCCTTCCATGCCTCCGGTTGCCCGACTGGCCGATTTTGTCAAAGCCGCTCTTCTGCCGGAAAAAGTCCAAAAAATGTTGAGCCGGGCCTTCAACCTGGCCCCGAATTTTATGGTCGTTCCACCACCGATGGTTGTCCAGGCCATCCTGACTAATAATCCTTATCCTGTCCGGGCCATGGTGGCCCAGGTCACCAATCCTCTGATCACCAACAGCGATGCCCGCCGAACCTACGAGGCCTTGATGCGGCTCGATCTTCTGGTTGTTTCGGAAATCTTTATGACCCCTACCGCCGCCCTGGCCGATATCGTCCTGCCGGCGGCGACCGGTTTTGAGTTTGATGATATCGGCCATTATGGTCTGGCCCAGGGCTGGATTTCATCCCGTCCGAAAATCGTGGACCCTCCGGGAGAAAGCTGGCCGGACATAAAAATCTTGAATGAGTTGGGCAAGACCTTGGGTCATGCCGAGCATTTCTGGGAGGATTATCACCAGGCCTTGGATGAAGTATTAGCCCCGGCCGGGATGAACTATGATCAGTTTAAGGAAAGGGGAGTACTCAAGGGTAAGGAAGGCTATAAAAAATATGAGGCCATTGGATTTAAGACTTCTTCTAAAAAGGTAGAGCTTTTTTCCAGGCAACTCGAGGATTGGGGTTTTGATCCTCTGCCGGCGTTTTCAGAGTTTCCCGGGGTTTCTTTGGAATATCCGCTGTTGGCCACCAGCCGAAAATCCCCCCATTTTTTTCACTCGGCCTATCGGCAGATTCCTTTTTTACGCAAGAAGCATCCTGAACCAAAGATGGAGATCCACCCCGCGGCGGCCAGGATACTCGGTTTGGGCGAAGGGGACTGGGCCCGTATTATAACCCCTACAGGTCAAATCGAGCAAACAGTCCACCTTTCTGAAGGGCAGGATCCGCGGGTAGTTTTTCTGGATTATGGCTGGTGGTTTCCTGAAGAGGATGTGGTATCCCTTTTCGATTGGGATCGATCGAATCTCAATATCTTAACGGCGAGTGAACCCTTCGAGCCGGCTATGGGAACCCCAAATCTGCGCGCCTTCCCTTGTCGAATCGAAAAAGGCCCCTCTAAAAAATAAAAAAAGGAAGGTAAATCGGAATTTCTTCCTGCCGAAGAAATTCCCTCCTTCCCTTGAAGAGGTTAAGAAACTTTTAACTACCCAACAGCACAACCAGAAGGTTATTTCTTTTTGGCCGGGGCTTTTTTGGCAGGGGCCTTCTTAGCCGGGGCCTTCTTGGCCGGGGCCTTCTTGGCTACAGCTTTTTTGGCCGGAGCCTTCTTGGCTGTTGCCTTCTTGCTTGGGCTCTTGGCTGTTTTAGCGGCCTTCTTGGGGGCGGCTTTCACAGTTTTTTTAGCAGGAGCCTTTGCTTTTTTGGTTGCTGCCATGATAGTTCCTCCTTTCCTATATATAGTATTTTGGAAAATTTTATTCTACTATATATAGTATGTCAAGAAAAAAATACATTTTTTTAATTTTTTTTTAAAAAAATTTTTAGTCTCTCTTTTCTTTATCTTCTCTGATTTTCTTTTTCATAAACCGATTCCGTCCATCGATGTCTGACAGCGGGGGCACTTTCCTTTTTGCAGATTATTTTTCAAAATAGAAAATCCAAAACGATCCAAGAGTAAATAACCGCACAGATGGCAGTAGGTTTTTTCGGCCGCATCTCCAGGGACATTGCCCGTGTAGACATAACGCAACCCCGCTTCTTTACCTGTTTCCCAGGCTTGTTGTAATGTTTTGATCGGGGTGACCGGCAACTGGGTGAGTTTATAGGTGGGATGGAATCGACTGATATGCCAGGGAGTCTCCGGACCCAGATCATCGACGATGAACCGGGCCAGTTCGCTTAGCTCTTCCTTTGAATCGTTAAGGGTTGGAATGATCAATGTGGTTACTTCAACCCAGATCTTCATCCGTTTCATTATTTTCAGGGTGTCTAAAACCGGGGCCAATCGGGCGCCGCACTGGGTTTTATAAAAATGATCGCGAAACGCTTTCAGATCGACATTGGCGGCGTGAAGATGAGGATGAAGGGATTCCAGAACGTCCTGAGTCATATAGCCGTTGGTGACGAAGACGTTTTTTAATCCCTGAGCGACGGCCAGCAAGGCGATGTCCTGCGCGTATTCAAAGAAGATGGTGGGTTCGGTATAGGTATAGGCAATAGACCGACATTCGGTTCGAAGGGCGGCGGTGATTATGGCTTCAGGGGGAACCTCTTCTCCGGGAGTCCCTTTTAATCCTCGAGCCTGTGAAATATCGGCGTTCTGGCAAAAGAGACAGCGGAAATTACATCCGGTGGTGGCCAGGGAAAACGAAGAAGACCCGGGGAGAACATGAAAGAGGGGTTTTTTTTCTATCGGATCGACATGATGGGCAATAGGTCTTCCATAGACCAGAGAATAAAGGGTCCCCTGGCGATTCTCCCGGATATGGCAGATCCCCCGCCGCCCCTCTTTGATCAGACAGAGGTGATGGCAGGCCCGGCAGCGTACCCGTTGATCTTTTTCTTTGTCATACAACCGGGCTTCTTTCATTGTCGCTTCCTTTAAAGACAATCGACTCGGGGATGGGAAGGCACTGCGACGCGGAGACGCAAAGACGCGGTGTCGCGGGGAAACCCAAATCGGATTGCGGATTGTGGATTCCTTTGGCCTTCTCTCCTGGTTTCCTCATACCCCGCGTTCCCTCTTCCCCGTATCTCCGTGTCACCCCTTCTGCGGTTAAAGCCGATCCTTCAAAACAGCTCCCGTGCTCCCGGACGTAACCATCTGGGCATACCGATAGGCGTATCCGGATTGGATCTTTGGGGGAAGAGGAGTCCATCCCTTCCTTCGTTTTTTAAGCTCATCCTTGGAAACCAGAAGCGTTAACTTCTTTTTGGGGATATCGATTTCAATCCGGTCGCCTTCCTGGATCAGTCCGATCGGTCCTCCGGCAGCCGCTTCCGGAGAGACATGTCCAATGGCCGCCCCTTGAGTTCCGCCACTAAACCTTCCGTCGGTGATCAGGGCCACCTCCTTGCCTAATCCCATCCCAATGATAGCGGAGGTAGGAGAGAGCATTTCCTGCATACCCGGTCCGCCTTTGGGACCTTCGTAGCGAATAACCACCACGTCTCCTTTTTTGATTTTTTTGCCGAGAATGGCCTTTTGGGCCTCGGGCTCCGAGTTAAAAACCCGGGCCGGCCCGCTGTGGGTCATCATTTCCGGAGCCACGGCCGATTGCTTGACCACTGCCCCTTCCGGGGCCAGATTCCCATAAAGAATGGCGATCCCCCCTACGGCATGATAAGGGTTGGAAAGGGGACGGATAATTTCCTTATCTAGGATTCTTTTTCCTTTCAGATTTTTTTCCAAACGGGCACCGGTTACCGTCATCACTCGGAGATCAACGGCCTTGATTTTAGTTAACTCGGCCATGACCGCCGGAATTCCCCCGGCTTCGTCCAATTCCGGCAGGCTATTGGGTCCTCCGGGAATCAAACTGCATAAATGAGGGGTCCGTTGACTGATTCGGTTAAAAAGATCCAAAGGCAGTTCCAGATGGGCCTCATGGGCTATGGCCGGCACATGAAGCACCGTATTGGTCGAACAGCCCAGGGCCATATCCACGGCAATGGCGTTGCGAAAGGCGGATAGAGTGGCGATGTCCCGGGGGCGGATATTCTTTTTCAACAGATCCATCACCTTCATCCCGGCTTGTTTGGCCAGACGAATCCGCGCAGCCGACACGGCTGGTATAGTCCCGTTACCCGGAAGTCCCAACCCGATGGCCTCGGTCAAACAATTCATCGAGTTGGCCGTAAACATCCCGGCGCAGGAACCGCATCCTGGACAGGCCGCATCTTCCATCTCCAACAGATCCCGGGCCTTCATGGTTCCGGACATGACCTGACCGACCCCTTCAAAGACACTGATCAGGTGGACATCCTTCTTCCGCCATCTTCCGGTGAGCATGGGTCCGCCGCTGATCATGATGGCCGGGATATTCAACCGCAGCATGGCCATGAGCATGCCGGGAATAATCTTGTCGCAGTTAGGGATCAGCACCAGGGCGTCGAAGGGGTGGGCCCGGGCCATGACTTCCACGGAATCGGCGATCAATTCCCGGCTGGCCAGAGAATATTTCATGCCCTCATGATTCATGGCAATTCCGTCACAGACCCCGATGGTGGAAAACTCCATGGGAGTTCCCCCATTCATCCGGACCCCGGCCTTTACGGCTTGGGCGATCTGGTTCAAATGAATATGGCCGGGAATGATTTCATTGGCCGAGTTGACGATTCCGATCAAAGGTCGGGCGATCTCCTCATCGGTATAGCCCATGGCTTTAAACAGAGAACGGTGAGGACTTTTTTCAATCCCTTTTTTCATGACATCACTTCGCATTGGTTTCTCCTTTTTAAAATCTTTTACCGGATATTTTTCATTGATAAGACATTATTGTTTTCTTTTTTTCATTTTACCATAAAAAGAACAGTGAATGAACCAAGAATTTTATCATTCGGAAAAACCCATGCCCGTCAGGGACCATCGGTCTTGGCCCAGGTCGTATTTCAGCAGATAAACCCTCTGGTCATCGGCCCGGATCTTAAAATAGAGATAATCTTCTCCGTACCATCGGTCAATGATCTCCTTGACGACAAAGGTTTTTTCAAGGAGTTTAAAGGAAACCGGCCGTTCCCCGTAGCGGTAGCCTGAGTAACAGGAGACTTCAATATGAAATTCCCGATTTGACATCCTCTTCATTTATCATTTTCTTTCCCTTTGATCAAATACTATCCCACCAATGAACATACCTTGCAATACGCGAATTGGTTATGTTATGTTTGAAAATAATGTTATAGAAGGGATCGTTTTTCCGAACTCTATGGAATGGATAACCACTCTGATCGATCTTTTTTTGCGCCTGGATCAACATTTGAATGTCATTATTCGAGATTACGGCTTATGGACTTATTTAATTCTGTTTGTCATCATTTTTTGTGAAACCGGGCTGGTGATAACCCCGATCCTTCCCGGAGACTCCCTGTTGTTTGCCGCGGGGACCTTTGCCGCCGGTGGTGCCCTGGATCCGCTCTGGTTGTTCGGTCTCCTGAGTACAGCCGCCGTGGCCGGCGACACGGTAAATTACTGGATTGGAAACCTCGTAGGGCCGAAGGTCTTTCACAAAGATGAGGTCCGGTTTTTCAAAAAGGAATATCTGAACCGGACCCATGAATTTTATGAACGGCATGGGGGAAAGACAATAATCATCGCCCGTTTCATCCCGATTATCCGCACCTTTGCCCCCTTTGTGGCCGGAATCGGTCAAATGACTTATATGCGTTTCCTCTCGTATAATATCATCGGCGGTATTGCCTGGATAGCCGTTTTTGTTTATGGCGGCTTTTTTTTCGGAAACCTGCCGATGGTTAAAAGAAACTTTACTCTGGTCATCTTGGCCATCATTTTTATTTCCGTGCTGCCGGGGATTTATGAATTTTTTCGTCAAAAGATGCAATCTCAAAAAATAACTGAGAAGGGCCGGTATAAATAAGGATAAAGAACATGGGAGAAAAGATCCAAGTTTCATCTGGAGTCAACCAACTGGACCACCTGTTAGAAGGTCTCTATATCGGGGACAATGTGGTCTGGCATGATGATGCCGGGAGCCTGGCCGCGGTGTTTTGTTTGAACTTTATCCAAATCTCTCAAAACCAAAACAAGCCGGTCATTTATGTGACCTTTGACCGTTCGCCGCGCAATCTCATGGAAAAATTGGGGCCCCTGTCGGAAAATCCTCTTCTGACCATCCTGGATTGCTTCACCTTTGGGAAAGGGGCCGGATCTTCCGTTTTTTTAAAATTTTATGAAGAGACCGGAAGGGGAAAATCCTGTTCGATCGTTAAAGTGAAAGATCCCCGGCAAATGGATCGGGTCGTTGAAAGTCTATACGATCTTCATGCTCCCATGAAAGGCGATGTCCGCCTGGTCTTTGAAAGTCTGACCGGGATGGCTGAGCTTTGGGGGGGAGAGGAACAGGTCCTTCAATTTTATTCCCATTCCTGTCCCCGCCTTTATGAATTGAATACCGTGGCTTATTGGGTCATGGAAAAGAAGGCCCATACGACTCGTTTCAGGGCCCAAATCAACCAGATTGCCCAGGTGGCCATCGATCTATCCATCAAACGGGGCACCACCTCTCTGACCATTCTTAAGGCTGAAAAGCGTGATCTGACCAATTTTCACAAACCCCACCCTTACTGGGTCAAAGACAAGGCTGTTTCTTTTGACACAGAAAAACGAATCGGCGGCGGGATTGATCTGGGCCAGCGGGTCAAAGAACTTCGCCTGAAGAAAGGCCTGTCCCAAACCGAATTGGCCCAGTTGGTGGGAGTTACTCCCAGCACCATCTCCCAGGTCGAAAGCAACATGATCTATCCTTCTTTGCCGGGTCTGTTGAAGATGGCCGAGATCCTTTCGGTTGAGGTCAGCTCTCTTTTTAAAGAACCAATCGATAAGAAAAAGCGGGTGGTTTTTTCATGCCAGGAGGCGGTAGAGATAAAATTTCCGGATCTTCCGGAGGGAAGCATTCAAGGGAAGTTGTTGACCCCGGTGGATATGGAAAGCAGGATCGAACCTTATTTGATCGAGATTCCTCCTTTTCAAACCCTTTCTTCCCATTTCTTCATCCCCAAGGGGGAAGAGATGGGCTATTTGCTTTCGGGAGAACTGCAGATCAAGCTGGAAAAGGAGTCTTATACCCTGCGTCCCGGGGAGGTCATCTGCCTGGTTTCGGGAATACCCTTGGAGTGGAAAAACGTTGGTTCTGAGGCAGCTCGATTGTTATGGGTGAAGATAAAATAAATAGGCGATAGGCTATGGGCAATAGGCACAAGGAGAGGTTAATGGTTTTTTTCTTGCCTATAGCCTATCGCCTTGTGCCTATCGCCTGATTTTTTATTTATTTAAAATATCCAACGCCTCCTGGCGGTAGGAATTCATCAGATAGGGAATGCCCGTTACCTTGGCGCATTCTTCGGTCAAAGACATGAGCTCCTGACGGCTGATGGCCTCAACATTGAAGCATCGCGCCCCGGCCATAAGCTGCTGCAAACCAACCTGGAGTTTATTGGCATAACTGAAAATACCGATAGCCCCCAAGGGGATATTTTTGATCTCCTTTTTGCCGACCAACTCAGTCACATTTTCATAACAGACAAAGATTTCTTCCGGGGTTTTCCCGAACTCGCTGACGGTTTTGGGCAGATCATTTTTCTTGATCCACTGTTCGATATTTTTTCCGACCATGCCCGGAATCATCAGGGCCCGCCCCATACAAATCGCTTTAATATAGGGAGAACCCAGAGCCAGGGCCTTAAATATCCCGTCCTCGGAACTGAAACCGCCGGCAAAGGCCAGGTCAGGTACCCGTTCGCCCTTTTTGCTTAGAATCTGGGCAAATTCATGGGCGGCCGAATGGAGATACAGAGAAGGCATTCCCCATTCTTCCATCATCCGCCAGGGGCTCATGCCGGTTCCCCCAGGAGCCCCATCAATGGTCAGGAGATCGATTTTGGCTTTGGAACCCCATTTAATGGCCATGGCCAATTCGCGCAGACCATAGGCGCCGGTTTTCAGGGTGATCCTTTTGAAACCCAGTTTGCGGAGTCTGGCCACTTCGGCATAAAAACCCTCTTCATCAATAAAACCCAAACGGCTGTGACGTTCAAATTCTTTGATGGCCCCATCTTTGAAAGCCGCCTGGCTGATCGGATCCGATGGATCAGGGGTGACGATATAGCCTCTCTTTTGCAGTTCCAAGGCCCGTTCCAAGGAATTGACCTTGATTTCACCTCCAATGCATTTGGCCCCCTGGCCCCATTTCAGTTCAATGGTTTCGATCTTGTGTTTGTTGATGATATATTCGGCCACGCCCAGCCGGGTGTCTTCCACGTTCATTTGGATCAACATTTCCCCCAAACCCCGGTAATAGCGGCGGTAGGCCTCGATCCTCCGGTCCATATCCGGGGATTGTACGGTTTTATTGTTTTTATCCAGCACCAGCCCGGGATCGATGCCGCAGACATTTTCCCCGCAAACGATCGTCACTCCGGAGATGGCCGCACCAACCGCAAAATGCTCCCAGTTTTTCCGGGCGATTTCGGTAGATCCTAAGGCCCCGGTAAAAATCGGCATAGCCATCTTGACTTTGATATCCCAGCCGTATTCGGTTTGGGTATTGACCGAAGGGAAACGGGCCGTATCCGGGTTGCCTTCAGTCCCGGCCGGCAGGCCTTTGGCCCCCAAGGCATAGCCGTGGATGTTCAAGTGCGAATAATCGATCGGATAATTCTTGTCTCCCCCGGCCGTAATATCCCCGAATGGCCCGGGATAAATAAGTTCCCGGCCTCTGAAGGTGGCCTTAAAGACTTCACAATTGCCCCGGCAGCCGTCAATACATCTTGAGCACAAACCGCTCATGGGGACCACGCTTTTAGACCGGTTAAAGCTCCTGGTGGCATCATTCGAATTGGGTTGTTGCAGGTTCATGTTTTTTCCCTCCTTTGGATTAGTTAAAATAAAAAAGGCGTCTTCCCTTTGTTTGGAAAGACGCCTTTGTCCTCATCATTAGTGAAAATTTCATACCACTTTGTATAAAATTTTCATTGTTACTGTTTTAAGAGATTACATTATTAGCAACACTTATTTGAATTGTCAAGAACTTTTTGCTTTGGATGATTAATAATTTAGTTTTACTAAAAAAGCGGGGATTTAACGAGGAATGCAGGCAATGATATTATATTTCTTCCGAAAGAAGGACGGCCTCGGCCACTTCCCGCATGGATTTTCTTGAATCCATGCTCCGTTTCTGAATCCAGCGATAGGCGTCTTCCCCATTCAGATGACGGCGCCGGATAAGGATATCCTTGGCCTTTTCGACCAATTTCCGGTTCTCTAATTCTTCCTGAATGACCCTGGATTTGACCATCAGCTCGGTATTAAAAATAGCCACCGCCGCCTGGTTGGCCACCGTAGTAAAAAGGTTCTGTTCGGTTTCGGTGAAGTGATGGGGCACCGAGGTATAGCAATTGATGACTCCGATAACCCGTTCCCGGACACTCATGGGCACGCTTAACATAGAAATCAATCCCATCTTTCGAGCCAGGGCCTTTTCTTTAAACCGGGGATCGTCTAAAACGTTGGAGGAAATATAGGGTTTGTTGTGCTGAGCCACGTAACCCACTACGCCTTCCCCGACCTTAAGAGAACGTTTTTTGAGATACTCCCGATTGATGCTTTGGGTGGCCCGGATGGTCAGGGATTGGGTCTTGTCCTCCAACAGCCAGAGAGAGCAAACCTGGGAGTTCATCGCCTCAGCCGTGACCAGGACGATTAGTTTTAAAATGTCTTCCAAGTACTGATCGGAGGTTATGGCCCGGCTGATGATGGTCAGGGCCTCAATGGTCTTGTCGTAGGATTGGGTATCCATATAGACACTTACACTCAGAAATCTGATAATTTGTTTCCAACATATAATGCACGGGTCATAGGGGGTGACCCTCCAAAAATTTGAAATATCTTTAGGTTTATTCTAACTGAAACCGCCCCCGGAGTTCAACAGAAAGATTTCGGATTATTTGAAAGGCCTTTTCCACGGTTTTCTCCCCATCCGGGTTGACCAGACAGCAGGTGGCCGGAGAAAGAAGGCTTCGTGAAAGCAGGAATTCCCGATCAATCCCTTTTTTATCCAACAATTCCCATAAGGTGGTCATGCGTTCTTCCAGGGATTCCAGATGCTCTTGTGCAAAGGGCTCAAAGTTGGTGGGCACAATCCCCCAGACCAGGATCCCGCCCCGGTCCAAAAACCTCCGAATGGATTTATGGTAGGAGGAAAAGACTTCTCCATTGGTATAAACATCGAGGGAGAGGATATCCAGATCCAACCCTAACAGGAAATCCCAATCAGGGTTGCCGCACAAATGAACCCCGCGGGGTCTTTCGATCATGGAAAAAAAATAGGCCATGTCCTTACGGGCGGCCTGGTCACCATAGCCGGCCATGGCACTGAATAGGAATTGCAGTCCCGGTTCATCCACGTACATGAAGGCATTGGGATTTTTTTCTTTCAAGCGTGTTAATTGGGCGTTAACCCGCTTGGCCATGAATTCGAGCAGGAAAGGCCGCACCGTATCATCAAAAAGGATCGGTCGTCCTTCTTCATCCTGGACATTGAAGCCGAAACTGATCGGCCCTTCAATCTGGCCCCGGATAGCCGGCCGATTGGACAAATCGAGTTCCAAATAACGGTGATAAACCACTGAATACTTTGGGCTGATATCAAAATAGTCCGGTTCCTCAAAATGGCTCAAGGCCTCTTCCAATTCGAGGGCAAATTTTTCATGGGAAAAACGCAAGGTCCTTTTTTCCAAATCGAGCACGATACCGGGGAAGTGCTCCGAGGCCTGAACATACATATCTTCATAGTAGCTTACGTGGGGCAACTGGGGCCAAAAGGGGATATCCAGGGACAAGGCGGTCGAAAGGGCCTGTTCCACATCCCGATGCGGCATAACGGCCATGGCCGTGGTTAAAAGATTTCCGGGAATGGGCATAAAAAAGTCCTTATTATCAATAAATCATGTCAAGATAACCGGATCAATTGGAAAACCGGATTTACAGGTTGATCAAAAATATCCAGATGCAAGGCGACTCGAAGTCCCGAGGAGGGAGGCGTACATAGAAGTACGCTGGACTGACGAGGGGCGAGAGCAACGCCGCAGATGGGTATTTTTCATCAACCTGACAACAATCAGGAACTATGCCTTATATGCACAATCTCTCCATCCTGGACCACATATTCTTTGCCTTCCAACCGCAGCTTGCCTTTGTTTTTGACCTGGGTAAGTCCCCCCAGTTCGATCAATTCCTCATATCCGACCACTTCGGCCCGGATGAATCCCTTGGCCAGGTCCGAATGAACCGTGGCCGCAGCCTCCAGGGCGGTGGCCCCGCGGCTAATGGTCCAGGCCCGGACCTCGTCTTCTCCAACGGTGAAAAAAGAATGCAGACCGAGCAGATCATAGGAAAGCTGCAACACCCGGCTGCGGCTTAATTCAGTGATGTCGTATTCCTCCATAAACATGGCGGCATCATCCGGAGATAATTCAGAGATCTCCTTTTCCAACCTGGCCGACAACTGGACCACGGCACTGTCTTGATGTTTATACGGAATATCCATCCCTTGGCCGTCATCCCCGGTATTGACGACGACTAAAACCGGTTTGAGGGACAAAAACCCATAACCCTTAAAGGGTTTGATTGTTTCGTCACTGAGCCCCAAGTCCCGCAAGGGTCTTTCTTCTTCCAGGGCCGACTTCATGGTTTCCAACCCTTGTTTTTCTTTTAAAGCCTGTTCGCGGTCTATGGCCCCCTTTTTTAGGCCATCCAATAACCGGTCATACCGGCGTTCAACGGAGGTGAGGTCCTGTAATAAAAATTCGGTATCGAGAAGGGCCAGATCCCGGAGAGGATTGATGGATCCCTCGCTATGGGCAACGGCCGGATTATCAAAGGCCCGTAAGACATGGACAAAGGCGTCCATCTGACCCAGGAGGTTGACAAAGGCCCCGGGGAGCCCTTTTTTGCTGATTCCCTTATCCAGGCCGGCGATATCGGCAAAGGTGACCTTGGCATAGATGGTCTTTTTAGGCTGAAAGATCTCTCTAAGCCGATCTACTCGAGAGTCAGGGACCTCCGCTACGGCGGTATGAATTTCCAGCTTCCCTGAAGAAAAGGCCGAGACGGATTTTTCGCCTCCGGCCAATGCTTGAAAAAGGGTCGTCTTTCCCGTATGGGGGAGTCCAATAATTCCAATTTGCATGTTTTCAGTATGCCCTAATCGGTAACCGGGGTCAAGGGAAGGTTGTAACTTGCCCCTCTTCACTTTGTTGCAACTATTTAAAGCCATTTTCAAAATCGGTGGTAAGGGGGCTTTTTTTCATGGTTGCCAACCCAACACCTGCGAACCATAATATCCGGCTGAATCTTGAACCGCCCTTTAAGAGCAGGCCGACCCAAAACTCCAAAAAGGCAGTGGTGGGTAACTTGACTTAGTTCAATATAAACATTAGGGCCGGTATGATATGCAGAAGGTCCCCTTTTGGACAACCCTGAAAAAGGCCCCCTTACTACCGAGAAAAAAGGTTTTTCAACCGGCCAACTTGTCAAAAGCGAAGGGGGGCAAGAAGGTTTTAAAGGATTTTTTTTCGGCTGCCTGCGTCAAGGGTAAGCCGGTCATAAGGATTCCCAATTTTTTTTTTGACGAAGGCCGAGGGAAAGGTTACTATTAAAAATAGAGGTTAGTGGTGGGCGATGCGGGACTTGAACCCACGGCCTTTGGTTCCGGAGACCAACGCTCTATCCACCTGAGCTAATCGCCCATAACATAGTTGAAATAGGAAGGATTCAGTTCGATAAGGAACATAACAGATCGGGGAAAAAAAGACAAGCGGATTCCTCCCGACCCAGCGGTCCTTACGGTTCATTATCGCCGAGTCCTTAAGGACCTCTTAAAAGGTTAGCAAATTTAAATCATGCCGTTTTTTGAAGTCATTGTCCCGCCGCTCAATCAGCCCCTTCTCTATGAATGGCCAGCCGATCTTTCCATAGAACCCCGAATTGGCCAGCGGGTCCTGGTGCCCTTGAAAAAAAAAAGGGTCACCGGATATATCTGGGAGGAATGCCCTAAACCGGAAGCCGGTTTGACCATCAAACCTATAGCTCACCTTCTGGATCCAGTCCCGCTTTTTTCAGAGGCGATGCGTCCCTTTTTTACCTGGATTGCCCACTACTACCTTTACCCTTTGGGACAGGTGTTGAAGGCGGCCCTGCCCCCGGGTTTATCGGTATCCGATTTTCAGAATATTGGAATTACCTCCCTGGGGAAACAGGCCTTTCAAGAAGGTGGGTTACCCGAAAAGGAACAGGAAATCCTTCAAACTCTATGCTCGACCAAAGGCCGGTCCTTATCCCGTTTCCTGCCGGAGGAGAAAAAAATCCTTAAAGATTTTGAAACCCGGGGCTGGATTCAGGAAAGAACCCTGTTGAAAACAGAGACCGCAAAGCCCAAAAAAGAAAAATGGGTTTATCCGGGAGCCCGATTCCAAAAAGAAAATTTTTCGATGAAGGATCATTCCCTTTTTGCCTTTCTTGCTTCGCGCCCCGGTCTGCCTTTAAAGCATCTTCGAATTCATTTTCCCTTGTCAGCTGGGCGCTTATCCACTCTTTGTCGAAAAGGAGTGATTGAAATCCGGGAACAGATCTGCCTGAGAAATCCCTTTGGGGAAATCCTGGCCCAAGAAAATGGGCCTTTTGTTTTAACCGGCGAACAGGAACAGGCTTTGATACAAATTCGGGAAGGGCTGAAGACCGAATCCTATCAATCCATACTCCTTCACGGGATCACCGGATCGGGAAAGACGGAGGTGTATTTGAGGGCGACGGCTGAAACCTTGGAGCAGGGGCGCCAGGCACTAATCCTGGTCCCGGAAATCGGTCTGGTTCCCTTGATAGAAGGCCGGTTTCGCCTGCGTTTCGGGGATAAGACTGCCCTGCTTCACAGCGGCTTGAATCCAGGGGAACGTTTGGATCAATGGCGACGAATTCAGGAGGGCTTATGCCCGGTGGTCATTGGGACCCGTTCGGCCATATTCGCCCCTTTGGGTTCCCTGGGATTGATCGTAGTCGATGAAGAACACGATCCTTCCTATAAACAGACCGACTCCCTCCGTTATAATGCCCGGGATCTGGCCCTGGTTCGGGGGCAGCAGGCCTCAGCGGTGGTGGTTTTGGGATCGGCCAC
This sequence comes from Deltaproteobacteria bacterium RBG_13_43_22, assembly GCA_001797675.1. Taxonomy (GTDB): domain Bacteria; phylum Desulfobacterota; class RBG-13-43-22; order RBG-13-43-22; family RBG-13-43-22; genus RBG-13-43-22. The sequence goes on along the minus strand of MGQB01000037.1, from coordinate 36,689 downwards.
CCCCTCGATTTCCACCCTTTATCTGCGTCGGCAAAAAAAGATCAGTTATCTGGGGATTCATAAACGGGTTCAGGAACAGACCATGCCGGATATAGAACTGGTCGATATGAAAATATTCCGCCGGGGCCGCAGGATCCCCCTCTTTTCTCCTCCCCTCGAGGAGGCTATAGGCCGGAACCTGGATCAAGGAAGACAGACCCTGCTTTTTCTGAACCGCCGAGGGTTTGATACCCTGATCCTCTGCACCCTTTGCGGCGCAGTTATCAAATGCCGCAATTGCTCCTTGACTCTGACCTATCACGCTAAAGAAGGACAACTCCTTTGCCACACCTGCGGCTATCATACCTCTATGCCGATAGGCTGTCCTTCCTGCCACCAGGAAGGGGTCAAGGCCCTGGGCATAGGTACGGAAAAGGTCGAGCAGGAACTGGCCAGCCTGTTTCCAATGGCTTCCATCGACCGGATGGACCGGGATACGGTGACTCGAAAAGGGGCTCATTTTGACATTCTAAAAAAGCTCAGGGATCGAAAAACCGATATCCTGATCGGGACTCAGATGATCACCAAAGGCCATGATTTTCCCCAGGTAACCCTGATCGGGGTTCTCTGTGCCGATCTTTCCCTGAACTGGCCTGATTTTCGAGCCGGGGAACGGACCTTTCAGCTTTTGGCCCAGGTGGCCGGCCGGGCCGGACGGGGGGTCCATCCAGGTCAGGTTTATATTCAGACCTATAATCCCGACCATTATATTTTTAAATACGTTGGACTTCATGATTATTTAGGTTTTTATAACCAGGAAATCCGCTTTCGCCGGACCTTGAAGTACCCGCCCTTCTCCCGATTAATTAATTGCCTATTTCAAGGAAACAACGAAACAGCGGTTGCCCGGGCGGCTGATAAAACAAGCGGGTTTCTCAGAAAAGAAATACATAAAAACAAGTGGTCGGCATCATTGGAAATATTAGGCCCGGTTCCGGCTCCGATCAGCAAAATCAAAGGACGTTATCGTTGGCAGGTGCTGTTAAAAGGGGAAAACAACCGAATATTACATCAGGCGGCCTCCTTGATCCAGGAAGTTGAAAAGGTTCTGATTCAGGGCACGGGGGTTCGGATTATCCTGGATGTGGACCCGGTTGATATGTTATAAAGAAATATACTACTGGAATTCAGAAGGCAGGAGACAGAATCCAGAATAAATACAGGGGAAATATCTTAAAATAATTCTTTAATTACATTTCCCTTAAATTTTCTAAGATTCCAAGTTTCCTTCTTCTGACTTCTGGATTCTGACTTTTGGATTTTTATTATGGCCTTTTTAGAAATATGCAAATACCCTGATCCGGTTCTTCAAAAAAAAGCGAAACCCGTTCAAGACATCGATGCTTCATTACCAAAGCTGATCGAGGATATGATCGAAACCATGTATCAGGCCCCAGGGATCGGTTTGGCCGCCACCCAGGTAGGAAAACTGATACGCGTTATCGTTTTTGATCAGAATCCCAGGGAGGAGGGACGGAATCCTTCTTGTCTGATTAATCCTGAAATTATTGAAGGGGAAGGAGAGCAGACTCTCGAAGAAGGCTGTCTAAGTGTTCCCGAATATTTTTCAGAGGTCAAAAGAAAGGCCAAGGTCACGGTTCGGGGGTTGAATGCCAAAGGGAAACCGGTGGAGATTTGCGGAGAAGGAGTTCTGGCCACGGTTCTCCAGCATGAGATCGATCATTTGGACGGCATCCTTTTTATCGATCACATCAGCGCCTTGAAACGGGCCCTTTACAAAAAAAGGGTTCAAAAGAAGCTAAAGAAGCCGGAGGAATGATTTTGACGGCTTCGTCAAAAATCCATCTGCTGTGTTGCGCTGTATCCTTCCCCGCTTTTCAGCGGGGCAGGCTTATTGCGGAGTACTTCTATGTACGCCTCCTTCCTCAGAATTTGCGCGCCTTCCATCTGGAGTTTATTACTGTGCCGTTCCCCCAAAAAGGAAAAAAGAGGGTTTAAGAAAACCACCACATGGCTACCTATCGGATAATCCATGAAAAAAAGATCCCCAGGCCTCTTACAAATTCATTCTTATCACAAGGGGTTCAACTGTGATCCTGCCCAAATATCCCCGTCTCATTTTCATGGGCACCCCGGATTTTGCCCTGCCGTCTCTAAAGGCCTTGTTGGAATCCGGGGAAGACATGGTTTCCATTTATACCCGGCCGGACCGGCCAAAGGGGAGGGGCAGAAAATCCGCCCCTTCTCCGGTAAAGGAACTGGCTCTTTCATTTAACCGGCCTGTATTTCAGCCGGTCTCTTTCAAAGAAGCATTGGTTCAAGACCAACTGGCCGAGCAAAAACCGGATATATTGATTGTCGTCGCCTATGGATTGATCCTTCCTCAACCGGTCCTCGATATCCCAACCTGGGGGGCGGTTAACGTCCATGCCTCTTTGCTCCCTAAATTTCGGGGGGCAGCCCCGATCCAGTGGGCCATCATTTCCGGAGAAAAGGAAACGGGGGTGACCACCATGCGCCTGGATTCCGGAATGGATACCGGAAACATCCTGCTTCAAGAACCGGAGCCCATTTTTGAAACCGACACGGCCGGGATTTTACATGATCGGCTTTCTGAACTGGGGGGACGACTATTACTTCAAACCCTGACTTCACTTCGGCAGGGTATTCTTATCCCTCAACCGCAGGATTCTTCCAATGCTTGTTATGCTCCACCCTTAAAAAAAGCCCAGGGAGAGATCCGCTGGGAACTTCCGGCCGTGGAGATCGACCGCTGGATAAGGGGTCTGTCGCCATGGCCCGGGGCTTTTACCTTTCTAAGGGGGAAACGGCTTATCATTCATAGGGCCGAAGCGGATTTAATGGAAACCTCGGGAACTCCTGGGACGATCCAATCTTTGGAACAGGGCTGTATGCAGATTCAAACCGGTCAAGGTTTACTGACCGTACTCGAGGCCCAGTTGGAAGGGCATCGGCGTATGTCCTCCGAAGAATTGGTTAGAGGTGTTTCGATCAGAGTTGGAAACCGAGCAGGACACTGACCGACTGATGACCACAGCACGCGCCTTGGCCCTTCAGGTTCTTCTTTCCTGGCATCGAACCGGAACCTATCCGGATCTGCTTTTAAGGGATCTGCTGGGAAAAAATATCCGAATCAAATCAGTGGACCGGTCCCTTCTTTATCAATTAGTTTTTGGGGTCCTGCGCTGGCAGGGGAAAATCGATTGGGTCATTAAACAATTTTCCCAAAGGCCCTTGGAAAAGATTTCTCTGAAGACTTTGTTTATTTTGAGATTGGGGGTGTTTCAACTCCTTTTTCTTTCCCGGATTCCCGCATCCGCAGCGGTCAATGAATCGGTGAAGTTGGCAAAATCCGGTCGGGAAGCCTGGACAGCCAATTTTGTCAATGCCGTTCTGCGGTCTCTTGACCGGGGGAAAGAGAGCCTCTTTTTCCCTTCTCCGGAAAATCCGGTCTCCTATTTGACGGTCAACTTCTCTCATCCGGCATGGCTGGTTGAAGACTGGCTTGAAGCCTTTGGATTTGCAAAGACCGAGGCCTTATGCAGGACCAATATTGAAATTCCACCACAAACTATTCGGGTCAATACTTTAAAAATCAACCGGAAGCAACTGATGGAAAGGCTTCGACCCAAGGCTCTTCGAGTCGAAACAACACCCTGCTCTCCGGAAGGGATTTGGGTTGAAGAGCCGGAGCGACCTTTGATCCAGGATGAGTTGTACCAACAGGGATTGTTTCAGATCCAGGATGAGGCCTCCCAGATGATCGCCCATATTCTAGATCCCCAACCAGGGGAGAAGATTTTAGATCTCTGTGCCGGGGCAGGGGGAAAGACCGGTCATTTGGCCCAACTGATGAATAATCAGGGGAAGATCCTGGCCGTTGACCTTCATTCCAAAAAGATGAAGGCTCTCATAGAAAATGCCCGGAGATTGGGTTGCACGATCATTCAAGGGAAGGTTGGAGATGGCCTGAAAGAAGATCTGTTTTCGCCGACAACCCGGCTCTTTGACCGAATCCTGATCGATGCCCCCTGTTCGGGTTGGGGGGTCCTGGGACGTAATCCGGACCTGAAATGGAGACTTGGACCGGAAGACAGCCCCCGCCTGGCCCGGAAGCAAAACAAGTTCTTGCAAAATGGGGCCGGATGGCTTAAATCAAAAGGGATTCTGGTTTATTGCACCTGTACCCTGAGCCGGGAAGAGAATCAGGGTGTCATTCAAAATTTTTTAAACGAACATCCGGAATTTTTATTGGAGGAGATAGCTCCTTTTCTGCCGGAACCGGCCCGGAAGTTGATCGATGCTCAAGGTTTTTTTCAGACCTGGCCTCCGACCCACAGGATGGACGGTTTTTTTGCCGCCAGACTTAAAAAGGCGAAATAAAACTCCTTTAAGAAATAGAGAGCTTTGAAGAATGTTCAATTTTGTTCAAGGTCAAGGAAGACGAAAAATTTAACCATAGGAATACAATTAGTATTTCGAGGATTAAAATTTAAGTCTGACGCAGGGTTTGGGCAAAAGGGGATGTTTTCCAAAGCTCTCAAAAAAAGAGGTGATTATGAGACGCATAGCCCCTTCAATACTGTCCGCCGATTTCGGGAGACTGAAAGACGAAATCCAGGCAATAGAAATGGCCGGGGCCGACTACATCCATATCGACGTCATGGACGGCCATTTTGTCCCCAATATCACCATCGGCCCGGTGGTGGTGGAAGCCGTGCGCAAGATCACCAGGCTTCCCCTGGATGTCCATTTGATGATCGAAAATCCGGACCGCTATATTCCGGATTTTTCCAAAGCCGGGGCGGATTTCCTGGCCGTTCACCTCGAGACCTGTCTGCATCTTCACCGGACAATCGCCCTCATCCGGGAACATTCGGTTAAGCCGGTGGTGGTCATCAATCCATCCACGCCTGTTTTCTTTCTAACAGAGATTCTGGAAAAGGTGGACATGGCCTTAATCATGAGCGTCAATCCCGGATTCGGGGGGCAGAAATTTATTCCCGGTGCCGTCAAAAAGATTGAATCCCTTAAAGCGATGATTTCTCAGAAGGGGCTGAAAGTGGATATCGAGGTCGACGGGGGCATTACCCCGGACAATGTGGCTTTAGTCTGTAGGGCCGGGGCCGATGTGGTCGTAGCCGGCTCGGCTGTCTTTCATACCAAGGATTACCGGGAGACTATCATTCGGTTCAGGAAAGAGATGGAGGGTTGCTGAAAAAATTAAATAATTACACGTTGTATTAGATGGTTATACTGGTTCATTTAAATCAAAAGCCTACTGTTAACTACTTATTTCCTCTCTCAGGAGCCCGACAAGTGAAACAGGTTGTCATAGAAAACCCTGTTATCAACTCCTCTTTTAAGGAACCCAACCGCGACCTTTATTTTACAAAAAGGGGATTTCTCTAATGCTTCGAATCTTTGATAACTATTGACCAATTCGAACGGACGCTTTTCCCTTTCGTGTTGATCTGACGGTAAGAAAGAGTTATAAAACAGTATGGGAAACAATAGGATAACTTGGGGAAGACAAAAGTGACATCGAAAGATACCGGTCACCATAACGAGGCTTTTTCAAGAGTCCTTATCGACAAAGCCCTCACCGACAGCGGTTGGGACTTGTTGGACCCTGAGTGTCGGCAGGTAGTTTTTGAGCACCACGCTTCCACAGGTCGCGCCGACTACATCCTCAAGAACGGCATTGGCCGCGCCCTCTGCGTGCTCGAGGCGAAACGTGAGGACCTGGACCCTTATGACGCCAAAGAACAGGCTCGCGGCTATGCAGAAAACCGCAACGCTCCCTTTGTTATCCTCTCTAATGGAAGTGAGCACTGGTTTTGGAACCTTGAGCGAGCCGACCATCAGGACGCCTATCGTATCGAACGCCTGCCATCCCAGGAGGACTTGGAACGGATTCGCCTCAAAAATCTCCAGCCCCCACGCCCCCTTCAGACGGAGGTTGTCACCCACGATTATCTCTATCGACTTCGACCCGATTTGAAGCTTCGAACCTATCAAATCAAAGCTATGGAGGTTATCGCATCCTCCTTTGACTTGGATGGCCGCCGAAAATTTCTTCTCGAAATGGCAACCGGAACGGGCAAAACCTTGCTTTGCGCCGCCCTTATCCGGCGATTTCTTCAAACCAGAAACGCTGAGCGGGTGCTTTTCATCGTAGATCGTATCGAGCTTGCCAAACAGACCATGGAGGATTTCAATATTGTCCTCGGTGAATACAAACCTGTAATTTACAAAACCGCCCGGCGCACCGGTGAGTTGCTCGGTTCCTCCGTAGTGGTGGCTACCATCCAATCGCTCATGACCGACCGGCGCTATCGCGAAGAATTCACGCCCTTTTATTTTGATCTCGTGATCAACGATGAGGCCCATCGGTCTATTTACGGGGATGCTCGCGAAGTAGTGCAATTCTTTCAGGCCACACGAATAGGTTTGACAGCCACCCCCAAAGCGTACTTAAAGAATATTAATATTGAACAGCTTACCCAGGAAAGCCCGAAGGCCCTTGAAGCCCGCCAGTTACGCGACACTTATCATTATTTTGGTTGCGATCCGGGCGACCCCACATACCGCTATGACATTATTGACGCTTTTCAGGACCCTGAAGGCCCTTTTCTCTGCATGCCCAAAATCATCGATGTCCGCACCGACATCACAACCAAAGCCTTGGAAGAAGTCGGCTGGACGGTAACAATAAACGAACAGGATGAAAATTACAAAATCCAAGACCTGGAGCGGAAGATCTTCACGCCCCACCGCAATCGCGTCATGTGTGAGGTCTTTTTCCGCGAGTGCCAGAAGGCCCCTGATGGACAGGTCGGCAAGTCTATTATTTTTGCCGTCAACCAGAATCACGCCACAGCGCTGACAAAAATTCTCAACGACATGAAACCAGGAACTGCTCTCACTATCACTTCCCGCATACCGGAAGCATCGGACCTGGCCAAGGAGTTTCGCGACGGGAAACGCTCCGAACGGGTAGCCGTTTCCGTGGACATGCTCTCTACGGGTTATAATTGCAGGGATTTGCTCAATGTTGTTCTCATGCGACCTGTCTTTTCTCCAACCGACTACATTCAGATCAAAGGCCGCGGAACAAGGCGCTTTACATTTGTCATCGGCAATACCGAATACGAAAAAAAATGGTTCTTCCTCCTCGATTTTTGTGGGGTGGCCGAGTATTTTGAAGAAAAATACGACTATTCTGTACCTCTTGTCGTGCCAAGGGCCAGCGGTGCCCGCTCAGGTTCTGGTTCTGCCGGGGGCGTCCGATACCCCTTACCTGAAGGTACATACGGAAACTTGGCCGATTTGAAAGGAGAATACCAGAAGGAAGCGGCCAACCGATCAATCCCCGTTTGGGAAGGGACAGACCGGGTGGTGAGTCAAGAGGTGCGTATCGTTGGTCCTAATGGGGAGAAGGTCGATGTCATGACCTTCCGAGGTTCCTTTGAGCGCGATCTCAAGGATTTCGCTTTGACCGATCCCGACCTCTCCCAAGCCGTGGAAACGGAAGACGACGACGTGATCGAGACGGTCATGCAAGAACGTTTTTACCACAAACCCGAGATGTTCTATTCCCCTGACAAGCTGATCGTCGCCTATGGGGTACCCGCGCCCACACCTGCCTTCGTTTATAGTGCCCTCGGGAAGAAGCCTTTGCCCACCAAAGAACAGGTGGTTTCAGATACAGTTGATTCCATAGCGGCTCGTTTCAACCTCCGATATAGCGAGCAAAAGTGGCTTAATACTACCGCTTCGCTTATCGCCGACGATCCTGAATCCCTCTACCGGTTTCTTGAAGGTGATTTCAGCATATTCGGCAAAAGTCAGTTCACCACATTAGGTGGTCTGGAGGTGCTCCCAAAATTTTCAAACCGCGAGGAGGTTTTTGAGGCCCTCCGACAGTCGAGTCTTGCCAGACATTCATCTCTCGCCGCATCGGCCAAAACAGCCTGAGCTGAGGAGTTTTTTTATGAAGGAAAAAGAAACATCACCAACCAAGTCGAACGGAAACCATTTCTTTTCAAATGGACTCCGTCAGAAGGTGGATCAGCTCATGGATATTCTCTGGGCGGGTGGTGTCAATAACCCCATGGATTCCATCGAACAGCTCTCCTACTTGATATTCCTACGGCTTTTGAGCGAACGGGACGACATCATGGCCTCTATAGACAAAAAATACCATCGTGTCTTTTCCGGTAAGTGGGCTCGCTATGCTTGGGGGAACTTCGTGACCCTCACAGGAGATGAGCTTTTTAATTCCATCCGCGACGCCATTGAGAACTTTCATGACCTTCCTGGCCTTTCGGAAACAGGGAAATTGCTCTATAATCGTGCTACCCTCAAGATATACGACCGGCCCACGCTTCGCGCCACAATTCAAGCCATCCACAAGCTGGACCTTATCCCGCACGATGGCGTAGATATTAAAGGGGACATGTACGAATACCTTCTCAGCAAACTTTCCCAATCAGGTACAAATGGTCAATTTCGCACGCCTCGGCACATCATCGACCTGATTGTGACGCTGGTTAACCCCCAGCCTGGAAAGCGTATATGCGATCCCGCCTGCGGAACGGCAGGATTTCTAATCGCCTCTTACAATCACATCCGCAAACAACATACTAAACCATCAGACCTCGCCAGAGGCATCGCAGATGGGAGCCTCCTCAAACCGGCGCATTGGAGATTCATGGAGGAACACGCCTTTACCGGGTACGACAACGACGCCAATATGGTGAAAATCGCTATCCTCAACCTCTATCTCCATCAGCTCGAAAAAGCCCGTATCGAGCTTCACAATCCTTTGACCACCACTAAAGGCGGCCAATATCCGGGACAACAATTTGACGTAATCCTTGCCAATCCACCCTTTGCCGGGCGCATCCAGAAGGAAAGTATCCTTGCTGATATCGGCCTTGAAACGCGTGATACGGAACTCCTTTTCCTTAAGTGGTTCATGGACCATCTTGCCGAAAATGGCAGGGCGGGTGTCATCGTGCCCAATGGTGTCCTCTTCGGCTCCAGCAAGGCGGACAAAAAAATTCGAGAACTGCTACTCACGACCTGCGATCTTCAGGCTGTCATTGCCCTGCCTTCAGGTATCTTCAAGCCCTATTCCGGTGTTGGCACGGCCATTTTTGTCTTCGAGAAGGGCAAACAAACGGAATCGGTCTGGTTCTACGAACTGACCGCTGATAGTATGTCCCTCGACGACAAGCGGTCACCCATCGAGGCAAACGACATCCCCGATATCATTGCCAAGTGGCCCAACCGAGAGGAAGGACCGAATAGTTTTAACGTCTCCATCGGCCGCCTCAAGGAAAACGGCTGGCAGCTCATGATCGGGCGGTACAAGCCTATCCGTGTCGAAACCGTCCATTATGATCCGCCTGTGAAGATTCTTAAAGAGATCATCGGTATCGAGAAACAGATAGCGGAGCGGGCGGACAAACTGATGAAGGAATTAGGGTCAGAATGAGTCGGTGGCCGATTATCCCACTCAAGGGACATCTTAGCGAAGTCTCGGAACGGGTAGGCAGGTCTTCAACTGAAATATTGTCGGTAACCAACACTGCCGGGTTTGTCCGATCGTTGGATGTGTTTGATAAACAGGTTTTTAGCAAAGATATGAGCAATTACAAACTCGTGAAGCATAACGACATTGCCTACAATCCGTCTCGTATCAACGTAGGCTCTGTGGCAAGATGCAGTTTAAGCGGTGGTGGAGCAGTAAGCCCTATGTATGTTGTTGTTCGGTGTCGACAATCACTTCATCCCCAGTATTTGCTGTACTACTTGAAATCAGATATTGGAAGGCAACATATCGCCCATCGTTGTGTCGGTGCAGTTCGTTTCCAACTACGATATACCGACTTGGAACAGCTTGAAATCCCACTTCCGCCCCCTGATGCACAGAACCGAATTGTGCGAATAATAGATGAAACAGACGAGTTGCGGAGGCTCCGGGCCGAGGCGGACGGCCTCACCAACAATCTTATCCCAGCTCTTTTTCTCGAAATGTTTGGCGACCCGACAGCCAATACAACTGGGTTACCAACGGCGAGACTGGGGGATGTAGGCAAACTCCAACGTGGGAGGTTTACGCCTCGTCCCCGTAATGATCCCTCCTATTTCGGTGGCCCGTATCCTTTTATCCAAACCGGCGATATCAGCGAAAGCTGCGGGCTGCTCTCGACGTGGCGACAGACACTTAACGACGAAGGCAAGGCAGTGAGCAAGGAGTTTCCAGCGGGCACTATAGTTCTCGCTATCGTTGGGGCTACGATTGGGGCTACTGCCATCCTCCAAGTTCCCATGTATTGTACGGACAGCATTGTAGGGATTCAAGTTGACCCAAAGCACTGTTTTGTAGAGTATCTTGAGTTTGTGCTTCGCGCCCGGAGACCTCTCCTTTTAGCCCAAGCACCCGATGCCGCCCGAGCGAACCTGAATCTGGAAATATTAAGAAATCTCCTAATTCCTCTTCCACCCCTTGAATTCCAAGCCAAGTTTGTTCAGCAGGTCTCTGAAATCCGAGATTTAAAGGCGCTACAGGCCTCAAGCCGTCGGCGTCTCGATGACTTCTTCCAGTCTCTCCTGCACCGTGCCTTTCAAGGTGAGCTATGACCGGTAGCTTCCGCACCCACTGGGAATATACGACGGCAGATGTGTGGGAAGTGATGGCGACACACGAGTACGCCCCGCCAGACCTCTTCAGTGATCTCTTTGACGCCATTGAAGACTTTTTAACCTTGTCTACTCCGGAGGCCGTCCTTGAAGAAATTCGCAATGATGCCGACAAAGCACGAGAGGCCTTTCTTGCGATCAAGGGCTCCGATTTTGTCAGCGAGACTGCCATCGTGGAGTTTCTTGAAGAGGCCCATACAATCATTGATAATTACGATATTACCGGATACGCAGAGTACCTCAAGCTCCTCCTGCGTGGCTTCATCCGGAAATATAACCTGCGCTATCGACTTGACGATCCTTTTTCACTGCGATTCCTGCTTCCTGGCTCATTCACCAACCTTTATCTCGAACTCCATCGCATGAACACGGCAAATGCCCATCTTGGTGTCCTTTTGCAGGATTTTGAACATGCCTTTGACAGCTATGCCCGGTCCCAGAACCCGGTAGACCTGAAGACCTGCATCGCCAAGGCAAGCAATTACGCTGAAGGCTTGGCATCATCAACAAATGGGCGGGCTGGAACTCTGGGAGCGCTCTGCAACCAAATTGGAGACTGGCCCCACGACAAGGTAAAGGAAGCTCTTCAGAACCTTTATAAGTTTTGTTCCGACTATCCCGGTATCCGCCATGCCGGGGATCCAAGCGGAACAAGACGCGACCTATCAGTGAAGGACTCTACTCTGATTTGCCTCCTTCTTATTGGCTTTTCAGGGTATCTATCTCCAAATGTTGATGAGCAGTTCGTGTTGGGAGCATAGAATAAGTTATTTTGCGGAGTTAGACCAAGATAGCTTCCCAAGATCGTCAAGAAAAATAACCATACGACACGGGGCTAAAATCGGTTGCCTGCTGAGGAATACAACAAAAGGACTGTGTCGTTTATGTCCAGCGGAAAGATGAGTTTTTTGTATATTTAAAAATCAAGGCAACTTAATGAACACTTCCCTAGACCAGCTACAAAAGTGGATCGATTCCAAAGAAGACGAACACCTTGAGTTCAAGGAGGCAAAACAAAACTTCCACTTTGAAAAATTGGTCAAATATTGCGCTGCACTTGCCAATGAAGGTGGAGGGAAAATGATTCTCGGAGTTACCGACAAGATGCCCCGGAATGTTGTTGGTTGCCAAACCTTCGAACCGTTGGAACGGACAAAAGCCGGATTAATTGATCGATTGAGGTTGCGTATTGAGGGAGAAGAAATCAAACATCCGGATGGCCGGGTTGTTATCTTTCATGTTCCCTCGCGACCAATCGGTATGCCTATTCCAATTGAAGGCGCCTACTGGATGCGTGGCGGCGAAGAACTTGTTCCTATGACTCCGGATATGCTTAAACGCATTTTTGATGAGGGTGGACCGGACTTCTCTGCAGAACTGTGCCCCGCTGTGACAATAAACGATCTTATATTGGAGTCTATAAACGATTTTCGTCAAAGATGGATCAAAAGGTCAGGCAACGAGGCACTTGGAAGACTTTCCGTTGAAAAGCTGCTCGAAGATGCTGAACTAATGATCGATGGCCGTCTGACATATGCCGCCCTGATCCTCTTCGGAGCCCGGAAGTCATTGGGAAGATACCTGGCGCAGGCAGAGGTCATTTTTGAATACCGTTCGGTAGAGGCCACAGGCCCAGCCCAACAACGAGAGGAACATCGCCAGGGCTTCTTTTCTTATTATGATAAGCTTTGGGATAATATTGGCCTAAGGAATGAAAAGCAGCATTTTCAGGATGGTCTTTTCATGTTTGATATTTCCACCTTTAATGAAGGAGCTATTCGCGAAGCTATATTGAACGCCATTAGCCATCGTGATTACCGCCACGCGGGATCGGTCATTATCCGACAATTTCCCCGTCGTATAGAGATTGTCAGTCCTGGCGGGCTCCCTCCGGGGATTACTCCCGAAAATATTCTTGATCGGCAGTTCCCTAGAAACCGCCGTTTGGCAGACGCATTTGCCAAATGCGGATTAGTTGAGCGTGCCGGGCAAGGAATAAACCGTATCTTTGAGGCCTGTATCCGAGAGGGAAAGCCACTCCCCAATTTTCAGGGGACCGATGAATACCAGGTTTTTTTGACACTTCATGGTCAAGTTCAGGACCCACGCTTTATTCGATTTTTAGAAATAGTCGGCCAACAACGCCTTGCCTCTTTTACAACACATGATCTTATAATTTTAAATCACATATTTTGGGGATATCCATTACCTGATTTTTATAAGTCAAGGATTCCTATTCTTTTGGAGAATGGAATTATAGAGCGATCAACTCGGAACAAGTATATTCTATCAAGGCAATTTCATACATTTCTTGGAAGAAGAGGTGTTTATACGCGCAAAAGAGGCTTAGACAAAGAGACTAATAAAGCCCTTCTCCTAAAGCATTTTCAGGAGTGTGGACCAGGGGGATGCAAATTCGAAGAACTGGCCCAAGTCCTACCCTCTCTTTCCAGGTACCAGATCCATGGTTTGTTAAAGGAGTTAAAGGGAGAAAAAAGAATAAAAGTAGAGGGTCGAACTAAAGCCGGTAAATGGTTTGCAGTTTAGTTAATAGACGGCTTGAATTAATTGTGTTTTTAAGGGAATTAAACACAATCCAAACACAAAAAAGACACAATTCTTAAAGCTATCTAACTGAAAATAAATAAAAATATTGTGTACGCCTAGGGGAAACAAAATTTAAACTTATCGAATTGGTTGGTGATCCGACGAGTTGAGGTATTAGAAATTTTTATAAATTATTCACATAGAGGATTGCTTAAAAAAAAAGGCCGGTGAATGGAAGACAGAAAAGGTTTGAACGAAGTCTGAATTAAGTTTTAATAGTCCTTTACATTGGTGGAAAGGGCAATATAAGGTAAAATAAATGTTCACGTTGGGTGAGATTATTGACCTGGCTATCCGTATCGAGACGAATGGGCAAAAGGCTTATCGAAAAGCCCAGAAGGAGGTTTCTGATCCTTCTCTGGCAGCCATGCTGGGGTGGCTGGCCGATGAAGAGGCCGAGCATGAAAAATGGTTTCCCCGGCTCAAGGAAACCATGGAGACCACCCTGGAGGATGCCAAAATGGAGGAAATGGGTAAATCAATTCTGCAGGGCGTTCTGGGGGAACAAACTTTTTCCATCGATGGCGCCGATTTCTCCAGGATAGAAGACATGGATAGTCTGCTTACCTTGTCGGTGGAATTTGAAAAAGACACCATCCTTTTTTATGAAATGCTCAGCGCCTTCATTGAAGATGAAAAAATATTAAACCAACTCAAACAAATCATTGAAGAAGAAAATCGTCATGTCCGGTTTTTGGAGGATTTTCTGTACAACAAAAAATCCTTGCCGATTCGTAAAGGATCAGCTTGAGGAGAAACAAGTATTTTTTAAGAAGAGGGGCGACAAAAGATAGCTTTAGGATATCAAGGTCAGGAATTGGGTGGCCCAAAGACCTAACCGGTTGATGTAAACGGATCAGAAGAAAATCCATATATTTTGACCAATAACAGGAAAGTGGAGCCGGAAAGTGACGATTCAAGGTTCCTGACACTAAGTGATCAGATCACAACTTTTTCCTGTACTCCCCATTTCCAAAAAGTTCGAAAACAGGGTATATTACAAACCATAATAGGTGATCGATAACCCTGTCCTTAAGTTCTGATGATTTTATTCATCAGAGGGGTGGAGGCAGCCTAATACGCTAAACAATATTTTCTCTTGTCAGGGGATTCCCACCAGTGTTTTAGGATGAAAGGGAGTAGGTCGGAACGTTTAATAGTTTAGGCTTTTAGTAAAGTATTACAACGACCTATTTAATATTGAATTATCGCCAAACCATTAAACAGGAGGAGTGGATGAAAAGACCATTATTCGCGATCGTACTCTTATTGCCTTTATTTGTTGGATGTGGTCACCTACCAAAAACAGATCTCAAAATCACAAAATTTGAAGCCGGCCAATCACAAAATATTCAACCCGACTCAAATTTAAAGATTGAAAACATAAAAATATTTGAAGGGCTGTACCCTGAAGGAATTGTTAATGATGAAGATTTAATCAAAGTATTAAAAGAGGAAGGGGTGTATCAAGAAGGACTTGTTGAGGATGGAGATTTATTCAGAATTGCCAACACCTCTGTATTAAAAGAATTTGAAAACAAAATCGTGATACTAGGAAAAGTTGACATTAATCTTGAACAGGGCCAAGAAGCCTCTCCGTTAATCTGGATCAATAGCAGCCTATATGTTAACAATCGAGATATAAGCTGGTTGAATAAATACTGCAAGGCAATGAATTTGCAGAACTATGCCCCGATTTTTCCTTTTCTTTTTGCAATTCCCAACTTCTTGGGCCCTTGGAATTACCCCTGTTGGTTTTTAGAGGATCACAGTTCAAGAAAACAAAAGGACATTGATTATAGAACCGAAACTCTTAAGTATGAACTCCGTGATGCTGCACGAAAAATGGGAGGTAATGCTGTTATCGGTTTCCAGGTTGGCAGGAAATCTGTGGATGTCGGTTCAATTTTTTCTGGAACAGGGGCCGTTGATAGCCCTGCATGGAAAGCTACCGGGTTTATGGTATTAATCAATAAATAATTTGGAACACAACATAGCCAAAGATATTTGAAAATTTAGTGTTTAGGAGTCTTGTTTTTTGATGTTGTCCAAAAGGCGATCCATCGCCCCATCCCGGCCCAAAAGCTAAGTTCATTAGAAGCAGGCCGGGAGGCGCCCCGGTCACCAAAGCCTGTTTCAGGCAACGGTCCTGGAGGCCCCCAGGGGCCTGCTTTCGGACTAATGTTCAAATTTTGGCCCGGCAAAGAAGCTCTTGGCCTATAAGTGGACAACTTCAAAAAACAAGACCCCTAAACACTCAACAAAATGTTAGAGATAAATTCTCAGATTTAAGCTGTAAGAATCTATATGGATTGAGATGATCAAAAAATTTTTTCACTCCATGGTTGTTGACTCTTTCAATTAAAAATCTATAAACCTTTTCAATGATTACCTTGTAACCTTGGTGGTGTCAATCAAGGGGTGGCTTGAGGCTGTAGTCTCAAAAAAGGAGGCAATGAGATGAAATATAGAAGATTGTTACGACCGGGGGCGGCTGTTTTTGTCTCGATTCTGCTAATGGTCCCGGCAGTATTTGCTCAAGGCCCCATCAAATTCGGGGCCATTCTCCCCTTGGCCGATATTACCGGAGAACAAGGGGCCAAGGCCATGAAGTTGGCTGTAACAGAAATCAACAAATCCGGCGGTCTCCTGGGACGTCGGGTCGAACTGATCGTGATCGATGATGAAATGAGGCCGATAAAAGGAGCGGCCGCGGTGGAGAAACTGGTCACGGTGGAAAAAGTTGATGTACTCATCGGGGGCATGTCCAGTGGTGTGCATCTGGGCCAAATCCCGATTATGAAAAAATATAAAAAGGTAACCATTTGGATAGGCGCTGCATCCTCTCGTTGTGAGCAGGCTGTGGGATCGGCTGCTGACTGGTACTTCCACCTTCATCCCTGGAATTACCAACAGGAAGAGAATTATCTGGAAGGCTGGACAGCGATCAACAAAAAGCGTCCTGAGATCAAAATAGACAAATGGTTTCAGGCCTATGAAGAAGAGGCCTTCGGCAGCGCTTCATTCAAAGCCGGTCAAGCTCAGCATAAGGACTGGAAGACGTCCAAAGGAAAACTTCGGACTTTTGAGGGAGAACCCTTCAAGAGCGCGGCGCTGGGGGGTGGAGACTATAGCGCCATACTCCGGCACGCTAAAGAAGCCAATCCGGATGTCTTCCTATGGGCCGGGTATGGCGCCGATGCGCTGTTCATCATGGAGCAGAGCAGAGAGATTCAATTCGCTCCTCCGATCTTTATAGGGGCCCCGCCAGGATGGCCGGCTGTTTTCGGAAAATCCCCGCTGGCAGAGGGAGTCGTTCAATACGGCCTGTGGGCACCTTCCATTAAAGAGGTAAGCCCGGTTAGTAAACATTTCTGGGAGGCTTACCTTAAAGAATATAAACAGGAACCGACTCATTATTTTGCTCCCTTGGCTTACACGAATGTTTGGTTCGTAGCCGAGGGCATTAAAAAAGCCAAGACTCTGGATAAAGCGGCCTTAATCAAGGCCCTTGAAGAAATGAAGTATGTTTCACCTATCGGAGAAACTCTGATTATAAAACCGAGCAAGATAATTAAACACCAAGGGTTCACCAACCAGAAGATCCTCCAGTGGCAGAATGGTCAGCTACAGGTTATCTGGCCCTTTGAATTGTCAACTGCCCCGCTTGTTTACCCTTTCCCTGGTTGGGAAAAGCGATAATTTTTTAGATACGCTAAAGCGCCCCCGCCTTTTAAACGACCTTCCCGCCTGCCAGAAGACGGGAAGTGATCCATACCTGGTTAGAAAGATTTCTTGGTCCGAAAGGGAAAAGACAGGGTTACCGGGGGGTGACCGCCAAGGATTCACACCCCGTTCCGTATCCACCCGGCCTGGAAAAACTCTAGTGCTACTATAAAGAGGAAGCGGCTTAATTGTCTGGGCAAAAAAATTCGTAGGCCTGAAGAGAAGAAATGAAAAAAAAGTCTCCCCTTCAACGGTTTTTTTTCCGACGTTGCCAAAACCAGACAGGTTTTCGGGTTTCCTTCCAGAAAGCGGGAAAGAGGAGTACCACCAAGGTGAATAATTCCAGCCGTCCGGTCAACATGCAAATGGTTAAAACCAACTTGGAGAAATCGGGAAGATCCCCGAAATGAGCCATGGGACCGACCCCGCCCAATCCCGGACCGATATTGTTCAAGGTGGCCGCTACGGCAGTAACTCCGGTGACCATATCCAATCCCTGGGCGCAGACTAACAGGCTGGCCAGGATGAAAACGCCCAGGTAGAGAAAAAAGAAGCCCAAAACGGCCTGCATGACCTCCGGGGCCACCTTTCTTCCGTCCAGTTTGACGGCTTTGACCGCCTTGGGGTGAAGCAGTTGGAAAACCTGGACCCGGAGGTGTCTCCAGAGGAGTAAGAAACGCACGTGTTTGATGCCTCCGCCGGTGGAGCCGGCACAACCCCCGAAAAACATCAAGAATACCAGCAGAAGCTTGGCCAGGGGAGGCCACCGGTCGAAGTCGGCTGTGGCATAGCCGGTGGTAGTCAGGAGTGAACAGACCTGGAAGATGCTGTAGCGCAGGCTTTCCCCGAACCGCTCAAACACTTTTTCCGCCAGGTTGAAAAACGTGAGCAGAAAAGTAGCCAGGAGAATGATAGAAATGTAAAAGCGGAACTCCTCGCTTTTCCAGTAGGAGGAAATACGCCCCCGCAGGGCATAGAAATGAAGGGTGAAGTTGGCACCGGCGGCCACCATGAAAAAGGTGACCACTCCCTCCACCCAGGGGCTTTCGAATTTCCCGATGCTGCGTGTGTATAGTGAAAACCCCCCGGTAGCCATGGTAGTGAAGGAGTGGCACAGGGCTTCGAAGAAGCTGAGGCCCCCGGTCATCAGCAGGCCCGTTTCGAAGAAGGTCAGAAGGAGGTAGACCCCCCAGAGGATCCGGGCCGTATCCCGGATACGGGGGGAGAGGCGATCCTTGGTGGGGCCCGGTACTTCCGCCTGAAAGAGCTGCATCCCACCGATGCCCAGGACGGGCAGGATGGCCAGGGAAAGGACGATGATCCCCATCCCTCCCAGCCACTGGGTCAGGGCCCTCCAGAAATGGGTACTGGGGGCCAGGATCTCCACCTGGTTGAGAATCGAGGATCCGGTGGTGGTGAAACCGGAAATGGATTCAAAGAAACAGTCCAGGAAGCCTGAGAATTTCCCTGAAAAATAAAATGGCAGGGCGCCGAAGAAGGCGGCCCCCAGCCATCCCAGGGTAACGATGGCAAACCCGTCCCGAAATCCAAGGTCGCCCTCCGGAACAAACAGTCCGCGCAGCAGCAGACCTGAAAAGGCGGCAATGAGAGCCGACCAGAGAAAGGAAGGGATCTGGCCGTCCTGATAATAAAAGCTGAAGGGAATGGGTAGCAGCAAGGCGACCGACAAAAACAGAAGGAGCCAGCCGAGGGTGTGCAGCACCGTTCCGGATTTCATGGTTTGAAGAACCGTTCCACTTCCCGGACGGAATCCCGGAGGGAAAAGACCACGACATCATCCCCCGGTTCCAGAACCGTATCTCCCGTGGGGATAAAGACTTGCCCGTTCCGGACAACGGCCCCCATGTTGGCCCCATGGGGGAACCCCAATTCCTTGATCGGACGTTTTCGAAACCGGGCTTTGTCGGGCACAACCATTTCCAAGACCTCCGCATCGGTTCCGAGAAGAGAGGCCACCGAAACGATGGATCCGCGCCGAACAAATTTAAGAATGGTGCTGGCGGCCAGCAACCTCGGGCTCAAGGCCATGTCGATTCCTAGTTTTTCCAAAAGGGGGATGAAGTCCGGACGGTCGATCCGCGTGATGCATTTGGCCGTGCCGTGGTGCTTAGCCAGCAGGCTGGTCAGGATGTTGGTATCGTCATCCCCAGTGACGGAAATGACCAGGTCGGCCCGGTCAATCCCTTCATCCAAAAGGTCCCGGGATTCAAGCCCGTCCAGATTGAGGACGATGGTTTTTCCCAGGGTCTCGGATAACTTGTGACAGCGGACGGGATCTTTTTCCACCAAACGGACATCGACCCGTTTGCTTTCCATCTGCTGCGCCACCAGGGAACCCACCCGGCCACCCCCGATGATAAAAACCCGCTGGGGGGCCTTGCTGGTCAGATTCAAGAGATATTCCAGGGTGGGGATTTCCGAATGGCGGGCCACCAGGTAGATGCTGTCTCCGGGTTCGATGATGTCCTGTCCGCGCGGAATAATAGCTTGGTTGGCCCGGACGATGGAAACGATCACAAAATCGTAGATTCCCCGGATCTCCCGAAGGTCCTCCAGCGTAAGGCCGCAGATCGGATTTTTTTCCTTGATACGGTAGCCCAGTAAAACCACCTGACCCCCGGCAAAATCGATGAATTCGAAGGCTTCGGAGAGATCGGTCAGGCGCATGATTTCTGCAGCCATGACCCGGTCCGGATTGATGAGCAGGTCCAGACCCAATCGTCTTTCATTCAGCGGAGAACCCGGGGAAAGAAATTCCTCGTTTCGGACCCGGGCCACCCGGTGTTTTACACCATATTCGCGGGACAGGATGGAGGCCACCAGGTTGACTTCGTCGATATTGGTTACGGCTATGAACAAGTCGGTTTGGGCGATCCCCCCCTGTTCCAGGATCTGGGCCGAGGCTCCGTTTCCGACAATGGTCAGCAGGTCTAATTTTTTTTCCAGACGCCGGAGCCGCTCCGAATCCCGGTCGATCAGCACCACTTCATGGCCTTCGACGGAGAGACTCTCGCTTAAATGGGAGCCCACCTCTCCGGCTCCGACGATGATTATTCGCATGATTCAGGGGTTCCTTCAACAACCTTTCAATTGCGATAAGAAGACTACGAGCTAATTAGTATAGATTTTTACGGGTGATTAGTCAACCGGGTAAAGTGGTTGAAAATTGTCGTTTCCGGGTCAATGAAAATTATTATGCAGTAAAGAGGCTCGGTTAAAATCTTAAAAATGTCAATCAATTTTTACCCTTCGGGAAAGTTTGGGAGGTCATCCCGCCAACGGCGGGATTGTCCAGAACTCGCAATATGCGTATACGGCTTCGGCCCGGAATTTTCGGATCTGCAACCTCCGAAACTTTTGGAACATCAAGGTTGAGTCGATCAATTTTTATGCAACTGCGAGGTCAATACCGGTCGGAAAAAATTAGGATTGACGTTCAACTCCAAAAAAAGTAAATTGGGACTGCTTTTCCGGAGTTTATTAATATCCGGTTAGACCCTATTTAAGGAGAATCCTGTAGAAAAAGCACTCGCCGGATTTTTTTCTGACCTGTATCAAAACGTGAATTCCGAAGACTGCTCTAACCGCCGGTGGTTAGGATAACATCCGGTCATTTGATTGCTATATTATGTCCACGGCCTTCCCATTAACTACGGTTCAAGTCATAGAAGTAATGGAACTCGAGAGACCAAAGGTTACCAAAGGTTCTCTCTGGCAGAAAAGAAATCTGCTTTTTCGGAACAAAGAGGAAGGGCAAAAGGTAAGTCTTCACCTCTCAAATTGGGCTAAAGCGAAGGATACCGGGGGAAGAACCTATCTCCTCTATGAAGCGAAGAATCCCTCTTTTCGGGGATTGGTCATTCAGCCATTCGACAGTTTTTACTGTTTCGAGGTTTTTCTCGTTGAAGGGTCCGGTAAATAAATGGGCAAAAGGATAGAAAAAGCCGATCCTTTCCCCGGAATGGATTCCCATTTCAAGGTGCCTTGATGTTCCGTGACGATTTTCTGGGTGACCGGGAGTCCCAGACCGGTTCCCCCGGACTCCTTGGTGCTGTAAAACCGTTTAAACAACTGGCTTTGCACCTCCGTATCCATCCCCATTCCATTGTCCCGGACGACAAAACGGACTTCCGTATCCCCCCGGTCCACCGTTATCTCAACCCGAGGTTTTTCATCTTCTAAATAGACCTTTTCCCGGCAGGCATCGATGGCATTATCGATTAAATTCAGCAGGGCCCTTCCTATTTGGGTTGGATCGAGAAGCACCGGCGGTCCTTCCTGACCTTTGATGCCGATCTTGATCCCTTCCAGGTGAGCGGATTGAAAAACCATTTCTGTGGTTTCTTTGGCTAACAGGAAGGGGTCTGTCGGTTGCAAATCAGGTTTCCGGTCGTGAGAATAATTCAGCATATCCAGACTAAGACGGCTGATCCGGGAAATCCCCTTTAGTACGGTTTGCCAGCCTTCATCAACCAACCCGTTTTCCCTTCGCTTGAGCCCTACATTGATCAGATAAGACCCTCCCTTCAGGCCGTTTAAAATATTTTTAATACAATGGGCCAACCCGGCCACGGTCTGGCCTATGGCCGCCAATCGTTCATTTTCGATTAATTGACGGCGAAGGCGGTTTTCTTCGGTTACGTCCTTACTGATGCCAACGGTCCCTATAACCTGGCCGGTATTATCCCTTAAAAGGGACAATGAAAGGCTGATGTCAACCCCCTGCCCGTTTTTGGCCATCAAGGTGGTTCGAAAATTGTCAACCGCTCCTTTGGAGTAAACCTCGGAAAGCAGGCGTTGACGTTCCTCCGGATTAATCCAAAGTTCTTCCACCTTTTTCCCCCGCATTTCCTCCGGGGAATAACCCAATATCCGTTCTCCGGCGGGATTAAAGGTAACGATATAACGCTCCAAATCGGTGGTGATAATCATATCCGAGGAGTTGATGAGTATGTTTTCCAAATACTCTTTGTGCCGGCGCACTTCTTCCTGAAGGGCTATCTCTTCCAATTGTAATTGGTATTTCTCGGCATTGATTTGCAAAAGATCCCATAACAGGCGGGAGCTGCGGTGATCCATAAAGCTGACTTCCAGGGGTTTGCTTTTGATGACCAGTTCCCGCACGGCGTTGGAACCCGTCAGTTCGATCAGAAAATTCAGGCCGGAAAGATCATACAATTGTCTAAAATCAGGTGTGGTATAAATAGACAACCGGCGGGCATGAATCATACCCGGGGCATCGGGATTAGGGTCGGACACCCCTAAAATTTCAATATTCAGGGGGCTTATATGCTCTTCGATAAGGAGGGTCAGAAGGTCGTCACAAGCCTTGCCCCCCCCGATAATGGCCATTTTAAGAGGGACCCGGGCTTGAGTGCCGCGCCGAATAGCCGGACCTCCTGAACCTTCTAATGCCGAAGGATTGGCAGCAGGGTTGTTTTCCTGATTATTATCCCCTGGAGGCATTAAAGCAGAGCTCCTCTCAATCTACTTTTTTGAAAAGCCGACTTCAAGGTTCAGAGAAATAAAACTCCAAATTTATGATATGGCCCCTTGACCCGTTTGTGTGCGTGATGGTCCATTCAGGTCCCGGGAATCCTTTTTACTTCGCTTATCCCTTGGTTAGAACCTTTCGAACCGTTTCCATAAAGGCCTCCGGTTCTATGGGTTTTTCCAGAAAGGCTTCCGGGCGATCATCAATCAATTGGGCCAAGGCCTCTTCGGCCGGTTGATCCAACTTGACTTCATCCCCATCGTGGAAGGTGCGCAAGGCCTGAAGGCGTTTTAAGAATTCCCCTTCACCGGTCAAAACAATAATGGGGATGTTCTTAAATTTCGATAGGGTTTTCAATTCATTAAACATCAGGATACCGCTTTTTCTGGGCATGCGGATATCCAGGACGATCAGACCGGGGCTTATTTCCTGGACCTGTTTAAGACCCTCCTCTCCATCGGCCGCACTGAAAATGTTTTTAAAACCGTTTTCCTCAAGAATGGTGGTCAAATAGCGAATGTTTTCCCGTTCATCATCCACAAGCAGAACCTTAGTCTCGATCATAGGGCCTCCTTCCTAAGAAAAAATGTTTATAGAACTTTCTCCCTTGCTTCGTCCTGAAAATCCCCACCCGAAATTAAAACTTCTCACTGTAAAATGATTGCGAAGACTTTTTTTTTAACTATGGTTATCCCGACTCCCTCGGATTAGGTATAATTAAACCATAAAATTACCCCTTATCGCAAGAGAAAAAAGGAACATGATTATGGCGGTCTATGTAATCGCTGAAATAGAAATTAAGGACCAGGAAACGTATTCCAGGTATGTGGAAAATGTCCCGGAAGTGATTGAAAAATTTGGGGGACGGTATCTGTCGCAGGGCGGACGGATATGGCCTTTGTCCGGCAACTGGAATCCGGAACGGATTATTTTGATAGAATTCCAAACCCTGGAACAATTACAGCAGTGCTTCAACTCTTCGGAATATCAAAAAATCGCCCCGTTCAGGATCCAATCAACCGTTTCCCGATCAATCATAGTTGAAGGATTGGTTCCGGCTCAAACTCTCTAATTTTCCAAGATCGGGAAAAACAAAGCGGTCCGTTAAGGTTTTTTTCCAGAATAAAGGTTTGGGGAAAACGGATTGACATTTTTCAAAAATCGGGTAGAGATTATCAATACTTCTGCAGTCAATTTTTTCATGAAATCAGCAAAGTCGATGCCAATGTCGAACAAACGGGGAATGGAGCGCACTTAAACGAAGGCTACATGGATGAAAGGTGCAGGACAATCCAGCGAACCGCGGGGCAGACTTTTTACAAAACCATCAAGAGTAAAACGGTCATGGCTTTGAAAAGGAGGAAATGATGATTATCGATTTTGAATGCGACTCGCCGACCGAGGAAGTCAAGAAAGAAACCATCGCCTTATTAAAATCAGGGGGCGGATTTGTCCACCGCGGCTATTTCTCCCAGTTCGGGCACCGTTGGGCCGAAATGCTGAAGATGACCATGGAAGAGCTTGATGAAGCAATCCGGGTCAAGGGAACCATTGAAGTGGCGGTAATGGTTGCCGAGAAGTATCTGGAAACAACCATGACTCATCAGGAGTTCATCAAAATGCTTGATGACGCAGAGGTAACCCACGCCTGCATCGGCACAACCGGCATGTGGGCCTCGGTTGAAGATACGGCGGCTATCGCCAGGGAGTATCCCGGCCGGCTTATCCCGTTTTTCAGAAGCAGCCCCCATGACGGAATGGCCAATGTTAAACGGTTCGAACAGACCGTTAAAGAGCTGGGCTTCAAAGGACTGGTGGTATCCGCTTTCAGAGAAAATCTGCCGTCCAATCATAAAAAATATTACCCCTTTTACGCCAAATGCGTCGAACTGGAAGTACCGGCGCGTATCACCACGTCCCTGCACCTTTATACCGACCGGCCTCTGGACCTTTGCCGGCCGGCATATCTTGATGAAATCGCCTGCGATTTTCCGGAACTGATTATTGTGGCCGGCCTTGGAGGCTGGCCCTGGATAGCGGAACTGGTGGCAGTGGCCAGAAGACATAGGAATATTTGCATCGACCTGTCGTGTCAGAGGCCGAGGAACGTCAAAAGTCAAGGAAGCGGTTATGACGAACTGATCGAAAGCGGGAATAGAGGTTTACAGGATCAGATTATTTTCGCCAGCGGCTGGGGGACCCAGGGTCTGCCCTTAAAAACCATTATCGAGGAAACAAAAGACCTGACTAAAAACGAAACCATCTATTGCAAATGGATGTATGATAATGCGGCCAGGGTGTTGAAACTCGGGTAGTCTGTGTTTTTGATATTATTATAAGGAGGAGAAGATCATGGCTCTCCCGTTGGAAAAGGCCCTGTTTGTCACCTCGTTTTTACCCGTGGCCGTCTTCAAAACCATTGCCCGGGTGGGCCAGGCCACCTGGGGCCAGGCCAAGGCGGCGGTGTTGATCGGCTTTTTCCTGGCCTTGATTCAATATGTGGTCTCCCGCAGGATTCTCAAGACCAACACCTATTTGGAAAAGGCCTTTTTAGGCTTTCTTCTGGTCGGGACAATCTGGGTCTATCTCCTTCCGTCCAAGCCGGCGCATCTGTTCGTGGACCATTCGGTGGCTATTCTCTATTTCACCCTTTTTGTGATGACCTTTCTGCCCCAGCTTTTCGGTTACGATCCTTTCACCTATGCCATGGCTAAACTCTGGTACCCTCCATCGGTCTGGGAAATGGATGATTTTCGCCTTCTCAACTTCCGCATAACCTATGTCTGGAGCGGCGTCTTTTTTGCCTGTTTCCTGTCCAGTGCCTGGGGACAAGGGAAGCCCCTTTATGCGATCATTATTCCTTTCTCCCTCTGTATCGGGATCGGGTTGGTTTTTTCCAAGAAATACCCCGATTATTATCTGAAGAGAAAATATCGCATCGACCCGGAGGAGGCAGCCGCAGTTCCAGATTCCCTGGAAAAATTGATTGTCGGAATGCCCCAGGCCTTCAATCCTGAGGCGGCAAAAGATCTCAAGGCTGAAATTCAATTTCTTATATCCGGTGACGACAGTGGGCAATGGGTGCTTTCCATTTCCGACAATCAGTGTGAAGTCAGACCGGGCCGGACCCCGGCCCCCTCTTTGACCATTGAGTCTCCCGGAGAAGTCTGGGTCAAAATCGCCCGGGGGGAGATTGACCGGCCCAGGGCCTTGATGGAGGGATTGTACAAAGTCCGGGGAGACATGAGCTTATTATCACGTCTGCCGCAACTGTTCGGGGCTAAAAGGAAATCAGAAGGATAGATTCTTACATCTTTAATCTGAGAATTTATCTCCAATTTTTTTTATTTAAAAGTCATGGGGGGGTCTTTTTTTTGGAGTTGTCCAGAGGTAATTAAGTGGTTCCCATCCGGCCCAAAAGCAAAGTTGGTTAAGAGCCAGAGATCACACCAAAGCCTGTTTCCTGCTCTGGTGTAGGCCTGCTTTCGATAATGGGTTCTGGTTTAGGTTCAGTAATGAGATTTTGGCTTAGGGATGGACAAATCCAAAAAAAAGACCCCCCCATGACCAAGCTCCAAATAAAGAAAAATTTCAAATATCTTTGGATAGGATTGAAGCCCTGATTCGCTTCAGAGGAAGTCGAAAAGTGGGCGAATAAAAGGGGACCAATGCAGGAAAAACATTTTGGACCGGTATGGTTTATCCCCGGAGAAACCCAGGGCAAATATCCCAATTGTATTTCGGTGTATATAGAGGAAGCCGGCGTATTGATTGATCCGGCATCAGACCGCGATCGATTGATTCAGCTTCGGGAAAACCCGGGCGTCAAAGAAGTCTGGCTCAGCCATTGGCATGAAGATCACATTATGCATTTGGATCTTTTTGAGGATTTGCCGCTGGTCATCCCCAAAATTGAATCCCCGCCCCTGTCGGACATGGAAATTTTATTAGACTGGTACGGCATGGATGATCCGAAGATCCGCGCTCTTTGGCGTCAACTGATGATTGAGCAATTTCATTATCGGCCCAGGGTTCCGGACCGGACCTTTGAAGGGAATCAGGTGGTCAACCTGGGATCGGTGACGATGGAAATCCTTCACACCCCCGGCCATACGCCCGGTCATTCGGCCTTTTTCTTCCGGGAACCGGAAGTGCTCTTTATGGGCGACTACGATTTGGGCAAGTTCGGTCCCTTTTACGGCGACCGCGATTCATCCATTGAAGAAACCATTGCTTCGGTTCGAAGACTTCGGTCAATCCCGGCCCGTGTTTGGATCACCGGCCACAAGCCCGCCTTATTTGAGAGTGATCCGGATGAAGCCTGGGATCGATATCTCGGTATCATTAATGAAAGAGATCATAGATTGATCGATTATCTGAACCACCCCAGGGCCATGGAAGAAATCGTTTCCCAATGGATTATTTATCGAAAACCCCAGGAACCGGTCTTCGTCGAAAGGGCGATGATAAGTAAACACCTGGGAAAATTGTTAAGGGAAGGGAAGATCGGAAAAGAAGGGGACTATTTCGTAATCAATCAAATAGGATAACCTTGTAAAAAGCCAACCAATAGGATCGGAGATGGTTGTCAGGACTCAAAGCGGAAACCCATATGATACCGAAAAGGACCTGACCTCTCCGGAGCGTCATATCCTCCAAAAACTCATTTTCTGGGAAACCATGGCGGTTAGTCTTGAGCAGTTCGGGCAGAAGGTAAAGAAGGCTTTTTTGAAGGATTGGAACAGTTCCAGTCCGGTTATGGAAGGAACGGCTTTAAAAACGATTGTCTCCGACATGGAAGAAAAGATGTTGGCCAGACTAAAGGGGAAGAATATTATCCCCTGATAAAACGGGCTGTTTTCCCTCCTTCGAGGATCAGCTTCTTTGAAAAGCGTGGGCGGCAGCGATGGCGGTCCGGATGTTTGACCAGGGAATGTCTGCCGGCAGAGTACAATCGGCACCCAGCACGAAAGGGAAAGGGACTTCCTGGAGTTCTTCATTGACCGCTTTTTCGATTTCTTCTTTGCCTCCGGAGACGATAATTCCCTTTCTGTCCATCCCCCCCATGCAGGGCCGTTTGAACATTTGCTCGATTTCCTTCCAGGCCAATCGCCCTGTGCTGAGCTGGGGATTGCAGTTGACCAAGTGTCCGGGATATTCGAGAAATGGGCTGAAGTCATCATAAGGCTCGTGGTAATCGCACACATGAAGAATGTTGAACAGGCAGGACCGGTTCATTTCCTTCATCAGGTCCAGGTCATACGGCTTGATGTAATTTTTAAATATTAGGGAATCCTGGAACCGGCCGGCTTCTCCTCCTTGCGTGGAGGCATAAAATCCGTCCACTCCCAGCCGGATGCATTCTTTGACAAACAGCATCAGACTGTCGGTGATAATTTCCAGCCCTTTCTTTACGGCCTCTGGATTTTTCTGGAGATGGGCTGTGAGCAAATGGGAAGTGACGGTATGGCCGGCACACATGAATGGGGAATATAAGGTCACGACGACCAGGGCATCCTTTTTTATCTCCTTGATCAATCCTTTGACGACTTCTAATTGGGGTTCGTAAAAATCCAATTGATAGAAGGGCATCTTCCCCCAGTCTTCCGGTTTTTTTATCTCGGCGATTGGCGGGAAGGTCCGTTCATACTGGATCTTGACGAAGTCCATACCGGTGAAGCGGAAATACTCGAGATGTTTTTGCACTGCGGCTAATCCCAAGCGGCAGGATTTTTCGAAGTGAATAAAAAATGCGGCCGGGATATATTCCCGGGTCGATTTCTTATCCAATAATCCAAGCATTATATCCCGTTTTTTGGTTGCAGCCAACACGTTATCCCTCCCCCGCCCAGGTGGCGGCCGTTGCCGGCATGGCCTTAAGAAAATTGCGGCTTGGTACGGTCCACTTCACCTTGCCGTTTGACGGTGCCTATTAATGGTCGACCCTTAACTGTTATTTTACCGGTATCCCCTCTTTGATTATTCACGAAATGAATTTGGGAGGGAGAGATGCCCTTCCGATGAAATCGGCCGCATCCCTTATAGTCTGAGGACCTTGAAGAACCATCATTTTGGAAACGCCGTGAGCCAGCCATTTCTCCTGTTGATCGAAGGCCGTGGCTTCTGCCAGACAGATGGTCCTGCCCATTTTAATGGACCGTCCTTTGACCATCATTTTTCCGACATTGGCCGGGGCAAGGAAGTCCACTTTTAGATCAAGGGAGGTCAATCCCACATTTTCATCCAGTTCACAATAGACCGACCAATAAGCCGCGGTATCGATCACCGAAGCATAGGCCCCGCCGTGAAGTCCCCCAAAAGGGTTAAGATGCTCATTTCCGACATCGATTTCAACCAGGGAATATCCTTTGCCCAGGTCTTTAACCTGAATGGAGAGCAGCTTAAAAAAAGGGCCTTGATTAATAAGATCAACGACCGCCTCCACATGTTTTGGATTAAGGTCCCTCATCATCCATTTTCTTTCTCTGTAACCGGGTTTTTAAAATCATCCTAAAATAAAATGTCGTATATTTCAAGACCCGATAATCAGGAATGCCCTTAAATAAGATAGGTGGCTTTTCTGACCGGATGCCATAACCTTCTATTCAACTTTTTTGCGGATTCCTAATAGAATTTAGGCCCTGCGTTCCATTTTACAGATAGCCAATAATCAATGTTCTGCATGAATGTCTCAGTCCACGTCCCAGTAAATGGGATCAGGCATTAGTAATAAAGTATTTTTAATTTTCTTTATTAACTTGGGCCGCGACCCTACTCTCCGGCCCACTTGTTTTTAATATTCCAAAATGGCACTTCCGATCTTGTTATTCTTCTTACGGAATCAACAACACACGGCCGACCGCCTGCCGGCTCTCTATATAGGCATGGGCCTCAGCCGCCCGGGATAAAAGGAATTTTCGGTCTATGGGCACTTGGATAATGCCGGCGGCGATATCCATTAATAGTTGGCCGATCATTTTCTGGGCTCGTTCAGTGGCGATCTCGGCTCCCAGATAGACCCCGGTCAGCGTTTTGTTGCCCAAGGCCAGGCCGCTGACATCGATCCTCCAGGAACCGCGTCCGGCCTGGCCGAAGGTAATAATACGGCCCCGGGAACGGGCGGCTTCAATACTTTTCTGGAGGACCTTGCCTCCAACGCCATCAACCGCCAAATCAACGCCCTGGTTTTCCGTCAATCGTCGGACCTCGGACACCAGATCCTTCTCTGCGTAATTGATCCCTACATCCAGACCGTAGGCTTTCAATCTTTCCAATCGTTTATCGCTGGAAGCGGTGGCCAGTACCCTTGCCCCGGCACGTTTGGCCAACTGGATGGCCGCCATTCCCACACCGCCGGCCCCGGCCTGAATGAGAACGGTCTCCCCGGCCTTCAAACGACCGAACTCAAACAAACAGTCGTGGGCTGTACCGAAGGTCACCGGCACACAAGCGGCCTCTTCAAAGGATACCTTGTCAGGGATGATCCAGGAAGTGATTGCTGCCAAAGCGCGTTTTTCGGCATGGGACCCGAAGGGACTCAAGGTCGTCACCCTCTGCCCGATGTGGCGATTGGTTACCTTTTCCCCCACCTGACAGATCACCCCTGCGGCATCATACCCGACAATGTGGGGAACGGCGGGCATGGGTCCCCCGGCCCGATTGAGGACATCGCCCCCCTCAATAGAGATGGCTTTTATATCAATGACAATATCCCGAGGTCCGCATGATGGATCCGGAACGTCTTCGTATTTAAATACCTGGGGTCCTCCCGTCTCATAATATACGGCTGCTTTCATCTGCTTCCTCCTTAAGAGCTCTGAAAAACGTTCCCTTTTGCCCAATCTCTACGTCAGACTCAAATTTTAATCCTCGAAATACTAAATGTATTCCTGTGGTTAAAATTTTCGTCTTCCTTGACCTTGAACAAAGTTGAACATTTTTCAAAGCTCTCCCTTAATAATCTCTATTTTTACGGCTCAAGTGCGGCGCTTCACGACCGGAATTCGCAGTGAGCTTGGGAATAAATTCCCGGTGTGGATTATGTTCTCCACCCCGCGGTGATACCTTGGGTCATAGGCACGTCGAGCCGGCCTGCCTTGCGCGTCGAGGAAACCCCCTTCGCCTTCCACAGGTTGTACGTCGATACGAAGGCGATACCCTGCGGAAATCCTGGCGGTAGCAGGCATCAGCTCCACCTCGATCTGAACGATCTCGTCGGGTGATCCAAGCAGTGCCCGGTCCATAGGGCGATGGGTATGCCAGGGACGGTCAATCGTAGAAAGGATTGGATCGAGCCTCCTTTGAGAGACCTTCAGACATCCCCAGGTCAGCGGGGCCTTGGACCTACGTGCATAAACGGCATAGGGCACTTCAATACCGTCCGGCCCGATCACCCGTAAGGCCACATAAATGTCCATATCAAAAGAGGTGGATGAGACCCAAAGAATGGCGGTAAAGTGACCGGCCAACTCGAGGTCCTCGGCGAGTAAATCCGAAAGGAAGGAAACCCCCGACCGGACACCGTTTTCAATATCCTCGGCATCAGCCGAGTAAGAGGCCTGTCCGCCAGGAGGTGGTGAGTCTGCAAGACCGAAAGATGGCCTTTGGGGATCGACCCCGTTGAAGGAACCTTTTGTCCCGGCATCGAGAAAAAAACTTCGGTAAACAGTGCCGGGGACCGGCCAGGACTCTTCGTCACGCCACTCGAAACCGCCTTGACCGGTTCGCATAATCATCCGAACCGGCGGTAAGGACGTGGTCTCATCATTCCTTTCTTTAAGCCACCGATCGAAAAAAGCAAACTGGTTCGCCAGACAATCCTGGTAAAGAAAGGGAAAGTAATTGGCGTCAACCACAACAAGCCGTTTGTACAGGGAGGGGGATTGGCTAAAAGCCTCAAAACCGGCCCGGGAATGTAACACCCCGGTCTGGCTGACAGCCGTTAGGAATGGAGTAGTAATCCGACTGAAATCGGCACTAAGCGGACCGTTACCCTGGTATCCGTAGAACTCGGGATCGTCGAAGGGATGGGCCAGCATGTCGTCGATCAGGTTGACGGTCTCGGCTCCGCAAGAGTTCCCTAAAAGGTTTGCCCACCATTGACGTCGGTATCCTTCGTTGAAGATGCCTCCCGGATAGGAGAGATCGCGGTACGAGTCGGCATCCCCGGTCCAGGGAATCATGGCCTGCAAGGCAGGAGGCCCGAGGGCGGCCACGTTCCATTGGATGGTTGCCGCATAAGAGGCCCCGTGCAGACCGACCTTCCCGTTGCCCCAGGGCTGAAGCGCCGCCCATTCGATAACATCGAAATAATCTTCCGCTTCCTGTTTTGAAAAGGGATTAAGCACACCGGGAGTTCGCCCGACACCCCGACAGTCGACACGCACCAGCACATAACCGCGTGGTACCCAGTCCATCGTATTGGCACTGACGACATTTTCTGCGTATCGTAGAGAGGGGGCCAGGCCCTTGCGGTGTTGTTGAAACCAGGCATCCTCCCGCTCCTCACTGCGGAGATAGTCCTCATGGGAACAAATGGAACCGGTGCCGAAGGCCTTGCCGTAAACACTTAGCCGCAGAATAACCGGATAGCGCCCCTCCGTTAGAGGGCGATAGATATCGGCCAGGAGATAAGAACCGTCTCTGGTGGGAACCTTGACATCGACGATCTTCTTGATCCCGGCCATACTGCGACGAAGATGGTTGCGAGACTCCTCGGCGCTGCGAAGTCTGAGCCCGAGCTGATCGAAGAGGCTCTGCACCGATGGGTCGACTGTAAAGGCGGCCTCGTTCTGATCAAAGTCGATGCGGTCGGCTGTCCGGTCGATTGTCGTCCTGATAACCTGGCTGATGTTGATGCCCTGGGCAAGATCGGTTTCCGATGCGAGACTGTATAAAAATCGTGCCCGGTTTATGATCCGCTGATCTGTTAAGGGTGAAGGATAATCATCAGAGATTGACACAAGATCGACAGAGGTGATCTGTGCTTTGGCCTCGGTGGCGCCCAATTGCAGCCGACCTATACTCAAGGAGATCCTCTCTCCATCACAAAATTGGAAGGCTCCGTCAGTATCGGTCACACCTTCCATGGTGGGCGTTCTGTAATCAACGCCGATCAACGGCCCATCAATAAATCGGCCGATCTGCATTGGTTTTTCATCCTCCCTTGGATTTGATCCATTTTGGGTCTCTCAGAGGTCTGTTTTACGGTTAGGCTTGAGGGCTCGTAAAAAGTCGATCTGTCCCGCTTTTAGCAGGAGAGCTTTTTACCGTGCCGTCCCATTTGACGACTTTTTACCAGTCCTTCATGTTACAATACCTCTATATTGGCGGGGAGAAAAGCGTAGGCTTGTTTTTCTCCTTGACTCTTTTCTCAGGCACATTTTATATTCTTTTCATATAAAAGCAACTACCAATAAATCCTTTACACAGGGGGAATTTCCATGAAAAGATTCGCAGATAAAGTGGTCTTGATTACCGGCGGTAATTCAGGCATCGGGAGAGCGACTTCCCTGGCCTTTGCCAAAGACGGGGCCAAAGTCGTCCTGGCAGCGCGTAGGGAAGATCTGGGTCAAGCCGTCGTCCAGGAGATAATAAAAGCAGGTGGTGAGGCGCATTTCATTAAGACCGATGTCACCAGCCAACCGGATGTAGAGGACCTCTTTAAGAAAATAATCGTTACTTACGGAAAACTGGATTATGCCTTTAACAATGCCGGGGTGGGAGGTCCCATGAATCGTCTGGCCAAACAAACCTTAGAAAACTGGGACCTGGTCATGAACACGAACCTCAGAGGGGTGTGGCTCTGCATGAAACATGAAATACAGCAGATGCTCCAGCAGGGCGGCGGGGTCATCGTCAACACGGCCTCCACCGCAGGAATCAGCGGTTCTCCGGGTAGCGCCATTTACAGCGCCAGCAAACACGGTGTTATCGGCCTTACTAAGTCCGCCGCGGCCGATTATGCCACAAAAAACATCCGTATCAACGCCGTCTGTCCTGGCCCCATCATGACCCCCATGCTGGAGGAAGGGTTTAACACCAGGCCGGCCATGAGAGAGGCCTATCTTTCCACAGTGCTTATGGGCCGGTTCGGTGTGCCCGAGGAGATTGCCGGGGCCGTACTATTTCTCTGTTCCGATGAAGCCTCTTTCATGACCGGTTATTCCATGACCATCGGAGGCGGCCAGACGGTGACCCCTTAAAATTATTTTTAAGGATTGGGGCGGAACCCGCTTTTCTCCGATGGCCTTTACTGAGCAAGGGGTGGCTAAGCTTTCCAGTGTCCCCTCCTCATTAAGGGTAAAATATCAACCTATTAAAATGAAATAGGAGGAGTGCTTTATGAAATTCATCGATTTATCGGCTTTGATTGCGCCCAGTCCGGAAGGAGTCCAGGGGTTTTTACGAACGGACATTGAGTATCAGTCCCATGTCGAGGGCACGGCCAGAATTCAGGCCATGCTCAATGTTCCGGCTAACCTTCTTCGTCATGGGGAAGGTTGGGCGGTGGAAACGATCACCAATTTGGGGACTCATAACACCACCCATATTGATGCCCCCTGGCATTACAACAGCCAAATCCAGGGAAAAAGATCTGAAACCATTGATGAGCTGCCTTTGGAATGGTTTTTCAGTGACGGGGTGATCCTGGATATGCCCCACAAGGCCGATGGGGACGGGATGACTGCGGAGGATGCCCAAAATGAACTCAAGCGCATTCAATATACCTTGAAACCCCTGGATATCGTGATGGTGCGGACCGGAAGAGACGCCTTTTATGGACAACCGGACTATATGTTCCGGGGCTGCGGGGTTACCGCCGAGGCCACCCATTGGTTGTTTGATCAGGGTATCAGGGTTATGGGAATTGATGCCTGGGGCTGGGACACCCCTTTGGATCGGCAGGCCCAAGAGGCCTTGAGCAGCGGAAAGCCGGGGATATTCTGGGCGGCCCATCAGGCTGATTTGCCCTACGCCCAGATCGAACGATTGGTGAACTTGGGAGGGCTACCCCCCTATGGGTTCAAAGTGTCCTGCTTTCCTTTAAAGATCAAAGGGGGTAGTGCCGGGCCGGCCCGGATTGTGGCCATGGTGCCGTAATGGAAAAGGGCTGCTGTTAAAAGAGTTAATAACTCCCGAAAGCAAGATAGATTATTGAGTTATTAAAGAGCGTCCCTCTGTGAAAATACCCCCCCCTTTTTCAAAATGGCGAGGTTGCTTCTATTTATCGGGAAGCCCCAAGACCTGTTTGGCAATAATATTCAGCTGGATCTCGGAGGTACCGCCCTCGATGGTGTTTCCCCGGGAACGCAGCCAGGTTCGACACAGCTCCAGCTCGTCTTTTTCAAAGCCCTCTCCGTCCCATCCCAGGCACTCCGGGCCAAGGATGGAAAGCAAAAGCTCCTGCCGCCTCTGGTTCAGCTCCGTGCCGTAAACCTTGAAAATGGAGCTCTCCGGGCCGGGCCGGTGGCCGGCCTTGATGTTGTCGCTGTTACGCTGCACCGTCAGCTGGAAACAGGACTCATCCATCTGGATCTGGGCCATCCTGTTTCGGATCACTTCATCGGCCAGCCTCCCCTGGTCCAGTCCGATGTACTTTCTGGCCGCCGCCTCCACGGGATTTTCGGCCTTCCCGGTCACACTTCTGCTGCCAAGACTGGCAATGGACGTTCGTTCGTGGCCCAGCAGGGCCTTGGCGACTTCCCATCCCCCGTTCACCCGGCCCAGGATATTCTTTTGAGGAACGCGCACATCTTCAAAAAAGACCTCGCAGAAGATGCTGGCTCCACTGATCAGTTTGATCGGCCTGATTTCGATGCCTTTGGTTCTTAAATCAACCAGCAGAAAGGTGATGCCAATCTGCTTTTTTACTCCCGGGTCGGTACGGATAAGCATAAAGATCCAATCGGCCATATCCCCGCCGCTGGTCCAGATCTTTTGGCCGTTGAGAAGATAATCATCCCCATCAACCACGGCCTTGGTCTGGATATTAGCCAGGTCCGACCCGGCATTCGGCTCGGAATAACCCTGACACCAGCGGATTTCTCCTTGAACGATTTTGGGGAGGTACTTTATTTTCTGTTCCTCGGTTCCGTATTGCAGCAACGTAGGACCGATCATCGTGATTCCGAACCCGGTTAACGGAGGGGGTAATTTCAGACGGGTCAATTCCTCGTTCAGTATCTTGGCCTCCTGTTTATCCAGACCGCCGCCGCCGAACTCCTTGGGCCAGGAGGGAACAGTCCAGCCCTTGTCGGCCATCATTTCCAGCCAGGCCTTGGATTCGGGATAGGGTGGGGGTGTTTTGGTTCCCCCCTGATAGACCGACAGGAGGTCTCCCATCTTGCCCCGGAGACCTTTGGGAGCCTTTTCTTCAAGCCAACTTCGAACGGATGTTCTGAAATTTTCTAAATCTGCCATATCAATACCTCGTCGTTTCGGGTGGGTTTTTCCGGCCGCCGGTTTTCATATCCTTCGGATTCCCAATTACCTCGGCCAATGATTCATAGGAGATTTTTAATAAGATGTTGTTTATTGAGGGGGAGTATAAAAAAAGAAACAGGCCGGGTCAAGGATAAAAACGCGGGAAAAGTGGTGGGGAGAGGGGTTTCTATTGAAGGAAACGATGTAACTTGGTAATTTTTAGGCTTAGCCCTAAAGATGTATCGCGGGCACTGGGGTGGTGTCCTCTAACTGAAATGTCCGTTTTCCTGGGGGAAGATCACTATGCCATCACCATCGGCAGCGGTCAGACGGTGACCCCTTAAAATTTTTTATCGAAAGTTGAGACAAAAATCAGCAGATATCACAAATAGATCGAGAGAGGGGTTTTCTTTTCTCGGTTTTTCCTCTCGCCTTCCCTATAGGCTGTGAGCAATCAGGTATGAGCTGGTTTTTTGCCCCTTAGGCAAAAAATCCTTGACTTCCCCCCTTTTCCCCTTTATTTTCTTTGTATTATCTTTATACTGTCTATTTTTAACCTTTTTCCACTTTGAGTTATGAGCTTTCGGCTTTGAGCTCTAATTCCCCCTTTGAGCTTTCAGCTGTACTAACTACCAGATCA
Organism: Deltaproteobacteria bacterium RBG_13_43_22; assembly: GCA_001797675.1. Classification (GTDB taxonomy): domain Bacteria; phylum Desulfobacterota; class RBG-13-43-22; order RBG-13-43-22; family RBG-13-43-22; genus RBG-13-43-22. The sequence continues at coordinate 42 of MGQB01000037.1, read as the reverse complement.
TGAGATAAAAAAGAAGGGAAAAAAGGGTGACACTCCTGAGAG
>MGQB01000036.1 GCA_001797675.1 Deltaproteobacteria bacterium RBG_13_43_22 | reverse complement strand
ATGGAATTTGGGTTCTGGACTATAACGGCAATGAGCAGTTCGATGATTGCACGACCGACCATTGCCTCGGTTTTGGGATGACCGGCGATACTCCGGTAGTTGGGGATTGGGACGGCAGCGGTACGGCCAAGATCGGGATCTTTCGAGATGGACTCTGGGTTCTGGACTATAATGGAAACGGGCAGTTTGATGATTGCACCACGGATATCTGTATAGGATTTGGCATGACCGGTGACCATCCGGTTACCGGCCAATGGTAAAGAAAGGCAATCTAAAGGTAGTTGAAATTTCTGGTTATAAAATAGTTGAACTCTAGACCATTAATTCAAAGCTTCCAATCGGAGGGCCGGTGATCAGAAATAAATCATAGGGTGAAGTTGTGCCGAATAACCTCAATATAAAAACATATAAAAATATCTTGCTGCCGCGTTTTGATACCTTTGGCGATATCGTCCTTTTACAGGGATTTATTTCAGCTCTATCCGATTATCTCCAAAATACCCAAATCACTTTGCTGGTGCGCCGGGGATATGAACAGCTTGCCCCCCTGTATCCCGAACGGTTGATCTGGAAAACTACAAGCATTGTACTTCACAGAAAGCCGGCCGTGGAGGAAGAAATTAAACCGCTGTTGAATGAAATTGTTTACAACGGATATGATTTGCTGTTGACGACAACCTATAATCGCACCTGGCTTGATGACCTGATTGCTGTTTCATTGCCGGGCGTAAAGCGCCTGGTGCTTGGCGGCCCCCAGGGGACTCATGATTTTCTGAAAGCAATATTGGTGGATTTAGCAATGCAAATGCCGGAATGTCTCTATGATGAATATATTCCCGTGGAAGAAAACATGCATGAGACGGAAAAATATCAGGTTTACTGGAATCATATTGCCCCGGATCAAAAGGCGATTCCCCGGCCGCAATTAGTATTACCTGAAAAAGAAATCCAAAAAGCCGGTGATGTGCTTGAGGGCATTGGACTGAGAAAGGGAGAGTTTGTTTTCTGTTTTCCTGCCGGAGTGACCAATGTTTCTTTTAAAACCTGGCCGGAAGAAAATTTTGCGGAGGTCATTGTCCACTTAGAAAAAAAACAGGCCTTGAAAACGCTGATTGCCGGCCATAAAAAGGAAAAAGGTATTGTTGACCAAGTGGCCGAACTGGCGCGGCGGGGCGGAGCAAACCCCGCGGTCTGGTTGGGAAAGGGAGACGATATACCTCTGGCCTGTGCGCTTGCTGCGCAATCCTTGTTTTATTTTGGCAACGATACCGGTTTGATGCATATGTCGGCCGCCCTGGGAAAGCCCATTATAGCGATATTTGGCGGTGGAACATGGCCTCGGTTTTTGCCCGCTGCCGACTGCGGCATTGTATTGACTCAGGAACTCCCCTGTGCCTCTTGTCTCTGGCGGTACTGTTGGCTTGCGGACGCTCCCTGCATCAGGTTGGTTGCGGTAGAGCAAGTTGTCACCGGGATAGAACGCTTCTTGAATGGTAATATCTGCAAACTTGAAATCCACAAGGGATTATCTTTGGATAACTCCATCAATGAGCTCTTGGAAAAGGGGAATAATCATTATAAAAGATTACATCAGGAACTTGAACGGGCAGAAGAGGAACTTCTTAAAAGCAAGAAGCAACTATCGGAACTACATAAGATTTATGAACAGGCTGTGGATGAGATAGAGAAGCGGGATAACTGGCTTGCGGAATTGCGGGATGTCTATCATCAGGCTGTGGATGAGATACAAAAGCGCGATAACTGGGTGTCCGAACTTAAGTTAAGAAACGCAGAATTAAAGAGAATTAATGAGCAGGCCATGCAGGTTTTGCCGCTGGTCAGTATTATTACCCCGGTATTCAACGGGGCCAAGTGGATTGATCAATGTATTCAGAGCGTTTTAAATCAGGATTATCCGAATCTGGAACATATTATCGTGGACGGTGGATCGACGGATGCTACACTGGATATTTGCAGTCGATATCCTCATCTTATCGTTCACTCACAAAAGGATCGGGGCCAGTCTCATGCCATCAATAAGGGGTTTGCCTTGGCGCAGGGCGATATTCTCGCCTGGCTGTGCGCGGATGACGAGTATGAACCGGGCGCCGTTAAGGCCGCGGTAAAGGGTATTATAGACGGCCATGCTGTGGTAATGGGCTATAGCCGCTTTATGGATGCGGAGGGTAATATTATCGACGAGCATCCGGCCAATCGATATGAACGTTTCGATCATGGTATGCTGCTGCGTTTCTGGAAATACGGCCCTATCAGCCAACCGGCCATTTTCTGGACCAGGAAGATGTGGGATTCCTGCGGGCCGGTTAAAGAAAATTTATTCTTTGCCATGGACTACGACCTATGGCTGAGAATGAGCCGGAAGACCGCCTTCCGGCGCATCGACGCCTATACAGCCAGGTACCGGCTCCACCCGGAGGCAAAATGCTATGCCGACAACTTCGGTCCGCGGGTCGAGCTGATTAAGGTGAGCAGGCAGTACTGGCCGCCTTTCTGGAGCCCTGTTCGGCTGCTGTTGAAATTTCAATACCGGCTGACGAGAAGTTCCATTACCCAGCACTATGCGGAAGGCGCCAATTTAATCAACGAAGCTTTGCGCTGTCTCGATTCCGGGAAGATTTGGGGGGCCATGTTATATTATCTTAAAGCCCAGGTTAAACATCCGGCAGCGCCGTTATTCCCCGAATACAGGCTTGGTTTGAAACGGATGTTGAAAGGTCTTATCGGACCGGGACGGTATCAACAGCTGAAAGAGTTCTGGAAAAAAGATCTGAGAGTGGTTGTGGAACGAATGAATGACCAGCGTTTATTGAGGGTCCATTGCTTGGGATACCGGCGGCCGCAATTTCGCTTCTGGGGGAAAAAAAATGATGAATTTGTTTTATTGAGGGACTGGGGGCCGGAAGACACCTTAATTCTTTTGGATGAACATAAACATTGCAGTGATTACGGGGTGCATGTCCGATCCGGAAACAAAAAGGACTTGCAGAATCAGGCTTGGGTCATCAATGAGCAGTGAGAGCGGCTTAATTTTTTAGGCGCACAAACATCATGTCGATTATTTCCAGAATTTTAGGAAGGGTTGAATTTGTAAACGAGCCGCCCATTTTACTGGATATAGGCGCGTCTGACTCTTTGCCTGAAAAATGGAAAGAAATAGCCCGGTTTTCCGTTTGTGTTGCTTTTGATGCGGATGACCGGGAGATGAATTTTGTCGAAAAAGAAAATGAAAACTATCAAAAACTATATGTTTTTAATCGAATAGTCACAGACCGCGAAATTTCGGAACTTAACTTTTATCTTACGAAATCCCCTTATTGCTCCAGCACCTTACCTCCCGATCCGGATAAACTAAAAGATTGGGAATTCACCGAATTATTCAGAGTTGAAAAAACAGTCATGCTTAAAACCGTACAATTAAAGGGTGCACTCGCGGATTTAGGACTGAAGAAAATAGATTGGTTTAAGGCGGATACCCAGGGAACGGATTTGCGCCTATTCCAAAGCCTTGGTGAAATTATTATTAATAAAATCCTGGCTGCCGAATTTGAACCGGGGATTATTGACGTCTATCAAGGCGAGGACAAGTTGCACCATCTGATGGCCTATATGGATACACTGCCTTTCTGGATGTCGGATATTAAGATTCTCGGCTTCCGGAGGATTAACCAGGATATATTGCAGAACTTGGATGCTTCTGAAAAAGAGGCCTTGCAGGCGGTCAGGACTTCCCCAAACTGGGCGGAGCTCATCTATTTGAATTCATTTTCCCAAAGGCACTTCAGTAAAAGGGATTTTTTACTGGGCTGTATTTTTGCGATTATAGAAAAACAATACGGCTTTGCCCTGGAGCTGTCGATAAGAGGGTATGAAGAATTTCAAGATGATGATTTTCAAGTTATTGAGCGTTTTGTTTTGACCCAGATGATTTCTGAATATCAGAAAAAAAATCTTGATGAAGTGGAAATGACGACTTCCCCGAAGAAAAGTCTGCTTCGGCTTGTTAGTTTGTTTCAGGTTTCGAAACAGAAACAACTTAAAATTCTGAGAAGCGTTTGGGCGAAAAACGTTACCCTAACGATTGTCCGAGAGCCTTCCGGTACCCGTGAAAGACTTTTTTTGAAAGCCTCGTGTAAGCGATATCGGCAACCTCAGTTCCGATTCTGGGGAAGGAAAAGTGAAAGGGAAGACTTTATACTGCTTGCGGATTGGAGTCCGGAGGCTATTTGCCCTTTGCCGGAAACATATAGGGACTGCCGGGATTTCGGAGTTCATATCCGCTCCGGAGATAAAGGGGACTGGCAGAATCAAGCTTGGGTGAAAAACCTTTGGCAAAACGACGTGTAACGAGAAAAGATGACTTCAACAGAATCATCATTGAATGACACTACACATTATTAAGAAAAGAATAAACTCTGGACCCCGGCTTGCGCCGGGGTGACGAAGAAGGGGGAAATTTTTATTCCTCGTCATTCCGCGCTTGACCCGGAATCCAGGGACTTTATGTTTATTCTATTTGGGGATTCTTATTACCAAAAAGAGAATAATGAAAAGGATAGATGGAGGTTGATAATGGTTAGAAAACAATGTGGGTTACTTGGTATGATGGTGTTGCTTGTTATTATGGCGGCGTGCAGCGAAAAAAAAGGGGTTGAAGTGACCGTGGCAGTCCCGCTTACCGTCTTTCAACAAGAGATTACGGCCCCGTCTCCGCCGCAGAAGATGAAAGCAGGGGAAAAGTCGGCCATGGATGTTATCGTCAAAAACACCGGCAGTGAAGCCTGGCAGAACAAAGGGAGCGATGATAAAGGTACAAATCTGGTAGCTCTCGGTTTCTTATGGTACAACAATGCCGGGGAAAAAGTTAACCAAGAACAGGGGGTTTCTTTATTACCGAACGTTTTAAAGCCCGGAGAATCGGTTCCTTTTAAAGTGACTGTCCAGGCCCCTTCTCAGCCAGGGGATTATACCTTGTATTTTTCCATGTTTCAGCATAATGTCGCCTGGTTCAATCATAAAGGCGCTGCGCCTCTTGCCGTTAATGTCAAGGTGGAGAGATAGGGTGGGCTCTGCGGCTTCTTTTAACCCTATATCTGCCGTCAGATTACGCATCGGAATGATAAAAATGATCATTTCAATACAGCCTCATGCGCTGAGTAATAACCTTAGATCGAAACCATTAATTTGGTGTATTTTAAAGGTCTCATGAAAGCCGACTGCCCGGTTAAATAATTTGATAAATTGAGATAGTTTGTTAATGCCTTTCGAAAATAACATTACCGTTGTCACCAGCCTGACGCCGTTTAATATCGAAACGCAAATAGAAAATATTAAGAGCTGGGAAAAACTGGGCTTGGAGGTTGTTTCCGTGAACAGCGGCGAGGAAATCAAAAGGCTTCAGCAACATTTTGGCACGGTTAATTTTATGGAGGTTCATAGAGATGCAACCCACATGGCCGGGAAACCTTTGGTTTATTTAGACGATGTTCTGCAAACCCTGGAAAAGGCCGATGGTCAGATATGCGGGATCATTAATTCCGATATTTTTTTGTCTGCCAACGATGACCTTATTAAATTTATAAATGATCAGGCGCGTGGTGCTTTTATTTTCGGCTCCAGAATCGATGTCGATTCGCTTGAGGGTCTTACCGATCAAGAAGAATATTTTGGAGGCTTTGACTTTTTTTTCTTTGAAAAAAAGATTCTCGGCCTGTATTCAAAAACGGATTTTTGTTTAGGGCTTCCCTGGTGGGACTATTGGCTTCCTCTTGTTCCTATAACTAAAGGTGTCCCGGTGCGGAGGCTGGTCACTCCCTTCGCCTATCATGCCAAACACCCGCAGAACTGGCAGCAGGAATTCTTTGAGAGTTTCGGCCGGATTGTGGCAGAGTACTTAAAACGGGAGAATCGATCAGGAAGTTTGGACCGGGAACTGAAAGCCTGTTTTGCTTATATTGACGAGCCGGAGATTCTCAATTTCTGTAAGTGTCTTTTATATTACTTAAAAAACATACCCGTACATATTTTCTATCCGGATAATCCTCAATCCGATAACGACGCGGAAAGGAAGATCACAACGGGCCATTTTTTTTCAGCTTCAGCCGGGCGGAAGCTGAAAGTGGCTTTTTTTACCTCGCATCCGGCAAATATCGGCTCCGGCTCGGAACGACTAATTTATAATACCGCCAGAGCATTAATTGAACGTGGGCATGATGCCCGTGTATATGTGGGAAATGCACATCTGGATGAAGAGCCGCCGTTCTTTGTTCATCAACTGCCTCGTATGCCCTTGGAAAGGCTTGTCGAAAGGGGACAGGCAAGACTTACCGGTTGGAATGATCTGGTATTTCCCTCAACGGCTTTACTGGGCCTCTGGCCCTGGCTCGGTACATCCGATGTCTGGCATTTTCATAATCTTCACGGGCATTATGTGAGCCTGCCGCTTTTAAGTCTTTTAAGTTGGGTTAAGCGCATCGTCGTTTCGCCTGTGGATAAATATCTCTCCACCGGTTATTGCCCCTATCCAATTGATTGTGATCGATTTTTAACGGGATGTGATGAGTGTAAGAATCTGAACGAACCATGGCCGGGAATTTCCCGAGATGCCACAAAAACATTATGGAAAGTGAAACGTTTTTTCATTCCCCATTCTAAGTTTTATCTGCTTTATCATACACAGGCCCTGGCCGCTTTTTATGAAAAAACCTTTGTGGCCCGACGGCCTGCTAAAGTCATCCATTATGGAATTGATGTTCATTGCTACCGGAAACTTGATCGCGAAAGCTGCTTGCGGAAATTCGGGTTGCCGTCAATACCCCGTTTTGTAGTCGGTCTTTTGCACAGTTACCTTTTGGACCCGCGAAAGGGGATTGTCCCTATTATCAAAAAATTGGGGAAACTGGGCGAGCAATTGCCTGGAAAGGTTGAATTGCTGGTTGTGGGGCACGGAGGTCATGAAATAAGAAACATCGTGCCGCCGGAGCTTTCGGTAACTGTTTTGCCCTATTTACGGCAGACCCACGAGTTAGCCAGCGCTCTGAACCTCTGCGATGTTCTGCTTTACCCGACAAAAGCCGAAAATTTATCACTGACCTGTCTTAATGCCCTTGCTTGTGGTGTACCCGTAATTTCCTATGACGTAGGAGGACAGAGAGAAGCAATAAAGAATGGACATAACGGCTTTATCATTGAAATTGATGATGAGGAAGGTTTAATCAAGAGACTCATTGAAATGATTAATAATCCTTCATTGTGCTGGAAGTTGTCTGATGGCGCACGCTCCACGGCAGAAAAACATTTTCACTTTGACCGTTACATCGATGATCTTGTTGAGTATTATAAAGAAATTTTAACCAAACAGAATTGAAGTTTTTCTGTTGTGGGTTACGGGTTACGAGTTGCGTGTTTAAAAAGTCGAACCTTTTCTTCAATAACCCGCAACTCGAAACGGCCTTTTTTTGTTAAAGATACATTCTCAGACTCATAGTGTAAGAATCTAATGACCCTTATTGATAACCATACCGGTGGAGAAAAAAAAACCCGGGTTCTTGTGTTGGGAGGATTGGGTTTTATCGGCAGCCACCTCAGTCGGTTATTGCTTAAGGAAGGCTATTCGGTACGGCTTTTTGACAAGCTGTATAATTCCCGCAAATTAATAGCAGACATACAGGAAAAAGTTGAAATCGAAGAAGGCGATGCCGAAAGACCGGAAGATATTTTACGGTCATTGGAGAATATGGATGTCGTCATAGACCTAATTCATACCACTGTTCCCGGAGCATCCATGCAGGATCCGGTCTACGATGTGCAGACCAACGTCGTACCTCATGTCAGCTGGTTATCGCAGCTTCATAAAACTAAACTGAAACGCATAATATACATTTCCTCCGGTGGCACCGTCTACGGTATTCCCCAAAAAAATCCAATAGGGGAGAACCATCCCACTGAGCCTATAAGCTCCTATGGGATCACCAAGCTGGCCATTGAAAAATATATAGCCCTGTACGCCAACATCCAAGGGATTGATTACCGAATTTGCCGACCGGCCAATGTTTATGGTGAAGGACAACACCTCAATATCGGGCAGGGGGTGATAGGGGTATTTCTGGAATGTGGATTAAAAGGGCAACCGATTGAGATTTGGGGAGATGGTTCGATAAAGCGGGATTATCTTTATGTAACTGATATGGTGCAAGGAATTGCCAAATTAATTGAACACCGGGGAGGTAACCGCATTTATAATATTTCCAGTGGTGTTGGATATTCTTTAAACGATATAATTGAGATCATCCGAAACGAATTGAAAATACCTGTAAGAGTGCAATATTTACCTTCAAGAATGTTCGATGTTCCTATTAACATTCTGGATAACTCACGCTTTAAACTGGAAATGGACTGGGTTCCGCAGACTGATCTGGTGGCCGGCATGCGGCGGGTTTATGAATATTTAAAAATCAAGGTTTAAACAGGGATGTTGATGGAGATCCCTTCCATTCGTGAAAAGTGTTTTTGGTCGAAGGTAAAGGCGGTTTTTATCCCCTGGGAGGTCATCCAGGCCTCGTTATAACCATCGAGGAAATCAATATTTTTTTCCTGGTACCAGGTAATGGCCTGCAAAATAAGGTCGGAATCGGCGACTTCAAGTCCCGGGGTATTTAAAATGGCAAGCACCTTTGCCTGGATATCCTCCCGGGACAACCGATAATAAGACTCCAGGGTCCAAACGATTTCGGCAAGGACTAAGCTGTTGGTCGTCAATAGGATCTCACCTGCAGCGGCCAGGCGGAAAATTTTTTCCACAGCGTCGGCTTGTTCCGGGACGTCGTTGGTCAGGTAACGCAGGAAGATATTGGTGTCTGTAAAAATTTTCTCAGGATTCATCAGCGGCCTCCTTCGAGGCCCGAACCTTCATAACCATCTGCCGGATATCTTCAAAATATTGGGGGTTATTAACCGGTACACTTCCACGAAGATCAAAAAGGGTCTGGTTCAGGGGTTTAAGGATAATAGCCTCTCCTTTCTGGAGAAAGGATAATCGATCCCCTTCTTTGATCTTTAAGTAACGGCGTATGTTTCCCGGGATAGTAATTTGGCCTCTTCTTCCAACTTTACTGACATTTATCATTATTTTGCCTTTCATTTATTTATTTGTTGGATAAGGTTAAATATGACTGTCAAATTAAAAAATGTCAAGAATTTTTTAAAAAAAGAACTACCGTTACCCTGTGAATATTATTTGGCACGTCCCGGCGGGATTGAACCCCAATCTGTGAAGTTGGCCCCATTACAGTGCAAAGAATTTTTTAAAATATAATCAAATAGTTATTATAATTTTACGAGAAGGGAATAGCATGATCCCCTTGATAGATTTAAAAGCACAGTATCAGAGTATAAAAAATGAGATTGGCCAGGCGGTTGGCCGGGTACTGGAGAGCTGTCAGTTTGTTTTAGGGGACGAGGTGGCGGCCTTTGAAGAGGAATTTGCCTCTTATTGTGGTGCAAAATATGGGATAGCCGTCAATTCCGGGACCAGTGCCCTGCATTTATCCCTGTTGGCCGCCGGGATCGGTCCGGGGGATGAGGTTATCACCATACCGTTTACCTTTGTGGCTACAGTGGCCGGCATCGTTTATACCGGAGCCCGGCCGGTGTTGGTGGACATCCAGCTTCCTTCTTATAACATCGATGTGGATCGGATCGAAGAAAAAATCACTGAGCGAACCAAAGCGATTATACCGGTGCATCTTTACGGCCAGACTGCGGATATGGATCCGATCCTGGAAATCGCCCGGCGTCAAAACCTGAAGGTTATCGAGGATGCGGCCCAGGCCCACGGAGCCGAATATAAGAGACGTCGTGCAGGGGGGATGGGTGACCTTGGGTGTTTCAGTTTTTATCCCGGGAAAAACCTGGGGGCTTATGGGGAAGGAGGTATGGTGGTAACCAATGACCCCGAATATGCCCGAACTATCCGTATGCTTCGGGATTGGGGCCAAGGAAGTAAGTACCATCATGTACTTAAAGGGTATAATTATCGGATGGATGGGATTCAGGGAGCGGTCCTTCGCGTTAAACTAAGACATTTGGAAAAATGGACCGAGGCAAGGCGTCTCCATGCCCAGAAATATAATCAATGGTTGGCCGGAACGCCGATCCAAACGCCGGTGGAGATGCCTTTTAACCGTCATGTTTATCACCAATATACCATCCGCTTACCTGAAAGAAATCAAATACAGACCTGGTTGCAAACACAGGGGATTCAAACCGGTATCCATTACCCCATTCCGGTTCATTTGCAGGAAGCCTATACTGACTTGGGATACCGGACCGGGGATTTCCCAATATCGGAAAAGGCGGCCAAAGAGGTTCTTTCTCTGCCCCTATATCCTGAAATGTCTGAGGCTCAAATCAATATAATAGGTTCAGTTTTAAAAGAGAGATTTCGTTGAATTTTGAACAGACTGCACCCGTTGAAACAAAACGATCCCTTAAAATTTACCATCGTTACTCCTTCACTTAATCAAGAATCTTATATTGGAGCAACGATAGAGAGCGTTATTACCCAAGCTGGAGATTTTCAAATTGAATACTTTGTTCAGGATGGAGGGTCCGCCGATGGTTCTTTAGAAACCATTCGATCGTATGCAGAAAGGATAGGCTCCGGCCGGCAAGGGATTCATTGTCGAGGAATCACCATGGATTGGGAAAGTAAACCCGATAAGGGCCAGACGGAAGCCGTCAATAGGGGACTCAAAAAGGCTGCCGGGGATATTGTCGCTTATTTAAATTCCGATGATATGTATTTCCCCGGCACTCTGGAGGGTGTAGCAACGGTTTTTCAATCACATCCCGAGGTCGATTTTGTGCATGGCGACGGTGAGTTCATAGACGAACAGGGCAACCCGAAGTGGGAATGGTTATCAAGGCCGTATGATCATAAGGTGATGACTTCCTACCATTATTTATGGAATCGTTTTACCAATTTTATCGTCCAACCGGCAACCTTCTGGAGAAAAGAGGTTTTGGATAAGATCGGTTATTTGGATGAATCCTTTCACTATGCTATGGATAACGAATACTGGGTGCGGGCCGGACATTTCGGCTTAAAGTTTTTTCATATCCCCGTTAAATTTGGAAAATATCGATTGATCCCCGGAACAAAATCCCTCTCCAGCCCAACTGTCTTCTGGGAGGATTCCCTGGAGATGTATCGGCGATATAGAAGACCGGGTTCACTGAGTTCTCTCTTCGCTTTTTATTATTACAATCTGATATTGAACGAAGGGCTCGATCTCGAAAGAGGAAAAAGAAGGGGAGAACAAGTTTTCGAACGATGGAAGGAATTACCTGAGGAGGAACAGGAACACCTTAAATCTCAAGCAGAGAAAGGTTGGGATTTGACCAATTTATTGATCTCCGGAGTTCTGGCCCGTCTGGGACAGAAGGAGAAGGCCGGTTTCCCCTTTCGGCAGGCCCTTATAAGTCACCCCACCTTGTTACTTCACCCGTTTGCTTGGTCTTATCTCCTTAGGAAAGCGGCTCCTTCAAGCCTAGCCTTCCGGATTGAAACTTTTGTTGAAAGGATGATCCTTTTTTATAGAGATTTCCGTTATGAATATCGTTATCAGGAAGGTAATACCTTGACCCCTATGGAGAAGAAATTTCGTCAGTGGACGAAAAGAAAAGGATAGATTTATTGCGTCCGGAAAAAATAAATGTCCAGGAGTTTTATAATCGTTTCGGCTGGCAAAAAACCCCGGATGGGTTATTTAAGGATACGGTTGCCTGGGTGGACCTCAGACCCCTGCTGTTGCCGTATTACCGCAGGGTCAGGAACCGGGCTAAAGCGTTTTTTAAAAAAAAGGGAGATTTTTTCTTAGATGCGGGATCAGGCGGAATATCGTATCCGGAATATCTCGAATATGCCCAGGGATTTAGTAAACAGGTCTGTGTGGATCTTTCTATGGTCGGGCTTAAAGAAGCCAGAGATAAGCTGGGGGAGCGGGGCCTTTACATTTTAGGGGATATGACTCTCCTGCCTTTCCGGGACGAGGTCTTTGATGCCTTTGCCTGTAATCACGCCCTTTATCATGTCCCCGCCGATGAACAACTTCAAGCCCTCCGGGAACTCTACCGCACCTTGAAAGCCGAGGCAACCGGGGTCATTACTTATACGTGGCCATTTTCTCCGATATCGGACTGGATTCCGATGAAAAATAAATCCCGGCTTTTTGGTTTAGTTAAAAAAATCTTTTTCTCAAAAACTGAATCAGGACCGGTTTTGGTGGAGGAAATCCCTCCTCTCTACGGTCACCCCCATCCCCCCTCCTGGTTCCGTCAGGTTTTGGATGAGGTTAAAATCCCTTATACCATGAGAGTTGCACAACTTATTGACCCTGTTTTTAGCCGGGCTTTAATCAGGGAAAATGTCTGGGGACGCCTATTATTAGGGCTTCTTGCCTTTTTAGAAGACTGGTTTCCCCGGTGGTTGTCTGAAAAAGGCAGATATCCTTTTATTATTTTAAAAAAGCAATCGACTGACAAGACTGATTCCTGAAGGATTTTTTTGTCTCCCTTTCCTTTAAGCGTTATCCTCTGCACATACAACCGCGCCGGGTTTTTGGAAAAATCCCTTGAAGGGCTGGCCAGGCAAACGGTTTCAAAAAAAGATTTTGAGGTTATTATTGTTGATGACGGCTCTCAGGATAATACAACAGCGGTGGTCGAGGCCTTTAACGGCATTCTGCCCATACAATACCTTTACCAGGAAAATAAGGGACTGGCCTTTGCTAAAAATCGGGGGATAGAAAAGGCCCAGGGAGACATTCTGGTCTTCCTGGATGATGATGATCAGGCTTCACCCTCTTTTTTGGAAGAACATCTAAAGACCCATCGGGCTTTTCCCGAAAAAAATTATTCAGTTTTGAATTTTACGACTTGGTCCCCTCATCTAAAAATAACCCCTCTAATGGAATTTATCATCACTGCAAGCGGGGGGTTGTTCAGTTATTCGGCCCTTAAACACGGCCAGATCCTCAATTATCTTTTTTTCTGGGGAGGAAGGTCTTCCTGCAAAAGAGAATTTCTTCTTGAAAATGGGTTGTTTAACCCTATCTTTCGTTTCGGCAATGAAGATGCCGAATTGGGATATCGGTTGTCAAAACTCGGGTTTAAGGTGATTTACAACAAAAATGCCGTAAGTTATATGATGCGTCCGATCGGGTTCGAGGATTTCTGCCGTCGATCGATCCTGCAAGGGCGGGCTAATTTCATCTGGAGCCGTCTTCATCCTGAGCCGGAAGTACTGGAATGGTGTCAGATGGACACCATTAATCAAAACTGGAGTACCGTTCGGGAAAATTTCGATCTTATTATTGAGTATGCCCGTGAATTGGATGATTTCGGCAACAAGATTATGAACCTGGGTGTTCCTTTACCGTTCCCTTTCAGAGATATATTAAAGATGGCTTACGGAGAAGCCTTTTGGGCCTGTAAAATAAAAGGGATCATGGAAGAACGGCGGGAACAGGCTTCTTCGGTTGAATCCTCCCCCCAAAAGACCTTTTTGCTGGACCCTATTCAAGCCCCCTTTAAGGTGGTGGCTATTATCTGTGCTTATAACGAGGGGGATATCATCTATCATGTGATAAGACATTTAATAGAAAACGATATTTATGTCTATCTCCTTAATCACCATTCTACCGATAATACCCTGGAGGAGGCTTCAAAATGGTTGGGGAAGGGATTGCTTCATATTGAACTATTTCCCGATGAGAGTGATATGCCGAAAAAACATGAAGAGATTTTTGCTTTAAGAATGATCACCAAACGGATAGAACAATTGCATTTGGAGCTTGGGGCCGACTGGTATCTTCATCATGATGCCGATGAATTCAGAGAATCCCCCTGGCCGAGGATGACTTTGTGTGACTCCATAAAATTAGTGGATGCCCTGGGGTACAATGCCATAGACTTTAATTTACTGAATTTCCGGCCTATTGACAATTCTTTTATTCCCGGGGAAGATGTTAGGCAGTTTTTAAAATATTATGAACCAGGAGAGGACTTCAACAAAATCCAGATTAAGGCCTGGAAGAATTTTGGGCAATCTATTGACCTTTGCACCTTTTTTGGACATGAACCTATTTTTGAAGGTAAGAAAGTCTTTCCCTGCAGATTTCTCACACTTCACTTTCCTGTCCGTAGTTCGGAACACGGCCTCAAAAAAGCGATCAAGGAAAGGATTAAGCGGTTTGATCCAAAGGAAAGGGAGGCTGGCGCTCACATACAATATGATGAGATTAACAAAGAATATAATTTTATCAGAAAGAAAAAAGAGTTAACTCTTTACCAGGCCACGAAGGTCAGGGAAAAGCTGTGGTTTGACGTCATATTTAAAGAAGTCGGAAACCGTGAAGAAGGAGATCTCCGGTCATGACCCGCCCAGAAGATCAAAAACAACTGGATTTTGATCAGGTAGAGCAATTGAAAGAAGCTCTGAAAGTTAAGGATGCCATTATCAATAGTTTGGGGGAAACCTTAAAAAGGAAGGAGGCCCGATTGCTGGAACAAGCAAAAATTCTTCAGGCTCGGGAAGCGGCCTTGAAAGCTTTGCAGCAAATCATTTATTCTTTTAACAACTCCTTATGCTGGAAATGGTTTACCGTCTTACAGAACCGATCCCTTCAAATATTTCCATTGCAATCCCGAAGAAGGAACTATCTTAGAAAGGTCCTTTCTATTTTTCGTAAGGTGGTTTAAACGTCCGAGAAAGAAACATTCAATTAAAAGCAATTGCGGTTTTCAATTTCAAGTATCATTTGTATATGGGAGTAACGAATCACAATGATAGAATATGACTCAGCAGTAAGGCGGTCTCCTTTATTTTCAGAGTTGGGTGAGTTATTACGATATCGGGATCTATTATATCTAATGACCTTAGCAAATATCAAAAGGCGATATAAGCGATCCACGTTGGGGATCATTTGGACTCTGTTGGGCCCTTTATTAACCATGACTGTATTAACCATCGCCTTTTCTAACCTTTTTCGTTTTTCGTTGATCAATTATCCTATCTATTTATTATCAGGTCTCATCTTTTGGAATTTATTTACTCAAACAACTCAAGATGCGATGAATTCTATGATATGGGGTGGGGACTTGCTTCGACGAATTTATATTCCTCGGACGGTCTTTCCCCTTACTGCTATAATTTCCGGTTTGATTAATCTTTTCTTGAACTTGATTCCTCTGGCCATTATTATGCTGATATTTAAACATGCCTTTCGACCGGCCCTATTTTTTATTCCTTTCGCTATCTTACTGGTAGCTATGTTTGCGCTTGGGATAGGCCTTATCCTTTCAACTATGGCAGTTTTTTTTCTTGATGTTATATACCTATATCAGGTTTTTATATCAGCTTGGTTCTACCTTACCCCAATAATCTACCCCAGGGATATCTTCCCTGCCCGATATGTTTGGTATATGAATCTCAATCCTTTATATAACCTTTTAGAAATATTTCGTGCTCCTATATATCTTGGTCTTATACCAGGAACTAATACCATATTGGCAGCCACTAGTTGGGCTCTGGTTTCATTGTTGATCGGTTTTTGGGTGTTTACAAAGAAAGCCGATGAATTTGCCTACCGGATATAATCTTATGAAAGTTGACAAAGTCAATCCGTTGATCGAATTTGATAATGTTTCTGTGCGCTATCGTCTGCCCCACGAAAAGATTGCTTCGTTGAAAGAATATGCTATTCGTCGTCTTAAAAAATCAATAAATTATATTGATTTCTGGGCTCTTCGTGAGATTAATTTTAAGGTTTATCAGGGTGAATTAGTCGGAATTATTGGTTCCAATGGAGCGGGGAAAAGCACACTTCTTAAAGTTATCTCAAGGGTGTTACGGCCGACTTTGGGAAGCATTCGAGTGAGGGGGTTGGTAGCACCTTTACTTGAATTAGGGGCGGGATTTGATTATGAACTTACGGGACGAGAAAATATTTATTTAAACGGAACCATTCTGGGATTTAAAGTAAAGGATATTTCCAAACGTTTCGATCGAATTGTCGATTTTGCAGGCATCAAAGATTTCATCGATTCGCCTCTAAGAACCTATTCAACCGGTATGATTACCCGGTTGGGGTTTGCTATCGCTACGGATATAAAACCAGACATATTAGTTTTGGATGAAATATTTGCGGTTGGAGATGAAGAGTTCCAAAAAAAATCTATTAAACGAATTGAAAGATTTAAGAGCAAAGGGACTACTATTTTGTTGGTATCGCACAACCTCAATCAGGTCAAGTCCATGTGTGAAAAGGTTGTATGGCTGGAAGGAGGAATAACCCGTGCCGTTGGCCCTTCCAAGGAAGTCATCGAAAAATATCAACGGACTAAGCGTTGATTAATTCGAAGCCTATAAAGAGATTAATCGATACGCACCGAGACCTTTAAAAAATGCTCCCTTTTGCCCAATCTCTTTGTCGGGCTTAAATTTCAGTCCTCGAAATATTACATAGTTTTCTGCGGTTGAAATTTTTGCTTTTCTTGACTTTGACCAAAATTGAACATTTTTCAAAGGTCTCGTCCCCCTAAAACCTAAGTTTTATCAGATTCAACCCCAGCATTTTTTTAAACCAATAGGCAGTTCTTTTATTTAAGCAGAAATCGAAAGGATTAAATGGTCTCAGAGGTTTGGACTTAAAATTAAGGTCCCGACGGAAAAACAGAAAAAATAATTGTGCCTATTGGAAAAAGGGAACCCAATGGATCTTAGTGTGATTACCGTTACCTGGAATTCTGAGGAGAAAATAATCAAACAGATACAGTCTGTTTGTGCCGGTTGCCGAGAGATCAGTTTTGAACAGATTGTGGTGGACAATGCTTCTGGTGACAAGACAATTGAAGTTATTAATACTAATTTTCCGGAAATTACACTGATTATGAATCTAAAAAATGAAGGGTTCGGTTATTCGAATAACTTAGGGGCGAAACTAGCCCAAGGAGAGTTTATCTTATTTTTAAATCCGGACATGGAAATCGAAGCCGAAGGTTTGGATAAGATCGTAAAATGGATGAGAGGAAACCGAGAAGTGGGGATAGGAGGCTGCAAGTTAGTCGATAAGCAAGGAAACTTTCTTGATGAAGCCAAGCCGCGAAGGTTTCCAAAAAACTGGGAGATGTTAGTTTTAATATTTAAATTATTTCATTTAATGCCAAGTCTTTTAAATAAATATTTATCTAGTAATTTTAACCCAAATAAAGAGCAGGAAGTCGATTCTGTACGAGGTTCTTTTTTGATGATAAGAAGAGAAATCATTGAAAAGTTGGGTTGGGCTTTTGATCCAAGATATTTTATCTGGTTTGAAGATGTAGATCTCTGTCGGGAAGTAAAAAGCTTAGGATATCAAATCAAATATACACCGATAACGACCTGTATGGATTATTTCGGTCAAAGCTTTGACCAAAAAGATTTGTTATGGAAACAAAAAAAATTTACTGAAAGCATGTTAAAATACTTTAGAAAATGGGAACCCTGGTATAAATGGATTTGGATTATGATGTTAAGGCCAATGGGAATTATCTTAACCTGGATTTATTTAAAAATATTTCAAAATAAACAAAGAGATTTACCAGCTTCTTATTTTATAAAAGTTATTTAAAACAATGCATTCTTCGCCATTCATTTCAATAATAATGCCTGTATACAATGCTTGTAGAATTAATTCTAATTATTTAGTCGAAGCCTTAGAAAGTGCTATCAATCAAACTTATAAAAATTATGAACTAATTATTGTTGATGACGGATCGACGGATCAATCTTCCAAACTTTGTCAAGACTTTATTCAAAGTTATCAGAATATGAAAATTCAATACTTTTATAAAGAAAATGGAGGACAATCCACTGCCAGAAATTTTGGAGCTGGAAAAGCCAAGGGCGATTACTTGTGTTTTATCGACCAGGATGACATTTGGAAAGAAAACAAATTGGAAACAATCCTGCCTTACCTGGATGAAAAAACAGACTTTATCTATACGGATTTTGACAGTATCAATGAAGCCGGTTCCACAATTTTATCAGAAATCCATCGTAAGTATTTGTCGCTATATGATAGACCTCATCCAAAGCAAAATATTGAAGACATTCTTTATCAAGATGTTTTTGTCATGCCGGGCCTGATGACCATAAAAAAGGAAACCTTTTTCAAAATTAATGGTTTTGATGAGGAGCTGTCCGGATATGAGGATGATGATTTATTTCTGAGAATTTTTGAAACCGGCAATATTAAATACCTTCCTGTCTCAACTTTAAAATGGAGGATTTATGAAAACAGCTATAGTTTTTCGAACAGAATGGTAAAAAGTCGTTTAAATTATTGGGAAAAATTAATTAAAAATTATACCAGTCAAGGGAAAGATCGCAGAAGGGTCAGAGAAATATCGTCTCGTTTTTTCTACGACTTTTTATCTCAGGCCATATCCCAATATTTGAAAAACGATAAATTATTTTATGAAAATTTCAAAGGATTGAAAAAGGTTTTAGGATATATCCCCTGTGTTAGGAAATGGTTCTATCAATGTATTTTTTTATTAGACGCTGAAAGGGCCATCGGGACCATTCATTGGATATTTACGAAATACGAAAAGATCCTCTATCAAATACGAAAAAATCTCCATCGTCAAATAACCTTCCGAAAAATTCTTGTTTATTTTTTAAATCATACCTTCCTGCATCGATATTTGCCAAAGTCAATAAACCGGGAACGTCTTGCAGGAATGTACATTCAAGGCAATGGTATTGAAATTGGAGCATTAAAAGATCCATTAAAAATACCTAAATCTTCCAAGGTTAAATATGTGGATCGAATGTCAGTAGCTGATCTTATGAAACAATATCCTTTAAAGGAAAAGGATTTAGTACCAGTCGATATTATTGATGATGGGGAACAACTTGAATCAATAGATGATTCTTCACTGGATTTTGTTATCGCCAATCATTATCTGGAGCATTGTCAAAACCCGATTTTGGCCCTGAAAAATATGTTCAGGGTGCTTAGGGTGAATGGAATTCTTTTTCTGGCCATTCCCGACATGAATGATACTTATGATCGAGATCGAATACCAACCCCTTTTGAACATCTTTTGAGGGATTATGAAGAGGGGCCTGAATGGTCAATAAAAGAGCACTATAAAGAATGGGTGACTCAGGTCGACAAAATAGGTGAGGATAAAGTAGTTGAAAAAAATATTATCATGCTGATGGATATCAAATATAGCATCCATTTTCATGCCTGGACTCAGATTGAGATGGTTGAATTACTGGCGGCCATGAAAAGGATTTTCAAGCTCCCTTTTTTAATAGAGCTTGTTTTCAAAAATGGACAAGAAATTATTTTTATTTTAAGAAAAATAAACCAATGATGATTTGTAAAAAAATAATTGCGCATGAAAAAATGTTGTCCTGAAGACCTTCCTTTGATTTCCGTCATCATTGTCAACTGGAACGGGGCCAAGTTTTTAGCGAAATGTCTGGCCGCCTTGAAGGCCCAGACTTTCAAGAGTTTTGAAATAATCATCATTGACAACGGCTCTAACGATCGATCGGTCGATAACCTGGAAACAACTTGGCCGGAGGTGCGAGTTGAAAGACTCAAAAAAAACAAAGGATTCGCCGCAGCCAATAATCTTGGTGCCCGATTGGCAAAAGGAACATGGCTTGCTTTGATTAACTATGATGCTTTCCCAACACCGGGATGGCTTCAAGCTTTGTCAGATGCTTCCATAAAATTTTCTGAATTTTCATTTTTTGCCTCATATCTTGTAATGGCCGAACGAAATAATTATACTGACGGAATGGGAGATATTTATAATGTATGCGGGATGGCCTGGAGACGCGGCCATGGCAAACCAATGGATATTTTTAAGCAAAAGGAGATAGAAGTATTTGGGCCGTGCGCCGCTGCCGCATTTTATCCTCGGGAACTGTTTTTAAAGGCCGGTGGTTTTGATGAAGATTATTTTTGTTATCATGAAGATGTAGATATGGCTTTTCGATTACGGTTGCAGGGCCATCGCTGTTTATTTGTTCCGGACGCAGTCGTTAAACATGTAGGTTCTGGAAGTCACGGTTCTGAAAGTGATTTTGTCAGGTATTTCAGCCACCGGAATCTGGTATGGACTTATGTTAAAAATATGCCCGGTGTTCTTGTTTGGTGGTACCTGCCGGCCCATTTACTATTCAATTTGATTTCCATATTCTGGTTTTTAGGACGGGGTCAAGGCAATACCATCTGCAGAGCCAAAAAGGATGCGATGCTTGGGCTAAGAAAGGTCATCCATAAACGACGTCAGATTCAACAGACACGAAAAATTCACTTTACTCAAATTAAAACAATTATGGACAGGCATTGGATAAACCCATATCTCAAGCCACATTATCGAACGGAATAAAAATCATGGAAAATGAGGTGAAAGAATTATTAGTATTAAGAGAACAAATGAGCCAAGTGAATGAAAAAATAATGACTCAATTAAACCAATTTATTGAAATTTCAAACCAAATTGGAAAAATGAAGGACAAACTCGGACTTCCGCATTTTGATCCTCAAAGAGAATTTGAAATGCTGAAAGAAGTTGAACAAAAAAATAAAGGACCGATGCCCCAGGATATGATGAAAAGGGTTTTTAAGGAAATTTTTCAGGCATCCGTTGAAGAAATGGGTGTTGAAACCCGCAGAAAACTGAAGGTCAATCGTTTGCCGACGAGTCAGGATTTGGTGATTGATATCAATGGGATAAAAATTGGTGGCAAAAATCCGATTATTATTTCCGGGCCGTGTTCAGTTGAAAGCTATGAACAACTATCCAATACGGCCAAAAAATTAAGAAAAATGGGTATCCGGATATTGAGGGGCGGGGCTTTTAAACCTCGAACCTCTCCCTATAGTTTTCAGGGATTGGAAGAAGAAGGTTTAAAGATATTGAAGACCATTGCCGATGAACTTGATATGATTGTGGTGACCGAGATATTGAATGTGGTTGATATTCCGTTGATCTTAAAATATGCCGACATCATACAGGTCGGTACACGAAACATGTATAACTATTCTTTGTTAAAAGAATTAGGTAAAATTGACAAGCCGGTATTACTGAAAAGAGGATTTATGGCCACCCTGGATGAATTCATTCTGGCAGCTGAATATATTTATCTTGGTGGCAATCATCAAATAATTTTATGTGAACGGGGCATTCGAACTTTCGAAACTCAGACCAGAAACACCCTGGATATCTCCTCCATTCCAATCATAAAAAAAGAAACCCATTTACCCATTGTCGTTGATATAAGCCATTCCGTAGGAAGAAAAGATATCATCAAGCCGATCGCCCGCGCCGCCTTAGCCGTAGGATCGGATGGAATAATATTTGAGTCACATTATAACCCTTCTCTTGCCTTATCGGATTCGTCTCAACAGTTAGATCTTGATGAAGCTGAGGAACTTATCAATTATTTAAAAAAATATTTTATATTCTCATAAGAATTTTCCTCAACCGTTAAACTCTTTTCTGTCCTTACAATAAAATAAGATCATGAGGTTTGGAAATAATGATTTTCAAGAAGGAATTGATAAAAAGAATGATGGATTTTGTTTTCAGCTTAATATTGGTGATTATTTTAACCCCCCTTTTTATTATCACGATCATCTCTATAAAATTTTTTGATAAAGGCCCGGTTTTTTATAAACAAACAAGGGTAGGGAAGAATAATAAAGAATTTTTGATGTACAAATTCAGGTCGATGGTTATCAATGCGGATTTATTAAAAAATGAATTGAATAATGAAGTCCAAGGACCTGTATTTAAAATAAAGAACGATCCCAGAATTACAAAAATTGGAAAAGTTATCAGAAGGTGGAGTATCGATGAGATCCCTCAATTTTTTAATGTCTTAAAAGGAGAGATGAGTTTGGTTGGGCCAAGACCTCTATCTTCTGAAGAAATGAAAGGATTTGAAGAATGGAAAACTTTGAGACTGACGGTATTGCCGGGAATTACAGGAGTTTGGCAAATAAATGCCAGAGAAAATAAAAAATTTGATGATTGGATCAGTTATGACCAAGAATATATTCAAAATTGGTCAATCACCAACGACATAAAAATACTTTTTAAAACTATTCACGTGGTTTTTAAGGGGAAGGGAGCCTTTTGATTTAATGGAGGTCACTATTCAAGAAAATTTACAACGGAACTATATAAACCATCCTTCGAAAATCTTTATCCAATCGAAAAATGAATCGTTAACGTATGGGGATGTTTATCAATATGTCAATGGTATTGCCAATTCATTAAATTCCTTGGGAATCAGGAAAAACGACAAGATCGGATTACTGATGAATCGAATTCCGGAATTGGTGCTTTCCATCTTGAGTATATCAAAGGTAGCAGCCCTTGCGGTTCCAATCAATATATTAAACAAGCCCGAGGAGATTAAAGAATTTATTTTTGATATTTCTCCTTCTCTGTTAATCATCCAGGACAAATATCTGCCCCTTCTGGATAAAGAAATCTCTTCAAGTTCCATAAAGATCATTGTCATTGGCGAAACCAATCATCCTTACATCCCCTGGAAAATAATTTGTTATCCTTTCGAATCCATCTCTAAAGAGGATATCGATCAGGATAACATTGCCTATTTGAATTATACCTCAGGATCAAGCGGTAATCCAAAGGGAGCAATCACCACGCATGCCAATATTTACTGGAATACCATGGCAGCCGTGGAAAAACTGAAGATTCATCCAGGAGACATTCATTTGTGTATGTTTGCCTCCTTTGCCCATCCTCATGAAATTTTCGCCAGGGCGCTTTATACCGGTGGTACCCTGGTCCTTCTGGAAGAGATCAATCCAAAAACGATCGCCGGCATGATTAAAAAGAGATCGGTAACCTGCATGATGGGGCTGGCCCCTATGTATGAGATGATGGCCGCTCATTGCCAGGGTTCTGATTTAGAAAGTTTGAGAATTGCCGAAAGTGGAGGCATGTATACCCAAGACAGTATCATCAAGGAATTTAAAAATAAATTCGCCATTCCCGTACTTCCGGTTTGGGGTAGTACCGAAACCACAGGAATAGCCATTGCCAATTCCCCTGCAGAAGAGGTCCGCTATGGATCCATCGGACGGCCTTGCCATTATTATGAAGTGGCGATTGTAGATGACTCCGGGAAGGAGGTTCCTACCAATAGTATCGGGGAATTGATTTTCAAGGGACCGGCCGTTGTCAGTGGTTATCTTGATTCACCGGAGGAAAAAGCTAAATCCTTTAAAAGGGATTGGTATTATAGCGGTGATTTGGCCAAAAAAGATCCTGACGGCTATTTTTATTTTGAGGGAAGAAAAAATGAAATGATTAAAACCGGCGGATTAAAGATTTTTCCTCAAGAGGTAGAAAATATCTTAATCACCCATCCGATGATAAGAGATGTGGCCGTGATAGGCCTTAGGGATAAATTGCGCGGGGAGGTGGTCAAAGCCATCATTGTCCTGAATGACGGAACAAGGATATCCCCTGGAGAATTAATTCATTATTGCCAGGAGAGAATTCCCCGATATAAGGCGCCCAGAATAATTGAATTCCGAGATGTTCTCCCCAAAACGGGCGGCGGGAAAATTAATAAAAAAGAATTGAAAAGAGATGCCGAATGAAAGCGCTCGTTGTCCAAGCCGATTGGAAACCAAAAAAAGAATATTATTTAACGAAAGATGAGGAATTAACCAGAAGAGCCCGTATCGGAAGTCAGGTTTGGTGCAATCCTCATTTTGAATATAAAGATGTCCCCACTCCCGATTTGGAAGATACAGAAGTATTGATACGAGTCAGATCCTGCGGGCTGTGCGGTTCTGATACCCATCTTTATGAAACAGATCAGGAAGGCTATATTCTTTTTTCCGGTCAAGTAAAACTTCCCGGCATCATAGGACATGAATTTTCCGGCATTGTGGAAAAAACAGGTAGAAGGGTTGTACATTTAAAAATTGGAGATGCGGTTACCGCGGAAAGCATCTTATGGTGCGGTCTATGCAGTCCCTGCCGCCGGGGAGCCTTGAATCAATGTCAGTCCCTCGATTTATTAGGACTGAGTTCGAATGGGGCTTTAGCCGAATTTATCGTCATTGACGAAAAATATTGTTGGAAAATAAATAAGTTAAGAGATGTTGCCGACGAGGATACGGTGTTTGATATTGGAGCACTGATCGAACCCATCGGGTGTGCTTATAACGGACTATTTGTATCGGGCGGCGGTTTCAGGCCGGGTGATACACTGGTCGTTTATGGAACCGGCCCCATCGGCCTTGCGGCAATAGCCCTTGGGAAAATATCCGGGGCAAGCAAGATAATAGCTTTTGACAAAATAGACTCACGCTTAAAATTGGCTCAATTATTGGGAGCAGATTATGTCTATAACCTGGATCAAATGGGCAATCAAAACCTTAGACCACAGAATAAGGTTTTGGAATTGACCAACGGAGAAGGGGCCAATATTCAAGTGGAAGCGGCCGGGGCCGCCTCTTTTACGATTCCTGCAATGTTGGAGTCGATGGCACCTAATTCAAAAATTATCTATTTAGGTAGATCTTCTGATCTTGTGTCTATAGAACTTAATCGGTTGGTTTCATGTGCTGCCAGCATTCATGGAGCTAGGGGTCACGCCGGAAATGATATTTTTCCGAATATCATTAAATTGATCGCTTTGGATAAACTTAAGATAAAAGATATGATTACTGCCAGTTATCCTTTTTCAAATACCATTGAAGCCATAAAAACTTCTATCAAAAGAGATAACGGAAAAATTATTATAAAAATTTAAGGCAAACGCCAGTCATCTTGGGGAAACAAAAGGGAACTTATCTATTGATAAATTTAAATAATTGAATCAATTGGTAACATATTAATATTAATATGCAGAAAGAATTTTATTATGATAGCAAGCCTCAAAGCGACATATGGGATAATATGTGGACTTCCAGAACCATTGAAGAAGAGCTTGATGCTTGTGATATAGAATCACCTCCCAGAGAGTTGTTTCTGAAATACCTTTCAAAAAAAGATAAAATTGTGGATGCCGGTTGTGGTTTTGGCAAGTGGGTGATTTATCTCCACAGGCGCGGATATAACATTATGGGCATCGACAACAATGAATTGGCAATTTCAAAACTAAGAAAATTCGATGAAACGCTTCAGATAGAACTGGGCGAAATATTAAATATACATTATCCTGATAATTATTTTGATGCCTATATATCAATGGGAGTTATTGAACATTTCGAAGGTGGTCCGCTCACAGCATTGAAAGAGGCTTATCGGATAGTAAAGCCGGGTGGTTTAATATTCGTTTCAGTACCGACTGTAAATATAATCAGAAAATTTATCAGAAGACCATTGCGTAATACCATTAACGCAATTATCGGTTCCCCTTTAATAATAAAGTCCAATTGGAAGAAATCAAAAATTAAAGCTATTCTCGCCCCAATAGCAAATCCTTTGCCAGAGAAAGTGAAAAAACTTTTATTAAGGAAACAAATTAGATATTACCATTTTGGAGAATATCGCTTTTCGAAAATTGAGTTGGAGAATTATATAAAACAAACTGGATTTGAAATAATAAAAACATTACCTCATGACTTTTATGATTCTAAAGATCATGCAATAGGATTGATAGTAGATTTTCCATTTTTTGAAAGCGGAAACTCGATTAACTTTCGCCTTAATCCTATCGGAAAAGTAATTTCAAGGGTTTTAGAAGGTATATCCCCATGGATTGCCTGTTCAAGTATTATTTGTGTTGGCAGGTCAAAAAAAATCAGTTTTGAATGCCTAGACTAAAGCTTTAGAAACGATGTTTAAGCTTCAAGTCATTGTCGGGTATAAATTTTCTTAAGATGTCATTGCTGGAAAACCCAAAATAATAAGAAACTTATCTCAATAATAATAAATGATATGAGAAGTTAAAATGCCTACTTTTTCTATTATTATGCCCATTTACAATGCCTGCCAGATAAATGACAAATATTTATTAGAGGCTTTGGAGAGTATAAGAAACCAAACATATCAAGATATTGAATTGATAATCGTAAATGACGGGTCTATAGATAAGTCGGAAAAAGTTATAAAAGATTATATCTCGCATCATCCTGAAATCTGTATCCAATATTATTATAAGGAAAATGGCGGACAATCGCACGCAAGAAATTTTGGAGCCAACTTCACTCGAGGTGAGTATCTTTGCTTTCTGGATCAGGATGATCTCTGGGCTGAAAATAAACTGGAATTGATTACTTCTCAACTGGATGAGGATACCGATTTATTATACACAGATGCCGATATTATTGATGAAGAAGGGGAGACTATAGCTGAAGGAATTCATAAAAACTATAAATTGGGTGCACCACATCCCAAAAGATGCCTTGAAGATATTCTTTTCAAAGATGTTGCGGTCATGCCTGGCGTCATGACTGTTAAAAAGGATATTTTTAAGACAATAAGCGGTTTTGATGAAAATTTATCAGGTTATGAAGATGATGATTTGTTTTTGCGGATTTTTGAGATTGGAAAAATAAAGTACCTTCCCGTTTCCACCTTAAAATGGCGCCATCATTCCGGTAATTGCATCTTAATGGAGGGGATAATCAAAAGTCGTCTTATTTATTGGCGTAAACTGATTATAAATTACACCGATAATGGTCAAGATCTATTCCGAATCAGGAAAATATCCAGCCGCTTTTTTAAGGAAATCCTTCATCAAGCCTTAATTCAATATAAAAAAGACAATATGCTTTATTTGGCCAATATCGCAACGGCCAAAGAAATCATGCCCTCACTTCCCGGGAAGAAGAGGATTTTATTTCGTTTATTATTTTTATTAAATGACAGGCCGATGATTAATATTTTCAGGATTTATTTATTATTAGAGAGAGTAATTGCCGGAAATATAATAAGGCTTAGACGTTTCGTAAGGAAATTTGCATGACCTGGAGGATTGAATGAAATTGGCGCTATTCAATAAACTACATAAAGCCTATCGGATTTTAAAGGAGATGGGATGGAGAGCGTTACTACAAAAAGTTATTTGGCGTCTGACATATATTGACTATCGAAGTATTTATAGTTTGGAGGCTTTTTATTTTTCGAACAGCATGGATTTTTCTTCACAGCATTTATTGATGAGCAAAAGGATTCATCAAATCTATTCTGGAAAATTGGATATTCGAAATATTACCTGGTTCCTGCCGGAATTTGGTAATATTTACTATGGCGGCATCTATACGATATTACGTTTTGCCGACTATTTGAAACGGCAACGGGGGATCGAAAATCGATTTGTTGTTCTGGGGAGAGGGAAAGAGAGTCAAATTGCAGAAAGAATAACCAAGGTGTTCCCTGCACTTGTTAATCAATCGGTTGAGTGTTTCCAGCAATATGAACAGGTGATTGATTTTAGATCGTCGGATGCCGCGATTGCCACTTTTTGGACTACCGCCTATTTTTTGTTGCGCTTTAATAAGACAAAACGCAAGTTCTACTTTATGCAGGATTACGAACCGGTATTTTATCCGAACGGCTCAGTCTTTGCCCAAGTGGAAGCTACCTATCGTTTTGGTTTTTACGGGATTGCCAATACGCCTACCCTTCATCAAATATATGTGCAAAAATACGGCGGCCAGGCTGATTATTTTATGCCATGCGTGGACACCAATATTTTTTATCCTCCTGAAAAGATAAATAATCACGAGAGTCCTCCGGTTAAAATCTTCTTTTATGGACGGCCCTCTTTCACGCATAAAGGTTTTGAATTAGGGATTCAAGCCCTACGTTTAATCAAGAAGCAATTAGGAAATCGGGTTCAGATCGTGGCAGCAGGGGAAAACTGGAATCCAAAGCAATATAACTTGGACGGGATTATTGAAAATTTAGGTTTGTTGGATTATTATAAAACAGCGGAGTTATACCGAACTTGTCGGGTAAGTTTGGTGATGAATCTAACTCGGCATCCTTCCTATTTACCTTTTGAATTGATGGCTAGTGGCACCCTGGTGGTGGCCAATTACAATCCGGCAACTACCTGGTTATTGAAAGATGAAGAAAATTGTTATTTAGCAGAGGCCAGCGCCACCTGTCTGGCAGATAAAATTAAAGAGGGTGTTTTGAATTTAGAAGAACGAACAAGAATTGTTAATAATGCCAGTCAAATGATAAAAAAAAGATATTGGAATTGGGCCGAAGAATTTGATAAAATATATCATTATATGTTAAACCCCGATATTGCTTCGAAGAATAAATAAGAGGTAACTAAATCGCAATTTTTAAAATAAACATACCAACTTTATATTAAATTATTTCCTTTCGAAACCAATTTATCAAAAAATTAAATACAAAGCCCTGAATCATTTTTTTTATCCCATAGTCTATGTGGCCTTTAATCGAAAAAGTATTTAAAAAATATTTTACTTATCTCCCATGGCAAATGAAATATTTTCTTGGAAAAGCCGGTATAGGTGGAATAGATCTCAGTATTGATCGTCATTTTGAATACGCTTTTGTCATCAGCAGATTATCAACAAAAAAAAAAGGATTGTTACTTGAAATAGGAGGAAGTGGATCACTGCTCACGCCAATCCTTGTTGCGTTAGGTCATCAGGTTATTGGTTACGATCTTCATCCATGGAGTCTAATATATCCGGGATATGAACATCGTGTAGGTGATGCACAAACGATGCAACTTGAAGATTCTACAATAGATATATGTGTATCCATCAGTTGTATTGAACATATGGAGAACAACCGTTATGGGTTACAATCAGGAGGGTCAGACAAAGCAGTTCTGAAAGAAATATTTCGGATCCTTAAACCGGGCGGATTTCTGATATTCAGTGTGCCCTATGGTATTGCCAAGAGCTTTTCTTTACATCATGTTTACGATGAACAACAGATCAAAGAACTGACAAAAAATTTTATTGAATGTTCTCGTGAGATATATGTTCCTGTTTCAGAAAAAAGCTTATTTCATTATCGGAAGGGAAACGAGAATGAAGCAAAGCTTAAAAGGCCGTGGTATCGTTATTCAGTGATAGCCCTTGAAATACAAAAACCATATGAACTTCCAAAAATATGACGATGAAAATAAACTTTTCGTCAGATGACTGGATAAAAAAGCATCAAGAAATATTCTCACAAAAAAATTCATTACGCTATTACTACTTTGATATTTTCGGGTTCCTTATAAAAAAACATCTTCTTCAAGGGCCGTCTTTGGAATTAGGAAGCGGACCGGGATTTCTTTCTCGTATTGCCGAAAATGTTACCACTTCAGATATTATTAATTTACCCGGTATCCAAGTTGTATGTGATGCCCACGAATTGCTGTTCCCGGACGGTTACTTTTCCAATGTTTTTTTTGTAGATGTTTTGCATCATTTGCACTCACCTCTAAAATGCTTCTGTGAAATATCACGTATATTAAAACCTGGAGGAAAATTAATCATAATTGAACCTTATACAACTCCTCTTTCGAGGATCTTCTATAAATACATTCATCATGAAGAATGTTATAGACCTGACAATGTATGGAATTGCGCGTTTCCTCCGGATAAGAAACCAATGGAAGGAAACTCTGAAATTCCTCGAGCATGCTTGGTTGAAAAAAATGGGCCCATTACTGGTGATACTCCGGCTAGCGGGCTGAGACTTGAAAAATTAATACCGTTTGCAGGCTTGAGTTACTTATTGACCGGAGGATTTAGATCCTGGCAGGTTCCTCTTCCGCTGATTCAAACATTATATTTTATTGAAGAGGCTACCCTTCGATTGTGGGCACCTCTGGCCGCCACCCGCTGTTTTGCCGTATTGAAACGCCCAGAGAAGCATAGCTAATAATAAAAACGAATATAATCGAATGAGAAGATTTTAAGTGAAGGACAAAATACTCTGCGGGCGAAACAGAAGATCGTTTATGGAAATTATTTGTCCCAATGAAACATTGAAAAACTATGGGGCCGGGGAACACCGATCGGGAAACCTTATGCGCGACAGCCTGAGGAAATATTCTACAAAACTGCCAGTTTAACTTATTCTTTCTCTAAAAGGAAAATAACGACATGGTTGATTTTAGCTGGCTTTGAGAATTCAAGGTTCACCCATTTCGATTGGCTTTATGGTAATAAAAAATCCCTCAAGAATGATCAGTATTGTAGATAGAATAGGACAAAAGGTTGAAAAGATTCCAGTCCTGAATAAATTTGTATAGTCCTTTTAATCTATTCACGCCGCCCGAAAAAATATCTGCCTGAAAGAGAAAAGAATTAAAAGAAATATGAGCAAGCCTGGAAAAAATATTGTAAAAATCAATATAATTATACTATTTATTCTTGGCAGTTTAACATTTTGGTCTTTAAGAATATATTATTGGAAAACAACATTCGAATTACCATTTGCTGATATGATGATGTTTGAACATATCTCCCATAATATAGTTAATAATTATGATTATAGCTGGACCAGTTTTTGGAAAACATTTAATCCTCCAACATTGGTTTCCATAAGGGCATTTGAGTTATGGTTATTCGGTGAATCAATTTTGAATTGGCAGATATTTCAAACGTTCCTGATGTTTGTTTCATTATTATTTCTTATTTATGAAATTTATAAAAAAACAAAGATTTATTTTTATTCAGTTTTTTTATTATTTATTGTTTCCTTATCGAAATCATCAATATTTTGGAGTCTAAAGATTTCCAGGGAAAGTTTGGCAGAGACTTTATTATATTTATCGATTGCAATAACTTTTTATTGTTTTAGGAAAAAAAATTACTATCCTTTTTTATTAGCGGGTCTAATTTATATTATTACTATTTTTAATCGACAAAATTTTATATTGATTATACCCATATTCATGTTGTTGACTATTTTTAAAGATATTTATAATAATGATTTAAAGATTGTTATAAATAAAGATAAGTTAATTAAATTATTATTTTATACTTTCGGATTACTGATCATATGGGCTCCGTGGACAATAAGATCTGTAATTTTGTATGGCCATCCGGTTTTATTAACTACTCAGAGCCCATATGGTGGTTTTTTGTGGGAATTGGGTGAAGTAAATATCATTGAAAAAAATGGAAATATAATAAAAACAGATGTTATGAAGTTATTAAGGGAAGCTCCCGAGAAATTTAAAAATGATTATGAGGCCAGCACTTATGCTAACTATATAAGCAAACTTTGGATAAAACAAAATTTTTTATTTTATCTAAAATTATCTTGCAAGAGATTTATAAATATAACTATCAAAAGAGATATATATTTAACAAAAGTAAATCGTCAAATATTATTTTCAAGTTCGACTATTACATCAATAATCAATAATTTATTAATTGATAAATATCTTTTATTAATTATAACAGGATTTTTAGGATATATAATTTTAACCATTAAATGGACTGTTATATCAATAATTCCTTTAACTATATTTTTAATAACTTTTTCAACTGCATTTGTAATTGGACTTCCAAGAATGTTTGAACCTTTTATTTCTTTGACTATTTTTGGAAATATAGCTTTTATTAAAAGTCATTGGAATTTCTTAGAACGAGAAAAAAGTTAAAATCATATATTGTAAAATCTTCTTATCCAAAGAAATATTGTTTAAAATAAACAACAATTCTCTCCAAGCTGCTTGATTTTGAGATTTATAAAAAGATTCCCTGTGATTGTTAATTCAAATCAAAGACCTATCATAATTTTCAAACATTAAAGGAAATGCATAAGTTGTTGTACGGACATAGATCAAACCAACAACAAATTACTGAATCAAAGATTGCCATTGCATTCCTATTACTTGTAGCTTTGGCGCATTTACCATCGCTATTTGCATGGTTTAACGGGGATGATTTTATTCACATTCAAGAACTTGCAATTTCATTTCCAAAGCTTTTAACAAAAACCTTGTCAGCTCACGTATTTGATCCTGTTCAAAAAGACATTCATTTTAGGCCGCTTACAAATATTTTCATGGGTTTGTTGTTTGATACAGCATCCCCCATTTTTATTCGATCGATCATCCTTTTTTTACATTTTATAAATGGATGGTTGCTATTTCATTTAGCACAAAAGATATTTAATAATTCCTTTGGACCATTTGTTTCCGCCTGTTTGTTTTTAGTCAATCCTTCATTATGTTTGACCATTTATTGGATTTCCGCTATTGGAGATGTTCTTATTACTTTTTTTGGATTACTGATTATGATTCTTTTTGAAAACCAAGAAAAAGGGTACTGGTCAAATATTCTAATAATAATTTATTTTATTTTAGGTTTATTTAGCAAAGAAATGATATTTACCTTGCCAGTGCTCTTATTATTTTATTCTTTTTATTTCCATAGAATCTTAAAAGACTGGCGGTTAATTTCGATATTGGCTCTTGTCGCCCTTATATTTTTTGTATTTCGGGGATTTTATATGGGATCTTTTTTTGCTGGGAAAGCTAATTTTTATTATTTTTCTTTTGGTGGCAATACCCTCTTAGCTATTGTGAAATACGCCGTTTGGATATTTTCTCCCTTCCCGTTTCATTGGATTGTTAAGCAGCCTGTATTGCTGGCCTTTAGTTTAATTTGGATTTTGGGAATATTTGTGACTATTCGAAGGGAAAATGGAATAAAGAATCTTAAAGAATTATCGATATTCCTGATAATGATTATTATTTCATTACTCCCTGTGATAAATTCACCAGGAAATTGGTATTTGTATTTTCCAATGATATTTTTTACATTAGCTTGCGCTTCAATTTTATCAAAAATAAAAATACGTCCTGTACTTATAGTATTGATAGGATTTATTTTTTCATGCTATATTGGAGTTTCCAATTATCATAGTATCAACTTTAGTAAATCAGGAGAGTTCCAAAGATCGATTCTTAAAAAATTATCCCAATTGCCGGAAAAAACAATTATTATTGCCGGTATTCCTCGGTCTTATGGTTCAGGAATCCCACTACTATCCTTTGACTTTATCGCGGAAAATGCTTTGAATCGATTTTATAATGTTCAAAAAAAAATTCATTATATGTTCATCTCAAATATCGAAAATTATAATATTAAAACATATGTTTGGTGCAAGGAAAACCAGGTTGAAATGCAATTACCAACAAAAACTTACAGCTATTTTTGGGATATTGGAGACGAAACGTCTCGAAATGGTTGGGAAATAAAGCCATTAGTTATGAATATTTTAGGAAAGCCTACTTCCGTTCGATTGCAAAAAAAGCCAGGAACCCCATTTTATATTTATAATGGAAATACTTTCGAGCGATATCCGGAATGCTGCAATATTCGGAGGTAAAAGAAAATTTCAATAGTTCTTATACTTCAGTGCGAGATTTTAATTGAGAAAAAGGTTAGTTATCTGGTGACTTTGAGAAAATAAATCTCTAAAGATTTAAATCAAAGCTCTCTTTCCCGAGAAGACTATCCGTAACACTCACGGAGATAATCGAAAAATCATCTTTAACGATAACTTTCTTACGATTTAATGATTCATGAATTGAATAAGCCGAATTAATAGATAATAATATTATCATATCAACAGGGTAATGTAGTAAATGAAAGAAAAGTGAAAGTGGAAAAAAAGCAGATTTTAATTACGGGTTCAGCTGGGCTAATAGGTTCTGAAGCAGTAAGATTCTTTGGGAAAAAAGGGTTTCATGTAGTGGGGATAGATAATAATATGCGGCAATACTTTTTTGGCTATGAAGCCAGTACTTCCGGAGAAAAAGGGCTTTTAGAAAAAGAATTCCCGGATAACTATATACATTATAATACTGACATCAGAAATTATGAGCATATAAAAAAAATATTTAATAAATATAATTTTGATCTAATCATACATACAGCCGCACAACCATCACATGACTGGGCCGCAAGAGAGCCCATTACCGACTTTACCATTAATGCGAATGGAACTCTTATATTACTTGAAAATTATCGGAAGTATTGCCCTAATGCAGTCTTTATTTTTACTTCAACCAATAAAGTCTATGGGGATACACCCAATTTATTGCCGTTAATAGAACTTGAAAAAAGGTATGAGATTGATCCGACTCATAAATTTGCAGCAAGAGGAATAGATGAGTCTATGAGTATAGACAACAGCAAGCATAGCCTATTTGGTGCATCCAAGGTGGCAGCGGATTTGGTAGTCCAGGAATATGGAAAATATTATGGCTTAAAAACCGGAGTCTTTAGAGGAGGATGTTTAACCGGACCTGCGCATGCTGGAGCAGAACTACACGGTTTTTTATCTTATCTAGCAAAATGTATTATCATAGGAAAGGAATATACGATATTCGGGTATAAAGGAAAGCAGGTAAGAGATAATATTCATTCCTATGACCTTATCAGTGCTTTTGAAAAATTTTATCATAATCCAAAATGTGGTGAAGTCTATAATATTGGCGGATCAAGACATTCGAATATATCAATTCTTGAAGCAGTCGATAAAATTGAGGAAATAACAGGAGAAAAGGCAGTTATTCGATATGAATCAAAAAATAGAGAAGGGGATCATATTTGGTATATTTCGGATGTTACAAAATTTAAAAGTCATTATCCAGACTGGGAATATCGATATAATAGCGATATGATCCTAAAAGAGATATGTGTTGCTTTGACATTGAAGAATAAGAAAGCATGATAAAGGATAAATATGAAAACAAAAAGTTTTCGTAGACTTTTAATTAATACAATACATGCGAAGAGTAATATTCTTTACATGGGATGTGAAGATGGCCAAGTAATCAGTGAGCTTAATCCAAAATATGGATTAGGCATACCTAACAAAAAGGGAAATAGGCCGTTAACAAAGAAAATATATACAAATGTATCATTTGAAACAAAAGATGTCCTTGAGATTCAGTCAGAAATAAAATTTGATTATATAATACTGGATGAAGCTTTATCACATTTTATAGATGTATACTCTACATTAAAGCACATCAGGGCAATGACCAAGGAAGATGGAAAAATTATTATTAACAGTATACCAAAAATAACTTTAATAAAAAGTATATTAGATTTGTTTAAAAAAAAGAATTTTAAGAAAATTGACAACTGGATACCAAAACAGCTTCTTGAAACCTTATTATACTTGAGCAATTTTTGGCCAAGACCTGAGGTGGGTTCATGTATCATTGCGGACGCTATAGAACCCAAAACCAGAAAAGAATATAGCTGTTCAATAATAATTCCTGCATACAACGAAGAGGGGAATATCGCGGAATGCGTGAGAAGAATACCTAAAATGAAAAGAGACTATGAGATAATCATAATCAATGATGGGTCAAGAGATAAAACATCAGAAGTGGTCAGAGAAATGCTTAAGGACGATAATAGAATTAAATTTATTGATTACAAAAACAACAAAGGGAAAGGGTATGCGACCAAAATTGGGATGGATGCAGCAACAAAGGATATTCTGATGATTCTCGATGCCGATATGACAGTTAGACCTGAGGATCTATTATTATTTATTGATGTGTTTGATTACAGGAATGCAGAATTTGTGAATGGTACAAGGATGGTCTATCCGATGCAGGATCAGGCAATGAGGTCCATAAAGGTTTTCGGGAACAAGATATTTTCTATTATTTTTTCTTACATTCTTAATCAAAATGTTACAGACACATTATGTGGAACAAAATGTATGTTTAGGAAAGACTACAAAAGAATAATAATGAAAGATAATTCCTGGCCGGATTTTGATTTACTATTCGGAGCCGCAAAAAATAATCTTAAGATAGTAGAAATGCCGATTTGGTATCAAAAGAGGGTTGTTGGAGAATCAAAAATGAAAGTTATCAAGCATGGTTTGATGCTTCTTAAGGCATCAGCAAGAGGGCTATTAGAATTAAAAATATTACGGAGATAAAGATGCAAAAAGTGGTTTTCTTAAATATGTTAACTTAAAAGTTATTAGAACCTATTAAACAGTAATTTAAAACCTTCTAATAATGTGACCCTTGCCAACAAACCCAACCTCACCAAATGAAACAACATTACTTTTAAAAGCTGCAAAGGGTGGTTTTTTTGGGTTTTTAGGGACAATTGTGGGGAAATCCTTAACACTTTTTTTACAGATTCTTGTGTCCCGCTTTTTTGGACCGAAATATTATGGGATCTTTATCACCGGCCTTTTAATATGTCAAATAACACAAATTATTTCTGGCCTTGGCTTGCAAAAAGGGGGGATGCGATTTCTGGCCATTGCACACGATCAGCGGGACTACAAAATGATGCCGGAAATCCTCAAAACTGCTGTACTTTTTCCACTAGTATTCGGGACTTTCATTGGGGCTATTCTTTATGGATTGGCTCCTTTTCTCGCTGTCTCTGTTTTAAAAAATGATGAAATAGTTCTTGTGTTAAAACAATTCTCATTTGCAGTACCTTTTTTTACCATTCTTAGGATTAGTGCCGATTTAAGCCGTGCTTTCAAAACAACTAAATATGCGGTCATCATTGAAGATTTACTGTTTAGTTTATTACAAATTATTTTTTTTATTACATTTTATAAAATTGGTTTTGGTTTTTCATCAGTAGTTTATTCCTTTATTCTTGCCACGATGATCTGTTCTTTTTGGATGCTGTTACTGGTCAGACATCAGATCCAAGGGTTTTGGCCTCATCCGACTAAGAAACAGGTTTTGAACAAAAATTCGATTTTTCCAAGAAGCTGGCGTCCTATCTTACTATATTCCATACCGCTTACTCCATTTGGTTTATTATTGATAGGAAACAACTTTATGGACATTATTATGCTTAATATTTTTACGGATTCTTCAAGAGTTGGAGAATATGCTGCAGCGGCCCGTTGGATTATGTTTTTCGGAATGGTAAGTGTCTCTTTAGAATTAATATTTGGCCCATTAATGGCCGGGCAATTAGGCTTAAACCGAAATGATCAAGTTAAGATCCTTTATCGATCGGCAACCCGTTGGGGATTATTTGTGATTCTTCCCATTTCGGTTTTTCAACTGTTATCAAGAGAACCATTGATGCTAATTTTCGGTAAAAATTTTCTTTTAAATAGCCCTAACGTCTTAGGTATTCTCGTTATAGGAGCCATCTTTTCTGCAGTTTCTGGTATTGCAGGGCTACTCCTTACAATCAGTGGTCACCAGTATATAGAACTTGCTTTTTTGACAGGTAATCTCTTGATTAATATGTTACTTAATTTATTATGGATACCGCGATATGGGCTATATGGAGCTGCCTTAGCTAACATATTATCAACTTTGATGACTGCTTCCGTTCGAATTATGATAATAAACAAAGTCATGAAAATGCATCCATTTAGTATTTATATTATCTTTCCACTAATTATATCTTTTATTTTGATCATTGGAGGATTGGTAATTGAATCTATCTTTATTTTAAATATGGGGGAAAAAACAATTATAGGAATTTTGGCAGGAGGTCTAACCTTGTTAAGTATAACTATTAACGGCTTTGATAAGAATGATCGTGAACTGTTGATAACGATTAAAAACAAAATATTTAGGAATTAGTCAAAAAATTATTGTAAAGAGGGTTAATAGAAAATTTGAAATATCAGAAGCGAAAGCAACGCATTGTGAATCAATAAGCTCCTTGGATTAAAATATGAATAAAAATAAATCAGTGGTAATACTTGGTGGCGGTTTTGCCGGAATAAGAATTGCTTACCTGTTAAATAAATTAGGTTATAAAATATCCTTAATTGAAAAATCGCAAAATCTTGGAGGCATGGTACAAACCGTTAAATATGAATATAAGGGCGAACAATTTCTCTTTGATTTTGGGCCGCACATTTTTTTTGAAGATTATGTCAATGAGTATCATGATCTTTTGGGAGATGATTTGATAACTCTATCAGATCGTTTCAGTATGTATACGGAAAAGGTAATCCTTTCTTACCCACTTCGACTTGTTGAATTATTTACTAAAATGAGTCCCCTGGTAACGTTCAGTTACCTATTAGATTATTTTTATAACTGGGCCAAAATATCAATAAAAGGTGAAACCGACTTAAATTTGGAAACTTTTATGACGAAACGGTTCGGGAAAAAAATATTCAACTTTTTTTACTTCCCATATATAGAAAAATGTTGTGGATTATTACCTGACCAAATATCAATTTTGTGGGGGAAAGAACGCGAAAATGTAAGTGGAAAAAGCTTAATGAAAAATATATTAAATAAAATTGTAGCGCAATTAAACAAAAAAATAAAGGAGCGGCTTGCTAAAACTAATGATCCATCTGCAAAAATGATTTCATCTTGGTATCCGCATTACGGTGCAGGTCAACTTTGTAATGCGATGACCGCAACCCTCAATAATCAAAATATTTATTTGAACACCAAGATAAGTCAAATTAATGTTGAAGGTCATACCGTTCAAAATGTTATTGTGGATACGGAAGGTAGTCAAAAAATTATCAGCGGAGATTACTATATCTCGACTTTACCGTTACCAACATTATTTACTTATTTTAATCCATTAGTTGCTGATCAAGTCGAGGTTGCACAAAAATTACATTATAGGCATATCCAGCTTGTTAATCTCATTATAAATAAAGAAAGAATCTTAGATTCTTTGGAGATGTTCTCAATGAATAGAGAACATCTCTTTAAACGTGTTTATGAACCTAAAGCCATGAGTGTTCTTATGGCACCCAAAGGAAAAACATCGTTATCTCTTGAAGTTTGCCATAATGAAAATGATTTTATATCAAGAATGACCAAAGAAGAGATGGTTAAAAAATGTGCGGAAGACCTAATTGGTCTTAATTTACTTGAAACCGTTGATGATATTTTAGATTCATTTATTATAGAAATCCCAAATGCTTATCCAATATATACAAAGGGATTTGAGGTTTCTCGAAATTTGCTTTTAGATGAAATATTTAAATTTGATAATTTACTGACTTCTGGCAGGCAAGGATTATTTCGTTACCATGCGATGACCAATGAAATCATGGAGATGGCTGATAATGTGGTCCATTTTATTGAGGGGAATCTGGATAAGAATTTAGAAAGAAGTATCTCAAAATGGGGCCAAACATTTTATTAAAACCAAATTGGAGAGAATATCTTTTCAATAGGATAATTATTACTTATTGATGATATTTATAAAATAATAATGATTATCAAGGATACCCTTTTGAGAGACATTGGACGACTTCTTGTTTGGTTTCCATTTCGTTGGTTTATTGCTTCCAGTCCTTACTTTATCGTAAGGCGGTTTGCCGTTATTATGGGCTTTATTGATCATATTTTTAGCAGATCACGACGTAATCAACTCATAAATAATATTCAAATTGTTTTTGGAAACAATCGGGTAGCTGTATCTAAAATTGCTAAAGGGGTGATGATAACCCATTATTTAAACCTGCTTGAATTTTTTAAATTCCCCGTTATTAATTTAAATAATATTTATGATCATATATCTTTTGAAGGAAAACAAATACTGGATCAAATAGTAATGGAGGGAAAGGGTGCTATTCTTGCCACGTTACATTTCGGTACTATGCAGTATCCTCTTGTTGCTTTAGGGCATTTGGGCTACAAAGTGAACCAACTGGGGGATCGGGACGTTAATGCTTCCGAGTTCAGCTTTATCCATCGTAAAGTGGCTCTTAAGTATCGTATTCGAATAGAAGATAGTTTTAAAGTGAACCATATTCATATCAGTAAATCGATTAAACCGATTTATCAATGTCTTGAAAATGGTGAATTATTAATGATTAATGTTGATGGTGTAGGAGGGTTAAAAGGTCAAAAATTAAAAAAGGATTATATAATTGTTAATTTTCTCGGAAATCAAGTTTATATGCCTACCGGTGCAGCAAGGGTCGCCAGAAAGATGGGTGTTCCAATTATTCCGATTAATTGTTTAAGACAACTTGATGGAAAACATAAAATAATTTTTGACCCACCGATATATGTTCAAAAAAGTGAAGATCGAGCAGTTGATGTTCAAAAATGTATCCAACAAATAATATTTCAGTTAGAAAAATATATAAAAAAACATCCAGAACAGTGGTTGTTATGGATGGAATTTCAGAAGGGATATATTATTGTTTGAAAATTAGTTATTTTAATGCAGATCTCGTTAATTGAAATGTAATTTCAATTAGTAGAAAACATTAATTTGAAGCAAAAAGGTATTGATAGTGATGATTATTCCTTTAGAAACGATGGGTTTGAGTAAAATTATTCGACTTAGAAGGTATTTTTTCGCATTGATACGACATAGCTCGTTAAAGAAAATATTAAATTTTCTATTAA
The DNA here is from genome assembly GCA_001797675.1 of Deltaproteobacteria bacterium RBG_13_43_22. Lineage (GTDB taxonomy): Bacteria > Desulfobacterota > RBG-13-43-22 > RBG-13-43-22 > RBG-13-43-22 > RBG-13-43-22. The sequence continues at coordinate 117,536 of MGQB01000036.1, read as the reverse complement.
TTGAATTTCAAATACTCATTAAACGAGAACGTATTAGTGGAATGCCATATATTTTAAAGGTTGAGAATACCAATTTATGTAATTTGCAGTGCCCTGTATGTTATGAAAATAGAAAAAAGCACGATTTTGAAGGGGCCCGTGGCTATGGAAGGATGAAAATTAAAGATTTTAAAAAAATTGTTGATGAATTGGGCCCTTGGGTATTCAGGATAAATCTTTATGGGTTTGGAGAACCTTTCCTTTATGATGAGATCTTCGAAATGATTCGATACGCAACCGACCATGATATCAGTGTAGCCATCACTTCAAATTTTAATACAATAAACCAAGATCGGATCAATAAAATAATAGATTCCGGCCTGGAACATTTAATCATTTCGATTGATGGCATCGATCAGGAATCCTATACAAAGTACAAAGTCGGGGGAAACTATGAGAAGGTTATTAATAATATAAAACAATTATTCCAGACCAAAAAAGATAAAAAAGCCAAGTATCCTTTTATGGATTGGCAATTTCTTATCATGAAACATAATGTTTCCTTTATGGACCCGGCAACCCGAATTGCCCGTGATTTGGGAATTGGAATCCGGTTTTCCAGGATCGGGGTCGATCTTAACAACGAAATAGAACGCAAAGCGTGGTTGCCTGAAGAGAAAATTAGAAAATCCTTAAGATTTGAGGATCAAGTTATAAAAAAACAGAAAAAAATTCCACTTTGCTCATGGCTGTATCGAACGGTATTTATAAACTGGGATCTTGGTATATCACCTTGTTGTAATTATTATACCGGAGATAAAACCTATGATTTTGGAAATATGAAGGACTCAACATTCAACGAGATTTGGAATAATGCTAATTACCTTGATGCCAGAAGAATGTTTAAAAAAGGAGGGTTACGGGATATTAACATTAGTAATATTTGTTTTAAATGCATTAAAAAAAAAGGGATAAAGACATTTGGAGAGACCAACACGGGAACAACGTCTACTCAGATTTCTTGAGATAAAACCATTCCCTCTTAAGTTTCATGTTTAAAGATATCGTCCAGTGGATTTATTGGTATCCTTTTAAATTCTTCATTCAAGTCATTCCATTAAGCAGTGTGTACCGGCTGGGAAAGATATTTGGCATTTTCTCATTTTTTCTCTTGAGAGGGAAAAAGGTTTCATTCAAAAAGGAATTGAGGAAAATATTTCCGGATCATTTGGATGATTCAACTTCAGACCAAATTGTCAAACGGGCCTTCATTGATGGCTTACAGGCTGAATTGGAAGTCCTGTTGTTTTCTAAACTCAACACAAAAAACATCTTTTCTCTTGTCCAATGTTCTGGACTGGAAAATCTCGACTCGGCCCTGGTGTCTGGGAAAGGGGTCATGCTTTTATTTGCCCATTTTGGGGCTAACCAGATGATTATGCCGGCGGTAGGCTATCGCGGATATAAAATGAATCAAATCAGTGCCCCTCCGATGGTCTGGGTTGAAAAATTACCGAAAAAAAAATTCAGCCCCATGAATAAAAAGGCTTTAGAACTCCGATGGGAGCAGGAATTATCCTTACCGGTCAAACATGTCAATGTTTTCAGTTCATTGAAAGAGGCCTTTTTCTGCCTGAAACATAATGAAATTCTGGGTATTGCCATGGATGGGGGCGGCGGTAAAGACCGAATCGGGGTCGACTTTCTTGGGCGGAAGGCCTTTTTTTCAACCGGTGCCCTTGAGATTGCCATACGAACCGGGTGTACGGTCCTTCCTGTTTTTATGGTTCGGGATCAACAAGGCGGTAACACCATGATCGTGGAGCCCCCCCTTGAAATTGTCGATGAAGGGACCAAGAGAGAAATGATTCAAAAAAGCATGAATTGTTTTGTCAAGCGCCTTGAATGGTATGTCTTGAAATATCCCTATCATTATTTAAAATTTTTGGCTTTAAGACAATTTATGACTGAACAGGGAGATATCCCCTTATTTACACCAGGTGAAAGCTATGAAGATATTACTGATCAGACCTCCTTACACCAGGCTTAAAAGTTCGGGACAAGCCCCTTATTTTCCATTAGGGCTGGGCTATATTGCCTCGGTCCTGAGCGAAGATGGGTTTGAGACAAAAATTTATCATGCGGAGAATCCACTTTTAAAAAATGAAAAGATTATTCTTGATGCGGAAGTCGCTTTTGACTCTAGATCTATTGGTTATCGAAAATATATCGAGAGCATTAAAGACCGCGAGCATTATGTGTGGAAAGAAGTAAAAGATACTCTTAACATGTATCAGCCTGATTTAATTGGAATATCCCTTCTTTCAGTTGAAATAGCTTCGGCTCTTAAAATAAGTCAGATTTGTAAGGAATATAATGAAAAGTGTTATGTGGTTTGGGGGGGACTTCATCCCACATTCCTACCTTCAGATTGTCTCATGAACAAGGAAGTGGATTTTGTGATAAGGGGTGAAGGAGAATACCCCATGCTGGAATTGTGCCGTTCCATAGAAAAAGGAGATAAAATTAGTAAAGTCCCGAATCTGTCTTATAGAAATAATGGGGACTTATGTCACAATGATACTATGATGTTAATAAAAGATCTTGATGAGATTCCTTTTCCTGCCCGGGACAGCATTCTATATCCGGAGTCTTTTGATTTTAAATCATTTGGGAGCATGATTGTATCCAGAGGATGTCCTTTCCGATGTTCATTTTGCTCATCAAGAAACTTCTGGGACAATAAAGTCCGTTTTAGGTCACCTGAAAATATCATTCAAGAAATAAAAATAATCAAAAAAGATTATGGAACAAAATTTATCATGTTTTGGGATGATTCTTTTACCATTAATAAGAATATAATAGAAAAATATTGTAAAGCTCTTATTGAATCTGATCTCAAAATAAACTGGAAAACGGCAACGAGAGCGGATCTTATTGATGATGATTTACTAAATCTAATGAAAAAATCAGGTTGTGTAAAACTTGAGATAGGCGTGGAGAGTGGAAGTGACCGAATCAAAAAATTGATTTGTAAAGATGTTACTAATGACCAAATCAAGAAGGCTTTTACCCTCATTAATAAAAGCGGTCTGGGGTCAGGGGCATTTTTTATGGCCGGTTTTCCAGATGAAACAATAGAGGATTTAGATCAAACCTTTGGGCTAATGAAAGAACTCGATGCGACCGAAATTGCCTTTAATATTTTTGACCCAATGCCGGGGAGCACAGATTATCAAAAATGCATAGACCGTGGTCTACTTCCTAAAAATCCTGATTGGAATAATGTATTGTTCTGGCCCGATGCCCACTATGTGACCAATATTAGTAAAGAAGACTTTTCTAACTATGCCATTATAATTGCAAAATGGCTGTTTAAAAGGAACAATAGTTTTAAAATTAAATTTAGAAGAAACAAACATCTTATTTTTTCTATGATGATGGACGATCCCACTCTTTTAATAAAAAAAGTCTTTCATTTTATAAAAAAAAGAATAAAAGTGCATTCACTAAAATCCAAAGCACCTTATTAAAAATAAGAAAAAAATGAGAACAACCTTAATTGCCTTAACTCCGCCTGATGTATCGGCATTTGGTACAAGGGCACTTTCAGCCTATCTCAAAAAGCATGGAAAGGATGTCAGGATAATTTTTCTTCCCGGCGGTGTCGAAAAATACAAATATCAAAAAGGTTATCAATACGAATACGAAAAGCTAATTCTTGAACAGATTATTGAATTAGGCAAAGAATCAGGGTTAATCGGTATTTCATTTATGAGCAATTATCTTGCTCGAGCCATGCAGATTTGTCAGGCGATAAAAATAAGTTTGGATGTTCCTGTAATCGTGGGAGGAATACATCCAACGGTAAGTCCTGAAGAATGTCTGCGATTTTCAGATATGGTCTGCATCGGAGAAGGCGAGGAAACCCTACTGGAACTTATTGAGAAAATTGAGACAGGAAAAAATTATGATCATATTCAGAACCTTTATGTGAAAAGGGCAGGTAAGATTTACAAAAATCCGTTACGTCCGCTAATTAGAGATTTAGACCAGCTTCCCTTTTATGATTTCGGTACTGATAAACAGTATATTTACGATAATGTTAAAAAAAAGATAGAACCGTTAAGTAAAGAATTGATTAAGCGATCTTTTCCTTTAGAACCGCATTTGGAAGGTTCGTTTAACGATTCATACAAACGGACACTTTCCTATAAGACCATGACCACTCGCGGATGCCCTCATCATTGTACTTTTTGTGCAGAAAAAACATTATCTGACTTATATAAGGGACAGGGATATTTGAGAAAAAGAGGAATTTCGCACATTATGGAGGAATTAGTATGGGTAAAAAGGGAACTGCCCTTTGTTGAAAGTATTTTTCCGTTCGATGATACATTTCTTGTGAGGTCCACCAAAGAAATAATTGAGTTTTCAAAGAGTTATAAAGAGCTTATCGGGTTGCCTTTCCATATTCAGGCGAGCCCGACGACCGTAACCCCCGAAAAGATGGAAGTTCTAATAGATGCAGGATTGGTTTTTGTAGAAATGGGAATACAGTCTACCAGTAATACTGCTAAGAATCTTTACAAAAGATGGGTTTCAGAGGAAGCAATTTTAAAAGCTGCTGATGTTTTTCAAAAGTATAAAAACAAGATATATCCTCCCTGTTATCATGTGATATTGGATAATCCATGGGAGACATCCACGGATGTTATTGAAACACTGAATACCGTACTTAAGCTACGTAAGCCTTTTTGGCTAAAAAGAGCCTCACTGGTCTGTTTTCCAGGAACAGAATTATATGATAAAGCAAAACAAGACGGAATTTTCAGAACAGAAGAAGATGAATGGGAAAATATTTATTCTAAACATCTACATACCCCCAAAGGGACTTATATTAATTTTTTAATGTACCTGGCTGGTTTCTCATCCTTTCCAAGATGGATTATAAAGTTATTATCCAAATCTCTTTTTCTAAGACTTTTTGATAGAAAAAAACTTTCCTCGATCTATACGTTAATGTACCGTTTTGGAGAAATGCTTATTGTTTTGTCAAAAGGTCTTCGATCGTTTATAAAGGGTGACTTTTCAAGAATATATCAATACGTCATTAAAATAACATCCAAGACTTCCTGAGAATATTTAACAAGTAAACTTAATTTCAAAATTTGCCAACTCAAATAATTTATACAATAAAACGAATTCGATTCAGTCGTGAAATGAGATGAAAATCACATTAATTTCTCCCTATCCTGATATTACCGCTTTTGGGTTAAGGACCATGTCGGCCTATTTAAAGCAGAATGGCTACAAAACGCAGATGATATTCCTTCCAGACCCTTTTGGCGATAATCTTATACATGGGGTTAATCGATATGATGATAGCGTACTGGAAAAACTTCTGACTTTATGTGCAGGATCCGATTTAATCGGTCTCACCCTAATGACCAACTTTTTTGATAATGCCGTCCAAATTACTTCCAAACTAAAAAAATCGGTCGATATTCCTGTAATCTGGGGAGGGGTGCATCCTACTATACGCCCTGAAGAATCATTGGAATATGCGGATATGATCTGTGTCGGAGATGGCGAGGAAACGATCCTTGATCTCATTAGAAAGATGGATAATAACGACGATTATTTATCCACCGATAATTTATGGATTAAATCTAATGACAGATTAATAAAAAATCCTCTGGGTCAACTTGCTCGAAATTTAGACCGATATCCATTTCCGGATTACTCTCTTAAAGACCACCATGTGTTGTACAAAGGAGCAATCGTTCGTATGACCGATGCCCTTTTACGCCAGTTTCTTGAGAGAGGCACCGTCTCAACCTACTTAAAAAAAATTGGTTATCAAACCATGACTGGTAGAGGATGTCCGCATAGATGCACTTATTGCATTAATGACACCATAAAAGGTTTATACGAGGGACAGGGTTATTTGAGATGGAGATCGGTAGATCATGTTATTGGCGAACTTTTATGGGTTAAGAAGAATATGCCTTATATCGGTTATATCTGGATCTCGGATGATGCCTTTTTTGCTCGTAATTTAAAAGAGTTGGAACGGTTCTGCAAAGAATATAAAGAAAAGATAGGACTACCTTTCTCTTGCCTTGGGAGTCCGTTAACGGTTAGCGAAGAAAAGATGGAACTGCTGGTTGATTCGGGTTTAATATACCTTCAGCTTGGACTTGAAAGTGGCAGTAAACGCATTCAGGAATTGTTTAATCGGAAGAATATGTCCAATGAAGTGATGATGAAGGCCATAAAAATAATCAATAAATTTAAAGACAGAATGTTTCCACCCAGTTATGACTTTATACTGGATGTTCCCTATGAGACTGATGAAGATAAGATAGAGAGCCTTAGATTTATCACCAAAATCCCCAAACCGTTTCGACTCCAACCTTTTTCTCTCGTCCTTTACCCGGGAACAAAACTCTATCAAATGGCTAAAAAGGATGGATATTTAAAGGATGACCGACAGGAAATCTATTCCAAAAGTTATACCATGAGGGAACCCGGTTACCTCAATCTGCTCATGACATTAGCCAAAGGTGGTAGATTTCCCGGTCCCCTGCTTAAATTTCTGGTAAATCGACAGGTCGTCCGAATTTTAAACAGCAATATCTTGAAACCTTTCTTTAAACACTTTTATATAGAACTTAAACGATTGTTTCATTTTATAAAAAAAACAAAAATAAAATGAATATCTTATTAGTTCAGGCCTATCTCGGAGGGAAAGAACCCCCAATTTTCCCTCTTGGGCTTAGTTGTCTTGTATCCTCTATAAAAGGACACAATCTAAAGGTCGTTGATACGAATGTTTTAAGTAATTATCTGGTTGAATTGTCGGAGCTACTTAATAATTTCAACCCTGATCTCATCGGTTTGTCGCTTCGCAATATAGACTCCACTAACAAGAGAAAGGTTATCTTTTATTATAGTTATCTTAAAAAGATCATAGATGTGATAAAAGCTGGCCCCTCCCAAAAAAGCAAGATAGTCATAGGCGGCTCAGGTTTTTCAATGTTTGCACACGAGATTATGCAAGATGAACCACGGATCGATTATGGAATATTTCTTGAGGGTGAAAATACCTTTCCGAATTTATTAAATCATCTCGATAGTCCTGTTGCAATAAGAGGGGTCTTTTTCAGAGAAAATGGGAAGGTGGTTTTTACCGGACCGAATAATCAAGTGAATTTAACCGATATCTCATTTCCGGAGAAGAACTTGGTTCCTCTGGAACCCTATCTGAATATTCCTGAGGCAATTGGAGTAGAAACCAAAAGAGGTTGTGCACTGGGGTGTATTTATTGTATCTACGGTTTTCTTAATGGAAAAAATTATAGATTGAAAGAACCCGTGAAGGTGGTCGATGAAATAGAATCCCTTGTACTCGATATGAATGTCAAAAGCTTTACTTTCGTGGATTCGGTCTTTAATCTGCCTTTGTCGCATGCTGAGGCCATATGCAAAGAGATTATCAAAAGAGGGCTTACGGTATCCTGGTCAGCCTGGTTTCATGAAGGTTATCTTAATAAGGATTTTTTTGATCTTTTAATAAATGCCGGATGTAAGAAGATTATACTTTCTCCGGACGGTTTTTCTGATGATGTTCTCCGAAAATTGGGTAAGACTATAAAAATGGAAGACATTCTAAGAGTCTATGATATTCTTAAAAGTGTTAATGGAATCGAGGTTTGCTATAATTTTTTTAAAAATCCTCCTGGGCAGAATGTTATTACTTTTTTAAAACTAATGGCTTTTTACATTAAAGTCAAAGTTAGAATGAAAAACAGGGTTCATTTTGAATTTAATTCCTTACGGATCGAACCCCACACCCCTCTTTTTAAAATAGCGGTAAAAGAAGGTTTAATTAAAAATACAGATAATCTTCTTTTTCCGGTGTATTACACAAATAAAAAGTCGTATTTTATCGAAATTCTTTTTAACGGTTTTTTAAAAATACTAGGAAAATAATTAGTTGCCAATTGTTTAATTTTTATCCGCTTATAGGAACTTGAATTTTATGAATAAAGGATGCATTAGAAAATGAAAATGACTTTTATCAGTATGGGATTAAGTACGGATGCTGTCGGAATACGTATTCTTTCATCGATCCTAAAACAACAGGGGCACCAGGCACAACTGATTTTTCTTCCTACTTTGAAAGATATACACCGCAGGGCTATAGGTGGTATTTATAGTTATGATTCAGATGTTATGGAAAAAATCGTTGTTCTTTGTCAAGAATCTAATTTAATCGGTATTTCCTTGATGTCTCATCACTACACAATTGCCAAGGTTTTTACCCAACAACTCAAAAGTCGTTTAAGTACCCCAGTGATCTGGGGAGGGATCCATCCCACGGTTAACCCAGAGGAATCCTTGGAGACTGCAGATATGGTATGCGTGGGAGAAGGGGAGACCGCTCTTCCAGAGTTGATCAACCGTATGTCCAAGGGTCAGGACCTCACCGATATCCCTGGTATCTGGACGAAACAGAACGGACGACAGATTAACAATGGTCCTGCCCCTTTGGCCCAGGAGTTGGACTCTCTCCCTTTCCCCGATTACTCTTTCGAAGATCACCATCTGACTGTGGACGATGTTCTTCAGCCGATGAACATCCAGAATTGGCACGCCCATATAATGAAATATTTTCCGCCATTAAATTTAAATGGTCCACCCAAACCCGCGTATCAAATAATTTCGGCCCGGGGCTGCCCCTTCCATTGCAGCTTCTGTGGTGAAGTCCCTCTGAGCCTGAAAATATATGGACGGCGCTATTTTCGTAAACGCAATATTGGCAATGTAATTGCAGAACTTGAATGGGTAAGAGATTCTTTCCCTTTTATCGGAGAAATCTGTTTTTGCGACGACACCTTTGCCAGTCGCAGTTTGGAGGAGATTAAAGATTTTACCGAGCAGTATAAAAAAAAGATTCGGCTGCCTTTTTATATCCTGGTAACTCCCGTGAATGTAGTAAAGGATAAATTCGATCTTCTGGTAGGTGCGGGATTGACTAATGTAGGCATGGGAATTCAATCGGGAAGTTCAAGGATTATCGAACTTTATAAACGAGAACATTGCGCTAATGCAGCGCAATCCTTACGGGCTGCGCAATTACTGAACAGCTATAAAGACCGGTTACTGCCTTATTATGATTTTATTGTTGAAAATCCCTACGAGAGTAGGGAGGATTTATTAGACACTGTAAAACTGCTCGTTAAACTGCCGCGACCCTTTGTCACCCGGGTGTATGCGTTGAGTTTTTTCCCGGGCACACCTCTTTATGAAAAAGCCTCAGCGGATGGCATCCTATATGACAGCATGTATGAAAAGACATTTGGCCAACGGACCCAAGGGGGTTATCTTAAGTTTATCATTGACATGAATAAATATGAAGTCTCCCGGAGAATCTTAAAGATTTTAATTTCCAAGCCATTCCTTAAAGTATTTAACCAACCCTTTATGGATGGTTGCTTCCTATTTATTCATAAGTCATTAAAATGGTTGGCCATGCGGTTGCATTTTCGACAAACGGGTCTCACCTAACACTTGTTATCTTTGCTTCTACTTCAAGCAGAAGGATCAATCTGGTTGTTTCGATCTTTTTAAACAAATTATATTGTCTGACAAAGAGATGATTTAAAAGCCAATGCAGATATAGATATAAAGAGAAAGGGATTATTTATGAAAATAAAATTAAGGATTCTCTTAACTCTAATGTCAGTTTTATTTTTAATAAATTTATCGAATGCTGAAGTAATTAAGGGCGAAAGTGCGCAAAGTGCTATTCCAGATATCAATTTATCAAATTATATCTTGGGTCCGGGTGATAAAACAGAAATAAAAGTTTATCGAAATGAAGATCTTAGTTTTACGCTTACGATTGACCCTTCGGGGAAAATCAGTTATCCCCTTTTAGGAGATATTCAAGCTGCTGGTGTTACGGTATTTGAACTGAGGGATATTATTAAAAAAGGTCTTTCAAAATATTTTAAAAATCCGCAAGTTATGGTAAATCTGACCGCCTATCAAAGTCAAAAGATCACTGTTTTAGGGGGAGTTGTAAGTCCAGGGGTTTTTAATATCGATCGTCAACCATCGATATTGGAAATTATTTCTCGTTCCGGTGGTTTTTCTTCAAGTTCCGATAGAAGTAATGTGATAGTTATTCGCAAGCAAAAATCTAGTTCCACTGTTCTTAATCTTGATCTTAAAATGGCACTAGGGGGAGATAAAACAAAAGATATTCTGCTTATGAAGGATGATATTGTCTATGTTCCCTCCGAATCAAACAAGTTGATTGTTTTGGGTGAAGTTACCACTCCCGGTTCGGTTAGCTTAGAAAGAGAATTTACAGAATCCCCAATGTCGGTATTGGATGTCATTGCCAAAGTTGGAGGGTTCAGTACAAATGCCGATAGGACTCAAGTTTTGGTAATAAGGAAAGACGGTGAAAAAATTGAGACAAAAAAAATCGACATAAAAAAAATCCTTGAAGAGGGCAATATCGATCAAAAATTGATCGTTAAGAAAAGCGATATTATTTTTGTTCCAAAATCGGAAAAAAGAATTACCGTTTTGGGAGAAGTTAAAAGTCCTGGTAATATTTCTTTTGAATCTCCCATTTATCTGTTAGAAGTGATTGCAAAAGCCGGAGGTTTTTCAATGAATGCTAATAAAAATAATGTCATGCTTATAAGAAATGGTAATAAGACCTCCACGGTTATGGTTTTAAATCCCCAGAGGATGATAGAAACCGGTGATACAAGCCAAAATCCTGTTTTACAAAATGAAGATGTAGTTTTTGTTCCATTTGAAAATAAGAGGGTTATCGTCCTTGGTGAGGTAACCACTCCAGGATATTACAGTTATACGGAACCGTTAAATGTTTTAGATGCAATCGGTAAAGCCGGCGGATTTTTATCCAGGGCTAATAGGAATAATGTTTTTGTGGCCAGAAAAGGCGAAATTAAAAAATTCACTATCGAAAAAATTCTAAAACACGGGATTTGGGATGAAAATACTATCCTTCAAAATGGAGACCTCGTCTATGTCTCTACAAATTTTATTACCGATGTTGAGGATGTACTTGGTCATATCAGTAGAATATTTCAAACGGTATCATCGGTAATAAGTCCTTTTTCTGTATGGGAAAGTCTTGGTAAAGGTACAACACCTGTCATTATTCAACAAACACAATGATTAAAATAATAAAGAGAAAATTTAATGTGTTTTGAGATGAGAATTTAAAAAGGAGGTGACCATATTGGAATTAAGAAGGTATTGGGAGGTTCTTTGGGGAAGAAAAATTCTGTTTGGATTTGTATTTAGCGTAATCGTCATAGTGACTCTTGTTTGGGCATTAGCAGCTACTCCTGTGTATATGGCCACCACCAGGGTCGTCGTAAGAACACAAGACTTGAGCACTGATATTAGTTCTACGACGGTTCCTGTTGCCCCCGGCAAACTTTATATAGAAAGTCAGACAATCCCTGTTGCTATCAAGACATTGTTGGAAAACAAAGATTCCATAAGTCGAGTGATAAAGGAATTAAATTTAACCCAAAAAGATGGGACGCCATTAACAAGCATCGAGCTTATGAAATCGAGTTTTTTTTCTATTATTTCCAATAAAATAGGGCTGAAAATTAAATCGATAAGCGATTCCGATGTATTTGAAATAGCAGCTTATTCAACGAGCCCGTCCATGGCCGTAAAAATATCTGAAGCGATTACTACCACTTCTTTGAATTTATTTGCGAATATTAATAAGGAAGAAACAAGAAAAACCATTGAGATACTAACTAAAGAATGTTTAAGACTAAATGTGCTTATAACGAACTCTGAAAATAATATAAATAATTATAAGCTTAACAATATGGCTATAAGTGTTGATGAGATAGCCACAAATTACGCTAGCCAACTTGTGACTACGAAGTTATCTATTGCCAAGTTATCAACGGAAAAAAAAGAAAATCATCCAGACCTTAAGGTGGCCTTAGCACAGATAACTTTAATAGAAAAAGAATTTAAGAAGATATCGACTAAACAAGTTGAACTTGCCAAACTGACGAGAATAAATACGGCCTTAGTCAATGTATATACTTCTCTTCTAAACGATCTTGAAAAGGCTAAAGTTTTAAAGGCACTAAGCATTACCAATATTTTAATTTTAGAAAAGGCTCAAATTCCTGAAAAAAGTAAAAAATATTATAAATATTTTCCAAGAAGAAAGGTAATGCTTATCTTTGCATTATTTATTGGCAGTTTTTTAGGGATGATAGTAGTTTTCTTGGCAGAATATATAGATGATACTCTTAAAAATCCTTTCGAGGTAAAATCGAGGACAGGACAAAAAGTGTTGGCGGTAATTCCACAGATTAAAGGTAATAAATTATTCCCCCCTACAGAATCTACTTTGCTTGTACCTGCCATGAGTGACTTATGGGTTTCAATAAAAATTAGCAGTATGAATCAACCTAAGATTTTGACCATTACCAGTTATGGAGTTGGCGAGGGTAAAAGTCTTGTTACTGCATGTCTTGGATATTCTTTAGCAAAAAGTGGCTTTAAAACATTATTAGTCGATCTAAATTTTAAAAATTATTTTCTCTCAAGAGTTTATAATCAATCATCGGATATTATTTTGAAAGATCCAATTATTACAGTCCATACTCAAAAATTCGACGCTCTTAAATGGGTTAAAACGATTGAAGATAATCTCTATATGATTCCATTCGGAGCGGCCATTGGGTCAGATAAAACTGTGCTATTAAATATCCCTTTTCTTTTTGATTTAATAGCACAGGTAAAAAAAGAATTTGATGTGATTATTATTGATACCTCCTCACTTAATCAGAGTAAAGAGACTCTTTTAGTTGCTAAAGAAAGTGAGGGGACAATATTAGTTGTTGAAGCAGGAAAGTATCAGGTTGAAAAAATAATTTGGTCTTTAGACGAATTGATCGAATCTAGGGCATCAGTTGTCGGTATACTTTTAAATAAAAAACGGAATACCTCTATAATATAAATAAGTTTTTGATTTTAAAAAAATATTTTCATATATTTTAATGAAAAATAAATTATTTGATAAATATATTAAAAAATATCTTCCTGTGTTGCTTATTTTAATCATTTTGGAGATATTGGCTATAATAACAATTGGATATTTGTCCGTTGAACAAGACTCAATATTTTACATATATCTACTCGGTGCCCTAGTTATAATAGTTATTATTGGGATTCTTTTAAAAAACATTAATTTTAGTCCTATTCTATTAATAGCTTTTTTACCTATCGGTAATATGATGATTTTTATCAAACCATCCACCTATAAATTTAGTTGGATAAGACTTGAATTAATTGATATTGCAATTCTTCTGGTTATTTTTTGTATATTTTTTCATAAATGTGTTTTGAAAAAAGAAGCGACCCCCTTCAGAAAAAAATTAACTCCTGAATATATGATTTTCTTTCTAATTATATTAGTAGGGTATGCTCTTATATCTATTGTATGGACACCGGAAATATCGATGGGTTTAAACCAATGCGTAAGATTGGCTTTTAATTTTATTCTATATCTACTTTTTATAATTTTATTAAAAAATCAAGAAGATATTATTAAAGCTATAAAAAGTATTATACTAGTTTCAATGTTAATAGCTATTACAATGTTAGTATCCACTTTTCCTTTTAAAAAATTGATTCCGACTTTCCCGGTTGGAAATACAACCAAAGACTATCAGATTACTAATGAATTGGATATACATTTCAATTTTCCCACATACCAAAAAAAAGCATCAGGGAGTATAGAATCTCATGTTGGGGCGGTATTTTTATCTTTTGGAATTATTTTCACTATTGGGTTATTATATCAAAGCAAAAAAAATAAAGAGAAATTCCTTCTTTTTTTAATTACTAATTTATTATTCTGGACAATCTTATTTACCGAAGCAAGAGGCCCAATAGCCTCAATGCTATTGGCTATAACTTTTTTAATTGTCACATTAAAGAATTTTAGAAAAAAGCTTTTCAGAAATTTATTCATATTTTTCGGGTGTGTTCTTTTAGGATTTGTTATATTTTCATTCATAAATCTCCCTCATATTAATTCTATCAAATCTTATTTTCCGCATGACGAAAGTGTAAGGATTCAATCAGAACGTTCGCTTTCTGATCGATTTAAATATTGGCAAACAGGATTCAATGCGCTTAATGTTAATGATGCTTTTATACAAGGATTAGGGATTAGTGGAAGCACATACTATTTGAACCCAATAATTCATAGTCATAGTATTTATTTATCGATATTATTTGATTTTGGCCTGGTAATATTTCTATTTATATTAGGTATGATAATTTATGCAATTTTCAAAATATTTTCTGTAATAAAAAATTTAAAAAATGAGTATGCAAAAACACTGTTAATATCAGCATCAGGTTGCATCATCGTCTTAGGATTTTCGTCATCAGTCGATTTTACCTATAATCTTCCTATCTTGTGGTTCCTATTGGGAATAAGTTATGCAATTTATAAAAACGCTGTTACCCTCTGTACCAATGATAGTGAGACACCTTTGAGGTGGTCCTTAAAAACTGGACAATATGATAAGCTCAGAGTCAACCCAAAGAAAGGAATTGACCATGAGCAAGAAACGAAAACAACACACCCTTGAACAGGAATAGCGAGCGCATTCCCCGCAGCTTGCTGCGTGGGTTAGCGAGCGGACTACAACAAATAAACCTTTTCCTTGCCTGGAAGATTCCCTGCACCTTGGTGCAGGGAGCTTCAATTTAAAGCTAAAGTTGCTTTGGCGGCCCTAAAAAACGAGGCCACTGTCTCCGAATTGACTATCCGTTTTGGCGTTCACCCCACCATGATCACCAAATGGAAACAAGCCCTGGTGGAGGGGGCGGCAGAACTTTTTGACAAGGGCCAAAAGTCCCATCAAGATCAGGAAGCCCAAATCGACGAGTTGTATCGTCAGATCGGAATGATTGAGGTGGAAGGCGATTTTTTAGCCAAGAAGCTAAGTCTTTAAGCCAAAAGCAACGAAAGCAAATGATCAACTTTCAAGATCCCCAAGTGAGCGTCTCCCGGCAGTGCCGGCTGTTAGACCACAGCCGGTCGTCGCTGTATTATAAACCGGTCGAAATAGACTCGCAGGACCTGGCCCTGATGCGTTTGATCGAAGAGCAATACCTGAAAGACGCCTTTTTACGGATCTCGCTCCATGACCCGACATTTGCGAAGACTGGGCTATCGCTTTAACCGGAAGCATATTCAACGGCTGATGCGTTTGATGGGGCCGGAGCATAAAATCTATCCCTACTTGCTCCGGGATCTGGTCATTGACTATCCCGACCAGGTGTGGGCGGCAGATATCACTTATATCCCTATGGCCCGGGGCTTCATGTTTCTGGTGGCCGTTATCTGCGGAGTTTCGACAACGGTTCCGCACTACGGAGTGGGCTGGAGGAGTGGTTCCGGTTCTACAACCAGGAACGCCCCCACCAAACATTTGATATTCTAACCCCGGATGAGGTATATCATGGCTTAACTGCTCCAGTGATCCAGGCAGCCTGAGACCTGTAATAAAAACAAAACTTAAAGCTTATTCACATGTTCAGGTTGTCCAACTACTGGGGCCCACCCCCGGGTGATGGCCTTTAATAAAACGGGTACTGTTGGCAGAGGAGAAAAAAACTCAGAAAGCTATGGCTTGGGAAAGAGGATAGAAGGTGGAAGTGGGATAAAGGGATTGATTCTGTCTTACAAATGCTTCCAATGAAGTAATATTTTTCACCCGAAGGACTATTATTTAAAAATTTACCTCGTTATATTCCAGAAGTTTGATTTCAAAATTAATCAAAGGTCTTATTCATAAACAAAAATAAGTTATCCTATGTTTTCAATATATGTTTCTATACTTAATAAAAATAATAAAATAATTGTAATTACTCTATTTATTATAGCCTTAATATTAAGATTAATCGCATTAGGAAGCAGCAGCCTTATATTTAAAGGATCTAATGTAAATCGAGATTTTGAATATGGGGTTATTGCAAGATCGATAATCAAAGGGAAAGGTTATAGTGTTCCTATTAATGAATTTAATAAACAATCTTTAACTGAAAAAAATGGAAAACAAAAAATACATTCAGATAGTTTCATTTCTGATGGAAACACCCAAATGGCCGATTTTATCAAATTTAAACAAACGGGACAATACAGACCTTCAGCCAATCAGCTTCCATTCTATCCTTTATTTCTTTCTATATTTTTTTATTTTTCAACAAACCCTTTTTCTTATTGGATTATTAAATTTCTGCAAGCCATAATTTCCTCTTTAACTTGTATCGTTATTTATCTTATCGCTTTAAAAATATTCAATAAAAAGGCTGCCATAGTTGCAGGATTTATTTCGGCTTTTTACCCGGTATTTGTTTTATATTCGATAAAGATTGTTCCTGAATCGATTTTTACATTTTGGTTTTCTTTATCAGTACTTTATTTATTTATTTTTAAAGAAAACCCCTCTTTTAAAAATAGTGTGATCTCCGGTTGTTTAATTGGTATTACTCTCCTTAATTCGAATGTTATTGTTCCAGCCATGCCTTTTATTTTTTTGTGGATTTTCTTAATTCAGGTAAAAAGGAATGATAAGTTTAAAAGGACCTTATTCATATTCTTAATTGCTATTTTATTTGTTTCACCCTGGATCGCAAGGAATTATTTGGTTTTTGGGTCGTTTCCCCTCATGAAATCAACAGCAGGGCTTAATTTATGGATTGGGAATAATCCAAAAGCGACAGGAACCTTTTTCCTGCAGACAGGTGAATCAATGGATTCAATATTACCAAATTCCTTTTATGAAGGATTAAAAAATTATGAGATGGACAAAGATAAAGAACTTTATAAAATTGCAATCTCCTATATTAAAAATAACCCCATTCCGACACTTAAAATATTTTTTAAGAAATTTATCTATTTTCTTTGGTTTCCACCTGACAATATTATTTCAAAAGATGTCAAACAATTAAAAAAAATACTCAAGTTTCCTTATGGGATATTTCTTTTAAGCTGTATTATTGGATTTATTTTCTCATTAAAAAAATATTTTACAGATACAATTCTTTTATTTTTTATTATTCTTTCGATAACAGGGTTATATTCTATTTTTTTTGTAGGGCATCTTAGGTTTAGAATGCCTATAGAACCATATTTAATAATATTTTCATCATATACGATAAGTGCTATATCGGATAGAATTGCATTTCGTCATTTTAAAAGAAAATAATATAAAAAAAACATGATATTTTAATTATTGAACTCTTGAACTTTTCAAAGACCTATGAGATGGACCCCAAAAACTAGACAATGTGAGACCTTTGCATCACCGTCCCAAAGTTGGAGAAGAAGCAGGATAGGAAGACCACAAAAAGTTTAATTAGAAGATAAAAAAAGTTAAAATAAAATATATTATTGAAATAACTTAACAATGAAGCATAAATTGAACAGGAATAGCGAGCGCATTCCCCGCAGCTTGCTGCGTGGGTTAGCGAGCGAACTACAACAAATAAACCCTTTCCTTGCCTGGAAGATTCCCTGCACCTTGGTGCAGGGAGCTTCAATAAGATTTCTCCACCAAAACCAATACAAGGGAGAGAAATGGGCTGTAAGAAGTGGAATAAGAATATCAGCTTTTTGGATATAGCGTTTAGTAGTTCTATGGAGAAGAAGCGAAGTTTGAAAACCATGGACCGAATCAACCGAGTGATAGACTGGTCCAAAGTGGAGGAGCGGTTGAGGGATTATTACGTAGTGGGGAGGTAGGAGGAGGGAACCGATGCCTATACTCCGTTGATGCTTCATCACCAGATCATTCTACTTTTTCCCGATTTTGGAGTCGGTTGTCGAAAGAGGCGATGACCTGGATCAATAATGAGGTGTTACAGCAGTCTTCCCAAAAGGGATTAACGATCAACGAAGGGATAGCTATAGATGCCCGGTTGATTCAATCCGCCAGTCATTCGTTAAGCAACGAAGAGTTGGAAAAACAAAGAGAAGAAAGAGCCACGCCTGAAGGTCAAGTGAATAAGAATGGTACCCCTCTAAAATTCTCCAGGGACTTAGAATCTGATTGGACAGTTAAAATGATGTTCCCCATTATGGTCTAAAAGAACATGCATCAGTAGACGTCAATAATGGATTTGTCTTGACAACGGAACTTGCTCCGGCATCACATAATGATTCTCTTTATCTTCCCCTATGTGCGGCGGCCAGTTGTCATACGGAACAGCCGATTAAAATCATATATGCCGATAAGGGTTATTTCGGGGAACCTAATCGCACCTTCCTCAGTCTGAATCAGATCAAAGACGGGATTATGAGGAAGGATACAACCACGGCCAAATTTACCGAATATGAAAAAGAACGAAATAAAAAGATATCCAAAAAAAGGTACATCATTGAGCAGTATTTTGGTTTTAGTCATTTACATCAAGGAGCTTATCGGCACGGTTTACCAGTCTCTTCAAGAATGTCATGGATGCAATGCTCTCGTTCGATCAAGGGAGGGATGGCGATACATGTCAGATGGGTGAAATCGGCAGTCAGCCCGAAGAGCACGGAGAAAATAGAGGAAGAGGCAGAAGCGAGGGACAACGGAAGGGAACAAAAATAAAATGGGACGCCGGTGAAGTTTCGAAGTGACATAGACTCTGATGGGGTAACTCGAGATGAGCAGCCGTTTTACGGGATGAAAGAGAATACCTCATTAATAAAAGGAGAGTTTTTTAAAGCTCTCTTTTGATATCATTTAACCTCGAAACCATTAATTCAAAGCTCTCAGTTAAAAATTTACCGTTGGGATAGTAGTGATGTTTAATACAAAAGAAAATAATATTAGAATTAAATTTAATTTTAACAATAACTTAATCAAAAACACCAATATCTATTTTTTAACTAGTATATTTTTATTGGCCTTAATTATCAGAATAGCTTATATTATCATTAATAAAAGTTATATAGATCCTGAAGATGTCGAATATGGATTGTTAGCCAGGTCACTGATAGGCGGTCATGGTTACAGCATTAGTATCAGCGGGGGACCATATGTCCCTTCGTCTAATCAAGCACCCATTTATCCTTTCTTTATTGCCTTTTTTTATTATTTTAGTCAGAACGCCATTTCTTTTCTATCAATTCAAATAATTCAATCTATTATTTCTGCATTTACTTGTTTAATAATTTATTACCTCGGATTAAAAATATTTGAAAATGAAACGGCTATCTTGGCCTCTTTGGGGATGGCAGTATATCCACTTTTTATTCATCATTCGGCCACAATAAATCCAGCAATTTTTGAGGTCTTTTTTTTATCTCTATCCATACTATTTTTATATAAAATTATTGAACAACCATCAGTCCGAAATCAAATACTGTCCGGATTACTTATAGGTATAACGGCATTGGTTACACCTATCATAATATTATCATTTCCGTTGATATTAATTTGGATATGGTTAAATGCTAACGGAACTTACCGGATTAATATAAAACGTATTATTATTATTTCTACGTTAACCTTAACAGTAATTTTACCATGGACCGTTAGAAATTATTTGGTACATAATAAATTTGTATTAATCAGGACATTGGCCGGGCAAAACTTCTGGATCGGAAATAATCCCAACGCAACTGGGACCGATTTATTGCCCTCCGGTAAGCATATGTTCAGTATATTTCCATATAAAGAAAATCCTTTACATCCTTTCACTGAGATTGAAAGGGATACTATTCTATCCAAGGAAGCTTTTCGTTTTATAAAAGAAAATCCGACAACATTTCTTATGTTAACTGTTAAGAAATTATATTATTTTTGGTGGTTCCCTCCTAACGATTTGGTTACTGAAAAAGCTGCGAAATTCAAAACTCTTATGCGATGGCCTCAAGGTATTTTAATTCTATTAGCCATTATTGGAATCATTGTATCCATTAAAAAATGGAAAATACTATTATTGTTCTATTTTTTTTTCCTTACCTACTCGGGGGTTTATTCATTTACCCATGTTGGGCATTATAGATATAAAGGAGCCATTATTCCCTGTTTAATACTTATTGGGTCTAATGGACTATTTTTTATGGTAAATTATTTTTATAAAATATTATTTAAAAAGAAAAAGAATTTAACATGTTAAACAAGTTGTTAATTCATTATTTAACAATTCTATTTTTGATTTTAATGTCAATATCTTCCATTAAAAGTTTTTCACAACCTACTGACAAAATTATAACTCCGGAAGAAATACAAAAAACTGTTAAGGAAATGAACCAGAAAGTGACCAACAATGAGAACATTGAAAAAAGGATAAAGGTCTTAGAGGCGTGGGCAATATTATTAGCAAATTCAGGGAAAGGGGAGGAGGTTAAACAGATAGTAACTCCTGAATTACTTCAAAATATTATGAAGATGAAGAATAACGGAAAAGCCAATCAAGCTTTTAATCAACTTGATAAGCTTTATGTAAAGATGGAAAAATTAGGATTACCGAAAATAATATCAAAAACCGAAATTATAACTCCGGAAGAAATACAAAAAACTGTTAAGGAAATCAACCAGAAAGCGACCAACAATGAGAACATTGAAAAAAGGATAAAGGTCTTAGAGGCGTGGGCAATATTGTTAGCAAATTCAGGGAAAGGGGAGGAGGTTAAAAAGATAGTAACTCCCGAATTACTTCAATATATTATGAAGATGAAGAAAGACGGAAAACCCGGGGAAGTTTATAATAAAATTGATGTGCTTTATATGAATATGGAAAAATTAGGAATCCCTACTAATATTAAAAAGTTGGACCACACATTAAAAAAATGTTTCGTAAAACAAGAAAATAATAAAAAGTATACGGCGACTATTTCAATTGATTATTCAAAAGAAATGGGTACATTCAACCCTTATTTGTTTGGCGCTATTACTGCGCCATATTTTGAACAGTCAGGGTTCAATCTCACTAGGGAAGCTGGATTCAGGTTGGTTATCGTAAAAATGGATACAGATGAGCCATTTCCATCAAATCTAGATGATCCGACTCAATATAAATTTACACTCATAGATAAGCAAATTGAGGCCATATTTAATATTGGAGCTGAACCTATTGTTTTATTCGCTCCTTTGAAAAAACCTATTAATCTAAGAAAGTTTACTACTTATATTCAAAATGTTGCAAAACATCTTACGCAAGGTTGGGGAAACGGACATCAATGGAACGTAAAATTATTTCGTTTTGGTAATGAACCAGAATTGGTAGAATTCTGGAAGGGGACCCAGCAAGATTATTTTGAAACTTATGCTGTTTGGGCAAAAGCCTTAAAAGCAATAAATCCAAAATTTATCCTTGTTGCCCCTTCATTAATGGCAGCTCGGGAAAATCATAATTTACCTGTTCTCAGTCCTTGGATAACCAAATTTTTAAAATATTGTTCTAAAAATCATGTTCCTGTTGATTACTTTTCATTTCATGCCTACTCACCGAATCCTTATTATTTTTATTATGAAAATTATAAACTTGTAAGGTCTGAACTCCAAAAATATCCAACATTAAGTCCTCTCTATGGGGTTCCACGCCTTGGTAATGATGAATGGTTTATTATGGTTGGTGATCTTTCGTCTGGATCTTATCATAAACAGTTAGATACTGCTTGGGTGGCATCACATAGTATTAATGTCCTAATTAATATGATTGAGCAAGGAGTCCAATTATCACTACCTATGACTGGGACATTCAACGGTGGAGAAGGTGGATGTCATGATTTTTTGCTGACTGATTGCCAAGGAAACGGTAAGCCCGCTTATTATGCCTTTAAAGGGTTTAATCAGCTTTATGGTAGTACACGATTAAGCTCCTCAGGCACCGATCATATGAACCTTGCCGCTATCAGCGGGAAAAGACCCAATGAAGTAATTGTCATTATTTCGAATTATGACGTGAACAGTTATTTAAGTAACTATGAGACATCGAATACTCTTGTATGTAATGATTACCATATTTACGTTTCCAGTTTTGGTATCCCTAATATTTACGACCAATTTAATATTAATTTAATTAATCTTCCCTGGAATTCATCTCAGAAAATTACTTATGAGCATTATTTAGTAGATGACCGACACAAACTTGAAAAAATAGAATCTAAAACCGTCAATGGCAATAAGGTACTATCATTTAAAGGAGAAATGACTGCTCCTTCTATACAGATTTTTAAAATATACTTGAAATAAAAGTATTCTTTAGAGAAGGAAATCTACGAATTGATGGAGGTTCAGATAAAATATTAGATGTAAGGGGTCAATCAGAAAATCCCTTAGTTTAAGGCCAAACCAAATAACTTAATATTTTTAGTGGGTATGCACTTTACTTAATCGGCCACTATATGTAGAATGTGGTCATGGAAAAGCCAAGACACCCCGTTTCGGGCATTGATTATTCTGGAACAATCCAGGATTTTGATAAATGGTTTAGCAGCGAAAATGCTTTCCTTGAATATATTGCGAAACTTCGATGGCCTCAAGGCATTTTTTTGCCCTGGTTGTGCGGAAAAAGCTGACAAGCCGTCCTTGATGGGGCGTGGTCTTTCTCTTTACCGAAAATATAAACGGCAAACGTCCATTACTGCGGAAACTTTGTTTCATGGGAGTCACAAACCACTTCGGACGTGGTTTCTCGCGATGTGGTTTGTGACGAGTCAAAAACATGGAGCCAGTGTTCTCGGATTGAAAAGGGTCCCTGGTCTTGGTAGTTATAATACTGCATGGATTTGGCTGCATAAACTGCGTCGTGCGATGGTGTGCCCCCGACGGGATCAGTTGACCGGGAGGTTGAAGTAGATTAAACCTACGTCGGGGGAGTCGGGAAAAAGGTTCGTGGGCGAGGTGCTGAACGAAAGATGATCATTGCCATAGCGGCTGAAGTGCGTGGTCGTGATCCGGGTAGAAATCGTATACTAAAAATTCATGACTTGTCAGCACCAAGCCTTCGGCGGTTCATCAGGGATAACGTGCAAAGGGGAGCCGAGCTTCGAACGGATGCCTGGTCTGAGTAAAACGGTATAGAAGTGATGGGCTACAAACATATTGTCACAAATATCTCGGATAGCGAAGATCCTGCTCATGTTGTTATGCCACGTGTTCATCGTGTTGCTTCCTTACCTGACCGATGGTGGCTTAGCATTTATCACGGTGCGATCAGAGCGCCGCATCTTGATTACTATCTCGATGAATTTGCGTTCAGATTTAACAGGCGGACATCCAAGGCCCGTGGCCTACTCTTCTACCAGCTTATGGAGCAGGCCCTAGATTGTCGTCCCGTGCCACGCAAAATGATTATAGGTGGCCAAACACAACAAATGGCAAATAGTTGAGTAAACTTAATCTCCACTTTTAAAAATTTCCCTCGTTATATTCCAGAAATTTGATTTCAAAATTAATTAAAGGTCTCTTTAATTTAGAATTTTAAGAAATTGCCTTTTTTGAGACAAGACTATCATAATCAATAAATTCAAAGTTCTCTCTTTACTAAAAGGGATATGGGATAATCTTATTATTAACAAGGTCATGAGAATCTTAACCAGAAAATAGAGTTCAAACCATTTCTTAGTGATCCTCCCTGCTTTTTTTTGATCTAGCTTTATGCAATATAAAATTATAAATAAAAAAAAACTTTATTTAACCATTATTGTCGATTGGGTATTGAAAATCCTTTTTGGATCAGTAACCGTTTTTAAAAAAAAAGAAAATACCGATTTTAACAGAATACAAAAAATATTGATTATTCGAACAGCTTACCTTGGGGATATTCTTATGACGTTGCCTATTTTAAGACCCCTTAAAGAAAGGTTTATTAATTCTAAAATTATTTTTCTGACATCGAAATTAGGAGGTCAATTACTACTCAATAATCCTTACGTTGATAAAATAATGGAGTACGATCCGTTTTGGTTTTATTCATCAAAAAAAAGAGAATATCTAAAATTTATAAAATATCTTAAAAAAGAATCTTTTGATCTTATTATCGAAGCCAGAGGGGATATACGGGATATTCTATTGCTTCTATTTCCCACTCGGTCCAAATATAAAATCAGTTACAATGTCGGAGGGGGGGGGGATTTATTAACACATGTTGTTCCTTACAACGGATTAAAACATAAAGTTGAATATCATTTGGATATGGTCAGGTATTTAGGCTGTAATACCAATGCAATTGATTGGAATATTTATTTAACCGAAAAAGAAAAAAATAAGATTGCTGAATTATTAATCATGAATGGAGTTCATGACGCTTTTATCTCTGTTCATCCGGGTGCACGACTTCCGCTGAAAAGATGGCCTGGCGAACGGTATGCCGGTTTATGTGATATGATTATGGAGAAATATAGTTTTCCTCTTGTCCTGCTGGGTTCACGGGAAGAAAATGAATTAATTGAGGAAATTATTTCAAAAATGAAGAATAAACCAATAGACCTTGCTGGACAAACGAACATTAGGGGGCTTGCCGGGATCTTATCCCGTACAACCTTATTTATCTGCAATGACAGCGCTCCGATGCATATAGCCGCCGCCCTGAAAACGCCGACTGTCGCCATTTTTGGACCTTCCAAAAACATCGAGACTATGCCTTATGGAAATATGAATAAAATTGTTGAAAAAGAATTTCCCTGCAGATACCGCTGTGATGAAAGTTCATGCCACAACAAACCATTTCATGCCTGTATGGATGCTATCGAAGTTACAGATGTTTTTGAGCGATTCGACGAATTATTGAAAGAAATATAAAAAAATGTTTAGATTGGAAATGATAAAAGCCTCTGCAGTTAACCAAATAAAATCGGGTATTCATAAAATTCTTACAAGAAAATTCAATGATGTGTTCCCAAACGATATCTACGCCTCCATTTTGATAAAACCAAATCTCAATAGTAACATGAATGCCTTAACCGGAAATACCACTGATCTGAGATTGTGTGCGGCTGTAGTCGAGTTTCTTAAGGAGAGAGGATATCGCAATATTATGATCGGGGAGGGAACCAATAGTGGTTTTTACCGAAACCAGATAAGTGTTATTGAACGGTTGCGGGTTGATCGGTTAGCCAAATTTTATGGAATATCGGTTAAGGATTTGAACTATTCTGATCCGGTTAGAATAGAATTTGAAGATGGGGTTAAGGCCGGGGTGGCCAAGGAATGCATAGAGGCGGATCTGTTTATCAATATGCCGAAACTAAAAACCCATTTTGAAATGGGGATGAGTGTATGTCTAAAAAACTTAATGGGTTGTTTGGTGGGCCAGGAAAATAAAAAGAAGACGCATCAAGCACTTGCTGCGAACATTTTGAATATTAATAAGAAAATTAAGCCTCACCTTCACATTGTCGATGCAATCATTTCGATGGAAGGTCTGGGTCCCACCCGTGGGAAGCCTATTCACACCGATACGATTTTTCTTGGCACCGATCCTTATTTGATAGATTTGATTTGCGCCAAATTCGCTTCTTTTGATGATAAAAATATCGGGACCCTTGTAGAAGCACATCGTAGAGAAATTATTGGCCATCAGTATTATAATTTTGTAAATGAATTTAACCTGGAAAGTTCTTTTCATTTTGAACCACCCCAACCGGGTAAAATTGCCGGTTTCATACACAGTCCCAAAAGGCAAAAATATTTTCTCGCTATGAGGAATACCAAATTTTTTAATTTTCTCTGTTCAACTGAAATTGGAGGTCAGTTGTTATTTAAAACCGGTTTAAGGCAAGATGTCTTTATTGAGGATGAAATGGAGGTTTCAGGGTTCTCGGTAAACAGAGAAAAATGCTCTAATTGCACAAAGTGCCAGGATTATTGTCCAGTTGACATGAAACTTCCTGACCAATTGGAAAAAGTTGACAATCACTGTATCGAATGTTTGTATTGTTTCATGGTTTGCCCGGATAAAGCTATTGAGGTTAAAGGTAAACTTGGTTTTGTGAGTGAACAATTAAAACAATATGATTCATTAGTTAGAAAAATAACCTAATTCTTGTTTAGGAAGGAATTCTACCTAACTTAATGAAAATAACATTTTTAAACCCGCCATTCTTAAAAAGATTTTCACGTTCACAAAGAAGTCCTGCAGTAACCAAGAGCGGGACCCTTTATTTCCCGATGTGGTTGGCCTATGCTGCGGCCTTAGCCGAAAACCGGGGATACCAGATAGACTTTATTGATGCGCCGGCTTCAAGTATTGATCTGGAGAATTCAATCGACCGAATAGAAAAATATTTACCCGAACTCCTTGTTGTCGAGACCAGTACACCAAGTATCTATAACGACGTAAAAGTCTGTGAAAGAGTAAAAGAGGTAATACCGGAAGTTATTATCCTGCTCGTAGGAACACATGTCTCGGCATTGCCGGAGGAATCCTTGAAACTTAGTGGTGCTATCAATGCCGTTGCTGTCGGTGAATATGATGAAACCATTATTGAATTAGCCGAGGCGATTCTTAAAAAAAGGGGACTGGAAACGGTTAAAGGGATCTGTTATCGGGAAGGTGGGAAGATTCAATGTAATGAAAAAAGGGGTTTTATTCAAGATTTGGATACGATACCCTTTGTAAGCACCATCTATAAAAGATTTCTTAAAATCGAACATTATTTCAATCCTAATGCCCTATATCCGATGGTAACCATTACCGCCAGTCGAGGCTGCCCATTTGGATGTACATTCTGTGTCTATCCCCAGACACTGATGGGGAGAAAATTTCGGTTCAGGAGTATAGAAAATGTTGTCAATGAGTTAGAGTATATTGTGGAAAATTTTCCCAAGGCCAAGGCCGTCTTTTTTGAAGATGATACTTTGACCGTCCATAAACAACGATGTATTCAATTGTCAGAAGAAATAATTAAAAGAGGTATTCGAATAAACTGGACGGCCAATGCCAGGGTGGGTCTCGATTTAGAAGTGATGAAAAAGATGAAGGCGGCAGGCTGCCGATTACTCTGTGTGGGTTTTGAAAGCGGCAGCCAATGGATACTGGATGAAATGAAAAAGGCCGTCCAACTTGACGAGATGTTTACCTTTATCCATAATGCCAAGAAAGCGGGGCTTCTTATTCATGGGTGTTTTATGGTCGGTTTTCCGGGGGAAACGAAAAAGACTATGGAAGAAACCCTTGCCTTAGCCAAGCAATTAAAACCGGATACGGTACAGTTCTACCCTTTGATGGTTTATCCCGGAACCGAAGCCTATCGTTGGTACCAGGAAAAGGGACTCATTACAGTTTCCGATTATTCAAAATGGATTACACCGGAAGGGTTG
The DNA here is from genome assembly GCA_001797675.1 of Deltaproteobacteria bacterium RBG_13_43_22. Lineage (GTDB taxonomy): Bacteria > Desulfobacterota > RBG-13-43-22 > RBG-13-43-22 > RBG-13-43-22 > RBG-13-43-22. Next base: position 90,177 of record MGQB01000036.1, on the reverse strand, counting down.
CATAACACCGTAATCAAAACCGAAAACCTGTCTTCAGAGGACCTGGTAAAGTTCTGTGATTACGCTCGAAGATCGTTTTATTTAGCCCCCCGATACCTTCTTTATAAGACCAAGCAATCCGTTACCAATTATGATGAATTTAAAAGGAATTTAAAATCAGCCAAGACATTCATGAAATATTTGTTTTTTGGTTCTAATATCGATAAATCCCATTATAAATATACAAATCGGGAAAATGATTAAATATTCAGTGGTCATTCCTGTTTATAATGCAAGCGATACCCTCCGAGATTGTTTGGACGCCTTAATAAAACAATCCATCCCCAAAGAAGAATATGAAATCATTGTGGTTGATGATGGCTCCACCGACGATACGGATAAAATCTCCAGGGAATATCCCGTCAAATATATTAAACAGGCAAACCATGGCCCTGCTTCAGCAAGAAACCGCGGCGCCAAAGAAGCCCAGGGAGATAAGTTACTCTTTACCGATTCCGATTGTATTCCCGATTTCAACTGGCTTGAAGAAATGACCCAACCTTTCCAAGATTCAACCGTCAGCGCCGTCAAAGGTTCTTATAAGACAAAGCAACGATCACTAACGGCAAGGTTTGCCCAAATCGAGTTTGAAGAAAGATATGAACTTTTAAAAAGGGTGACCCATATCGACATGGTCGATACCTATTCGGCCGCTTTCCAAAAGGCCGTTTTCTTCCAGGCCGGAGGATTTGATCAATCCTTTCCTGTGGCCAATAACGAGGATACCGATCTCTCCTATAAACTTTCCGCGATGGGTCTAAAAATGGTTTTTGCACCAGAGGCCGTGGTTTATCACCTGCGTCACCCAGCCTCTCCTGATCGGTATTTTAAACAAAAATTCTGGCGCGGCTATTGGAGAACTGTGGTTTATCAAAGATTTCCCCAAAAGGCGGTCAAGGATACTTATACACCTCAAACCTTAAAGATTCAAATACTCCTGATTTTTGCCTTGCTGGGTATCCTATTCTTTTCGGTGATATGGCCCAAGGGGATATATTTGGCTTTTTTTCTGGCGCTATCATTTGTTTTTTCCGCTGCGCCCTTTGTTGTGTTTGCCTTCAGGAGAGACCGACCGGTGGGTATCCTGTCCCCCTTTTTTCTGGCCTGGCGATCCCTTTCTATAGGGTTGGGTGTATTATACTCAGTCATCAAAAAGAAGTTTATCTGATCATGACCCTTCTTATTTCGATCGTCAGTCATAATCATGGAAATCTTGTTTATAATCTGCTGAAAGACCTGCAATCCTTTTGTTCTGTTGTTGATCTGGAAGTCCTCTTAACCTTAAATCTCCCGGGAAAATTACCTTTTCTTAAAACCGATTTTGAGTTCAAATTGGAGATCCTTCAAAACGAACATCCCCGAGGATTTGCCACCAACCATAATAGGGCCTTTAAAAGGAAACCTTCTGATTTTTTTGCGGTACTGAATCCCGATTTAAGACTGATCCAAGATCCCTTTCTACCCCTTATCTCTCTGGCTGCCGGGGAAAAAAAGGGGGCCGTTGCTCCACTGATCATCAATGCAGATAAGTTGATCGAAGATAGTGCCCGCCGGCTTCCAACTCCTGCTCGTCTTTTAAAAAGATATTTTTGGAAACCAAAACATGATAGGTTGGATTATCCAATTGAAGACAGGGTTATTTCCCCAGATTGGATAGCCGGTATTTTTATGTTATTTCGCAGTTCCGTCTTTTCAGAAATGAACGGTTTTGACGAAAGATACTTTCTCTATTTTGAAGATGTGGACCTTTGCAGCCGCTTGAGACTGGCTGGATATCAGATTATTCTTGATCCAAGAATCTCGGTGGTTCATAATGCCCGCAGGGACAGTCATAGAAATTTTCAATATCTCAGGTGGCATATCCTGAGCGGAATGCGTTTTTTTTCTTCTCGGGTTTTTTGGAACAGTTGGCTTTTTCAATTCAAAAAGAAGATTAGAAAGACATTATGAACTTGATCTACGCGGCCTTCTTTGGAATTGCCTTTGTGGCCTCCTTAAGTTTCACCCCGTTTATTCGTGCTTTGGGGATTCGCTTCGGCATCCTGGACTTACCGGGGAAAAGAAAGATCCACCAGGATGAGACTCCACGTCTTGGCGGAATTGCTGTCGTTGCGGCCACCCTGCTGCCCTTTTTATTTTTTTCCATTTCCGGAGATTTTCTGGTCAGAGAAATACGGAATTCATGGGAGCCTTTTCTTGGCCTCACTCTGGGTTGTTTGATCGTTTTTGGAATAGGCATCTGGGATGATATCCACCGGTTATCCCCCTGGCCCAAGCTATCAGCTGAAATCCTTGCTGGTCTGGTGGCCTTTCACTTTGGGTTAAGAATTCACCTTCTATCCAATCCATTTGGTTTGCAATGGGACGTATCCTGGCTAAGCGGGCCGCTTACGGTGATATGGCTGGTTGGAATAACCAACGCTGTCAACCTGGCCGACGGTATTGATGGATTGGCAACTGGAATCGCCACCTTTGCTGCGACCATTCTTTTTATTATGACGGTTCCTACCATTTATACCTTAGTTCCTTATCTGGCGGTAGCTTTAGCAGGGGCCTCTCTGGGATTTCTTCGATATAATTTCTCCCCGGCAACCATCTTCTTGGGGGACTCGGGCAGTCTTTTTCTGGGTTTTTTTCTGGGAGGGCTGTCCTTGTGGGCTTCTGAAAAAAGCGCCATTGCCTTCGCTCTGTTAATTCCAATCATCGCTCTAGGGCTTCCTATTATTGATATGATTTATGCCATTTTGCGTCGCTGGAATCGCGGGGTACCGATCGGGCAGGGTGATCGTGATCATATCCATCACAAACTGCTGGAAAGAGGCTATTCTCACCGTAAAGCCGTTCTCGTGCTTTATGGGGTCAATTTCCTTCTGGCCGGAATAGCCGGCCTTTTACTTTTCACCCGGAATTCTTTTGCCGCTTATATTGTGGTTTTCCTGGGCGTTGTGATCATTCTCGGTTCCAGATTCCTTGGTTATTTTAAATTTTCCGGTTTGGTTCAGGACCTGATAAGAAAATGGAAAGATTCTCAGAAGGCTAAATATTGGGCTTTTCGGACCCGTTTACTCTGCCGGGCCTTTATTGAAGAAAAGACCATTGTTGGAAGGTGGCAGTTGGCCGGAGAATTGTTTGAGGAACTGGGGATCCAGCAAGCCGCTATATCTTTAGTTGAGCACCCCGACAAACCCCTTATTTGGTCAGCCCATAAAGCATTTCAGGGGCCGGACAAGACGGTGACCTTCAACCTTGCTTTGTCAGCGGAAGAAAGGCCTGTGGGCGATTTAAAAATCATCTGGAGCAGTACTCATGGTGTTTTCCCACCCGGAATGAGCAGGGTATTAAATGTTATGGCCAATGAATTCTGTCATGGACTACAGGACCTCTCTCCCGATATTCCCTCCTAAACCCCTTTTCAAATTAGAAATCAATCTTCACGAATCATTATTCCCAGATCACGGGCATCTTCACTTACCTTTGCCTTCTTGGGATTGAAGGTGTAGCTGGTTTCTATTGTGAGGAGCATCCTTCCTGTATAGGGTTTCTCGGCCAAAAGAGAGATCCGCTGCCATCTGGTATCCCTCAAAATGACTTCATGCATTTTTCCTCCAACCCAAAAACGGACTTTCTGAGGATGCTCGGTTATCCCCGGTAAGGGTGCCGAGATGGATATTACTTTTTTCCCCCCCTGAATATCCATGTTTTCGATGGCCCTTTTCCCGGTCCAGCGGATTTTTTCACCTCCAGGGAGGGTTTCAAGATCATAGAAACCGGTTTGAAAAAAAGGATCTATCGGACGGTCGTGGATCAATTTGATCTGATACCCCAACGCGGCTGTTAAAATCAACAGACCGATATAAAATAATTTATTTTTTCTCTTCCCGGGAATAGTCCGAGACGGGGTCAAACCGGCCGACCAACCCAATAGGACCCAGAAAAGAACACCCAAAGAACGGACATAGGCCACATTATGGAAAAATCCCAATAGGAACCAGCAGATCAATGAGACCGCCAGGGCACCCAGGAGCATTTTTTGCTCAGACACCGATTCTTCGTTGGCCTTTTTTATTATACGGTAAATAACGGCCCCAACCAGTGTCAGGATAAGTAGAAGGCCGAAGGCCCCTTGTTCGGCCAGGGTTTGGAAAAAAAAGGAGTGGGGTTCGCCACGGACCAGCCCGAATGTTTTCCAACCGATATGGGGATCGGTAAAAAATTTAGGAAAGAACTCAAAATATTTTCCCAGGCCCACTCCTAAAAAGGGGGAATATTGAAACATATTCCAGGCGGTGTTCCAGAGATGGACCCGGCGTTGGTCCGGGTCGGATAATCCAATCAAAATGATTCGGGAGAGGAATCTTTTATTGAGGAAAAGAAAATCGAGCAAGAACATACCGGCCAAAAAAAGAAAAGGGATCAGGAAAAAAAAATGGGCCGTCTTTTTTCGAATTGAAATATATTTGGAATAGAATCCAATTAAAAAGAAGAGTTCCAGGAACAGGACCAGAAAGATACTCCGCTGCATACTGGCCGAAAGGGAAAATATAAAAAGACCGAGGACCAAAAGATAAAGGAATATCCCGGGCATTTTTTTCCGATTTAAATGTAGAAAATAAAAAATAAAAGGAAAGAGTATCAGAAGATATTGGGCCAGATATTGGCGGTTGAAGGCCAAAGCGGAAATGGCTCCCTCATGAGTACCGGCCAGAGAGAGCGATAAGTAGGTTTTTGGCTGGAATGGTATAATTTTGAAAAGGAAAAGGATTCCTATTATGCAGACCATAACCGCCATCCAGATCAACCCTTTAATATTTTTTTCCAAATCATAAAAGGTGTTTTTGGAAAACAGGTTAGAGACCAAAACAAACAGCAGGATTCCGCTGAGGAGATTGCTTAAGGCCCTGAGATGGATGAGGGGGAACTTCTCGTGTCCTCTCATCCACTGAAACCAAATATCTTTTGCCGGGGCGGCCCAAAACTCCCAGTAATATTCCTTGGCGTTGATGGGGATGCTGAACAGAGCGGCCAGGAAGAGTAGGAGGACCAGGAGTTTAAACGGGATTGCGATGGGTTTTTTATCTTTCCATAAGCGAATAAACCCAAGGATAATGGTGCCGTAGATCAGGATTTCAAAAAGAAAAAAATATGGATTGTGAGCGGCGCCCAGAAAAAAGGGGATGGATAGGGTCAGGAAGGCGATTCCGTTTTTGGGATTGCTCAAGGTGAGAAGAAAGAAGAAACACAGACCGAGGGACGCCGTTATTTTCTCGGGGATATGAAAAATAAGAATGGCAGAGGACAGCAGAATAATAAAAAGGATGATCGATACCGGATGGCAGGTTCGATCTGACGTCCCAGGAATTATTTTAGGCATCGGCTCGGATTTTCATTAGGAGGTTTTGGACGATTTGTTCCGCAGGCCTGGTGGTTTTAATCAAAAAGTTATTTGATTTAACCGGATCATTTACGGGATCGAAGTCCTTGCGCTGCAGATGAAAGATTTCCCATCGGCCGTCGGAAACCGCCATGTCGTCCCGGCCGCGCTGATCCAATCGTTGATGGATTTTTTTTATCGGGGCCCGGCATTCGAGAAATCGGATCTGGGCCTTGGTTTTTTGTGCCAGTTTCATCAAGGCCAGCCTTTCCGCCTGCCGCTTGTACGATCCGTCCAAAATAACCGATTGACCTTGTCTTAATCGTTTTTGGGCCTCATCCCTTATCTTCCAATAAGTCTTTTGGGACATCTCTTCCGAGTATAGGCCTTTTTCAAAAGGTTCCCATTTTCGGTCCGTCGGAGATATTCCCTCCAGGGCCTTTCGTATTTCATCCGAGCTGAATACGGGCCAACCGGTCTGCCTGGCCAGTTCCTTGGCCAGCGAAGTCTTCCCGGTGCCCATAAGTCCAAAGACTACCAATAGCTCAGGGTTCCGATCTTTTTGAATATATTGGCAGGCAAGGTGATAATATTTTTTCGCCAACCGGCTTTCGTATTTTTTCTCTTTGGGCGATATTTCAGGACTCTCGGAGGTAAAGGAGTGTATTTTGGCACGGACAAAAGCGCGGTAACCTTTATAAAAATTGAAAAGCCGCGGGAGATCATAATCTTTTGAGCGCCGCACATATTCCTTCATGAAAAGCCTGGAAAGTTCCAGGCGTCCATGAAAATCGAGGTCCATTGACAGAAAGGCCAGATCACATGCAATATCCGAGTAGCGGAATCGGTGATTGAACTCAATACAATCATAAATCTGGGGTTTTTTATCCAAACAGATATTGGCGGAATGGAGATCTCCATGACAATCCCGGATACGACTCTCCCGGATGCGTTTATTGAAAAGTTCTTGGTTGTTATTTAGAAAATCTCTGGTACCTCTGACAATCCGGGTATAGGTCCTGGTGGCCACCAATCGGCCCACATAGGGTTGAGTCTGGGCAAAATTTTCTTCGGTATTCTTGACCATAACCTCGATCCGTCCAAAGGGATTGACCCCTTTCCCGGTCCGGGCTTCCTGATAAAAGGGGACCAGTTTGCGAACCAAGGCCAGGATATCTTTTTCCCCAACGCGACCTTCAACCAGCAAACGATTCATCATCCGTTCCTGGGGCATCTCCCTCATCAAGACCGCATATTCAATAATCGGTCCCTTCCCGTTGATCGTTGGCTTTCTCTTTACGGAGGCTATCTTGACGACTCCCAGGTAGATATTTTTGGTCAGACGACGATTCAGCTTTACCTCCTGATGACAGAAGTAGCGCCTTTTGGCCAAAGTGGAAAAATCCAGAAAACCGAAATCGACCGATTTTTTGATCTTATAAACCAAGCCGCCGGTTAAAAAAATATGAGAGATGTGGGTCTGGATGTGGGTGATCTTTTTGGGAGGTTGCGGATAGGTTTCCGGTTTCAACATGGTCTGAATTACCATATCCTGATCATGGATGGGTTGTTGAGAAACTGAAGTCAACTGATTTCCTTTTCTAAATTTAAATACAAAAAGGGGAAAGGTTCCCCGAAAAATCCGGGTTTAAGGTATTTTTCACTTGCGGCCCAAGGCACCTGCCTTAATCCTCTTTCCTCAAGTCTTGATAGATGGAGGATGATCCTGCAGCGGAGCGAATCCAATTTTTTACGAATCCATCAGTGGTATAATTTCAAACCGGTTAACATCCACTAACCCTTTATCGGTAATCTTTAATTCCGGAATTACCGGCAAAGCCAAGAATGACAAAGCCATAAAGGGATTTTTCAGTGGGCAACCGGTTAGTGAAACGGCCCGAAACAAGGCCTTCTGCTGAGCCATAACGACTTCGATGGATTGATCGGACATCAATCCTGCTATGGGTAAAGGCAACTTAGCGGCCACCTGATTTTGAAACACGACCACCAATCCGCCCTTCATTTTTTCAATGACCTTAACGGCCAAGAGCATCTCTTCCGGTTCACGACCGATAACAACGATATTATGAGAATCGTGGGCCACTGAAGAAGCGATGGCCCCCCGAACCAGTCCGAATCCCTGGACCAGTCCCAGCCCAACGTTTCCTGTCCCCTGATGTCGTTCCACGCAGGCCAGGAGTACGATGTCTTTCTCCGGATTAAGGTGCAACAATCCATTTTTTCCCTGAACCTTATGACGGATTTTTTGGGTTAAAATCTGATTAGGAACGAATCCAATAACATTGGCCCATTCTCCCCGGAGGGGGATTTGAAATTTTTTCAAGGAAAGGTTTTTGATATTCATTCCAGTTATATTATTAAATCCTTCTGAGTGCGGGACCTTGCCCAGAAACCGGCCGTTCCGGGCCACCAGCTTTCCTTTTTTAAACACGGCCTCAACCTTCATCGAGGAAAGTGATTTTAAGACCGTTAGGTCGGCCTGATACCCTGGGGCGACGGCTCCTAACTGACGAAGACCGAAATACTCAGCCGCATTGATAGTGACCATTTGAATAGCCAAAATGGGATTTAATCCCAGATCAACCGCTTGTTTGAGGACCGAATTAAGATGGCCCTCGCGAATCAAGTCTTCAGGGTGTCGGTCATCGGTGACCAGCAGGCACCGACGGACATTACCAGGGACCACTGCGGGCAGAAGGTCTTTTAAATTTTTGGCCTGAGTTCCTTGCCGGATCATGACCACCATACCAAGGGCCAGTTTTTCCCGGGCTTCCGATAATTGCGTACATTCATGGTCGGACTTGATCCCGGCACTTAGATAAGCGCAGAGATCTTTCCCTGATAAAAGCGGGGCGTGTCCGTCTTTGATTTTATTTTGGAAAGAAGTAATTTTTTTTAGCACCTCTTGATCCTTCAAGAGCACTCCCGGGAAATTCATCATCTCGGCCAAACCCAGGACTCTGGGGTTGCGGAGAAGGGGCCGTAAATCTTTCTCGGCCAAAATCGCCCCTGAAGTTTCCAAATGGGTGGCCGGGACACAGGACGGGGCCATGAAATAGATTTCCAACGGGAGCCTGGCGCTGTTTTCTAACATAAACTCAACGCCGGCCAAACCAAGGACATTGGCTATTTCATGAGGATCGGCGATCAGAGTGGTTGTTCCAAGGGGCAGAAGCACAGGAGCCAGGTTGGCCGGTGTTAGCAAGGTACTTTCTATGTGAAGATGTCCGTCGATGAAGCCGGGGCAAATGAAGCGGTGACGACAGTCGATAATCTCCCTGCCCTGGTAGGAACCCAGCCCCACGATTTGGCCTTCACAAACCGCCACATCGGCTTCCTGGATTTCACAGGAAAAGACATTGACCACCCTCCCCCCCTTTAGGACCAGGTCGGCAGGAATTTCCCCACGGGCGGTGCGAATGAGTTTTTGGAGGTTTTTTGTGTTCATAAAGATATGTTGCGGGTTGAGAGTTAAGAGGTTATTTGATAAAATATCGTTTACAATAACCCCTAACCCGCAACCTGTAACTGTGTTTAAGTTCGGTAGTCGGCGTTGATGCGGACATAATCCAGGGAAAGATCGCAGGTATAGACTTTAGTTTTAAAGGTTCCTTGATGCATATCAATTCGGATGGTCAGGGTCGGTTTTTTTAAAACCAATCCTGCCCGGGTCTCTGCCTTGGGACCTTTGCTGACCCCATTCTTGACGATCTGAATGTTGTTAAAGTGGATGTCCACATGCTCCGGATGGAATGGAACACCGGATCTGCCTAGGGCGGCTAGGATCCTTCCCCAATTGGCGTCTTCCCCAAAAAGGGCTGTTTTGACCAAAGGAGAAAGGGCCACGGTCATGGCCAAAGTTCGCGCCTCTTCTTCAGTACGGGTTCCTTCGATCCGGATGATCACTTCTTTGGTGGCCCCTTCGCCGTCCTGAACGATCATCCTGGCCAGTTTCAAAAGAATTTGATCCAGGGCTCTGGAAAAAATTCGCGCTCCGGTTGTTTGGGGAGTATCCAGAACCGCATTGCCGGCCAGGCCATTGGCCAGAACCAGGACCAGGTCATTGGTGCTGGTATCCCCATCCACGGTAATCCGGTGAAAGGATTGGTCGGTTGCTTTTCTTAAAAGCCGATCCAGAAGGGCAGGGGAGACAGCCAGATCGGTCAATACCAAACAGAGCATGGTGGCCATATTTGGATGCATCATGCCGGCGCCTTTGGCTAAGCCAACCAAATGGACCTTTTGCTTTCCGATGTTCATTTCTTTGGATACTATTTTAGGAAAGGTGTCTGTGGTCATCATAGCTTCGGCAACCAGCGGCAGCCCATAAGGCGACAATGATTGAATCAGAGAAGGAACGGCCTTAATCATCCGGCTCATCGGCAATCGTTGGCCGATCACCCCGGTTGAGGCCAGAAAAACCTGCGAATCCGGGATGGATAAAGCCTGAGAGATCTGTCGGGACAACTTTCGGGCATCGCTAAGACCGCCCGAACCGGTACAGGCATTGGCATTGCCGCTATTAACCAATACCGCCCGTCCTTCTTGTTGAACAATTCTTTTCAGGTCAATCTGAACGGGGGCGGCTTTTACTTGATTACGGGTAAAGACACCGGCGGCTACGGCCGGGACTTCAGAGAAAATCAACCCCAGATCCGAACGGCTATTCCCCTTTTTAACTTCGGCTGAAGTTACCGAGGCCAAAAAACCCGGGACCTGAAACCCCTTATTTCTGGCCGCAGCACCTTTTATATTTTTTCCCGCTTCCACACGGACAAGGGTCATTTCTTCCTACCTTCTTTCCTTCTCTTTTTTTCGGTGCCGGGCTTTCCTCTCCATTGTGGCTGAAGAACATCGGTCTTTCCTGATGTTCAACCAGGGGCTGAAGATCCTCTTCCCGGGCCAACTGGAGACGATACAGATTGGCGACGGTCTGTTCCTTGATCCGTTCAATCATTTCCACAAACAGCTCGTACCCTTCCCGTTGATATTCCCTCAGGGGATCGCGCTGTCCATAGCCCCGTAATCCAATCCCTTCCTTTAAATGATCCATACTCAGTAAATGATCTTTCCAGGTCGTATCAATCGTCTCCAACATGACCATCTGTTCCAGAGAGCTCATGACCTCAGGATCGATGGTCTCCACTTTTTTTAGATAGGCCGTCCAGGCTTGATCCTGGAGCTGTTCTTGCAATTCCTCCGGTTCCGGAAGGGACTGGTTTCCATCAAAGGAAACCTTAATGGAAAACTGTTGAAAGAGTTTGTCGGATAAGGATTTCAGATCCCATTCTTCGGGGGGCATTTTGTCGTTTACAAATAATCCCACGATTGCGTCCAGCAGATCTTCGGTCATTTCCTTGACCATTTCTCTCAATTCCCGGCCTTCCAAAACCGTGCGTCTCTGACCGTATATCACCTCTCTTTGTTGATTCATGACGTCATCATACTCGATGAGGTGTTTCCTGATTTCAAAATTGTGTCCTTCCACTCGGCGTTGAGCATTTTCGATCGCTTTGGAAATCAGGGAATGTTCGATGGGTTCCCCTTCTTCCATGCCCATCTTTCCCATAAGGCCGGCGATACGGTCAGAGCCGAAGATCCGCAGCAGGTCGTCCTCAAGGGACAGATAGAAACGGGAACTGCCCTGGTCTCCTTGCCGTCCTGATCGGCCCCGGAGCTGGTTATCGATTCGTCGGGATTCATGACGTTCCGTGCCCAGGATATGCAGACCCCCTAAGTCGGTCACCCCCTCCCCAAGGACAATGTCGGTTCCCCGTCCGGCCATATTGGTGGAGATGGTGACCACCCCTTTTTGACCGGCCGAGGCTACGATTTCAGCCTCCAATCTATGGTTTTTGGCATTCAGAACCGAGTGTTTGATCCCATCCCGGGAAAGCATTTTGGCCAATCGCTCCGATTTTTCAATAGAGATCGTTCCCACCAGGACCGGCTGGCCTTTGGTATGTAATCGTTTGATTTCTTCAATGATGGCCTGAAACTTCTCTGCTTCATTGCGATAAATAACATCGGGATAATCCTCCCGGATCATCTTTTTATGAGTAGGGATAACGACCACATCCAGCTTGTAAATCTTTTTGAATTCCGGGGCCTCGGTATCGGCCGTTCCGGTCATACCGCTTAATTTTTTATACATGCGAAAATAATTCTGAAAGGTAATGGTGGCCAGGGTTTGGTTTTCACTTTCGACACGAACACCCTCTTTGGCTTCCAGGGCCTGATGGAGACCCTCGCTGTACCGACGGCCCGGCATCAGTCGGCCGGTGAATTCATCGACAATAATGACCTCGCCTTCCTTGACGATATAGTCCACGTCTCTTTTGAACAGGGTATGGGCCTTAAGGGCCTGATTAATGTGATGGACCATGAGCATATAACGAGGATCATAGAGGTTGTCCACCTTTAATAACTTTTCGGCATGGGCGGTTCCGGATTCGGTCAAGACGACGGTCCGGGTTTTTTCTTCGATGGTATAATCCTTGTCTTTGTGCAGACGGGGGATGATCTGGTTGATGTCATGGTACATGCGGGTGGATTTTTCCGCCGATCCGGAAATAATCAACGGGGTGCGGGCCTCATCAATCAGGATACTGTCTACTTCGTCCACGATAGCGTAGTTAAAGGGTCGTTGGACATAATTGGAAAGGGAGAACTCCATATTATCCCGGAGATAATCGAATCCGAATTCATTGTTGGTCCCATAGGTCACATCCGCGCCATAGGCCGACCGCCGTCCTTCTTTATCCAAATCATGAACAATGACCCCTACGGAAAGACCTAAAAATCGATAAATCCCTCCCATCCATTCGCTGTCACGCTTGGCCAGATAATCATTGACGGTCACTACATGAACACCTTCCCCGGTTAAGGCATTCAGATAAACCGGGAGGGTGGCGGCCAGGGTCTTTCCTTCACCGGTCTTCATTTCGGCGATTTTGCCTTCGTGAAGAACGATGCCTCCAATGACTTGCACATCAAAAGGACGCAGACCCAAAACTCGAACAGAGGCCTCCCGGACCACGGCAAAGGCCTCGGGAAGGATATCGTCCAAAGAGGCCCCCTGGGTCAATTCCTCCTTGAATTGAGCGGTCTTGGCCTGGAGCCCGGCATCACTCAAGGTTCGCATTTCCCTTTCCAGGTCATTTATGCGATCCACGAGGGGAGCCAAACGACCCAGTTCCCGGTCGTTCTTGGTCCCGACAACTTTTTTAATTAAATTGCCGAACATAATTCCTTTCTTGGATCATCCTCAAAAGACTTGGAAACAATTGGGGGACTCGAAAGTCTCTGGGAAAAGGTGTAAGGTTCGAGGAAAATCCGTAACCCGTAACCATTGACCCTTAATTAAAATATACTTGAATCCCTTCTTGTCTTTATTGGTCCCTTTAAACCTTCGACGTTTATACCTCCAACAGTACGGCCACTTCATCGCACTCCGGAAATTTGACGCATTTTAAACAATCGGACCAGATTTTATGAGGCAGAAGATTTTTATCAACTTCTTTAAAACCGAGTCGTATAAAAAAATCCACCCGGTAAGTTAGGGCAAATATTTTATATAGACCTAAAGTAATGGCTTCAGATAAACAGGCTTCCACCAGCTGTGTGCCGATTCCCTGTTTGGCATAGGCCTCTTCTACGGCCAGGGACTTGATTTCAGCCAAATCTTCCCAACATAGGTGCAGGGCGCAAACGCCGCAAAGTTCTTCGCCTCCGTCAGGAATAAAAACATAATAATCCCTGAGATAGCCGTATAGTTCACTGAGAGAGCGAGGAAGGAGCAATTCCTTTTGGGCATAATGCTCCAACAGTTTTTGGATTGGTTTGACATCCCTCATGGTGGCTTTGCGGATCATAATTTGGTGCCTTTGGAATCCAGCGATAAGAATTCCGAATCCAGAATAAAGAAAAACTTACTAATTATAATTTTTATCGTCTTTTAAATAACTCCTGACTCCTGGATTCTGGATTCTTTGATTAAAAATTATTTTCCAGCACCACAGCTTGGAAACCGTCATGCTCTAACTTTTTAACCGTTTTTTCAGCCTCGAGTTTGCTTTTAAAGGGGCCAATTTGAATTCGAAACCATTTCCCCCCTTTTTGAGGGATATCTTTCATCCTTAAATGGGCTTGGTACCCCTTTTCTGATAATCGTTTTACCCCGGATTGGGCCGTGACTTCTTCACGATACGATCCGATTTGAACCATAAAACTGCCGGACTCGCTCAGGGATTCCTGTGGTCCTTTGGGACCCTTGACTTGTATTGGAGGTTCTTGGGTGTCTTGTTTTGTTTCAACCGAATCGGGTTGGCCAGTTAAACCGTTTTTTTTCTCCAAGAGGGATGGTTTTGGCGTCGGCTGAGGAGAAACTTGCAGGGTATTTGATGTCTCTTTTTTGGCCAGCATCTTTTGTAAATCGAGTTTAGGATTAAGTATCTCTTCTTGAGGAATATCGGGTTTTTTTTCTTGGGCCAGATATTTATCCAAAAGGGCTTTTTTCTCCTCTTGAAGTTTTTGGATTTTTTCAGTAAAGGTCCGGCTTATGGCGTCGGAGACGTATCCACGACCCACAAAGATTCCCAAGATAAAAATCCAGGACAGGATAAAAAGGGCTCCGGCAATACCGAAAACCAACTGGGACCGGCTTAATTCGACAAAAAACCGTTTTTTTCGATTATAAGGTTTGGGTTTCATTCCCTGACCATTTTTTCCGGAGCTGAGACTCCCAATAAATTCAAAGCATTTTTGATGACCGTTCCTACCGCCAGAGAGAGGATCAACCGGGAATCGCTTAATTCCCGGTCCGCCTGAATAATCCGGTGGTGGTTATAATAATAATGAAACTGAGCTGCCAGTTCCCCCAAGTAAAAAGTGATACGGTGAGGTTCCAACTTCATGGCTGCCTGATTGACCTCTTCCGGATATTCGGAAAGATGTTTGCAGAGTCTCCTCTCTTCAGGCGAGTTCAAGCGATGGACGGTTGTTAAATCCAGAGATTCTATCTCAAAACCCTGGGATCGAGCCACGTCCAGGACACTGCAAACCCGGGCATGGGCATATTGAACATAATAGACCGGATTTTCGTTACTCTGTTTTTTTGCCAAATCCAAATCAAAATCTAAAGGACTGTCCGACCGGCGGGTCAGAAAGATATAACGGGCTGCATCTTTCCCCACTTCGTCCAGGACTTCTCTTAAGGTGATGAACTCACCAGCTCGGGTGGACATGGCCACCGGTTTGCCTTCCCGGATCAAGGTTACCAATTGAACCAGGATGACGGTTAAGGCCTTCGGATCATGGCCCAAACTCTGCAATGCCGCTTTCAACCGTTGGACATACCCATGATGGTCGGCCCCCCAGATATCAATCAATCGTTGGTAACCCCGATTGACTTTTTGAAGGTGATAAGCCATGTCCGAGGCGAAATAGGTCAAGGCCCCGTTGGCCCGAACGACTACCCGGTCTTTCTCGTCTCCGAAGGTGCTGCTCTTGAACCATAGTGCCCCTTCTTTCCGGTAAATAAGTCCCTTGTCTTCCATGGCCTGAATCAGGTTTTCCACCAGACCTTGACGAACAAGGCTTTCTTCGCTGAACCAATGATCAAACCGGATTCCAAAGGTTTCCAGGTCTTCTTGAATGTCCTTCAGGATGGCCTGGCGTCCATATCGGGAAAAAAAAGACACATCAAGGGAAGACTCGGCAAATGCTTCTGTTGAATTCTCCTGCAGAATATCTGCAGCAATATTTTTTATATATTCTCCTTTATATCCATTTTCCGGGAAAAGATCAACCTCACCTTGAAGTTCTCTGAATCGGGCCTGAATGGAACGCCCCAAAGTTTCCATCTGGGTCCCTAAATCGTTTAGATAGTATTCGGTGGTCACTTGGTACCCTGTGGCCTTTAACAGATTGGTCAAGGCCCCTCCCAGGGCGGCACCCCGGCCATGTCCTATATGTAAAGGGCCCGTGGGATTGGCACTGACAAATTCTAACAGTATTTCCCCCCCCTTTCCCCGTTGGTTTTGGCCAAAGGCCTCCTTTTGGGTGATTATGACCGGGAGTATGTCCTGAAGGGCTTTATCTTTCAAAAAAAAATTAATAAAACCCGGTTTGACCACTTCTATTTTTTCCAGCCAATTAAGGTCGGTCGGAAAGTTCCGGACCAAAGATTCGGCGATCTTCATGGGGGACTGCTTCAAAGTTTTGGACAGGTTCATGGCCAGATTGGTGGCATAGTCCCCATAGGATTCATTTTTCGGAACCGTCAAAACAATAGGGATATCCTGCAGGTTTTTCGATAAAGGTTTTTGAGTTACATGAATCGCTTCCTGCATCAGTTGTATCAGTTGATCGCGCACGTTATGTTTTTTTCTCTCTCGTTTTATCGTTGTTGGTCGGCAGTTTCAAATCCCGCGTATAATCCGGGCATTTCATTACCCCGGAAGAGGAAAAAGAATATTTTTTTTGACAAGTTTCCCTCCAGGCACAGACGACACAAATGGTTTTTTCTTCCGGAACTGGCGACATGGATTCTCCTTAAATCAATCCTTTTTTTTAAACTTTTTTTGATTTTAAGTCAATCGTCTAAATATTTTCGCGGGTTCAGCCGACCCAAAAGACAAAAAAGTTCATAGGGGATGGTTTCAGCCTTTTGGGCCAGTTCAGCAGGGGTGATGATCTCTTGTCCTTGACTCCCCATAAGGACGACTTCTTCCCCTATCTGACAATTTAGGATCGGTTCAATCCTAACCACTATCAAATTCATACAGACCCGGCCGATGATTGGAAGCCGTTTGCCCCTAATCAACACTTCTCCCCGGTTGGAAATGATTCTGGGGTACCCATTGGCGTAACCGATTGAAATGAGGGCGATGGTTTCGGGACGCTTTGTTATATAGGTGCCTCCGTAACTGATTTCCACCCCGGCGGGCATCTTCTTGATCTGTAAAATGCGGCTTTTTAGGGTCATAGCCGGCTTTACTTTAATTGAACGGTTATGGCTAAAAGAGGAGTTTGGGTGGCAGCCATAAAGCAGGATCCCGGGTCGGACATAATGGAGATGGCTTTGCCGGTAATTGAGCAAAGCGGCGCTGTTGGCCATATGATTTTCAGTCAACGTCCATCCGGCCTGTCGGGCCAGATCCAGAGCCTCAGTGAACCGTTTCCACTGGAGTTGATTATAGGGTTTGCCTTTCTCATCGGCCTGGCCGAAGTGGGAGGTTAGACCGATCACCTGAAGGCCCTTCAAGGCCGCCATTTTTGTCAAGAACTCCCTGAATTCAAGCCAGGGTACTCCCAAACGACCCATTCCGGTATCAATTTTTAAGTGAACCGTAATACGGGTTTTTTTAAGTCGTGCAGCCCGGTTAAGCCTAAGGGCCGTTTCCATTGAATATAGGACCGGGGTCAGTCGGTAATGGAGACAGGCCGGGATTTCTTCGGGGAGAAGACCCAACAAAAGGACTACCGGGATCTTGGGGCTGATCTTTTTCCGGATCGTGATTCCCTCTTCTATAGAACCTACCCCTAGGGCGGGAGCTCCAAGACGGGTCAATTCCTTGGCAATGGGAACCAAGCCATGGCCATAGGCGTCGGCTTTGACAACAGGCATGATTTTGGTAGAAGGGTTAATTTTTCCCTTCAGGAATTGATAGTTTTCCCTTAAACGGGAGAGATTTATTTCAACCCAGGAACCCGATCCGGAAAAATACTCTGAGGACATAATTCACCCAATGAAAATAATTTACAATAAATTATAATTAGTTAGCAGGACAATGGCCTTTATTCCTTGACAAGAAAACCACAAATTTCATACATTACTATAATTATGGCACTTTTTACGAAAAATTTCATTATATCTTTGATCCTGACCCTGGTATTTTTTTTGAATCAACCCTTTCCGGCTGTCGGAGAGTTTGAAGGGACCAGGGTAAAAACCAAAAAGACCTTACAGAAAAGGACTCAAAAAAAGAAACCAAAGCATTCCAGTGAAGCGAAAAAGATTAAGAAAAAGAAAAAAAAGTCCGCTTCCATCAAGAAAAAGACCCCTTCTCTCCGCAAACGGGGGAAAGCCCTGGTTATAAAAGGCCGCCCTTTTGAAAATCATATCCGGCCGTCGACTTTAACGGCAGGAAGTTCCATTCAAAGTTTTGTCGAGAATGAGATCCTTCATCTCAAGGCGATTGGACATCTTTTGCCGGGTGATCAGATATCCCTCCAGGTCTACGACCTCAATGATAAAAAAATGCTGGTGGACATTAATGGAAATGTTATTCGAAATGCGGCCAGTCTGATCAAACCTTTTGTCATGTTGGCGGTTTATGATTCAATTGCCAGACGTGAGTTCCAGGAAACCCCGGAAATAGAACACCAGATCAATCGGATGATCGCCGTAAGTGATAATGAAGCCACCAACGCCCTAATCCGTCACCTGGGTAAGGGTGATGACCTTCAAGGTATAATCGGTATTAATGCCCTGATGGCTAAAATGGGTTTTCCCGGTACTCGTCTCCGGGAGCTTATTCCCGATGGAGGGAAAACGTATGCCAATCAAACTTCAGCCAACGACACCACCCTTTTTTTTCGACTGCTTTATGAACAAAAACTGATAAGTCCCCAATACTCCCAAAAAATGAATGACATCCTGCTTAAAAGTATTCACGACCGGATTAGAACACACCAGATCAAACAGGATGGTGTTGTCGTAGCGGACAAAACCGGTTATGTCCGGGGTTTGAACGGCGATTGCGGTATTGTATACCAGAAAAGCCTCAATGGCTGTAACGATTATGCCCTTTCCATTATCATTGAAAATAAAAATCCTCCCTCCGATGGAGGGTGGGGCAGGAGAAAGAGTGCCGCCATTCGTTATCTTTCCGATCGCATCTATCAAAGCCTGAAAAACGGAAGCCGAAACAGTTGAGAAAGATAAAATAGATTGAAGCATTGGCGTAATGGAGTATTCGAGGAGTGAATAGATAATCTCTATTCTTCCACTATCCCAATTACTCCGTTATTTTTCTTCCTGTCCGATCCACTCATACACCCCGGCTAGGGTCGATTCCAGCAAATCGGGACGGTTTCCGCCGGCTTGGGCCATGTCGGGCCGGCCACCGCCATCACCCCCCAAGGCCTTGGCCAGGCGTTTAATGATCTTACCGGCATTAAATTTGCGGGTCAGATCTTTGGAAACCACGGTCACCAGGAGAACCTTTTCTTCTTTAGCACCGCCCAAGATTACAATCCCTGATTCCAGACGGTCCCGTAAGGAATCGGCCAGGTCCCTGAGCTCTTTGGCCTCGGCGGTTGGAGCAGGGCTGGAAAGGACCTTAGTCCCATTAATAACCCGCATGCCTTTCAGCATTTTTTCCACTCCTCCTCCGGTAAGAAGGGATTGGTTTAACCGGGCAATGGTCCGTTCAAGTTCTTTTTGCTGGGCCAAAAGTTTTTCAATGCGGGGGACCAAATCTTCCGGACCCGCTTTTAACAATTCTCCAAGGGCCTTCAGACGGTCCTCTTCCCAATGAACGGTTTGCAAGGCTTCCTTCCCGGTAACTGCCTCAATACGTCTTACCCCGGCAGCGACACTCCCTTCCGACAAGATCTTAAAAAGCCCAAGATTCCCGGTTTGCGAGGTATGGGTTCCTCCGCATAATTCCTGGCTGAAATCGCCGATTTTAACCAGACGAACCCGGTCGCCATACCGTTCTTCAAAAAGGGCAATGGCTCCGGTCGCTTTGGCCTCTTCAAACTCCATAATCGTGGTATTCACCGGCAGGTTTTGCTGGATTTGTTCGTTAACCAGACGTTCCACGGTCTGCAGTTCTTTCAGAGACAAGGCCGAATAATGGGAGAAGTCAAATCGTAGTCTCTGGGGGGTCACCAGCGATCCGGCCTGTTTGACCTGTTCACCCAATATGAGGCGTAAAGCCCTGTGGAGCAGGTGGGTGGCTGTATGGTTATGGGCTGTAGGATTTCTCCGGTCTATGGAAACAGAAAGGAAGACCCGGTCGCCGACCGACAAGGTCCCTTGCTGCAGACGGCCCCGATGGAGGATTAATCCGTTCGGCAGGGAAACGGTCTCTTCCACCAATAACCGACCCTGCTGGGAAGTGATGATCCCCTGATCCCCGGCCTGTCCCCCGGATTCAGCATAAAAAGGGGTTTCGGCTGTTATTAATTCTATCTCCTGAGGACTGCCGGCTTGGTTTACTTCCTGTCCTCCTTGGAGAAGGGCCAAAATATGAGATTGTATTTCCAGGGTGTCATAGCCGACGAACTCGCTTTTCAGTTCCCGGGCCATTAAGGCCTTATATCCCTCTTGAATCTCCCGATCTCCGCTCCCTTTCCAGGCTTGACGGGACATTTCCCGCTGTCGGTCCATATGGAGTTGGAAGCCTTCCTGGTCTATCTTTAGATTTTGATCCCGGATTACGTCCTGGATAATATCCAAAGGGAATCCATAGGTATCATATAACTTAAAAATCAGGGAACCCGGAAGGGCTTGTCCTCCTTTTTGACGTAACAGGTCTATCTCTTCATTAAGGAGTTTTAACCCAAAATCCAAGGTTTCCAGGAATCGCTCTTCTTCTTTTTGAATAACCTGGGAAGTGAAAGCCCTGTGTTCCTGGACTTCGGGAAAATGATCGGCCATCACCTCGGCAACGACCTGTGTCAAACGATATAAAAAGGGTTTGTCGATCCCCAGTACTTTTCCGAAACGGGCTGCTCTGCGTAATATCCGCCGGACTACATAGCCACGTCCGTCATTGGAAGGAATGGCCCCATCGGCCAGCAAAAACGCCAAGGCGCGACTGTGATCGGAGATAACCTTGATAGCGATATCGGTTTCTTCTTTTTGTCCCATAGGTATGCCGGAGAGGTCTTTAACGGCCGAGATGATATCTCGGAACAGGTCAGTCAGAAAATTATTGGGGACCTTTTGGATAACCGCAGTAATTCGCTCCAGTCCCATACCGGTATCAATACTCGGTTTGGGTAACGGGGTTAGAAGACCGTTCGAGTCCCGATTGTACTGCATAAAAACCAGATTCCAAATTTCGAGGTAGCGGTCACAATCGCATCCCGGGGCGCAGTCCGGCCGTCCACAACCCAGCTCAGACCCCTGGTCGATCAGGATCTCCGAGCATGGCCCGCATGGACCGGTATCCCCCATGGACCAGAAGTTATCTTTCTCTCCCAAACGGACGATCTTTTCGATCGGCAGGCCGATCTCCTGATGCCATATTTGATAGGCTTCTTCATCTTTTTGATAAACCGAGGCATATAGCCGATCCGACGGCAGATCGTAGACTTTAATCAACAGGTCCCAGGCCATGCGGATGGCCTCGGTTTTAAAGTAATCCCCAAAAGAAAAATTACCCAACATTTCAAAAAAGGTGTGGTGACGGGTGGTTCGGCCTACATTTTCCAGGTCATTATGTTTTCCGCCGGCCCGGACACATTTCTGGCTGGAAGCCGCCCGGAGGTAGTCCTTCTTTTCTTCCCCAAGAAATACCCTTTTAAAAGGGACCATGCCGGCATTGGTGAAAAGCAAGGTTGGGTCGTCTCGCGGGATTAAAGAAGCACTCTTAATCACCTCATGTCCGTGATCCCTGAAGTAATTCAAGAAGGCCTGGCGTATTTCTTTCCCGGTTTTCAACGCGTATCCTTTCTAAAAAAATTAGGCAATAGGCAAGGGGACAAACCTTTAATCCACCTGCCAGGGCCGTTAGATTTTTCATCCACCGATAACAGGGTATAAGGTATCCGGTTTTTCCTTGAACCTTGAACCCTTCCTGACCGCCTTGACTCCTTTGTTTTCTTACTGGACCGATTCTTTAATGAGGCCATAAGTCTGTTTGACCTTGGTCTCGATCTCGGTTAAAGCCTCCGGATGATCCTTCAGGTAGGTTCGGGCATTATCCCGACCCTGACCGATTCGATTGCCGCCGAATGAATACCAGGTACCGCTTTTTTCAACAATATCATGGGCCACTCCGAGGTCCAGGATATCTCCTTCCTTAGAGATTCCTTCTCCATAAAGGATATCGAATTCGGCCTCTTTGAAGGGCGGGGCAATCTTGTTTTTGACCACCTTGACCTTGGTTCGAGTACCGATTATTTCCTGCCCATCTTTTAAGGTACCGGTTTTCCGAATATCCAGGCGCAGGGAAGCATAAAACTTTAAGGCATTTCCCCCGGTAGTGGTTTCCGGATTCCCGAACATAACCCCGATTTTCATCCGAATCTGGTTGATAAATACCAAGGAGGTATGGGTTTTACTGATGGTCCCGGTCAACTTTCTTAACGCTTGCGACATGAGACGGGCCTGGAGTCCCATATGGGCATCTCCCATTTCCCCCTCGATTTCCGCCCGGGGGACTAAAGCGGCCACCGAATCGACCACCACGATATCCATGGCACCGCTGCGAACCAGGATTTCAGCTATCTCCAGGGCCTGTTCCCCGTTATCGGGTTGAGAGACCAGCAGGTCATCACAGTTGACTCCTAACTTATTGGCATAGATGATATCCAAGGCATGTTCGGCATCAATAAAAGCGGCCATTCCTCCTTTTTTCTGGGCTTCGGCAATGATGTGCAGGGCCAGGGTAGTCTTCCCGGAAGATTCCGGACCATAGATTTCAGTGATCCGACCCCGTGGGATCCCTCCGATGCCGGTGGCGATGTCAAGGGAGAGGGACCCCGTGGGGATAAAAGGGATATCGGCAGCCAAGGCCTCTGCTCCCAGGCGCATAATGGAGCCTTTTCCAAACTGTTTTTCAATTTGACTCATGGCCATTTCTACCGCCCTGCCTTTTTCACTATTTGGTTTTAAATCTGTCTTCATGTCGCCTCCCTTTAGGTTTGGTGGTTTGGGTTCACTTCCTTATATTGAATGCCAGCGGTCGGACATCGGATGACGGGGAAAATAATTTTTATCCGATATCCGGTATCCCAGTTTCAGGCCTTATTTCCCTTACTCTTTTTTTAGAGGAAAAACCTCCAGTTTAGTATAAACCGGTCCGCTCGGTTTTAAATCACTTCTAAAAAGGATCAGCTCTTCCACCACAAAAGGGGCGGTCTCTTTTTCCAATCCTTCGGACAACCCGCGGTAAAGCGGTTCGTTTATTTGAGTATCTTTGTTTCTTCCCAAGGTCAAATGGCCCTGGAACACCCGGTCGTCTTTGGGGATTCCCAAGGGAACCAGGGCCAATTCAATGGTTCGGTGTAACCCCTGAAGATTTTCGATTTCCCCTTCAAGACCTATCCAGATCACTCGGGGTCTGAACAGGTTAGGAAAAGCACTTAAACCCTTCAAGGTCAGATGAAACCGAAGGTAATCGGATATGACCGGAGAAAGGGTCTGAGAAATCTTTTCAACCGTTTCTGGCGTTATGGAACCAAAAAACTTCAAGGTCAAATGAGTCTGATGGGGAGAAACCCATTTTATCTTTGAAGGAACCCCCCTTAACTCCTGAATATAATCGGCAACGACCTCTTTTTGACGTTCGGGCAGATCAATTGCTAAAAAGGAACGAATCATTGAGGAGATAACTCCTGACCCAATTCAGGGCGGTGTGGGCGGTCAGGATCTTGATCTGATTCCTACTGCCCCTGAAAAGAAAATGACCTGCTTTGTTTCCTTGGAAAGAGGACAGGGCGATCCAGACCGTTCCAACCGGTTTTTCTGGGGTTCCTCCCCCCGGCCCGGCGATGCCGGTGACGGCTAGGCCCAAATCCGATCCACTTTGTGTTCGAATCCTTTCAGCCATTAAGACGGCTGTTTTTTCACTGACCGCTCCGTAATAGGATAAGACCCTTTTGGGAATGTCCAGCAGTTCCGTTTTGGCACGGTTGCTGTAAACAGTCACTCCTCGATCAAAATACTCGGAACTCCCCGGAACACTCGTGATTCGATGGCCGATCAATCCACCGGTGCAGGATTCGGCAACGGAAAGAGACCTCCTTTTTTGCCGTAACAATTCCCCGATGACTTCTTCCAAGGTTTGCTCATTCGTTGAAATGATATACCCGGATAACCGTTCTACCACCACCTTTTCGATGGAATCCAGCAGACGGTCGGCCCAACGGGCTTTTTCCGATCGAACCGAAACAGTCAGGCGGTTCTCCGGAAAATTGGGATAAAACCCAAGCTGGATGGATTCAAACTGTTTTTCCAAGTCTTTTAGCTTCTCATTGATCTCCGGCTCTAACAGTCCAAATATATTGTAAATCCTTTGACGAATGACCTCCTGTCCCGTGTAGTGCTGTAGTAAGTAAGGAATAATCTGACGATCAACATATCTTTTCATCTCGGCCGGGACTCCGGGCAAGAAAAAAAAGGGTTTTCCCTTTTCATTCATCAGAAAACCACAGGCCTTGGGTCTGGGGTGAAAAAGCTCCACCCCTTTAGGTAACCAAGCGATCTTCTCAAAAATAGGATTCCAGGGGATTGCTCTTCTGGACAATGATCGTCTAATTTGACCTTGAAGTCCCTCATGGAGAATCAGTGGGCGGTGGAAGACCCGGCTGACCACTTCAACGGTGATGTCATCCAGGGTTCCGCCTAAACCGCCGGTCACCAGTATGGCATCGGCCCTCCTTTCAGCCTGTTTCAGGGCGGAACGGATTATTTTGGGCTGATCCCCGATCAAGATGATCCGGCTGACCTCAAATCCAAAGGAATGCAATCTGGCAGCGGCATAACCGGCATTTTGATCCAGAACCCTGCCGGTAATGAGTTCGTTGCCTATGCCAATGATTTCGATTTTTAACGGCATAGTTTTAGATTCTTTGACTATATGATCTGAGAATTTAACTCTAACTTAAATTATTGTTACGGGTTGCGGGTTTTGAACTCGTAACCCTTTCTCAAAAAACTCGTAACTCCCTGCCTGCCCGCAGGCCCGTAACTCGCAACAGAAAAAATTCAAATATGTTTGGTTAGTATGTCCGTTACCAGTTCAAATCACCTGAAAATAGACCAATATCCGAAGGATGACCTGACTATATACTCCAGCCAGCACATCATCCAGGACGATTCCCCAACCTCCGGGCAGATTTTGGTCGATTTTTCGAATGGGATAGGGTTTAAGGATATCCATGACCCTGAAAATTAAGAACCCTAACAGGGCTGTGTTCCAGGAAAAAGAAAGCCCGACTATTGCTGTCATATATCCGACTATTTCATCAATGACCACCTTGGAGGGATCTTTTTCACCCCAAATTTTTTCGGCATTTCCGGCCAATAAGACGGCAAGAAAGATGGACCCAAGGATAATTAAAATTTGTGTCCAAAGCCGTTGGGTCGAAAGCCAATAGAATATGGGCAGACCCCAAAGGGTTCCAAAGGTGCCCGAAGCCAAAGGGAGATAACCCAGGTAGGTCCCGGAACTCAAGAAAAGGATCAGATTCCTAAGGGTGGGCTTATTAAATGAATTCAATTTAGAAACCAGTTCTTAACATTTAATGCTTGATAACCCCGTAAAAGATAATCACTCCAGTGGAAACAATGATACAACCCATTTAAATTAATTGATAATTCTTGATTGCGACCTTCGCCGGAATAACGAAAATGGGATGACCAATATGGGACATTTTCGACTTTTTTCGAGATTATCAATCCTTTATTTTTATAATTTTATGAGTTCATTGTCAAGGATTCCGTAATGGAAGCAAAAGAGCAGGGAACGAGGGGAAACAAGTATTTTTACAAATAACGGATTCTGTAGTATACTTAATAAGAAAACAGCTTTCGTCGTTAGGTGTTCGGAGACTTATTTTCAAGTTACTTGGTGCGAGAAAGAATGCTTAAATTCAACAAGACCTTTTTCCTAATTTTCTCTGTCCTGATTTCAGGAGTTATTGGTCAAAAGACCTATCCCGGTGATTATTTATCCGTTGTGGCCGTGGGAGACATTATGATGGGATCGACCGGGTCCAGAGGGATACTGCCACCGGACGATGGCCAGAATTTGTTTCAGGATATCAATCCGAGTCTAAGGGGTGGAGATATTACTTTTGGAAATTTGGAAGGTCCTCTTTTTGACCAAGATGACTTGGGCAAATGCTGGGAAAGTAATAGCCCCTGGTGTTTTGAGTTCAAAACGCCGGTCCGTTACGGTCAATATCTGAAACAGGCCGGGTTTACGGTATTGAATATTGCCAACAACCATACCTTCGATTTTGGAATGGAGGGCCTGAAAAGCACCCTGGAGGTTTTAGACTTTTTAAAGATAAAACCTTTAGGAGGAAAAGCCATAGCTGAATTTTCGGTTAAAGGGAGGGAAATAGCCCTGGTGGGATTTTCATTTCTTTCATCCCCCTATTCTTTTTCCATGTTGGACATTAGCCAGGCCAAAGAAATAGTCGGTAAATTAAAGGAAGCCCATGACCTGGTGATCGTTTCCTTTCATGGGGGAGCCGAAGGGATAAACGCCCTCCAGGTCGTCAATGAGAATGAGATTTTTCTGGAGGAAGATCGGGGCAACGCGATACTTTTTTCCCGGTCGGTTATTGATGCCGGTGCAGACTTGGTCTTGGGCCATGGTCCTCATGTTGTCAGGGCCGTGGAGGTTTATAAAGGGAAATTAATCGCCTACAGTCTGGGGAATTTTTTAACCTATGGCCTGTTTAACCTGAAAGGCCCTAATGGAGTCGGCGTCATCTTAAACGTCAAGCTGGACCTGGAAAACGGAGAATTATTGGAGGGCCGGTTGATTCCTATCAAGTTAATCAACGGGGGAATCCCTGAACCGGATAGTTATAAAGAAGGGATCCTGTTGCTCAAAAGCCTTACCCAAAAAAACGGTCATCCATTCAATGTCCGAATAAGTGATGACGGGAAAATAATCCGAACTGAAACTCCCTGCAACAAGGTGCAGTCCTGCAGGGCGGGATCCTAGGCAAGGTAAATGGGTATTTTTGAAGTTCGCTCGCCAATCCCGATGAATACGGGACCTACTGCTTACGCAGTCACGCCATGGACGTGACGGGGAATACGTTCGCTGTTCATTTTCAATGAGTGATCGTGAAGAATATCAAAAATGGCTTAGCCGACTGGCTGCCCTGAAAGGGATTGAGCCGGAATATTGGGATGTCTGGGGGCATCTGCATTCCAATTTTCAAGAGACCCAGATTAAAATCCTTTCAGCTATGGGATGTCGTTTGGGAAGTTTGGGGGAACTGAAAAAAGAGGTCCAAGCAGAGGAAAACCGAGACTGGAGACCGGTTACCGAGCCCATCCTGATCGTCTCCGGGGATGCCTTGCCGAAAGAACTGACCTTTCAAATCCCGGCCAATCATGATAAGGAAACTGACCGTCTGCCTCCGGATATCCAGGTCCGAATCAACATCAAAGAAGAATCCGGAAATGGGTCCAATCACTTTTTTTCTCAAAAACAGCTCCTGTTTAAAGGAGCCAAAACGATCAATGGGCGCGTCTATCTTAGAGGCAGTCTGCCTTTTCCCGAAGGATTACCTTTAGGCTATCATCAAATTTTTTTAACTTTAAAGCAAACCAATTACCGCTTTGTTCAGACGGTTAAAGTGATCGTCTGTCCCGGGCAGACTTATCTTCCCCTGGTCCTCCGAGGCATTGGCAAAAGGGCCGGGCTGATGATTTCCCTGGCCGGTCTTCGTTCCAAGAATAATTGGGGAGTAGGGGATTTCGGAGACCTGAGGGAATTGGTGCGCTGGGCCATCGATGTTCTACAAGTCGAGGTTATCGGTCTCCTTCCCTTACATGCCCTTTCTAACCACGAACCCTATAATATCAGCCCGTATTATCCCTCAAGCCGTTTGTATCGGAATCCCATCTATCTGAATATTCCCGAAATAGAAGAATACAACTATTCCCCAAAAGCGTGGAAAATTATGATGGCCCCGGCGACTCAAGAGTTACTGGCCGAACTGAGGGATTGCGAAAAAGTTCAGTTTGAAAAAGTGGATACCCTGAAGAGAAAGGTATTGGAAAATATTTTTGAAACCTTTTTAGTGCGCCATTGGAAGGCGGCCGGGCAAAAGAGCGAACGTCAGAAAAATTTTCAAGCTTATATTAATAATGAAGGCAAGTTATTGGATCACTATGCGGTCTATTGCGCCCTGACGGCTCATTTTGAGAGAACAAACCCGGAATTTCAAACTTGGGAGCAGTGGCCGCACCGTTTTCAAGACCCTTATTCACGGGAAGTGAAGATTTTTCAAGAAAACCATTGGCAGGAGGTCTTGTTTCATAAATATCTTCAATGGCAGGTGGAAGCACAGCTTTCAGAGGTGCAGGAAATGGCCCTCCAATCAGGTTCAGGGATCGGTCTCTATCATGACTTGGCCCTCGGTATTGATCCCTGGGGAGCGGATTCCTGGGCCTACCGGGGTTTCACCATTCCCGGCGTCAGAGTTGGGGCTCCGCCGGATGATTTTTCACCCAAGGGGCAAGATTGGGGCTTCTTCCCTCCAAACGAAGAAAAATATCGTCAGGACGGCTATGAGCTCTTTGCTTTGGAGATCAGGAAAAACAGCCGCCCGGGAGGGGCGCTGCGGATCGATCATATTATGAAATTTTTCAGACTGTTTTGGATATTGGAAGGCCGGGATCCCCAAGAGGGGGCCTATGTTAGATATTGTCTTGAGGATTATCTTAAAATTCTGGCCTTGGAAAGTGTTCGAAACAAAACATTGATTATCGGCGAAGACCTTGGAACCCTGCCGAACCAATTGAGTGAGATTCTGCATCGATATGGTATCTTTTCTTACCGCTTGTTTTATTTTGAAAAAGATGAATCGGGAATTTTAAAGTCCCCTGAAATCTATCCGGACTGGGCTTTAGCCTCGGTGAGTACCCATGATTTGCCCACGCTGGCCGGCTTCTGGGGGATGGACGATCTTATTCTCCGAAAAGAACTGGGGCTCTTTCCTGAAGAGGAACCATTTCATCAAGCCCTGGCCGATCGGATAAAAGACAAACGCCGGATGATAGACCGCCTTCACCAATTAGGATTTCTTTCCGAGGAAGAGGCCTGCTCCCTTCAGGCCCAGGGAGAACCGGTCTTGACAGAAGAACTTCACCGGGCCGTGTTATCTTTTTTGGTTTCCACCAAGGCCAAATTGGTGGCTTTAAGTCAGGAAGATCTTTTCCTGGGAAAAGAGCAGCTCAATCTTCCGGGAACCGTTACCGCCTACCCTAACTGGTCCCGAAAAATGCAATATTCGGTAGAGGAATTATGGAATCATCCGGAAGCCCGAAAATTCATTGATCGCTATCGTGAATTGATAGAAAAGTCAGGAAGAGGGGTAAAGAGATCAGACGGTAATTGATCGAATTGAATGGTATGGATAGATTGATAGAGAATTTGTTTTTGATGGAAAGAGTATAAGGCCATAGGGAATGAAGCCATCCACATTTTCTTTTTGACGAAGTCTGCGGGAGGCGTTACTATAGACGCCGCAATAACGAAATCCCGCCGACGGCGGGACTTCACCTTTGCGGCCTCGGATCTACGGCATCTCGGCTATTACAATATCCGACTGAAGTGGCAAGGCATTCGTAATGGCATAAAGGAAACAAGACTACATATGGCTTTATTCGATAAAATGATCAAAGGATTGCAAACGATCTTTTATGAGGTAAGAGACCTTGCACAGCGCGAAATCCGCTTTTATCAGGGAAAACCTTATATCGCCACGCTCTTTCTCACCTACCGCTGCAATTCTCATTGCAAAACGTGTACAGCATGGAAACGACCTGCGGCGGAAGAAATAAGGAAAGAAATTGGTATCCATGAATGGAAACTCATTATCGACAAGCTAGAGGCTGAGGAAGTTAGAATAGCAGAGATATTCGGTGGGAATGTTTTGCTTCGGAAAGACCTGCTCATCTCCGTATTACAGTATCTACATGCAAAAAATTTCATTATTCATCTACCCACGAACCAAATCGGCCTTGATGAAGAAATCGCCCAGGCCATTGTCTCCACTGTCGATTATTTGTATATTTCCACTGATGGCGTGGGAGAATATCAAGACCTGATCCGCGGACAAATAGGGGCATCACAAAGGGTTGAGGATTCGATATCCATGTTGATCAGACTTCGGAACAATGCAAAGATTCCCCGGTTGATCTGCAATACAACGGTCTCAAAATTTAATGTCAACATCCTCGATAAAATCGTTGCGTATGCCTGTTCAAATGGATTTGACGAAATATATTTTGAGTACGCCGGAGAATTTTCGCCGGCAACTATCGATTGTTCCATGATTAACGGAATAAGGCCTTCTCCCTATATTGTCAAACAGGAGGAAACAGTCCTAGTCGATCGACAGGGCGCCCATCTCTTAAAAGAAAATTTGAGGAAAATAAAAGAAAGGTATCAGAAAGAACCGATCAAAATTGGTACTGTGAATATAGATATTTTGTCCGAACGGCATCTCTATGAAGGCACGATCCCCCATGGCAAGTGTTACGTTGAGAGAAATGAAGTTACCATCGATCCCTATGGCAATATCGTGGCCTGTCCGTTTATCAATAATTATATGATGGGCAACCTCGTGAGCAACACCCTGGGAGAGATTTGGAACAAGGGCAAGCACCAAACCTTCAGAGAACAACAAAATGGCGGAAAGCTTGCCATGTGTCCCCATTGCATTCTCGGAGTACAAAGAAATCCCGGGATATGGACCTCCTTGAGACGGATCTATTTCCAACACATTCAGCCCCGAATTTAGAGGCTTTTTGAAAAGGACTTCCTTTTTGATGAAAAGAGTATAAAAAAAGAATTTGATAAGAATTTGCTTTCTGATGGGAAGAGTATAAAAAAAGGAAAAGACAGAATCAAGGAGAAAAATAGGGCCAAAGGCAATGGGACAGAGGGGGTCTTCTGGTGAAAAAGGGACTTTGGCAGGCTGGGTATAAAAATAGAAAGCAATAAGGGGAAAGGAAGGGGGCGACTACCAAAAAATAGCATTTCTCCGAGTCCTCCAAGTCCCTCTGGTAATTTTTCCCCCCGGATAATTTCAAAATCTAAATTAGGCCGAAAATAGTTTGGCAGGATTCCGTCTTGAAGGATTTAACGCTGAACATTTACCCTGTTAAACAATCAGACATAAATAAGACTGAGGGTTTCGGCGACACAGGCCGGTTTTTCACTTCCTTCTATTTCAATGGTTTGGGTGGTGGTCAGCAAAATTCTTCCCCCCTCTTTTTCCTCAACACCGGACAGGATCCCTCGGACTCTGATCCGTGATCCTACGGGGACAGGGCTTAAAAACCTTACTTTGTTGAGTCCGTAATTGATTCCCATTCTCGCGCCTTTCACCGAGAAACGGGTACCCGACTGCAGGGACGGGAGGAGAGACAATGTCAAAAACCCGTGGGCAATCGGCTTTCCAAAAGGTCCCTTGGCCGCCTTTTCCAGATCCACGTGTATCCACTGATGATCACCGGTGCAATCCGCAAACTGATTGATCCGATCCTGGGTCACTTCAAACCAGTTTCCTAATGAGACTTCTTTTCCTAATAGTTCCTTAACTTCCTGTATGGTCATTTCTGTTGCCATAATTTGCTCCTTTCTGATAATTATCGATAAAATTTAATCGCTGTCTGCGGTTTTTCAAAGATAAAAAGTTATCACAATGGAGGGATAAGATGCAATCAATTTAATGACAGGGGTTGAACAGGAGCCGTGGGGCATTCCCCGGTCATACCGTCGGAGTGATCCCGTCTTCAGCGGGATTAGCGAGCGAACGGCCATGATAGTCATTTAAGTTGCATGGGATCCGGGAGGTGGGACTGTATCTTGGTGCAGTGAGCTTCAATTTAGGCGTGAGGATTTTTTGGTTACCATCCTTCATTTTGATACCGTGAACCGGAAAAAGGCGACCGGGTACCTTTTGGATAATCCAGGAGAAAAGGCCCGAGTGGACCCTGGCGGGGTGATTATTATCTGTAAAATGAATATGGGCAAAGCCTTTTTTCGCTTTTTCGCTTGACTTTCATCGTTTCTTCCATTTAAATTTTATTGATTTAAAAGAAGATTCTACCCATTCAACGAAGACAACGAAAACGGCAGATCTCACTATCCGTAAGCCGGTTCTTTTATACGAAACCCCAACCTTATCAAGTCAAGGATGGCAGGGGATCAAAGATCTTTCAATAAATCTCCTGCAATGGCTGTTTCGACCGTTGAAAAAGAGGAAAACGCTTATCGACGGCCGGACGGAGGAATAGGAATGAATCTGGTTGAACTGGCGGATCAACATTATAGGAAATTCGGCGAACAGGTATCCTTGATTTTTGAAGGCAAGGAGTTCACGAATCTTCAACTGCTTCGGTATGCGGACCAGTTGGCTAATGGACTTAAGGGATTGGAAGTGGGGATGGGGGATAGGGTGATGGTGATGCTTATCAACTGTCCTGAGGTCCTAATCAGCTATCAGGCCATACTCAGGGCCGGAGGGATCATCGTTCCGGTCATATCTTTTTTGGGTGAAAGGGAGATGATTCATATCTTGAGAAATTCCGAATCCAAGGTCCTAATCACCAATAAGAATTGGTTGAACAGAATCGAAAAGTTCAGACCCGGCCTCGAAACCCTGAAACATATTATTGTGGTTGAAGATGAGGAAATTTCTGAAACGATCCATTTCTGGGATCTGGTCCATAAACCGGTTGACCAGCCGGTCGACTTTGAAATTGATGAATACGACTTGGCCGTGATCCTTTACACCGCCGGAACCACCGGCGAACCGAAAGGGGTGATGCTGACCCATAGGAACCTTTACTCCAATGCCGTCAATTCTTCAACCTTCTCCGATGTCAAACCCAATGATGTCATGTTGCATGTACTGCCCCTGTCGCATTCCTACGGACTGACGGTTATGAATGCCGGTTATCTGTTCAACCAAAAAAGCGTGCTCATGCGCTGGTTTGATGTAGAGGAGGCCTTTCGTCTCATCGAAAAATATAAGGTAACGGGTTTTTCAGGGTCTCCGGCCATGTTTGCTATGATGCTTAACAGCCCTGTGGCGGATAACTATGACCTGTCGTCCCTCAGACGTTGCGGTTGCGGATCAGCGCCTCTTCCACTTGACATTCTGCAAGGTTTTCAGAAAAAATTCGGTTGCCCTGTTTGGGAGGGCTATGGGTTGTCCGAGGCGGCCCCCATCGTAACCAGACACCGGCCGGACATGCCCCAGAAACCCGGCTCCATCGGAATACCCATACCAGGCGTGGAAGTCCGGATTGTGGATGAAGAGGATAATGATCTGCCCATCGGGGGGGTCGGAGAACTGATTGTCAGAGGACCGAATGTATCTCCGGGATACTATAAAATGCCTGAAGAAACAGGGCAGGCCTTCCGAAACGGCTGGCTGTACACCGGGGACATGGCCAGGATGGATGATGATGGTTATTTATTCATTGTCGATCGCAAAAAGGACCTCATTATACGGGGCGGACTCAATATCTACCCTTGGGATGTTGAAGAGGTATTTTATGAGCATCCGGCGGTGCAGGATGTGGCGGTTGTCGGGGTGCCGGATCCGATCATGGGAGAAGAAGTCAAAGCGTTTGTGGTCCTGAAGGCCGGTCAATCCGTTACCGGTCAGGAGTTGGTTGCCTATTGCCGGGAAAGCCTGGGAAGATATAAGTGCCCAAAATACATTGAGTTCATTAACGAGATACCCAGAAGTCCCATCGGCAAAGTCCTGCGCCAGGAACTTCGGCAGCGCCCTTCGGAAAAATAACGATCAATCAATCCTCATAGACAATGGCCACCGGCCTAACCCATCCGGCACTGGCCCGTTTGATCTTAACCGGGAAACAGCAGACTGTAAATCCATGAGGCTGCCCGATGGCCGATAGATTAGCCATCTTCTCCATGTGGCAGTAACCGATTTCAATCCCGGCAAAATGGGCCTCCCAGATTACTTTGGAGTCTCCCCGCTCCTTAAATTCCTGGGCCAAAAAAGGCAAAGGCCTGTCCCAACTCCAGGCATCGATACCGACCACTTTGACTCCTTTTTCCGTAAGATACAGAGTGCTCTCCCTGGTCATGCCGCAACCTTTCAGCAGGTACTGAGGTGTGCCCCAGGCCGCATCAGCTCCTGTTTGAACGAGAACGATATCGAACGGCTTAATCTCATAGGCTATCCGTTTCAATTCCTTTTCCACATCTAAGGCCGTTATCCGCTCCCCGTCGGCCTTATGACGGAAATCCAGGAGCACTCCATCGTGAAAGCACCATTCAAGAGGGATTTCATCAATCGTTAAAGAAGGTTTGCCCCGGTCCATGGTAGGGTGGTAATGATAGGGGGCGTCGAGATGGGTTCCTGAGTGGGTGGTCAGACTTACCGACTCCACGGCCCAGCCCAGACCGGCCGGAAGATCCTCTTGGGTGATCCCCGGAAAGTAATTCTTCATTCCCTCACTTCCCAAGGCATGATCGGAATAATCCACCTTGGGGATCATGCCCGGCGGATCACTCGGCAGATCCGACTCGAGGGCTATACTTAAGTCCACAAAACGTTTAGGCTTCATTTCTTTTTCCCCAGTGTATGTTTTTATTGTATTTTATATCACAATTTCTAAATGAGAATCAATTTGAAAACAATATTTTATTCTGATAAAGCCCTATTTTAGATACTTACACCATAAGTCTGAGAATTTATCTCTTACTTTCGATACTAAGGTGCAAGGGGGTCTTGTTTTTGGGGTTGTCCACCCTGGGGCCATAAGCTTCTTTGCCGGGCCAAATATTTTAACTTGGGTTCGATCCCGCCAAAGGAGGGATTGGGCCGGGATTCTTCGCTTTTTAGGCCATGCTCAGTCCCACTCCTTCGGAGCGGGTCCCAGTTTGGGCGAGGGTTACCTTTTGGACTACTTCAAAAAACAAGATTCATAAACACCAAAATTCCAAATATCTTTGGTTAGGTTTTTCAGAAAAAAATTATAGGGTTTTGCTTACTTTTGTATTAAAATAATACTTTCAACTTTTATCATGGGGGATGTTATGAATTTTGGGTTTTTGATATTTCCCGATCTTGAAGAACTTGACCTGGTCGGCCCTTGGGAAATAATAAGATACTGGAGCCGGTTTGCCCAAGGACCGGAGAATTGTCTTATGATCTCCGAGAAATCAGAGCCGGTTGTTTGCAACAAGGGGATGTCTATTAATCCCCAGGTCATTTTTTCGGAGTGTCCTCCCCTGGATTATCTGCTTGTACCGGGAGGCCAGGGTACGCGCCAAGAAGTGGATAACGAGGTTTTAATCCGATTTGTTGCCGGACAGGCTCAATACTGCCGGGCGCTCCTTTCCGTTTGCACAGGGGCCTTCATTCTGCACCGTGCCGGTCTGTTGTCCGGCTTGCGGGCTACAACGCATTGGGCCTCTCTGGATCGGTTGCGTGATCTGGGTGACGTAACCGTGGTCGAGGAGCGAATTGTCCGAGACGGCCGCATTTGGACATCCGCTGGTGTTTCTGCAGGGATTGACCTGGCTTTGGCCTTTGTGGCCGATGTGGCCGGCGAAGAAACGGCCGGCCGGATTCAGTTCGGGACGGAGTATTACCCATCACACCGTTCCTATGGCGGGCTTCAGAAACATGAAAAAGCCCCCCAGTATATGAAAGAGCAGGATTAACTGATTTACGGCACTAAATTTCGGATTTTAGATTGAGGATTACGGAATTCTGAAACCTATCCGAAGTTTTTTGAAATTTCTCTCTTGATTTTGGAATAGTAGGTTTAGGGGGTCTTGTTGTGGGAGTGGAAAGGGTAACCAACCGCCATAATCCGGCCCGGACAGCTGAGTTGGATTAGGAATAGGGCATTCCCCTGAGCTAATTTCCTGTTTGGGTGTAGGCCTGCTCTTGAAGCAGGTTTCCATTTTGGTCCGGCAAAGAAGTACCTGGCCTATGGATGGACCACTCCCAAAACAAGACCCCCTAAAACCTGAGAGTTGAAAGTTAGGGATAAAATATCAGATTTAAAGGTGTAGGAATCTAAAATCTCATGCCGGAAGAGGAGGATTTCAAAGCTCTATGAGTACCGAACCGAATAAAGTCATCTATTCGATGATTAAGGTGAGTAAATATTATGATAAAAAACCGGTATTGAAAGACATATCCTTGTCTTATTTTTACGGGGCCAAAATCGGGGTCCTGGGACTTAATGGATCGGGCAAAAGCTCTCTGCTTCGGATCCTGGCCGGAGTCGACCCGGACTTCAACGGTCAAACCATACTTTCACCCGGGTATTCCGTGGGTCTGCTGGAACAGGAACCGGTTCTGGATGATACCAAAACGGTAAGAGAAATGGCGGAACAAGGGGTCCAGGAAACCGTTGACCTGTTAAATACATTCAACCGGATTAATGAACAATTTGCCGAATCCATGTCGGATGAGGCCATGGATAAGCTTATTGAGCGTCAGGCCCAAGTGCAGGAAAAACTGGAGGCCCTGGATGCCTGGGAGCTGGATTCCCGGCTGGAAATGGCCATGGAGGCCCTGCGTTGTCCTCCGGGTGATACCTTGGTCAAGGTCTTGTCCGGTGGGGAAAGACGACGGGTGGCCCTTTGTCGGCTTTTGCTTCAGAAGCCTGATATCCTTCTTCTGGATGAGCCCACCAACCATCTCGACGCAGAATCCGTTGCCTGGTTGGAAAGCCACCTTCAGCGCTATGCCGGAACCGTCATTGCCGTAACCCATGATCGCTATTTTCTGGACAACGTGGCCGGATGGATTCTGGAGTTGGATGGGGGAGAGGGAATTCCCTGGAAGGGCAACTACTCTTCCTGGCTGGAGCAGAAACAGAACCGGCTGCGTCTCAAGGAAAAAAGCGAGAGCAAGCGCCAAAGGACTTTGCAGCGTGAGCTGGAATGGATCCGAATGTCGCCTAAAGGGCGGCATACCAAGGCCAAAGCCCGGATTCACTCCTACGAGAACTTGGTCAACCAGGAAATTGAAAAAAGAGATCAAGAGTTGGAAATCTATATCCCTCCCGGTCCCCGATTGGGGAATCTGGTCATAGAGGCCGAGGAGGTGGGCAAGGCCTATGACGACAACCTACTCATGGAAAAGGTTTCTTTTATGATACCACCGGGCGGGATTGTAGGGGTTATCGGGCCAAACGGGGCTGGCAAGACCACCCTCTTCCGTTTGATAACCGGCCAGGAAAAACAGGACTCCGGCACACTCAAAGTGGGGGAAACGGTCAAATTGGCTTATGTAGATCAAAGCCGTGATGTGCTCGATCCGGAAAAAACCATCTGGGAAATGATTTCAGACGGCCGGGAGACCATCACCCTGGGAGCGAGGGAAGTGAATTCCAGGGCTTATGTGGCCAGGTTTAACTTCAGCGGCAGTGATCAACAAAAGAAAGTGGGCCTCCTTTCCGGAGGGGAACGAAACCGGGTCCATTTGGCGCGCATGCTGAAAGAAGGGGCCAATGTGCTTCTTCTGGATGAACCGACCAACGACCTGGATGTCAATACCATGAGAGCTCTGGAGGAAGCCCTGGAGAATTTCGGCGGATGTGCCCTGATCATCAGCCATGACCGCTGGTTTCTGGATAGAATCATCACCCACATCCTGGCCTTTGAAGGGGAAAGCAGGGTCCTGTTTTTCGACGGCAACTACTCGGAGTATGAAGCCGACCGGAAATCCCGCCTGGGCGCCGCTGCCGATCAACCCCACCGTATCCGATACCGACATTTAACCCGGGAATAACGGGGGATTTAAATTCCTTTTAGGGTAACCCCCGGCCTTGCCGGGGGTCAGGGGACTAAAGTTTTTTGATTTACCTGCCGATATATTATTGATGGTCTGCACTGGTGGTCTTCGGAGATATTTTGATCATTACTTGGTTGGGATGAATTAAATGGATGCTAATGAGGTAAAATATTTTATTCGGGGTATTGATAATCTTTCCACCATTCCCGCATTGCTCGGGAAGATACTCTCTATTACCCAAAGAGAGGACTGCTCCATTTCAGACCTTGACAATTTGGTTGCCCATGACCAGGCCATGGCTGAACAGGTCATACGGTCCGCCAATTCCCCCTTTTTCGGCCACTCGGGTCAGATTCGGGACATCAGACAGGCTATTATGTTTTTGGGTTTCGAAAGGATAAAATCGATAGCCATCGGCATGAATGTTCTGAAAATATTTCCCCATCAAAACTCCTTCAATATTAAAAACCTATGGATTCATGGTTATGAGGTGGCCTTAATCGCTTCGGTGGTTTCAGATTTTGTGACCATAACCTCCCCAAGGGAGTGTTTTCTGTCAGGCTTGCTTCATGATATTGGAAGGATTATTTTTTATCAAATGGATCACCAGCAATTTCATAAAATTTTAACTGCCGATGACATGCTCGAAAAGGAGAGGGGGATTTTCGGCTGTACGCATGCCGAGGCCGGAGCCTGGTTTGCCGAAACTTCCGGCATGCCCTCAGAGATCATCTCGGCCATCCGGCATCATCACCTTCCTTCCGAGGCAAAGGAATTCAAAGATTCGGTTTCCATTGTTTCTCTGGCCGAGGCCATGTCCCGGATGTACGGCCCACGAACTGAAGATGACGGTTTGTGGACCGAGGAACACCATGTCATCCTCCTTGAACTTGGGATAGACAGTAAGGGAGTAGCCGTTATCGGTGAAAAACTTTACGGCTCAAGAATTGAGGCGGAAAGTTTTTTTGCTGACTAATCCATTATCCTCTTTTGTCTCGTGTCTTCCGCTTCACTCGAATGGTCCTATTTCTTGACATACCCCCTATATCATATATAATTTAAAAAAGGATTGGTATGGACCTCTCCCGCCAAGAACATAAGCACTAACATTAAGTTGGGTGTTTTTTCGTGTGTCATTGAGGCTTTCAGCGGAATGGCGAAAAAGAATTTTTGCAAACCATGAAATGAACCGCAGGGGTTTTGGTTGTTAAATCCCGAAGATTTTAGAGGTTAAGAGGAGGATCGGAGAAATACATGGGCGACCAACCGACCTATAAGGATCTGGAGAGAAGGATCAAGGATTTAACATTGGAGATTGCCGAACTTAAAACCAGCGAGGCGATCCTTAAACGGAGCGAGGAGAAGTATCGGTCCATCCTGGAGAACATTGAAGATGAATATTACGAAATCGACCTGGAGGGGAAATATACCTTTCTCAACCAAGCCGTTTGCAACAACCAGGGCCTCCCGCGGGAAGAATTGATAGGTATGAATGCTCAGGGGCATTTGACTCCAGAAGAGGGGAAAAGATTATACCGGATCCTTCGGGAAGTCTATCGGACCGGTATTCCCTCCGGGCAATTTGAATATGAAGTAACCAGAAAAGACGGCACCTTAGTGTATTTTGAGGATTCCGTTTCCCTTTTAAGGAACGTCGCCGGAGAACCGGTCGGTTTTTCCGGGATTGCCCGCAATATCACGGAAAGAAAGAAAAGCGAAAAGATCCTACGGGAACGTGAAGAGAAGTACCGCCATATTCTGGAGAACATGGAAGAGGGGTATTACGAATGCGACCTGTCCGGAAAATTTCTTTTTTTCAACGAAGCCGAATGCCGGATTCATGGATTCTCAGCCGAAGAGATGAAGGGTCTGAATAATAAGGCTTTTTCATCTCCACAAACCTCAAAAAGGGTCTATACTCTTTACAATGAAGTCTACAAAACAGGAATTCCCGCCAAAATCATCAACTACGAAGTGATTGCCAAAGACGGCTCTATAAAAACCCTGGAGACCTCCGCCTCTTTGTTGCGGAACCAAGCCGGAGAACCGATCGGCTTTTACGGGATTTCGCGGGATGTGACCGAAAGAAAAAAGGCCGAACAGACCCTTCAGGAACGTGAAGAAAAATATCGTAATATCCTGGATAACATGGAAGAAGTCTATTATGAAGTGGACCTGGCTGGAAACCTGACCTTTTTCAATCCGGCCATGTGCAAGAGTTTTGGGCGTACCCATGATGATATGATGGGTATGAATTATCGGGAATATACCTCCCCGGAGGGGACCTCGTTACTTTTTTCCGTGTTCAATGAGGTTTTCAGGACGGGAATCCCCAACCAATTGTTTGACTTTCCGATCATAAGAATCGACGGGGTTGTCAGGATACTGGAAGGGTCCGTTTCTCTTTTGCGAAATGTCTCCGGGGAACCGATCGGCTTCCGCGGCATGATACGGGATAGAACGGAACAACATAAAGCTGAAACGGCCCTTCAGCAGAGCGAAGAAAAATACCGCCTCCTGGTGGAGAATGCCCATGACGGCATCTATATCCTTCAAGACGGGGTCATAAGATTTTCAAACCCCAGAACCGAAGAACTGACCGGATATTCGTCGGAGGAATTGGCCCAAATACCGTTTATTAACCTGGTCCATCCCATAGACCGGAAGGTCGTGGTCGAACGTCTGCAGGGGGAGCCTGAGAACGGTCAAAGACCCAGTCTTTATTCTTTCAGATTGATCATCAAGGGGGATGAGGCCCTATGGGTGGAATTAAACACGGTTAAGATTGTCTGGGAAGGGCGCCCGGCAACCCTTAATTTTCTCAGAGACATAACCCCGCAAAAGAAAATGGAGATCCAACTCCTGCAAGCGCAGAAGATGGAGGCGGTAGGAACCCTGGCCGGTGGTATCGCCCATGATTTTAATAATCTGCTTATGAGCATTCAAGGAAACGCCTCTCTGGTACTCTTGGATATGGACACCCATGATCCCCATTACAACAAACTTAAAAGCATCGAGCAGCAGGTCCGGGCCGGTGCAGAGCTGACCAAACAGCTTCTTGGAAGCGCCCGCGGGGGGAAGTATGAAGTCAAGCCGACGGACATCAATACGCTTATCAGCCGGGGATTGGATTTGTTCGGCCGGACGAGAAAAGAGGTTCATATTCATAAGTTTTTACAGGAGAGGATCTGGACGGTCGAGGTGGATAGGAATCAAATCGAACAAGTCCTTCTGAATCTCTATGTCAATGCCGGACATGCCATGCCGGCAGGCGGTGATTTGTACGTGGAGACCAAAAATATCTTCCTGGATAAATCCTATACCGGTCCTTATGGCCTTGGACCCGGGAAATTTGTCAGGATCTCCGTTACAGACACCGGGATCGGGATGGATGAGGCTACCCAAAAGAGGGTCTTCGATCCCTTTTTCACCACCAAGGAAATGGGCAGAGGAACGGGGTTGGGTTTAGCTTCGGCCTACGGAATTGTAAAAAATCACAGCGGCATTATTAATATATACAGTGAAAAAGGTCATGGAACCACCTTTAATATCTACCTCCCGGTGACCGAGAAAAAAATAAAAGAGGAGACCAATTTCCCCGAAGAAA
Source organism: Deltaproteobacteria bacterium RBG_13_43_22 (assembly GCA_001797675.1). Taxonomy (GTDB): domain Bacteria; phylum Desulfobacterota; class RBG-13-43-22; order RBG-13-43-22; family RBG-13-43-22; genus RBG-13-43-22. The sequence continues at coordinate 49,396 of MGQB01000036.1, read as the reverse complement.
TTTTAACCGGGACCGGGACCATTCTCTTTGTGGACGATGAAGAGGACATAGTTCAAATTGGGCGGAGGCTTCTGGAAAGATTGGGGTACCGGGTTATCAGTGCCCGGAACGGATCGGAAGCGGTAGAGATCTACCGCCGGGAAGGCCGTCTGATTGATTTAGTCATTTTGGACATGATCATGCCGGAAATGGGGGGCGGGGAAACCTTTGACCGGCTGAAAGAAATCGATCATCAGATAAAAGTGATTCTTTCCAGCGGATACAGTATTAATGGGCAGGCCAAGACCATAATGGATCGCGGCTGTAAAGGTTTTCTGCAGAAACCCTTCAGCCTGACGGATCTTTCAAAAAAGGTGCGGCAGGTTCTGGATGAGGAAGGATTGAAAGGGTGATCAGGGACGATCGGGGAAAAACCAAGGCTCAGCTTCTGGAAGAGCTGAAGGTCCTACGGAGCCGTGTTCAAGAGTTGGAGACCTTGGGGGGCGATCTGCGGGAATTTGCGGAACTCTATCAAAACATGTTCGAAATGGCCCCGCAATTGGCTGCCATCACCCGGATCAGTGACGGGCGTTACCTTCAGGTCAATAAAGCCTTCTGCCGATTGACTGGATATAGTCCTGAAGAAGTCATCGGCCGAACCCCCTTTGACTTAAATCTGTATGCTGATTCCGATGGCCGGCAAAGGCTGATTAATGGCTTACGTCAGGACGGTTTCGTGGAAGGGATGGAGGTCAAATTTCGGCGCAAAAACGGGTCTATTATTTACGACCTGGTATCGGCCCGTCCTTACCGGTTTAGAGGCGAAGACTGTCTATTGACCATGACCACTGAAATCACTCGGCTCAAGGAGGTCGAGGAGTCCCTAAGGGAAAGTGAAGAGAAGTATCGCAGTATCATTGAAAATATGGAAGAAGGATATTTCGAAGTTGACTTGGCCGGGAATTATACTTTTGTCAACGAAGCCGTATGTCGGTATCATGGGCGCACCCGTGAAGAATTGATAGGTATGAATAACCGGGAATATATGTCACCGGAAACAGCAAAAAAAGTCTTTACCGGATTCAATGAAAAATACCGATTTGGGGCCTCTGCCAAGAGGTTTGATTTGGATTATGAAATTATTCGCAAGGATGGAACTGCCAGGCGAATGCAATTGTCGGCTTCATTAAACCGTGATGCCGCCGGGCATATTATTGGTTTCCGCGGTATTACCTGGGATGTCACCGAACTAAAAAGAATGGAAGCGGAGCAGGAGAAATTCCGGGATTTTGTGGAAAACGTAGAGTCCGGTTGTTATGAAGTGGATCTGGCCGGCAATATGACTTTTTTTAATGATGCCGCCTGCCGGATATTCGGATATCCCCGGGAAGAGCTCATGGGTATGAACAACCGCCGATACGCTACACCGGAAACAGCCAAAAGAATTTATAAAATATTTAACGAAATATACCGAACGGGAATCCCTTCCAAGATTTTTGATTATGAAATTATCCGTAAGGACGGCCAGGTTGCCTATTTGAATATGTCAGTCTCGCTGATCCGTGATGCCAAAGGAAATCCCATCGGCTTCCGGGGAATCGTTCAGGACTTTACCGACAGAAAGAAGGTCGAGGCAGACCGGGAACGACTGAACCAGCAGCTTAACCAGGCCAGGAAACTGGAGGCCATCGGGACTTTGGCTGGAGGCATTGCCCATGATTTTAACAATCTGCTCATGGGGATCCAGGGGTACGCCTCCTTAATGTTGTTGGATATTGATCCCGGACATCCGTTTTACGAAAGACTCAAGGCTATAGGGGCTCAGGTTAAGACCGGGGCCGAATTGACCCGGCAGTTGTTAGGATATGCCCGCGGCGGACGCTATGAAATCTTGCCCACCAACCTAAGTGAATTGGTCGACAAGGCCTCCTCCATGTTCGAAAGAATGAAAAAGGCCATTCGAGTCCGTCGTCAGTTTGCAAAGCCCCCCTGGCTTGTGGAGGCAGATCGAGGGCAAATAGAACAGGTCCTTCTGAGCCTTTTCATCAATGCCGCGGATGCCATGCCCGGCGGGGGCACCCTTTATCTGGAGACGGAAAATGTCCTGTTGGATGAATCCGTTGTCCAACCCTATGAAATAACGCCCGGTCCCTATGTGAAGGTATCCGTCACGGATACGGGGGTGGGGATGGATGAAAAGACCAGGGAACGTATTTTCGATCCTTTTTTTACCACCAAAGAGATGGGCAGAGGGATTGGACTCGGTTTGGCCTCCGCCTATGGCATTATCAAGGGACATGGCGGTATGATTGAAGTCTTCAGCGAAAAAGGGCAAGGATCGACGTTCAATATTTACCTTCCGGCATCGCCCAACGAACCGGTCGTCAAAGATCAATCCTTTCAGGAGACCGAAACGGGTCCCAAAATCATTCTCCTGGTTGATGATGAGAAGGTCATAACCGAAGTGGTTGGATCGATGATAACCGGGCTGGGATATCAGGTCGTGATCGCCCGCAGCGGGGAAGAGGCCGTGGAGCGCTTTCAGAGCGATCCCAATCTCTTTGACCTGGTGATCATGGATATGGTAATGCCGGGGATCGGGGGGGGCCAAGCGATCGATATCATAAAATCCATCAATCCCCGGGTCCAGGTGATCCTGGCCAGCGGTTACAGTTTGGAAGGTGAGGCGAAGGAGATCATGGATCGGGGAGGGGCGCAGGTATTTCTGCAGAAACCCTTCCGGCTCGATGATCTTTCAAAAAAAATAAAGGATGTTTTGGCAACCTGAAAAGTCGGTTTTGATAGATTCTTTCTTTACCCGATCTTAGAATTTATTTATAACCGTTGAACCGGCGTAATCTTTAAATCCGAAATTCGAATTACGAAACCGGGAACCCGTCCCGATGCAATCGGGAGGGGAGTGACCCTAGGGAACAAATCCGAAACAAGCACGAAGGGCCAAAATATAAATGATCAAAACAAAAATGTTTTTGATTTTTAAATTTGATCATTTGAACAGGAATAGCGAGCGCATTCCCCGCAGCTTGCTGCGTGGGTTAGCGAGCGAACTACAACAAATAAACCCTTTCCTTGCCTGGAAGATTCCCTGCACCTTGGTGCAGGGAGCTTCAATTTGTTTCGGATTTCGAAGTTCGGATTTAAACCAAAAATGCAAATATTTTTGGAGGGATTTAAAGCCTTATCCTATAAGGATGGATCGTTTACCTTCAAGGGAACGCAGATCTCAAGGGTTTTTTGAATCAACCAGGTCTCAAGGTGCCTCCGTTCAAACCGCCATTGCTTGCCGATTTTATTGCAGGGGATCTCACCAAGGCGACATAGACTATAAATGGTCGATGGCGGAATATGCAGCCAGTTTGATACTTCTTCCACGTTCATATTCATGGTTTGCAGTTCCATGATTATTGGCCTTGCCGACTCTTACCAGCCGTTCTGATTATTTTTCCCCATTCCTTTATAGATGGTTACTTCTGTAATCTGAGAATTTTTCTCTAACTTCGCTACCCGAAACTCGCACCTCGCCACAGAAAAATTTCAAATATCTTTGGATAGGATTTTATCGGTTTTTTTTCCGTTTAACTTGAATAGCTGAGAACAGGGATTCAAAGAATCATGGAACTGGCAACTGTGTGGTATTTCAATAACAGGGGTACTAAAGTTCTGATATGTCATTTCTGTAAAAGACGGTAAAAAAGGTTCAAGGAAATAGGATTAAAGCGATTAAAGGGATAAAAAGGATAAAAAAGATTAAAGGGATTATAGGGAAAGTTGCAGATCATGAAGGGACCGGAACGGTAGGTTTTAATGTGACAAGTATTTGGCGTTAGGGTTGAAAAAATTTAAAAAAAGAAGTTTTTTGCTTGATTTTTGACGGTGTGTATGTTAGCTTAGTACCCACGGAAAAGGAGCAGATTACAATAAAGGTCCCAAGCCTATGTGTCCTCCTAAACTGAAATGGTGTGGTGTCGGTGTGGCTGCCTTTGCAGCGGCGCTGGTTTTTCATTTATTCCTGAGCGCACAAGAAACCTTCGCTGTGATAAAGACAGCCAGACTGACCGTATCTTCCCGGGTCCTGCCTTACATTCAGGTTAATCTTATCTCTCAAGTATCGGAAATCCAGATCACCGAAGCGGATATCCAGCGGGGTTATCTTGATGTGCCTTCGGCCTCCCGCCTGGAGGTGAAAACCAACTCCCCCTCCGGTTACATGTTGGCTTTTGAAGGATCCTTATGGCCCTTTAAAGAGGTCCGGATCCAAGGGCTGGCCAGTCCCCTTCAGCTTAATTCCGGCCAGGCCGTCGTTTTCCAGCCTTCTGTAAAGGGCAAGGTGTCCATGAATCTGAGTTACCGCTTTATTCTCTCCGAAAATACCCAACCCGGCTCCTATGCCTGGCCTCTTTCCATCTCCGTCCATCCGGGATAGATCTTCCGGATCATCCACAGGAACCTTCTAAAAAATTCCAGCCGATTGATTTTGACCTATCTTTTTCTTGTTTTTTTTGAGAGGATGAGTTAAAAAGATTAACCAAGAAGAGAATGAATAAGCCGATTCCAGGACGATGGTTATTTCTAAACTGAAATACTTTACCCTCTACTTGACTGTCCTCATCCCTATAGTATTTCTCATTACTTTCCTGCCTTCCAACGAAACCGTCCCCGTCCTTTGGGCAGCAGAATTAAATGTCAGGGCTACGGTCCCTCCGCGCCTGCATTTGAATATCCTTTTCCAGCTGCCGGAGATTACGATTTCCCAACCGGATGTTCAAAGAGGCTATCTGGAACTTCCCTCGGTCTCCCTTTTTGAGGTGGAAAGCAACAATCCGAATGGATACCTTTTGGCCTTTGAGGGGTCCCTGGGGCCTTTCAAGGAGGTTCATATTCAAGGGCTGAACAATCCGGCCCAATTGGAAAACGGAAACGCCTTTATCCTTCAACCCTATACCCGGCTGAAAAAGGAGACCATTGAATTAAGTTATCGAGGTATTCTTTCCAAAAATACAACCCCCGGCTTATATCCCTGGCCTTTTACCATCTCGGTCCAGCCGGTGGAATATCTGGATAATAAACGGAAGAAAAGGTAAGTGGCTGTTTCGGAGCTCAAAGTGTTGAGATATTATCGCGAATTTCTGACTTCAAATTAAGGCTTTCGTCTTTCTACCCCGGATTATATCCCCTAAAAATTTATTGTGACCACCAGCGCTTCACTATAAGTCCCTATCCCCACATTCAGACCCGGCGGGATGCGTCCGTAGATCGTTCCGTTCCAAGGGTGATTCTTATGGATACTGGTAGTAACGGTTGAGGTGCCCTGGGTGCCGTCTCCCCAGATGGTGGTCCTGGTGGAATTGGTATAAAGATTATAATTCAGCAGGTCTGTTCCACTGGCTTGGAGCATCTGCCTTGGATTGAAACCTCCGGAATTGGGACTGGCGCCGATGGAGGTAGTAACCGTAGTCCAGGTTTGGCCGGAGCACGATACGGTTAAACTGCCCGTTGAATCATTATTAAGACCGGACAAGACATCGTAACTGCCGAAGTTGACGTCGGTTACGGTTTGAAAATTACAGTCAGCGGCGGCATAGGCCTCAACTGTGAAAAAGAGGCAAAATAAAAAGACCCCTAAAAGATTAAGGCTGAATCTGGACATGGATTTCCCCCCCGTCGATGATGGTCTCATTGCTTTTGGGTATGGTGATGGTAAAAGTGACTTTCTTTTCGCCGTATTTAAATGAGCCCTGAAAGGTGCCGGCCTCGGCCTCCTCAATAAAAAATTCCCCACCCCTTCCGGTCTGGAAGGAAATGATTTTTTCGTTTTTCTTCAGGTTGATCAATTGAAATTCCACCGGCAGTCGTTGGCCGTCTTTTTCTATTGTCAGCATTCCGGTGAAGGCCTGGACCTTTTTGGCCTCAAATTTGATCAGGGTGCCGCTGCGTAAGGGCGGGGAAACAATCCTGGAGACCTTTTTTAGGGCATACTCCAGGGGTATGTCTTTGTCGTTGATCCGGATCTGGTTTTCATCGTAGGAATGGAAAGTGGGCAGCACGGCGGTGCCGGACCGGTCTGTTCTTCCGATCAGCTGGTTATTGTGAAAGACCCGAACCCCGGGAACCTTGCCCACCTTAACGATGGCAAAACTGTCGTCCACCGGCCGGCTGAACCCGAAAGATTTTCCCACATAAACAATAGCCCCCGAGGCGTTGAATTGATAGCTTTGATAATTGTTGGTCCCCCCGAATGAAGTGGTGATATCGGTGGAATAAATCCCATAGGGGCCTTTATACTGAAAATAGGGTCTGAAGCGGGTGACGAGTTTATCCTGCTCTTCCGAAACGTCCAGGGCAGCTCGATACCCATAGCCTTCCCCTATGGGGGCATTCTTTTGAACTTGTATGTTCCCCCTGAACTGGTCTCCGGTCATACCCGTATTGGTCATGATTGTTTCTTTCCAGGGGTAATAGGTGAGGCTGACAAAAAAATCTATTTCCCTGGTGTTGGTATCGGGACCGTTTTCATTGGTGTGGGTCAGGGAAAGGGAAAGGGAAAAATTCCTCCCGATGCCTTTCGAATAGAGTATACCTGCAATCTGTCTCTCTCCATTATCATATTTTACCGCTTTGGAATAATTGAGTCCCACGGAACCGAAGCTTTTGGTGCCGAACCCGACACCGGCATAGGCTTCATACTTGGTTTTTCCGGATAGGGATAGACCGGTATTCTCGGAAGTGGAAATGGTGGCATAATCCTCTGCATAATTAGAAAAACCTAATCGGGTATTAAATCTTTTACCCTGAAAGGTGTAATTGACCGAACCGGCCCAACCCGACTTGTCTCCTTTGTCCCGACTGCCGGCCAGGGCCAGATCAAAAACCCCGAAATTAGTCCCATAAGAAAAATTGGGCCCCATGTTATAAAGGCCGCCGGCCGCTTCCCCCCTTAAACCGACGGTCAGGTTATTGGTCAGACCATAACGATGGAAACCCAGGAAGGCCGGATCACCGTATTGGTCTTCACTGGCACCGATATTATTTCTCTGGAAGCCTATGTTGTAACTATAATCATGAAACCCTTTGGACAGAAGGGTATCGGAGACATAAAAAGGATTGGCAATGTGCTGTTCCCTTCCAAAGGCATCTTTGATGACGATTTCCATATCCTGCCGTCCGCCGTAGGCCAGGATATTTTTTAGGTCAAATCCCCCGGCCGGTACTTTTTCACTTTTGATGCGGACCCCGTTCAGATAAACACTGACTTCCGAGGGCAGGGTGACAAAACCCTGATATCCCTGAACCGGTCTTTTGATCACATTGGGGTCGGCCGAATAATTTTTGGAATAACTCAGGCCCCCAAGGACCTGGCAAGACCCCAGATTGCCGGAGGTAGTATAAAAATCCCCAAAGACAAAGGCATCCATCCGGTCACGCCGGTCATAGGTAATACTGGACATGAGGCGGTTGAATTTTGTTTCCGAACCGGTAGTGGAAACAATGGAATCCGATAATAATAAGAAATTGCCCACCCTGATCCCTAATTGACCGGTAGTGCTGAAGGATTCATATTTGAACCCTTTCCCCGCATTGAGGGTGAGGCCATAATTGTAAAATACGCTGTTTTCCTTGGAATAATAGATAGCTTTCTGTCGTTTATTTGAAAAATCCAGGACGGTTCTGGCCAACTGTTCCGGGGAGGCCTGTATCTTGAGGGCCAGTTTTTTTTCATCAAAGAAAAAAGTAACCTTGGCCAAAGACTTCAGAGAAAGATAGGATATCCCTTCAACGTCCTGGGACTTCCCCTTGGGGTCCAGCAAACCGATTGCTTTAAGGTCTTCAGCCTTGATCAAAAAATCATGATCCTCCGTCATTTTTACAAAATATTCGCCCTTTTGTTCTTCATTAAGATAGATGACGGGAATAATGGTTTCCATGGCCTGGGCCGGCGGCAAGGGGAAAAGGCTTACCGAAAGGGTGGAAAAAAAAATTAAAGAGAGGGGGGTTATTATTTTTTTTAGCGGGACCAGCCGGTTAAGTTGGGAGGAGAGCCGTCCGGCATAGGTCTCTACCTGTGCAACTTTGGACAGGACAAACCTGTATATTTGGTCTTTAAGCAGCATTGGGTAACAATCACATGCCCGGCCTGTTGTAATGAGCTTGGTGCTTTCTGTTCGTTTTCCTTTTGGCATAAGGCCATTGTCACTATATGGATTGTCCGCACATCGGTTTTTCCACCTGAAGCTGTTCTTTGAAAATGACGTTATTGTTGGTCTTGACTTCAATAGTCAGTTTGTCCATTTTGCTGCATACATCCTGGGGGATGGAAACCTCATAGGCCTTGGACAGACCGCTTAAAATGTACCATCCGCCGATGACGGTGGAAAAGACTTCTTTTCCCTGGGTATTTTCCCCCTTGATCTGGACAGCGGTTACCAGGAAATGAAGATTTCCTTTATTCTGCACTTTAATCTCCGCCTTCCCTTTCTGAAGGTGAACGGCCTCGATCGTCCCTTTTTCTTCCTTTTTCACCGGGCTAATGAATACAGGGACCCCGATTTTCATATACATATGAACCGTGGAGCCGCTGGTGTCTTTCTTTTCGCTGGTCGGTATTTCTTCCACAAATATCCGATAGGTCTTTTCCATGGAACCGGAATTCAGATTGGTGCCGATCCGGACAATTTTTTCTTCCTCTTTTTTAAGGGTGGCAATCCTGGGGAAAATGATAATATCCTTGGTTTCCTGATAGATATCCTGTCCTTTTTCATTTTGGTTCCATTGATAACCCTTGATCTGTACCGTTAAATCCTCCTCGCTGACATTCCTCAAGATAAGTTTTTCTATTCTGGTCTGGGGATCCAAAAATATTTTTATAGGTTTGAGGTCGAAGTTGGCGGCTGCTGAATGATTGGCCAGGAACAAGGCCAGGAAAAGCCCGATAGCCGTCATTTCCCAAACCCTCAAATGAAACCCAATTTTTCTCGGTTTTCTGTGCTTCATGGTTGTTTCCTTTTTTGTTGAGCGGTTAAAACAAAAAGGGTGAGTTTTTACCCTCACCCTTTTGGTTGTGATAGCGAATGGCCATCCTGTTTTATCCCTAATATTCGACTGTGGCCGTCAACGTTCTCGAGTAGGTATCCACACTCACATCCTGAAGGGCCGTGACCCGGCCATAGATGGTTAAGGTGATAGGGCTGTTATCCGGTGCATTGCTGCTGCCGCCGGAGTTGTCGATGGGGTAAACCGTGGTACGGCCGGCATCGGAGTAGAGTTCGAAATCCAGGTTGTCGGCGTTCACGGCCCCAACCATTTGACGGGTACCAACGAGATAAGTTTTATAGGCTGTATTTTTGGTACAGCGGAAGGTCATATCTCCGTTTACATCCAGATCGGTAGCGGAGGTTGGATCGTAATCGCCGAAGGCAACGTCGGTCACACTGATGAAATTACAGTTGGCCTGAACGGCTGCCGTTACTTGAAGGTTGTTGGTCTTGGTGGCGGCCATGGAGACACTGCTCATGGCCAGAATGCCGATGGCGGCTAAAACCGCTAAAATGATCAATCTTTTTTTCATGATAGATATCCTCCTAAAAATAGATTTTAATGTTTAAATGGTTTAATACAGGTCCCAAGTTTTAATAAATTTTACAACGATACTACAATAATTTTAAGGACTTAATCTTTCGTATCACCCCCTCCTTGTTTTTTCCTTCTGTGTCCGATTTTTTTAAGAAAGAAGGATTTCATAATCATAACTTACCCAAGAAGGGTTCTTGGGCTCATTATGGTTACTTATTTATCGGCACAAATGAAAAAAACTTTAGAGGAGGCGGGGTCCGGTCTATTTTCTTGACATTTAAAAATAAAAACTCGAAACCCTTAAAGATAGAAAGGGTTTTTAAATCTGTCTATCGGACGATTTATTATCAAGAAATATGCCAATAAAAAATTTTAAGTAGGCCCTTTTTTTAAAATTCGCCTTCAAGCGGATGAGCGATCAGAAAAAAGATGGAAATCCTTCCAGTTGAAATTTTGTTGATTTATGGATCGGGGATTTTCAACCGCAATATTTTTTTCAAAAAAACCCTTAAGAATCAGTTTTGGCCAAAAACCGACACCGCGAAAAGGAAAAATTTTCACCCTAACGGGAAAAAATTGCAAAATAATTGGGAACGCTGTTGAATTACAAGCCAAGTCATGAGAAAAAATCATTGTTGAAATAGTTGACATGGACAACGAGTGCATTCCCCATTGCTTGTTGAGTGGGTTAGTGAAAAATATTCGGGGACATTATGGAATATCCCTAAACATGATTGCTATTCTAATATTCTACTGCGGCCGTCAAAACTTTCGAGTAGGTATCGATACTCGCATCCTGAAGAGCTGGGATCCGGCCATAGATCGTTGAGATTATTGGACTGTTATTCGGGGTAACGGTACTGCCGCCCGCGTTGGTGCTGGGGTAGACCGTTGTGCGTCCTGCATCGGTATAAAGCTCGAAGTTAAGGTTATCAAGATTAACGGCTCCGACCATCGCCCTAGTACCGACGATATACGTCTTAAAGGCGGTGTTTTTTGTGCATCGAAAGGTCAAATCCCCGTTAACATCGAGATCGGTCGCATTCGTTGGATCATACGCACCGAAGGCGACATCGGTCACGCTGATGATATTACAGTTTGTAGCCACAGATGCCGTTACATTAAGGTTGTTGGTTTTGGTTGCAGCCATGGAGATACTGCTCATGTCCAGAATGCCGATGGCTGTTAACGCCACTAAAATGATTATTCTTTTATTAATGGTAAATATCATTCTGGATATTTTTTGGGTTTAATTGGTTTATTACAGGTCCCAAGCCTATACATGATTAACTGCAAATACCAAACAAGTTGCCTAAGTTAAATGTAAGGATCAATCACCCGCTCCTTGTTTTTCCTTCTATTCTTATAATAAAAGAAGAATTACAGACTCCAATAGTTTTCCTAAAAGGTTTGCCGGATTCACGATACCTACTTATTGATCGGAATTTTTTAGAAAAACTTTAGAGCCTGGCGGGGTTAGGCCTATTATTCTAAATTTTTAGCTAAGACCTTATGACCTTACAAAAACAGATAGGCTTTCAAATCTGCCTTTCGGACATCTTTAATCAAGAAATATGCCAGCATAACCATTTGCCAGCCCATTTCTTCAAATTGGACGTCAAGCTAGTGAAGGATAAGAAAAAAGATAGAATTTGTTTGTGGTTACGCATTGCCGGGGGCTTGCTCCCGGTATCTTCAATGGCAATAAAAATTCTGTTCAACAACCTAAATTAGAAAAAATACTACCCCCGGCTAAGAAAATTTATCATCCCGCCGGGAAAAAGTTGCAAAACCAGTTTCGTCGTTTTCGGGCACACTAATAAGCACTTAAGTTGACACGATAAGTCGTGGTATTTGGGAGTGAATATATACACCAGCTTGTCTTGCCGCTCCCGGTGTTTAGCTCCACATCATGATCGGGGGCATAGATTGTCGTTAGATATTCCTGACGTGGTAAGATTACGAGGATTTTAACGCCATCAGGGGTGCTGGGATATCGTTCAGAACATTAGTCAAGAGATTGGGGATAAGTCCTCCGGGGTTGGGTTCGCGATTGAAAGAGGCGAGAACATCATCCAAGAGAATCAGTGGAGGCGGTGAAAGTTGATTCCATAAATTATTTAATTAGTTACTGGCGTCTTATTCAGTCAAGTCGTTAACCGAACAACTTCAAAACGGCTTGGGCCGCCTGAGATGCAATAGAAAGTGAAGTCGTACCCAGAGACTGCCTGGTTTGAAGCATCAGCATATTAGCCGATTCTTCATTCATGTCAGCCAAAGTCAAATTATCGGCTCCTGATTTCAGGGTATTGATCATATTAGTGGTAAAATCCTGACGGGTGGTGATGACATTCATATTGGCCGCCAGGGTCTTTGCCTTGGTTCTTATAATCTCACAGGCCGTATTAATCTCCGACAAGGACTCGTTAATAAAGGTATCGCCGTTGATACCCCAAAAATAGGGAAAACCTAAACCAATTTCCGGTAAATTTGTCGCATTAAAGCCGTTTACCGTTAGTTTTGAAGAGCCGTCCTCATTAAATTTGACATCCACTGAACCATTATCTAAAAGATTCGTCCCCTTATACCCGGAATCTTTGGCCATGGTGACGATCTGACTCATCACTATGTTGTATTGGTTCTGATAGGAGATCCGGGAAGCGGTATCCGTGGTGGCTAGGGCCGAAGTGGCAATACCTTTGGCCTGTTCATATAGGTTAGTGATGGCGGTTAACCCTTTGTCGGCCGAGGCTACGATATTGATGGCTTCCCCCATGCCGTCCTTACGGGAAGCCAGGTCGGCCGCCCGGGTCGTGTGGCTCTGTGCGGCAAAGTAGTTGACCGGATCATCCAGGACAGTATTCACCCTTTTACCGGTGGACAAACGGGTCTGGGTTTCACTTAAAAGTTTAGTGGTCAACTGCAGACTGATTAAATTACTCCGCATTCCCGAGGTTAAGGAAATTTCATTGGCCAATTTTTTTTCCCTTTTCTATGTTGTTCCTTTTGCCCTTCTTGCCAAGCTGACTGCAGTTTGGTTGTCCTGAAATACCATACCGCATAAAAAGCCTATAGTCCTCCCTCCTGTTTTTTATTCCTGACTATTTTGTCGGTTTAAAAAGAAAAAACTTGAATTTTTCGACATTTTGAGAAGGAGAGAGAGTTCAGTAATGAATCAAGTCGATTAATAGAGAAATTCTATTTCGCTGATAAAGTAGTGGATTTTTGGGAAAAGGTTTTTTATTTTTCAGGTTTTTCTGACGTTTTCCTGGATGTATTGGACGATATCCGAGGTATAGGTTCCCGGACCGAATATTTCACTGATTCCGGCCGCCTTCAGGGCCGGGATGTCTTCTTCCGGAATGACCCCTCCGCCGATAACCAGGACATCCTTCAACCCTTTTCCCTTGACCAGTTCCATGATCCGGGGAAAGAGATAATCATGAGCCCCGGAGAGGACACTCAAGGCAATAACATCCACATCCTCCTGAACGGCCGTGGCCGCGATCTGTTCCGGGGTTTGTCGGAGGCCGGTATAGATCACCTCCATGCCGGCATCCCGCAAGGCATGACAGATGACTTTGATCCCTCGATCATGTCCGTCCAGTCCCGGTTTGGCGGCCAGGACGCGTATTTTCCTTTCATTGCTCATGGAACCAAACCTCCTAACCTGAAAAATTGGAACTGAAAACTTGAAAAACCTTGTTCTTTGCGTCTTTGCGGGGAAAATAATTTACAAAAAAATGACATCTAACTAATTATAAAGTTGAAACCGCTGTGTATTCCCCGAAAACCGACCGCAGGGTATCGCAGATTTCCCCTAAGGTCGCATAAGCCCGAACCGCCTCGAGGATGGGGGGCATCAGGTTATCCGACCCTTCGGCGGTTTTTTTAAGGCTGTCCAAACAGGAAAGCACCCTCGTATTGTCCCGCGTTTGTTTTATTTTTCTAATTTTTTGGATCTGCTGTTCCCTGATGGCCGGATCGACTTTGAGCAATCCTGAAGGCGGCGGTTCTTTGATCTGGAACTTATTGATCCCGACCACCACACGATCGCCGGCTTCAATGGCCTTCTGGTAACGAAAGGCACTTTCCTGGATTTCTCTTTGGATAAATCCTTTTTCTATAGCGGCCGCCGCCCCCCCCAGTTCATCGATCTTCCGGAGATAATCCATGGCCTTTTCTTCAATAGTGGTGGTCAGATGTTCGATATAAAAAGACCCGGCCAGGGGATCGACGGTATCGGTGACGCCGGTCTCATAAGCGATCAATTGCTGGGTGCGCAAGGCGACCTGGACCGCTTCCTCGGTAGGCAGGGCCAGGGCCTCATCCATGGAATTGGTATGCAGAGACTGGGTCCCCCCCAGGACTGCGGACAAGGCCTGAAAGGCGACCCGGACAATATTGTTTTTGGGCTGCTGGGCGGTCAAGGAACAGCCGGCGGTTTGGGTGTGAAAACGCAAGGTCATGGTCCGGGGATCTTTGGAGCCGAACCGTTCTTTCATCAGGCGGGCCCAGAGACGGCGGGCGGCCCGATATTTGGCGATCTCTTCAAAAAAATCAAGATGGGCATTGAAGAAAAAGGACAATCGGGGGCCGATCACATCTACATCCAAACCGGCTTTTTGGGCGGCCTCCACATAAGCCAAACCGTTTGCCAGGGTAAAGGCCACTTCCTGAACGGCCGTGGAACCGGCCTCCCGGATATGATATCCGCTGATGCTGATGGTGTTCCATTTAGGGACTTCTTTGGAACAATATCCAAAAATATTGGTAATGATGCGCAAGGAAGGCTGGGGCGGAAAAATATAGGTCCCCCGGGAAGAATATTCTTTCAAAATATCATTTTGAATAGTCCCATTGAGGTCCTTGGAAGAAACTCCTTGTTTCTCCGCCACGCCGATGTACATGGCCAAGAGGACGGCTGCCGGGGCATTGATGGTCATGGAGGTGCTGACTTTGTCCAGAGGGATGCCGTCAAACAAGGTTTCCATATCCAAAAGGGAGTCGATGGCCACCCCGACTTTTCCCACCTCCCCCTGGGCCAACGGGTGATCGGAGTCGTATCCGATCTGGGTGGGCAGATCAAAGGCCACAGAAAGCCCTGTCTGGCCCTGGTCCAATAGGTATTTATAGCGGCGGTTGGATTCTTCGGCATCGGCAAAACCGGCGTATTGGCGCATGGTCCAGAATCGACCCCGGTACATGGTGGGCTGGACCCCCCGGGTAAAAGGAAATTCTCCCGGAAAGGCCAGATCCCTATCATAGTCCAGATTCGGGATGTCGCCGGGGGAATAGACCCGTTGTATCGGAATTTCCGAAATAGTCTTAAAGATCTTTTGCCTTTCCGGTGCCTTGGAAAGTTTTGATTCGATTTTCTCCTCCCAGGCTGATTGTTGTTTTTTCAGATCTTTTATTTTTTCCGGATCAAACATGGATAAACTCCAATGGTACGGGTTGCGGGTTGCGAGTTAGGGGTTGCCTGCTGAGTGCTTGAGGTTAAGTTTTTTAACCCGAAATCCGAAACTGGCAACTCGTAACGCATCACAAGGGTATATTTCCATGCCGGCGAGGGAGCCGATGCACATCCACTTTGGTTTTCAGGGATTCCAGGGCGCGGATCAATTTGGGGCGGGTGTATTCAGGAAGGATGATTTCATCAATATATCCTAACTCGGCAGCTTTATAAGGACTGGCAAAAGTCTGACGATAATCATCAATCAATTCCTGCCGGGTTTTTTCCGGATCGGCCGCCTGGTTTAGTTGATTGCGAAAGACAATGGGAACCGCCCCATCCGGGCCCATGACGGCGATCTCGGCCATGGGATAGGCAAAATTGATGTCCCCCCCGTGATGTTTGCTGCCCATGACATCATAGGCCCCTCCATAAGCCTTTCGGGTGATCACCGTCACCTTGGGCACCGAGGCATCGCAATAGGCATAAATGATCTTGGCCCCATGGCGGATAATCCCCCCGTACTCTTGAGCCACGCCGGGCAGGAAACCGGGAACATCCACAAACGTGAGGACCGGGAGATTGAAGCAGTCGCAAAATCGCACAAAACGGGCGCATTTGTCCGAGGCATTGATGTCCAGGCATCCGGCCAGGAATCTTGGCTGGTTGGCTACGATGCCGACCGGCATCCCGTTCATCCGGGCCAAACCGATAATCATATTGGGGGCGTATAATTTCTGGACCTCAAAAAAGTGGTGATCATCCACAACGGAGAGGATGATTCTTTTCATATCATAAGGAAGGCGCGGATTATCGGGAATGATGGCCCTTAGATTCATATCCGTCCTATTGGGATCGTCTTTGGATTCGATCTGAGGGGGAGGCTCATTGCAGTTTTGCGGAAGGAAAGATAAAAGTTCCTTGATCAGATCCAAGGCTTTCTGGTCGTCTTTGGCCGAGAAATGGGCTACACCGCTGGTGGTATTGTGTCTGACCGCTCCGCCAAGGGCTTCAGGTTCAACCTCTTCATGGGTAGTGGCCTTAATGACCTGAGGACCGGTGATAAACATGTGGCTGGTCTTTTCGACCATGATGATAAAATCGGTGATAGCCGGGGAATAGACGGCGCCTCCGGCACAGGGCCCCATAATGGCTGAAATTTGAGGGATAATTCCGGAGGATCTGACGTTCCTTTTGAAAATTTCACCGTAAGCCCCCAGGCTGTTGACCCCTTCCTGGATACGTGCTCCACCCGAATCATTCAACCCGATGACCGGTGCCCCGCTTCGTAAGGCCAGGTCCATAATTTTGCATATCTTTTCTCCGAAAGGACCGCTGAGGCTACCGCCGAATACGGTAAAGTCCTGGGAAAAGAGGTAAACCAGTCGGCCGTTGATCCGGCCGTATCCGGTCACCACCCCGTCTCCGAAAATTTTTTGTTTTTCCATGCCGAAATCATAACAGCGATGGACTACAAATTTATCCAATTCCTCGAAGGTATCTCTATCCAATAGATAATCGATCCGTTCCCTGGCCGTGAGTTTACCCTTTTTATGCTGGCTGTCGATTTTATCCCGGCCTCCGCCCATTTCGGCCTGAGCGTCCCGCTCGATCAATTCCTTAATTCGTTCTTCATTGGTCATTGGGTTCCCTTTAAAAAAGAAAATAGGGGTCAAGGATTCCAGGATTCGAGGGTCCAAGGGTTTTACCTTCCATGCCCTTCACTCCGCCCCGCGGTCCTTGACTCCTGGACCCCTTGAATCCTCTATAGATTTTTACTCAATAATCATCAAGACCTGATCGGCCTCAACGGAATCCCCTTTGGCCACTTTGATCTCTTTAACCGTTCCATCCGAGTAAGTCAGGATCGGCATTTCCATTTTCATGGCCTCAATAACAGCCACTTCATCGTCTTCGTGAACCGAATCGCCCACCTTCACTTTAACCTCAATAACCTTGCCGGCCATAGGTGCTAAAATCTCTGCCACGATATCTCCTCCTTATTTTTTTAAATTTATAGGGTAAAAGGGTTACGAACTATTTAATAAGTATAAAAAATTTTGTCAAGCCCAAAGCTCATAATAGGCGGAAAATCTATAACTCTCCATCCTGATCCATCTTGGCCAGGTCCTCGAATTTGATGTCTATCCCCAGGATTCCCTGAATTTCGTTTTCCTGGTTTCTAATCGGTCCGGAAACGGTGATGCACAGGGCAGCGGTGATTTTTGACGTGTAAAAGTCGGTCACATGAATCTTGCCGTCTTTAATGGGCTGGGCGAACCAGGAGCGGTCGGAAAAGTCCTCGTCCAATTTAAAGACCTGATATTTGGCCCGGTCGATGACCCGGGTGATGTTTTTGGTGATCTTCTTCCCTTCCATGTTGGTGATGTAAATAAACTGGATAAAGGGATTGAGCTCGATAAAGTTTTCCATGACCGGTTCCTGAAGGACCGGGTCCATGCTCCGGATTTCTTCCCGTTGCAGAATTTCTTCAACAATATGAAAAGCCAGATGATAGGCCTTTTGTTTCAGTTCATCGAACTCAGAGACAAAGTATTCAGGAAGGTGTTTTCGGCTAATCCGTTCCATTTCCTGGGCGGAGATGGAGGTGGTCCGGCCTTCCTCATATTGTTTCATGACCCATTTGTAAATTTTGATCACGCCCGGGTGCTGTTTGTCGACGGCGTTGGCGCCCGTAAGATCGAGCCGCTTATTCAGCCAGTGAACGACCCCGGCCAGGCCGGATTTGTCGGTGATGATGATGCTGATAGGACGGCTTAGGATTTTATGAGTATCAAAAATGTTATAGATTTCTTCATTCTTGATCAGGCCGTCGACATGAATTCCGGCGCTGGTGGCATTGAAGTCCGCACCGACAAAAGGAAAATTGGCCGGGATGGCGTAATGGAGCTCCTTCTCAATATATTCGGCCATCTCGGTGATGGCCTGGGTGTCGATCCCGTTATCCTGTCCCAAGAGACTGATATATTCGATCAGCAGACCCTCAACCGGCGTATTTCCGGTCCTTTCACCAAAACCCAAAAGGGCGCCATTGACCGCTGCACAGCCATAGAGCCAGGAAGTTGTGGCGTTGATAAATCCTTTGTGAAAATCGTTGTGGCCATGCCATTCCAGAAGCCGGCCCGGAACTCCGGCATCTTCGATCATGGCCCGGACCAATTTGGGCACGCTGCGGGGTAGGGCTGCCCCGGGATAGGTAACCCCATAACCCAGGGTATCGCAGAGGCGAATTTTGATGTCGATTCCTGAGGACTCCCGGAGTTTCATCAATTCCATGGCCAACGGCACGCAAAATCCATAGATGTCGGCTTTGGTGATATCTTCAAAGTGACAGCGGGGGACTATACCAAGATCCAGAGCCTTTTTCACGATGGAAAGGTATTGGTTAAAGGCCTGAGACCTTGTTAAATTCAGCTTATAAAAGATATGGTAATCGGAGACCGAGGTGAGTATCCCGGTTTCCGAAAGTCCCATCTCTTTAACCAGTTTCAGGTCATCCGGATGGGCACGGATCCAACCGGTGATTTCCGGATAAGGATAACCCTTTTCCCGGCATTTACGAACGGCTTCTTTGTCCCTTTCCCCGTAGAGAAAGAATTCGGTTTGGCGGATAACCCCATAAGGGCCGCCCATGCGGTGGAGGAAATCGAAGATATTCAGGATTTGTTCCAGCGTATAGGGGGGACGGGCCTGTTGACCGTCTCGAAAAGTGGTATCGGTAATCCAAAATTCTTCACAGGGATCGATAGGGATGATCTTGTGGTCAAAATCGATGCGGGAGATTTCATCATAGGGGAAAATATCCCGTTGCAGATTGGGTTCGGGAATGTCCCTTAATTCATAGCCCCAAAAACGGCTATGCTCATGATCCAGAACTTTTTTATTAGGGTTCCAGCGGGCCATAACTACCTCCGTACCGTTATATCGTTCATCGTTGAGCGTTCGGCGTTCGGTGAAAAAAAAAGGGTTTAAGGATTAAATCGACGAACGATGAACGACGAACGTCCTTTAATTATTTCCTAATGTCCAACCTCAACCCCAATTCATTCAATTGAATCCTGCCGACATTGGTGGGGGCGTTGGTCAAAGGGCAAACCGCCTTTTGGGTTTTGGGAAAAGCGATGACTTCCCGCAGGGATTGGGCGCCGGTCATGAGCATGACCAACCGGTCCAGTCCGAAGGCGATTCCGCCATGGGGCGGGGCACCCATTTCCAGGGCCTCTAAAAGAAAACCGAATTTTTCCTCGGCCTCTTCCGTGGAGATTTTTAAAACGTTGAATATCCTCTCCTGCAACGTCCTCTGGTGAATACGGATACTGCCGCCGCCGATTTCATTTCCATTCAAGACCAAGTCATAAGCCCGGGAACGGACCTTTTCCGGCTGGGATTCCAGGAGCGAAAGATCCTCCTCCAGGGGAGAGGTGAAAGGATGATGCACCGCCCCATAGCGGCCTTCTTCCACCCGGTATTCTAGAAGGGGGAATTGAAGAACCCAGGTGAATTCGAATCGGTCTTTGGGAAGGGGAATCTGCATTCCAAGATGAAGGCGGACCTTGCCCAGGACTTCATGGACCACGGAAGGGACATCGGCCTGAAAAAGGATCAGATCTCCAGGCAGGGCCTCGAGAGTCCGGTCAATCACTTTCCGCTCGTCTTCTTTAAAGAATTTGGCCAGAGGGGATTGCCATCCCTCAGGGTTGATTTTGGCCCAGGCCAGGCCTTTGGCCCCCCATTCTTGAGCCAGGCCGACCAGATCATCTAATTCTTTTCTGGAAAAGGCGGCTCCTTTTGGGACCCGGATGGCCTTAATGCATCCTCCCTTTTGGGCTGCCTCAGAAAAGACCTTGACCTCCGATTCCTTTACCAGGGCGGTCAGATCCACGATTTCCAGCCCAAATCTAAGGTCCGGACGGTCAGTTCCATATCGGTTCATGGCCTCTTCATAGGTCAAACGACGAAAGGGCTTAGGGATTTCCATCTCAAGAATCTGCTTGAATAATTGACAGATAAGTTCTTCAATTAAATTGCAAATATCTTCTTCTGTTATAAAGGACATTTCCATGTCCAATTGGGTGAATTCCGGCTGCCGGTCGGCACGGAGGTCTTCATCCCGAAAACAGCGGACCACCTGGTAATAGCGGTCAAAACCAGCTACCATGAGGAGCTGTTTAAAAAGCTGAGGGGACTGGGGCAGGGCGAAGAACTTCCCCTGCTGAACTCGACTGGGGACCAGATAATCCCGGGCTCCTTCCGGGGTGCTTTTGGTCAGAAATGGGGTCTCCACATCGCAGAACCCTTTTTGGTCCAAGAAATTTCGGATAAACCGGATGGCTTGGTGACGGATAAAGAAATTTTTCTGCAGGCCCGGTCGGCGAAGATCGAGATAGCGGTAACGCAGGCGTATGGCCTCGGATACTTCGGCTGTGTCCTCCAGGGTAAAGGGCGGGGTCTTGGAGGTATTCAGTAATTGATACTCATCCACCAGGACCTCGATTTCCCCGGTTTTAAGATTGGGATTGGCCATACCTTCAGGCCGGGATCGGACTTTTCCATGGATAGCGATGCAATATTCATTGCGCAGTTGATGCGCCTGCTGATGGATGGACGGGTTGATCTCCGGGTTGAAGACAACCTGGGTGATACCGGCCCGGTCCCGGAGGTCGATAAAGATAAGCCCTCCATGGTCCCGGCGGGTATCCACCCATCCGGCCAAGTTCACTGAGCGGCCGATATCCTGGGCAGTCAGAGTCCCGCAGTCATGGGTACGCTGCCCGATAGGTTTGGTTTCAGTCAACGTGTTCTCCTTTAAAAAAAAATAGGATTCCAGGATTCAAGGGTTCTGTTTTTTGAACAGGAATAGCGAGCGCATTCCCCGCAGCTTGCTGCGTGGGTTAGCGAGCGAACTACAACAAATAAACCCTTTCCTTGCCTGGAAGATTCCCTGCACCTTGGTGCAGGGAGCTTCAATTTTAAAGTTTTTCGCTCGAATCTTTGGTCCCTGGACCCCTTGAGTCCTTTTATTTGAGATATCTTTCCAAAAAATAATCCAAAAATTGGGGGATGGGGATTGCTTCCTGGCTCTGGGTGTCCAGGTTGCGTATCAGGATCCGATCCTTATTCAGTTCTTCGGTCCCCAGAATGGCCGCAAAACGGCTTTTGACCTTATCAGCCCGCTTGAGCTGGCTTTTCAGACTTTTGTCCTCATAGTCCATCATGGCCGGGATTTCTTTTTTATAAAGGATAGTTAAAAGACTAAAAGCCTTTTCCCGAGCCGCCGCACCCAAGGGGATTAGAAACACAAAGGGCCGGTTTATCCATTCCTCCTGGGATGACAATAATAGGGCCATCCGTTCCAGACCAATGGCAAAACCAATGGCCGGCATATCGGCTCCTCCCAGTTGTCGGATCAGACCATCATAACGTCCGCCCCCGGCTACGGCATCTTGGGACCCCAAGTGACTGGCACTGATTTCAAAAGTGGTCCGGGTGTAGTAGTCCAGCCCCCGAACCAACCGTGGATCCCTATGGATAGGAATTGAAAGTCCGGAGATAAGTTTCTGTACCTGTTCAAAATGTTCTTGACAGGCCCGACAAACAAAATCGGTTATGGTCGGAGCGGCAGTCAACAACTCCTGGCAGCGTTCCACCTTACAGTCAAAAACTCTCAAGGGGTTGGTACTCATCCGGCGCTGGCAATCAGGGCATAACTCACTTTGCCGTTCTCCTAAAAACCCCTGAAGTGCCGAATTAAACGAAGGGCGGCAAAGCGGACAGCCCAGGGAATTTAATCGAAGACGGATTTCCAGAAGCCCCAGGTGATCCAGAATTTGCATCAGGAGATAAATGAGCTCCGCATCGGCAAAAGGGCTGTTGGTTCCTATGTATTCGGCATTGATTTGATGAAACTGCCGCAGTCTTCCTTTTTGGGGCCGTTCATGGCGGAACATGGGACCGATAGAGAAAAGTTTATGAATCGGCTGCTGTCCCTGGAGATTATGTTCGATAAAGGCCCGCATGACCGAAGCCGTGGCCTCGGGGCGCAAGGTGATCGAATCTCCGCTTCGGTCAATGAGGGTGTACATTTCCTTTTCGACGATGTCGGTACTGGTACCGATGGAACGGACAAAAAGGTCGGTTTTTTCCAGGACCGGGGTCCTGATTTCTGAAAAACCGAAGGTCCGGAAGATTCGCCGGGCCGTTTCTTCCATAAAGACCCACTTCTCCGATTCGCCGGGCAGAATATCTTTAAATCCCTTTAGAGCTTGAATGGCCATAAAATCCTTTGACTTACCAAATCAATCAATTTAATAAGCTATTATTTATACAAAAATTCTTCCTTTTTGTCCAGAAATTGTTAATTTCTACTAAAGTTGATACGATAATATAAACTGGAGCGTTGTTTGGCCGGGAAATATCCGGTTGTTTTGTTGAGCCCCGGAATAAGACCCAGTGGAAATTGTTCCTCAGTAACAGAGCGGTATCCGAGAAGAAAGGAGACGGCCCATGAAAATGTGGCTCTTCGGAATGTATTTCGATCCTGCCGAGAATATTTCGACCGATATGACCTATCGGTTTCGTTTCGCAAAAATCCTGCAATGGGTGGGTGGACCTTTCCTTTATGCCTATTCGGCCTATTTCTTTGTCAAAGGATTCTACTTTGCGGCGGCCATGATCCTGGCCGCCGGTTTGACGATCACTATCGGTTCGCTTTGGATCTTCCGATCCAACACCCAGGAAAAGTCCCTTTTGGTTTACCGGGTTATGGTGGCCCTGTTTTTTTTCTTTATGGTCCTTCATCATACTAACTTGATCGGAATGAACCATCGCATCGATTACGTGGGTTGGTTATTCATTTATCCGCTGCTGGCCTTTTTTTCCTTGGGGAACAGGGGCGGGATAATCTGGGGTTTAATCAGTCTCCTGTCGGTATTGATCAGTTTCCTCATCCAGGAACCCTTATCGCTCACCCCAACCCTGCTCTTGAACCTGAAGATTCAGACCCTGGTGGCCTTATCCGGGATTGGTTTAATCGCCTATATTTATGAAAATGTACGCCATCTTACCCAGGAAGGATTAATTCAAAAACACCAGGCCCTTTTGGAATCGGAAAAACGGCTCAAAGAATCGAATGGGCAGCTCACGCAGGAGATCTCGGAAAGGAAGGCGGCCGAAGAGGCTCTGAATAAAATGCGCAATGAACTTGAACTGCGGGTTAAGGCCCGTACCTCAGAATTGACCAGGGAAATTGGGGAACGTAAACAGGCCGAAGCCGCACTGCTGGAAAGTGAGGAACGCTACAAGGCCCTTTTTGAACGTTCCCTGGATTGTGTTTACGTCCATGATTTTCAAGGAAATTTTATTGATGCCAATCCGGCTTCTCTGAATTTATTCGGGATTCGAAAGGAGGAGGTTCGATCGTTTAATTTCCAATCCATCCTGGACGAGGGCCAGTTGCTCCTTGCCTTTCAGACCCTCCAGGAACTGATCGAAAATGGCTTTCAGAAAAAAATGACCGAATTTAAAATCACCAATCAAAAGGATGAAATGCTTTATCTGGAAACCATCGCTTCCACGATTTATCGTCACGGGGAACCTTACGCCGTTCAGGGGATTGCCAGAGACATCACTTCCCGGAAGAAAGTTGAAGAGGCTCTGTACCGGGAGAAGGAAAACTTCCGAAAACTGGTTGAAGAATCCCCTTTCGGAGTAAGCCTTATCGGAGAAGACGGTAACTTTAAATATGTCAATCCCGAATTTTCCTCCATGTTCGGGTATGGATTGGAAGATCTCCAAAGAAATCCCAATCATGATGGGGTTTCTATTGATGTGAAAGACCTCAAGGGTTTGATCTCCGAAGGGACTCCTGTTATGACCATTCCCGTCGTCTGTAAGGACGGCAGCGAAAAGTTGGTGGATTCCCGTCCGGTCCGATTAGAGAGCGGCGAAAAAATAATTTTTTACGAAGACATCAGCGAAAAAAAAAGTCTGGAAATGCGATTGCGTCACGCTCAGAAAATGGAAGCCATTGGAACGCTGGCCGGTGGGGTTGCTCATGACCTGAACAATATTCTGTCCGGTATTTTGAGCTATCCCGATCTGTTACTGATGGACCTCCCCCAAGACAGTCCCTTGCGTGATCCCCTCCTGACCATCAAGAAATCCGGAGAAAAGGCGGCCACGATTGTTCAGGATTTGCTGACCTTGGCCCGAAGAGGGGTTATGGCTAAAGAGGTGACTAATTTCAACGAAATCATCTCCGAATACCTCAAGAGTCCGGAGCATGAAAGTCTTTCCCAATATCACCGAAACTTGAGATTTCTGACCCGGCCTGATGAGCATTTGCTCAATATCCTGGGATCACCTGTTCACCTTTCCAAAGTCATTATGAATCTTGTTTCCAACGCCGCGGAGGCGATGGCTGCCGGAGGAGAGGTTCTTATCTCCACCCAGAACCTCTACGTCGACAGAATAAGAACGGAAAATGATCATCTGGGGGAAGGCGAATATGTAGCGGTCAGGGTGATAGACCAGGGGATAGGCATGACGGAAAAGGAAGTGGAAAGAATCTTCGAGCCTTTCTACACGACCAAGGTCATGGGAAGGAGTGGAACCGGCCTGGGCATGTCGGTGGTTTGGGGGACGGTAGAGGATCACAACGGTTTTATAGACATTAAAAGTGAGATTGGGAAAGGAACAACCTTTACCCTCTACTTCCCGGCTACCAGAAAAGATGCCGATGGGAACACCCAACCCATAACGGCCGGGCTTTCGGCAGGCAGGGGAGAAATGGTGCTGGTGGTTGATGACGTAGAGGACCAGAGGAAGATCGCTGAAGAGATGTTGAGAAAAATCGGATATAGGACGGCTTCGGTTTCTAACGGGAAAGAGGCGGTTGAATACGTAACCGGCAATCCGGTGGATCTCCTGATCCTGGATATGATTATGGAACCGAATATGGACGGCCTGGAAACCTACCGGAGGGTCATTCAGATGCGGCCCGGTCAAAGGGCGGTCATTACCAGCGGATTCTCCGAAACGGACCGCGTCAAAGAGGCCCAAAGACTGGGGGCCGGGCGGTACCTTAAAAAACCCTATACCCTGGAGGCGATAGCCGTAGCCGTCAGAGAGGAGCTCGACCGATAAAGGTTGTTTACCCCGTTTCGAGTATTAAATTTTGAGGCTGACACTGAGATCAGGCCAAAGGGGACGTGTTTCAAAGATCCCGATTGATCAGAGTATTTTTTGCATATAGACC
The DNA here is from genome assembly GCA_001797675.1 of Deltaproteobacteria bacterium RBG_13_43_22. GTDB lineage: Bacteria > Desulfobacterota > RBG-13-43-22 > RBG-13-43-22 > RBG-13-43-22 > RBG-13-43-22. Next base: position 24,098 of record MGQB01000036.1, on the reverse strand, counting down.
ACATCAAACGCTTGCCCTTTTTTCCTGCCGATCTTCTTAAAACGTCCGCATTCCCTAAATCCGTTATTTTTATGAAAACCGATGCTCTGAATATTTAGTGACGAGATACTGGCCAGGATGGAGGTGATGCCTTTTTCTTCGGCTTTATGGATGAGGTGTTCAAGCATCTTCTTGCCGAGACCCTTACCGACCCAAGCCGGCTTTATAAAATAAGAGATTTCGGCTGTTTTTGAAAAAACTGGAAAGGGGTGAAAGGCGCGCAGCATTCCAAAACCTACCACCGTCCCCTTTCCATCTTTGACGACGATGGCCGGGTAGCTTTCGCCCGCCTTTAACAGATGGTCAAAAAAATCGTAAGATACCTTATGGTCAGGATAGGCGGCAAAGCTGTTTTCGATATAATAATTAAAAATATCAATAACCGGGTTGCGGTCAACGGCAGTCATGGGTTCCAAATTCACCGGCATTTTCCCCCCTTGGAAAAGTCAGATAAGGTCGATGGATGGACAACATCAGCGCTTTGCCTAACGGTCCGACTCCCCCAATAAAAAAACCGAAATGCGTTCAAAGGCCTTTGGATCTTGCAGAAAAAATAAATGCCCTCCCTTGAACAGTTCCATTCGGGCTTTTGGGATCTGTGCCTGGAGGGCTTTAAGATTGTCAGGGGTGGCGATTCCATCATACCAGCCGCCGCAGATAAAAACCGGTATGGATAGGGTAGGGAGCCGATCAAAGGTATCATGACCGATGCGGGCTTCGAGCTGTCGGCGAGCCCCGCTTTGCCGCCCGGGTTCATCAGCCCCAATTTGCATTCCGGATAAAGTCATTTCGATCAGCGATTGAAACCGTTCGGGGTTGGCGGTCTGCCAGACCTCGTCCCGGCGTGTGTCGCTCAATTCCAGAGTTCGGCGAACATAATTTTCAATGGGGAGTTCGGCCAGTTCGTGTAACGGATAAGAGGCCCCACCGGCACCGCCGCTGCTGGTGCAGGCCAGGACCAGCCGTTCGACTCGCTGGGGATAGCGCAAAGCAAATTCCTGGGCCACCATGCCCCCGAAGGAGATCCCCATGACCAGGCAGCGATTCCACCCCACCGCATCGAGCAAGGCATCGGCGTCGGCGGCATAATCGGCCATCGTGTAAGGGATGTCCGGTTTGGAGGTTTGTCCCAAACCGCGTTGATCAAAAGCCAACATCTCAAAGTGCCGGGCAATCGGCATGTCAAAGAAACTCGGGGAGCGGCGCAAGTCTCCTCCGGTCCAGCTGATTATCAACAACCGTGGGCCGGTCCCGCGGATTTCATAATAAATATTGAGGTCTCGAACGGCAACAAAGGGCATGATCACCTGCCAACCGATTGAACATGATAGCGAGCGCATTCCCACAGCTTGCTGCGGGGGTTTAGGAGAAAATGCGTTGACTTATTTCTTTTTTGTCTTACTTAAGATATCCTCGGCCCATCTCAAGGCTGCCGAAGCGCGAGGAAACCCGATAGTCGAAATCAGCAGCAACATCGTATGCCGGATCTCCTCTTTTGAGGCGCCTTCCTGAACAGCCCGGCGTGTATGGGAGTGGACCGAACCTTCGGATTGTACGGCTGCCGCTCCTGCCAGTTGGATGAGTTCTGCGGTCTTTCCTTTGATGGGGCCGGAATTGCGAACGGCCGAGCCTAAATTCTCAAGTGCAGAGAGGGCTTCAGGAAAGAGTTTAGACAACCGCTGGTAATGTTTGACGGGAACTTTTTGTTTGGCCATTAAAGTGCTCCTTGGTTGGGAGTTAATTTCAATCGATTAAAGAATAAGGGGCTAATTATTTTTTACGGGTGTCGTATCGTTTCCGTCCTTCCTCGAAGAGCCGTTCGCCTTCTTCAGTGGTAATGAGAAGAGGGGGAACCTCTATGGGTTTCCCGGTTCGATCCAGGGATACATAAATGAACGAGGCCGTCAGGGCTTTGTGATGTTCTTCCGTAGCCAGATTCTCGGTTTCGACCTCCACCAAAACCTCCATGGAGGTCCGGCTGACAAAGGTGAGTCTGGCATGAGCGAAAACCAGTTCTCCTATATGGACCGGCCTTAAAAAATTCAGTTCTTCCACTTTGGCCGTCACCACATTGGAATGGGCATGACGCGCGGCAACCACCCCGGCGGCGGTATCCATCATCTTCATAATCTCCCCCCCATGTACGTTGCCCGCCGGGTTACCCTGATGCGGCAACATGACTTCTACCAGGGTTATCGAGGAATGTCCGGTCGTCCTTTCTTCGGGGGTGGACCCCTTTTTTAACTGGGCAAGAAGATTCCCGATCATTTTTTCATGTCTGGCCTCTATATGAGTCATTCGTTCAAAATAATCAGCAATTTCTTCAAACCCTTCTTCTCGGGCGATCCTGGCAAACCCAGGATAGATCGTGGTGGCTTCGTAATGTTCGCCGTGGACAGCCGCTTCCAAATTGGTTTGGGTATCCCGGATTTTTTCGAGAAATCTCAAATGACCCCCGGCATGTTCTTCTTCATTTTGAGCAATCTCCAAAAATACATCGGCCACAAGGGGATGCCCCGCTTTCCGAGCCGCATCAGCGTAGAGGGTATAGGCATTTCGGGCCTTTGATTCTGCAGCAAAAGCCATTTCAAGATTTTTTTCGGTTTTGCTTCCTTTTAAGTTCATCCTGGTCTCCTCCTGCCACTTAACGTCGACCGAATCGGGACGGTATTCCTTTCATCCTGTTGATAGATTCCCCTTAATACAATAGTAAACGTCAAAATAAATTTTCATCCCCCTCCCCCTAATACTCGCCCGCTGGGGTGGAGGGTGCCCTTTTTACTTCCCCTCCCTTCTTTTCTTAACCTCTTCCAGGATCTTCGGCAGGATCGTGCCGGTCTTGCCCTGGATCAGGTAATCGGAAATGCCCTCTTCGGTCAAAGGGGTGGGATCGGCATTGATTTCGATGATGATGGTTTTTTTCCCAGTCCCCCGTTGTCTGGCTATCCTGGGCAGATAAGCAAAGGGATAAATCACGGCCGAGGTGCCGCAAATCAACATGAGGTCGCATTTTTCGGCTTGTTCCTGACTTTCCTGGGCCACATCCATGGGAATGGCCTCATGAAAGTGGACCACGTCCGACTTCAGGACCCCATTGCATTTCCGGCATAGGGGCGGCAGTCGATCCTCAGCCAATAATCGATCCAGGTGGAATTCCCCGGGGTCAAAGCGGGCGTCACAGGAAACGCATCTCAATAAGGAAATGTTTCCATGATAATCCAGGACCCTTTGACTGCCTGCCTTCTGGTGGAGATTGTCGATATTCTGGGTGACCACACATTTCAAGATCCCTATTTTCTCCAATTCGGCCAAGGCATAATGACCCGGATTGGGTGCGGCATTGGTCAGATCCCCCAGAAGCGAAGCGCCGGCCATTCGATCTTTCCAATATTCCTTGGGATTTTGCTGGAACTTGGCATAGCTCTGGTAGGCCTTTCTTTCGGCCTCCGGGTTTTTGGTCCAGATCCCGTTTGGTCCGCGAAAATCAGGAATTCCCGATTCGGTGGAAATTCCCGCACCGGTCAGGGTTATGGCATGTTTGCTTTTCACTAATTGTTCAGCTGCTTTTTGAATTAAATCCTCCATGTTATCCCCTCCTTATTCCTTGATTAGTCTCTTACCAGACCCGGTGTTTGGCTTGGTCGTCCTTTGAGGCGATCGGGGTGGTCCCGTTCTACAAAACGCCGCAGGCCTTCTGCGGTCTCAGGTTGTTTTATGGAGCGATTGAAGCATTGAACCTCTATGCGAAGCCCTTCATCCAGGGGAAGACCAAAACCTCGAATGGCTGCTTCATCCGGCCGGAATCGGTTCCAGGCCTCTACCAATTCGGCATGGGTGACCGGTCCGATGCAGTTCATGACCTCCGGTCTATTAAAACGGATCACCCGTATCTCTCCGAATTCATCATAAGTGAGTCGGCGAGAAGACATTATTTCCTCCTATGAATACAAGGGTTGAATACGGTGGCCAGCGTATCTCCCCGTTCTGTCAACGGCGTACAGGCACCTGCTCCTTGACTCATAGGTTTCTGCCGTTGGTCCATCAATTTTATAACCCAAAAAAGTTTAAAATTCAAGCCAATCAGAACATTCTATTATTCTCCTTGACTCTCATTTCTTCGATATTTTATACTCGTCTAAATCAAAAGCAATTTTAAAAGAAATGGGTAGTTGACGAATTATTAGGAAGCCGTCATACTTTAATTTTTTTCATTTTCCAACATGGCTCATTCACCAAAAACAACCAGCTGGATGCTTATACTTCTGTTGCTGGCCGTCTTAATTATTCCGACCGTCCTTTATCTTCGCACACCACGGCCCTGTCAGGAACCGATAACCTATCGCCTCGGCAAGGTAGATGAAAGATTCGACCTGACCCGTGAGGAATTTGGGACGGCCGTGAATATGGCCGCCGCGATGTGGGGGAAACCTGTTTCCCGCGATCTTTTTCGGGAGGATCCCCAGGGAAACATTGAGGTTAATCTGGTTTATGACTATCGGCAGGAGGCAACGGACCGGTTGAAAAGCCTCAATATTAAGATAGACCGCTCCAAAAACTCCTGCGAAGAATTAAAAGCGCGCCTGGATAGTTTAAAAATGGAATACGAACAAAAAAATGCAGCCCTCGGCGGTGATCTTACGGTCTACCATTCACGGACGAACGCTTTTAATAAGGAAGCCGAATCCTGGAACCGCAGCGGCGGAGTTTCTGAAAACGTCCACTCGCGGTTGATGAAAGAAAAAAGCGAACTGAATAATTTGCGCGATCATCTGCACGGGCGGCAGGAAGAAATGAAGAGACTGATGGAAACCATCAACAGCCTGGTTGTGGTCATCAATGAAGTTGCCTCTAATTACAATCTGGATTTAGTCGACCACCAAAACATAGGCCAGGCCATAGGCCGCGAGTTCTGTGAAGGCAATTATGAAAACAAAAAAGGCCGGCAGTCCATTACCATTTTTCAATTTGACAACGACTACCGGCTGGTGCGTGTGCTGGCCCATGAATTCGGCCATGCCCTGGGCCTGGACCACAGTCAGAACGAGGATGCCGTTATGTACCGGTTGATAAAGTCCAATACTCTGGAACTGGCTTCGGATGATGTAGCGACATTAAAAAACCGGTGTAAAATTCAGTGAAAAAGGTGGGGCGAAGGTAAGATTTTACTTCGGAAGATGTGTCTGTGGGATCGATTTTCAATCCTGACCCTACCAACACCGAAGGGAATTTAACACCGGATTAAAAAAATTTCTCGTTATCCTCTGATGTTAATAGGTGAGCTTATTTCTATCCTGGATTCTGGATTCCAATAAATTAATCCTTTCTGGTCAGTATTCATCCTTAAAATTCGGAGCCCTTTTTTCTCTGGCCGAATCGATCCCTTCGGCGATATCAGTGGTCATGTAGCATAGGGCCTGATAAGCCGATTCGCGGTGGAGGGTCTCGGCCAGGGTATTTCTCGTGGAGGCATCAATGGATTCCTTAAGCATCCGGATGGGTAAAACCGGCATAGCGGCAATTTTTCCGGCCAATTCCAGAGCCTTTTCCATTAATTTTTCCGGGGGTGCCAGATGGTTGACCAGCCCGATACGAAAGGCCTCTTCGGCCGAGAGGATGTCTCCGGTCATCAGCAATTCAAAGGTACGGGCCCGGCCTATCATTCGGGTAAGAAAGTGTTCCGCACCCATCCCCGGATGAAGTCCGATCTTGGTAAAGGTGAAACCGATCTTGCTGTTCTCGGCTGCAATCCGCATGTCACAGGCCAGGCTGACACAGGCCCCGGCGCCGATGGCATGGCCGTTGATGGCGGCGATGGTCGGAATTTCCAAGTCCATGATACGGAGGAAAGAATTATAAAAGGCAAAGGACTCCCTTTTCCGCTTGGCCGGGTTCGATCCAACACTGCCTCTCATCTTTTCCAGGTTACCGCCGGCGCTAAAGGCACGGCCTGCACCGGTAAGGACAAGGACTTTAGGATCCGGGTCCATTTTAATTTTATGGATGGCTGCCCTGAATTCTTCGGCCATGGCGTCATTCATAGCATTCAGTTTGTCCGGTTGATTAAAGGTCACAACACAAATCCTGTTTTTGGTTTCCATGAGAACGGTTTTTTCAGTAGTCATTATTTTCTGCCTCCATTTCATTGGTGTTTAGGCTGAAAGCTAAAGACTGAAGGAAGAAAACCGATTTCCTCCTTCGGCCTTCAGCCTTCAGTCTTCAGCCTGTTTTTTCTATTCTCCTACAGTCACCGGAAGTCCGGACCTTTCCAGGTGGGCCCTGAATTCTTCTATCTTTTTCCGGCTGAACGGGTTGATCCCCGGGAAGGGTATTTTCCGGCCCAAGTTCAGATATTTTCCGTCCCCGTAACGATTAAAGGGCAAAAGAGAAATTTTTTCCGCCCCTGTTTCCCGGGTTAAGGCAATCACTTTATTCAAATTTTCTGTGGAATCATTGTAACCGGGGATGAGCGGCAGCCTTATCCAGACCTTGATGTCCCGAGGGATCTGTCGTAAGTTGGAAATGGGTAACACATTACTTTTCCCGGTGCCCCGGCTATGGGCTTTGGGGTCCATATGTTTGACGTCAAACATAATCAGGTCCAGATAATCGAGAAGCTTTTCCAAAACAGACCAGGAGCCATACCCGCTGGTATCCAACGCTGTGTGCAACCCCCGTTCTTTACAGGCCATTAACAGCTTGAGGACAAAGGGGCCTTGGGAAAGCGGTTCCCCGCCGGAAACGGTTACCCCTCCGCCGGAGCGGTTAAAAAACAACTCGTCTTTAAGGATCTCGGCCATCACCTGCTCAACGGTCATGATTTCACCCACCGCGGTCAAGGATTTGGCCGGGCAAACCGCAACGCATTCAAGACAACGATTGCACCGTTTGCGGTTGATCCGTCTGCCTTTTTCCGGATGAAAGGAGATGGCCTTTACCGGACAAATCTCCAGACATTTACGGCAGCCGATACACCGATCATCATGAATCATGAGTTCCGGAAAACTGTTGGCGGATTCCGGGTTGTGGCACCACAGACACTTAAGGGGACAACCTTTGATAAAGACCGTGGTTCTTATCCCAGGACCGTCATTGGTGCTGTAACTTTGGATAAGAAAAATGGATCCCTGGTCTGGTCGGGCCTCCGGTTCATGTTTTATCATAGACTATTCAAATCTTTTCCAAGCAGTTATCATGTTTATCAGATAGAGAACTTGCGTTTTGATGGGAAGAGTATATTATAATTATGATAAAGGTTTTTCTTTGATGAGAAGAGTATAGGGAAAGAAAAAAACAAAATCAAGGGGGAAAATATGAAAGCAATTTCAATTCTTAACTTGATTGAAGAAGGCATTTGCGTCATCAAAGAGGATTTCACTATAGAATTCATGAATAAGTCAATGATTCGGGACTTTGGAGAAGGCGTTGGAAAGAAGTGCTATAGAGTAATCAATGGAAGTGACGAAAGGTGTCCTTGGTGCCGGGCAGAAGAAGTTTTCGAGGGCGCCACCCTTAATAGCGAATTACACCTCCCAGCCAAGGGGAAATATTATACCCTCATTGAAATGTCCTTGAAAAACAAAAATGTCTCTAAATCGAAGGTGAGTATTTTTAAGGACATTACCAAGAGGAAAATAAGTGAAGAAAAAGCAAGATCTTCGGAAGAAGATTATAAAAGATTATTTGAGCATGTTCGCAGCGGTTTGTATGTGAGTAGTAAAGAAGGCAAATTTTTAAATGCCAATCGTTACCTGTTGGATATGTTGGGCTATGAGAGTAAAGAAGAGTTTCTAAACATCGAAATCACCAAAGATCTATATGTCAGACCCGAAGATCGAGACAAATTCATGGATAACATAGAACAAAATGGATATGTCATTGACTATGAAGTAAACTTCAAACGAAAAGATGGCAGCCTTCTTCCGGTTTTGATGACCAGTCATGTTCGTTATGATAATGAAAATAAGATCTTGGGATATGAAGGCATTATGGTTGATCAATCTCAAAGAAAACAGATGGAGGAAGAATATAAAAGATTGTTTGAAAACGTTGGCTGCGGCGTATTTATCAGCACTCGAGAGGGAAAATTTATAAACGCCAATCAGGCCTTACTCGACATGTTGGGTTATAAAAGTAAAGAGGATTTTCTGAACATCGATATCACCAAGGATCTATATGCCAGGGCCGAGGATCGAAATAAATTCATGGATATGATTGAAAAACAAGGCCATGTGATCGGCTACGAAGTAGAATTTAAGCGAAAGGACGGCACTATAATTCCGGTCCTTCTTACCGGTCATGTTCGTTATGATCAACAGGGAAAATTAATCGGCTATGAAGGAATCAATATTGATCTTTCTCAGAGAAAACAGATGGAGAAAGAACTCAGGGAAACCAACGATTTCTTGAATAATTTCATTAAGAGCTCCCCCAATGCCATCATGGCCTCGGATATGAAAGGGGATATTTTTATATGGAACAAGGCTGCAGAAGAGATTTTGGAGTATAAAGCCTATGAGGTCATCGGCAAAATGAATATCCGTAAAATCTATCCCGAGGGAGTTGCCCAACAGGTCATGAAAATGCTTCGAAGCCCTGACTATGGCGGGATTGGGAAATTGCGATCCTATCCAATGGTTTATAAGCGGCGGGATGGGCAAATCATTGAAGGAAACCTCTCGGCAGCAATTGTTTATGACGGCCAGGGTAAAGAGATTGCTTCGGTAGGGGTGTTTGTAGATTTAAAAGAGAGATTGGATATGGAACGCAAACTCAGGATTACACAAGAACAACTCCTTCAATCAGAAAAGTTGGCGGCCATGGGTCGATTGACCTCCCAGATCGCCCATGAATTAAATAATCCTCTGTATGGTATTATGAACACCCTCGAGCTTCTGAAAACAGAGGTTTCTCCTCAGAGCAAAAGGCGAAAAATTCTTGAAATGGCTCTTTCAGAAACCGTACGCCTGACAGAACTGCTGCGAAAAATGCTCAGCTTTTCCAGGCCAGATGAAGAAGAAAAACAAACGGTCGATATTAATACTATTATCGATGAGATACTGGTACTGGTAAAAAAACAGCTGCAGGAAAACGGGGTTACTATTGCCTCCTCTTTTTCTCCCGATTTAGACCAGGTCTTTGCCTCTAAAAATCAACTGCGCCAGGTTTTTCTCAACCTGATATCCAATGCCAGAGATGCCATGCCTGAGGGAGGGACCCTAACCGTCAAAACAAGTCCCAATAAAGATAATATTCATATTGAATTCACTGATACCGGGATCGGTATCGACCAGGAGATCATTGAGAAAATATTCGATTCTTTTTTCACTACAAAGGACAGCATCAAAGGTGTAGGTCTTGGATTGTCTGTATGTTATGGGTTTATTAAAGAACATGGCGGACATATTCAGGTTTCCAGCAGGATAGGCGAAGGAACGACCTTTACCATCACTCTTCCCAGTTATAAGGAAAATTTTGAAGAATAACCTGATACCGGTGATGCAGAAAGCCGGAGTCCTGAACCTCACTGAAATACGCTATCCAATTTCTTTATATCTTACCAATAAAATTAGATTATTAAGCTAACTCCTCTGGTTTTCCTCAATAATCCTCAACAGCCTTACTGCTTTTATCGGTTATTCCATCTCTACCTATTAATTCGAAAATAAGGTTCGAGGATTCAAAGATTCTAGGGTTCAAGTGGTTTAACTTCCATGCCTTTCACTCCGCCCCGCGGTCCTTGACCCCTTGGCCCCTTGAATCCTTTTTCATGCTTCGTGGTGACCCAAAAGGTCCTGAGGGCACCATATGTATTATAGGAATTATAGTTATTATAGTTATTATAAGGAATAAAAATTTTCTTGACAAATTAAAATAATTATAATAATAGTAAATATAAAAATAACTGCAATAAGGAAGGGTTTCTATATGGATGATATTCTGACCGTTTTTCAAGCCAGCAACTATTGCAGTGTCTCTCCAAAGACCATTATTAATTGGATTGAAGCCGGTCATATCGAGGCTTACAAAACCGTAGGTGGCCACAGGCGCATAAAAAGGTCAAAACTTGAAGATTTTATGAGAAAGCAGGGTATACCCATACCTGAAACAGAGGCTATTGGTGAGAAAAAACGCATTCTTATTGTTGATGATGACGCCATAATAGTGGAAACGATAGTCCAGGCCCTGGAAGAAGAGGAATACGATTATGAGATTATTTCGGCCTCGGACGGATTTGAAGCCGGCCTTCAGGTCAATCATTTTAACCCCCACCTTTTAATCCTTGACATTATGATGCCGGATATTAAGGGATATGAAGTTTGTAAAAAAGTAAAATCCAACGAAGACACAAAAAATACCAAAATTATTGTCTTGTCGGCTTATCTGGATGAAGAAAAATTTAAAAAGATGAAGGATTATGGCGCCGACCTTTGCTTTTCCAAGCCCCTGCCCCTGCCCCAGTTAAAAAAGGAGGTTGCCAAATTATTAGGTCTAATCGGAGAGGAATAGTCCGGACCCAAGGCATTATATACAGGAGAGGAACATGAGGCTTAAAGAGGCTCTAACAAAAGAGAAATTCGTGGTCACTTCAGAAGTTCAGGCACCTCTTGATGAAGAACCGCAAGAACTTATCAAACGTCTTCAATTGGTGCGCGGACGCGTTGACGGTATTGCCGTACCGGAACTGGAGGTAGAAGGCATTGTCGGTGACAGCATCAAGATATGCGAACTTCTGAAACAGAACCGGTTTGAATCCATATACCAGACCACTACGAGAGACAAAAATCGCCCTCAGTTACAAAAAGATCTTATCAGTGCACATCAGGCGGGAATAGAAAATCTTTTAGTGTTTACGGAAGATTATCGGATTACAGGAGACAGTCTTCAGGAAATGATGTTCTTTCATGTGGATGTAGGAAAATTGAGCTCCGTATTAGACCACCTGAAAGAGGGATCCACCATTGACGGTAAAGAACTATCCCTGAAAGCCGAGTTTACTGTAGGTTCCGGTATAGAATCCAAGTGGGGGAAAAATATTCCGGATTTGGAAATGAGGGAGATGGAGGAGATAACCAAGATGGGAACAGGATATTTTCTGACTACTCCTGTCTTTGACCTGGTCACCTTTGAAAAATTTATGAAACCGGTCCGATCTTTTGGCGTACCGGTTATTGCCGAGGTCATTATATTAAGAACTGCCGGAATGGCCCAGTTTCTGAATCGACATTTACAATCAGGATTGGTTCCTGATTGGATCATCAAGAAATTAGCCAAAGCGACCGACAGGCAGAAGGCCAGCATCGAGATATTTACCGAGATTGTGACCGGACTGAAGGATCTCTGCCAAGGAATTCATATCATTACTTTGGGAGCCGAGGATAAACTAAGATTATTTCTGGATGCCGCTGAACTCAAGTAGTTTTAACCATCAGAATAGTGAGGTTTTTTAGGATTTCAATCCACCCCGGTCTTTTCCTGGAGATAACCCAGTACTGTTTTGGGGCATGAGCATTTCATCTGTTCAATAATAAAAGTTGGAACAATGGATGAAATAAACCTGACCATAAATGGAAAGAAGATCGTTTGTCGTGCCGGGACGACCGTTTTCAATGCCGCCAAAGAAAACGATATCAGGATCCCCAGCCTTTGCCATCATCCCCACCTGGAACCCATAGGTGCTTGCCGTCTCTGCCTTGTCGAAGATGAAAACGGGCGCATCCTGGCATCCTGTGTCACCCCCGTCTCAGAGAATCTATCCGTTCAGACCGACTCCCCGAATGTCAGAGCACACCGTAAAAACATCATCCGCCTCCTCATGGCCAATCATCCGGAATCCTGCATTGTCTGCAATAAAGGGAACCGTTGCGAGTTGAGAAAAATCGCTTCTCAGTTGGGAGTCGGGACGTACGATCTTTATCCAATGCCTCATTATACCGGTTTTGAAGAGGCCAATCCTTTCATTATCAGGGATCTCAGCAAATGTATTCTGTGCGGTAAATGTATAAGGGCCGATCATGAACTGGTTGGGGTAGGGGCGATTGATTACAACCAGAGAGGATTCAGGTCTCGGCCCGCCACGGTCCATGACAGACCTTTGGAACAATCCTCCTGTACTTTTTGCGGCTCCTGCATATCCATTTGCCCCACCGGGGCGCTTGCGGTAAAAAATGTTTCTTTCGCAGGTTCCCCACAGAAAGAGATGGCTTCTATCTGCGGTTTTTGTGGGGTGGGGTGTTCACTGGTTATGGGGATCCAAGATAACCGAATCGTTGACGTAAACCCTTCTCCTGTCGAAAATTCGATTAACCAGTCCACCCTTTGCGTTCGGGGGCATTTTGCCCATGATTTTTTGAGTTCTTCCCAAAGGCTGACCACTCCATTACTGCGCAAAAATGGTGAGCTTTCTCCGGCAACCTGGGAGGAAGCGTTTGCAGTGGTTACCGATAAACTTTTTTCGATCAAAAAGAAAAACGGTCCCCAAAGCATTGCCTTTTTCGGCTCATCCAAATGCAGTCTTGAAGAGAACTACTTATTTCAGAAAATAGCCCGGGTTATTTTACAAACCAATCATATTGATAATGGCGGATTCCTGACCGGGAGGTCCGTATTGAACCGATTCCAGAGCAGGTTGGGTGGAATGTCGATAGGGCCCTTAAAGGACCTTGAAAAGGCCGAAGTGGTCCTTGTCCTGGGAGCCGATCCAACTCATTCTTTACCGGTGCTGGGTTACCATCTGAAAAGGGTCTCAAAAATAAAAGGGGTTCCGATTATTGTGGCGGATCCAAGAAGAACGGATTTGATCCCTTTTGCTTCACTTTGGATGCCCCTGGCAACGCAAACCGATTATTATCTGATAAACGGCCTGGCGGCTCTTCTTTATCATCGGAAGGCCTACGATGCCCAATTCGTCAAACGTTTTACTCAGGGCTCCGACGAATATTTTAAAGAACTATCGGCAATGAATCTCGATCAAATATCCCGAGTCACCGAAATTGAACCGGAAGGATTGGAAAAGGCCGCGGATCTATTGGCCGGAAAGAAAATAGTTTTTGTAGTCGGACATGGGATTCTGCAACAAAGAAACGGGCTTGAGGTCATTGACGCTTTACTCAACCTCGCCCTAATGACCGGGAGTTTGGGGCAGAGGGGTACAGGATTTTACTTTCTAACCATGGAAAATAATGCTCTGGGTGCCTGGGATATGGGAGCTGTTCCGGATTTCCTTCCAGGGCGTCAATCTTTGGTTGATAATGAAATCAGAAAATATTGGGACCGTGCCTGGAAAATAAAAATATCCCCTGATCCGGGGCTGAATATAATCAAAATGATCGAAGCGGCGGAAGAAGGAAATCTAAAAGCGATGTATATCATGGGGGAAAATCCCCTGCGAAGTCTTCCCCAACCCGGGCAGATCCGTAAAGCCTTTGATAATCTGGAGTTCCTTGTTGTTCAAGACATACTGGATAGTGAAACCGTGAGAATGGCCGATGTCGTCCTGCCGGGGGCCGCCTTTAGTGAAAAAGCGGGCAGCTTCACCAACCTGGAAGGAAGAATACAATCCTTCGATCCGGTAGTATCGCCTCCCGGCCAGGCAAAACCCGACTGGGAAATCTTGAGTTTTTTGGGAAATCAAATGGGTTTGCCTGCCCAATACAGGACCATAGAAAAAATAAGGGATGAAATCCGGGAACTGGCCCCCCTGTACTCGCAATGGGGGAAAAACGGGAATAGCTCCTGGATTAAGGAAAAAAGCGATCTGGCCCTTTTTCATCCGGATGAATCAGGGGAATCAGCCCTGTTTTCGCCTCTGGTGCCTTTAAAGGAAAATATCCGCGATGAAGATTTCCCATTTAAGGCCATCCTGGGTTCCTGGAGATACCATCTTGGCAGTGGAACGAGAACCGGCTCTTCCAACCGGATAAACCAGATGCCGTTATCCGGCGAGATCGAAGTCTCCATAAAAGATGGGGAACGACTTCATCTCCTGGACGGAGATAAAATCCGCCTATCTTCGTCTTACGGAAGCATAGAGAGAAAAGTTAAAGTTGTGCGAAATCAAAAACCCGGATTGATATTTGTTCCCCGGGCGTTTTATGAAAATGATGCCAGGAATTTACTCCCCTTAACGACTTTGGAGGCTCCGAATTCTCCGGGATTCAAGGAGATCAATGTAAAGATCGAAAAGACTTGATTAGGTTTCTGTTTTCGCCACTTAAAAAAACGGGGTTGAGGAATATAACTTTTACCTTACTGAGATTCCCGAGGATATTTGTATGACCCAAAAAGAGATCGATTGGGGCCGCCTCGATGAGATAATAAAACGTCATCGGGATGAGAACTGGGCCCTTATCCCGCTGCTTCAGGATATCCAGGAGGAGTTCGGTTACCTGCCTCCGGAATTCATTGAGCCCGTGGCTGAGGCCTTGAAACTGTTCCCCAGTGAGGTTCAGGGGGTCATTACCTTCTATGCCGGTTTCTCTCTGGAGCCCAAAGGGAGAAATGTCATCAAAAGCTGTCGGGGTACGGCCTGTCATGTCAAAGGAAGCCGAAGCATTCTCCGGTTTATTAAAAAGGAATTGAATCTGGAAGAAGGAGAAACCAGTCCCGATTATCAGTTCACCCTCGAGACCGTAGCCTGTCTCGGAGCCTGTTTTCTGGCTCCGGCTATGATGGTCAACAGGACTTACTTTGGCAAACTTTCACCACCAAAAGTAAAAAGTATCCTCGCGCAATACAGCCGGCCAAAAACAGGAGAGAGTGAAATAAAATAATGGAAAAAATTCCATCCATCGGTGAATTTGAATGGTATCGCAATAAGATCCTTGCCCGGGAGACCAAAGCGAAGGAATTGGTATGTATCTGTATGACGGGTTGCCGTGCTTATGGCGCTGAAGAAGTCAGAGCCGCCCTCGAAAAGGAAATCGACCAACAAGGTCTTTCAGGTAAAGTGGAACTGCGTTCTACGGGTTGCCATGGTTTTTGTGCCAGAGCACCGGTTTTGACTATCGAACCAAAAGGCATTCAATACGGGGAAGTGAGCCCGGATGACGCCTTTGATATTGTTTCTTTAACATTGAAAAATCATAAATTGATCGACAGACTGGCCTACAAAGCGCTCCCGACAGGGGAACCCATCTATCATTACCATCAGATTCCCTTTTATAAGAAACAGGTGAAAAGGGTTCTGGCGGATTGCGGCCGAATCGATCCTCAAAAGATTGAGCATTATATCGCCGCCGGAGGGTATCAATCTCTTATTAAAGTCTTGTCCGGAATGAAACCGACCCAGGTCATAGAGGAGATAAAAGCGGCAAAACTCAGAGGACGGGGAGGAGCCGGGTTTTATACCGGGGTTAAATGGGAACTGGCTCAAAGGGTAAAGAGTTTTCCCAAATATATCGTTTGCAACGCCGACGAGGGGGATCCGGGGGCGTTTATGGATCGGGCTGTTTTGGAGGGGGTCCCCCATTTAGTTCTGGAAGGAATGCTTATCGGTGCCTACGCTATCGGAGCAGAGTATGGCTACATCTATGTCAGAGAGGAATACCCCATCGCGGTTGAACACCTTCAAATCGCCTTGAACCAGATGAGAGAGATGGGCCTATTGGGTAATAATATCCTGGGCACGGGTTTTCATTTTGATCTCTCCTTAAAAATGGGGGCAGGCGCCTTTGTCTGCGGGGAAGAGACCGCCCTTATGGCCTCCATTCAAGGGAAAAGGGGAATGCCGAAACCACGCCCCCCCTTTCCGGCCCAATCGGGCATTGGGGGGCAACCGACCAATATCAATAATGTCGAGACCTGGGCCAACGTCCCCCTGATCATTCAGAAAGGGGTTGAATGGTACTCCCAGTTAGGCACGGAGAAAAGCAAGGGAACGAAGATCTTTTCACTGGCCGGAAAAGTGAACCATACGGGGCTCGTTGAGGTGCCGATCGGCGCTGCCATAAAGGAGGTTGTTTTTGATATCGGCGGAGGCATTCCCAAGGGGAGGGAATTCAAGGCGGTGCAGATGGGAGGTCCATCGGGTGGTTGCGTTTCATCCCAGTACCTGAATCTTCCCATCGATTACGATACCTTGCAGCGGGTCGGCGCCATTATGGGTTCCGGCGGCATGGTGGTTATGGATGAAAACAACTGCATGGTGGAGATCGCCCGTTTCTTTCTAAGTTTTACCCAGTCCGAGTCCTGCGGCAAATGCACGCCCTGCCGGCTTGGGACCACCCAGATATTGGAGATCCTGACCCGTATTACCCAGGGGAAAGGCCGTCTCGAGGATATTAAAACCATCAAGGAACTGGGGGAGACGATTATCAAGTCCTCTCTCTGCGGTCTCGGACAAACCGCTCCGAAGCCTGCTTTGTCAACCCTTCAGTATTTTTTAAAAGAATATGAAGAGCATATATTGGACCGCCGTTGCGCCGGAGCAACCTGTGATTCGATGGTTATATCCGCCTGCCAGCATGCCTGCCCGGCGGGTATTGATGTGCCGAATTATATTGCCTCGATCGCGGCCGGGAAATATGAGCAGGCCGTAAAAATCATCCGGGAAAGAAATCCTTTTCCGGCCGTCTGCGGCCGTATCTGTATCCACCCCTGCGAGTTTAAATGCCGTCGCGGAGAATTGGATGATCCCGTTGCCATTCGATCCCTTAAACGCTTTGCCGCGGATTGGTATTTAGGTAACATCGGCCTGGCGGAAGAACCTTTCACGGTAACGAAAAAACAACAAGTCGCCGTGGTGGGCGCCGGGCCGGCCGGACTGACCGGGGCCTATTTTTTGGCCAAGATGGGTTATCCAGTGACCGTTTTCGAGGAACAACCCGTAGGAGGCGGCATGCTCGGGCTGGCCGTACCTGAATTTCGGTTGCCCCGAAAAGTGATTCAGGCAGAAATCGATTACATTGAAAGCTGTGGCGTGGAGATTCGATACAGCTCGCCCATTGACGCCAGGCACACGGTTAATGATCTTATGAAGGAGGGGTATGACGCTTTATTTATCGCGGCCGGGGCCCAGTCTATCCGAAGAATAGGCATTCAAGGAGAAGATGAAGGGATCGAAGGCATTTACTACGGCCTTCAATTACTGACCGATATCCGAACCGATAAGAAAAGAAATTTAAAAGGGAAGGTAGTGGTTTTGGGAGGCGGCAACGTGGCTATCGATGTGGCCAGAACCGCACTCCGGATCGGGGCTCAGGACGTTCAGATTTTCTATCGGAGAACCAAAGAGGAGATGCCGGCCTGGCGAAAAGACATTGAAGAGGCGATCGAGGAAGGCGTTGTCATCAATCCTTTATGGGCTCCCAAAAGAATCCTTCATGATGGGGGAAAGCTGTCCGGGATCGAATTTATGCGCAGCAAAACCATTTTTGATGAAGACGGACGCTCCCATCTGAGCGTTGATGAACAGTCCACCCGGAGGATTAATGCCGATGCCCTTATCATTTCCATTGGGCAGGCCCCGGACATCTCTTTTTTAACCAAAGATACCCAGCTAGAAAGGGCTTTATGGGGAAGTCTGGCTGTCGACGAAAACAGCCTTTCCACCAACATTCCCGGCATCTTCGCCGGTGGAGATTTTACAACCGGTCCCAGTACCGTCATTCGGGCGATCGCCTCGGGCCGAAGGGCGGCTTTAGCCATAGACCGATATCTGTTGGGTAAAAAAGGCCGGTTGGAGATATTCGATGAAAAGTCCGCCATGCCTGAGCCTCTGGGCCTGGCCTTGGAGGAACAATCACCGGATGAAAAACCAAGGGCCGGACTTGAAATGGAGAAACCGGAAGCGAGGCTGAAGGATTTCAGGGAAGTGGAAAAGGGGTTGGAAGAAAGCCAGGCCTTATATGAGGCCATGAGATGTCTGAGGTGTGATTTAGAGAGGGATTTAAGATAGGAGATCAAGCATGATTCGATCAATAACCCGGCAGAAAACCGAAGAGGAGATAGACCGTTTATTAAACGGCTATAGCAGGATTTTCATCATCGGGTGCGGAACCTGCGTTACCATGACCAGGACCGGGGGAGAACCCGAAGTGACTGCTATGCAGCGTCGATTAAGGGATAAAGGGAAACTCATTACCGGGCAGGCGGTATTACCGGTCGCCTGTGACAACCTGACCAGCGAAGCGCTGAAGGAGTACGGAGATCAGATTAATCAGGCGGATCTACTTTTAATAATGACCTGCGCCTTTGGGGTTCAAACCGTGGCCGGATATGCGAATAAAATGGTAGTACCGGCTCTGGATACTTTGTTTATGGGGAAGCAGACCTCGGAAGGGCTTTTTAACGAAATCTGCAGCCAGTGTGGATCTTGCATCATCGGCGAAACCGGGGGGATATGCCCGGTGACTTCTTGCCATAAGGGTTTGGTCAACGGACCCTGCGGCGGCACCAATGACGGAAAATGTGAGATAGATTCGAACAAGGATTGTGCCTGGACCCTAATCTATAATCGACTGGAAAAGTTGAATCGCCTGGATTTTATAAGAGTTCTGAAAAGGCCCCGGAATTATCAGGTTGAGCCCACTCCGGGAAAATGGAATTTGTGAAGACTTTTTAAGATAAGAATAGAGGTTGGCAATGGTTTCTTCATTCAGCAAGGCCTTACAGTCAGGCAGGTTCGTGGTTACCTCAGAAGTGGCTCCCCCGAAAGGAACCGATCTTGAAAAAATGATCCATCATATTGAATTATTGAGAGACAAGGTGGATGCCGTGAATATTACGGATCATCAGAGTTCGGTGATGCGGTTCCCGTCTCTGGGAGGTGCTCTTATGGTCAAAGAACTTGGGGGGGAGCCTATTTTGCAAATGACCTGCCGTGACCGGAATCGGATGGCGCTGGAAGCCGATCTATTGTTCGCCGCCAGCAGAGGAATAAACAACGTCTTATGTCTGACCGGAGATTCCATTATCCTGGGAGATCATAAGGAGGCCAAAGCCGTCTTCGACCTGGATTCAAGCCAGCTCCTGGCCGCTATCAGACAAATGGAAAAGGGATTGGATCTCGGGGGCAATAAGCTGGAAGGAACAGTCTCTTTCTGTGCCGGTGCAATCGTAACTCCGGAGGCCAACCCGATTGAACCCCAACTTTTAAAATTTGAAAAGAAGATCGAGGCCGGGGCGGAATTCATTCAAACCCAGGCCGTTTATGACCTGGATAATTTTAAAAAATTCATGAACTACGCCAGGCAATTTCCGGTTAAGATTTTGGCCGGGATTATTCTCCTCACTTCGGCACCCATGGCCAGATTTATGAATAAAAATGTGGCCGGTGTAAACGTTCCTCAGGATCTGATTGACGAGATGGCCTCCGCCCCAAAAGGAAGGGCCATTGAAAAGGGGATTGAAATTGCCGGTCGAATGATCAAACGCTTACATGACGAAAAAATGTGTGATGGGGTTCATATCATGGCTATTGGTAGGGAAGAGCTGGTTCCTGATATCATGTCCAAAGCAGGTCTTATTTAACAACTTTGTTATCTTAAACCCTCATGCCCCATTGGTTTACCACGAAGCATGAAAAAGGATTCAAGGGGCCAAGGGGTCAAGGACCGCGGGGCGGAGTGAAAGGCATAGAAGTTAAACTACTTGAACCCTCGAATCCTTGAATCCTCGAACCCTGTTTTCGAATTAAACGGCAATCAATTTAGGGAATCCACTGAGACCTCGATTTATTTTGTTAAAAATTTCCTTTCCCCGCTTACTAGGCGGGTTTTTAGGTCCTATCATATCCCTTTGAACCGGGCTTCTCTTTTTTCCATAAAGGCCCGGACGCCTTCACGATGATCTTCGGATTGACGGCAGACCCCCTGGGCAAAGCTTTCAAATTCCAGTTGGGTTTGGAGGTCGTTGTGGCGAAGTCCCTTATAAACAGCCTTTTTCATCAATTTGATCGGTAAGGCCGGCCCCTTGGCCAGTTTAGTGGCCAGGTCATAGACCGTGGGAATCAGGGCCTCGGGAGAAACCACTTTTGTAACCAATCCGATACGCTCGGCCTCCCGGGCGTCAATCATGATCCCGGTGGTCAGCATTTCAATAGCCTTATCCGGGCCGATAAGCTGGGGAAGCAAAAGCGTGGCTCCCAGGTCTCCGACCAGACCGACCCGGACCCAGATGGCACCGAAACGGGCGGTTTCCGAAGCGATACGGACATCACTCAGTAAGGCCAGGGAAAGGCCCGCCCCTGCGGCCACCCCGTTTATGGCGGCTATGATGGGAATTTCCAGGTTTCTGATCAACCCGGCCACGTACCCCGTTCCTTCCAGTAAATCGGCCTGGGTCTTGGTGGGTCCGCGGCCTTCGATATTGGCGGCCAGCCTGGCACCCACGTCCGATCCCGAACAAAAACCCCGCCCGGAACCGGTAATTACCAGGACATTGATTTCGTTATTCCCCTGGAGGTAATCAATGATTTTCCGAAAATCATTCCACATCTCAGTAGACATGGCATTCAGCTTCTCCGGATGATTCAAGGTCAAGGTGGCAATGCCGTCTTCTTCCTTTAAGAACATTTTGTCAAATTCCATCGCCTCTCCTCGGTTTTTTATAAGAAGAATAGAAAGCTATCTTTAACTCTTTTGCTGGATTGTGGTGGGAACCATGAAGCACAAAAAGGGTTCAAGGGGTCAGGGATTCAAGGAGTCAAGTGAAAGGCAAGGAAGTAATAACACTTGAATCCTCGAATCCCCTTCCTTTTTTTTACTAAAATCTCAACCCACTGTGAGCACTACAAATCTTGAAAATAAGTTTTTTGAATTCCGCAATCCGGAATCCGAAATTGGAAATCTATTTTCGTTAAAGACTCAGTTCGGTTCTCTCGATGATCTGGTCCTGCACTCCCTTGGTCATGTCCACAAAATAAGCGGCCAGACCGGCGGTCCGGACCACCAGATCGGAATATTGATCCGGATGCATCTGAGCATCGATCAAAGTCTCCCGGTCGATGACATTGAATTGGGTGTGGTGAATGCCGAGGTCGACAAAGGTTTTCAACAGGGCGATGAAATTGGCCCCGTTGTTCTTTTTTAACTCCTGAGGGGTGAATTTTTGATTGAACAGGTGGGTAAAGGTTCCGGCGTGATCCAACTTGCTGATGGATTTCATGGTGGCCAGAGGTCCTTTTTTGTCCGTGCCGATAACCGGAGATACGGTCCCGTCATTGAAAAGATCCAGGTCCTTCCGGCCGTCGGGTGTGGCCCCGGTCATTCCGCTGTAATCATAATAGGAAGAGGCCCCGGTTCCGTCTTCATTGAAGGGCCAGCCCCAGATATTCTTAAAGCTTTTAAAGGCCTGGTTGGTCTTCCGGTAAAATTCCCGGCCGATGAGGTCTACATAATCGTCGTCATTGCCCCATTTGGGGGCGTCATTGATAAATTGTTGACGCAAATCCTCCCGTCCCTCCCAATTGTTTTTCAAGGCCTCGAGGAGCTCGGCCATCGGGACCTTCTTGGTATCAAAAACCAATTTTTTGAGGGCCGCCAGGGAGTTGATGATGGTCACCTGACCCACCGGTTGAATGATGGTGTTGTGATAGTATTTGAATTCGCGACAGTCTTTTCCGGCTTCCAGACAACCGTCCACCACAGCAGAGAGAAAGGGCTGGGGAAGCCACTCTTCCTCCAGGACATCCACGATATTATAGATGGTAACCAGTTTGTGTAAAAAGAATTTGAGCTGTTCCAGATAGGCCTGCATGGCATCATCCACCGAGGTCCAGGTCAATGGATCGCTGGTCTTGGCCCCCACCTGCTTATTGCTGAATTTATCCAGGCCCTGGTAGAGGGCATATTCCAGGCACTTGGGCAGGACGAAGGTGCCCCCCAAAGCCCTTTGACACATGGCCTTGCCGGGTACGATCCAGCGCATACAGCCGTCAGTTCCGTAATCCCGGGCGTCTTCCAGGGGAAGGCCGAGGTTCATCAGAAAGGGGATCATCATATTGTCGTTAAAAAAGGAATAGACACCGGGCTGTTTGAGCAATGAGGAGATGATTTTTTGATATAGTCTCTGGGGTGTTTGAGGATGCAGCCGGACAGCCAGGGCCGGCTGATTGAAACCCACTTCATCCTTGGCGTCCATCATGATATAGGTCATTTCATTGGTGGCGTCAAAACCTTCGGTATCCACCCCGCCTATGGTTACCACGCGGGTGATCAGAGGTCCGGCCGAAGGGTGGGAGGGAGGAATCAAGGCCCCTTCTTCATTAAATTTGAGCAGAAGGTGTTCCACCAGTTCCTGGGCCTGCTCGTAGGTCAGGCGGCCTTCTTCCTTGTCTTTTTTATAAAAGGGATAGAAGATCTGGTCCACCCGGTCACCATTACCGGAGGTTTGAAGGTCAAGGACCCGGACAATCAGATTGATGAACCAGTAGAACTGAAGGGCTTCATGAAGGTTACGGGGTGGATTTTCCGGCACCCAGTCGCAAACCACGGCCATTTCCTCGAGTTCGGTCTTTCTCTTGGGATCAGAAGCCTTGGCCGCCTCTTGCCGGCAAAGCTCGGAGAACCTTTTACCCTGTCGGATCACCGCTTCGGAGGAAACGATCACCGCTTCGTAAAAGGCCTTTTTCTTGAGAAAGTCTTTGGCGTGCAGATAGAGTTCCGGATCGGATCTGATTTCTTCCAGCTTTTGTTTGGCCTCGGCGATGATCCCTTTTAAACCGGTCCGGAAAATTTTGGGGTAATCCGGCGATCCCACATGGCCGCCGTGGCGCCACAAGAAGACCCCCTGATTGGGATAAAACCAGTAGTAGAGGATATCCTTGGGCAGGAGATTCCGTTCCATGCCGTGAACCGATTTTCCTTTCCAATATTTATGGATCTGATGCAGTTCGGAACGCTTATCGTCATCCAGTAATTGGCTGTATTCGGTATCAATGGCCTTGTCCAGCCAACTGCTCCATTTTTCCGGGAAAGTGATCATCTGGCAGGGTTCACTGGCTACATTTCCCACGATACGTTCTTGAGGAAGGATGTACAGGGTCCTGTTGTCCAGGAAATGGGCCATGGCCTTGGCCCGCCGGAGGACCATCGGTTCGCCTTCCGAGGCCTGATATCCTTCGGTGATCAGCCTGGCCCGTTCGATACAAAGTTTGACCTCATCCCGGTAAGGGTTGCGGCCCTCTTCCTTGACGCGGGTCACATTCCCTTTGGCGGCTTCAATCCTTCCCGAACCCCGACTGCTTTTATTTTGGTAGACAATGCTTTTCCTCATCTCCTTGGTTACCCGTAAAGGGTCCGGAGAAACCTGAGACCCGATGGTGCGTTTGGCTAAACTCATGGCATTCCTCCCTTGGAATTTGAAGGGTTTATTTTATCGTAAAATGATAACATGTTAATGATTATAATCCAATATGTTTTATTTGGTTTGAAAAAAATGTCAACAACTTTTTATATTTCTAAATACCTGCAAAACCAAGGGGTATGAAGGTTGGGGTGGGGGGATAGGGGCGTTGGGGGATAAGCCTTGTGTAAATTTTAATCGAGAGAAATCATTTGTCAGTATAATTCTTATCATTTATAATAGGTTACAAAGAATTTGAGGATTTGGGCAAATCTTATGTCATCTGAAACAGACAAATGACCGGGGTTGATTTCACCAATAAAACCTTTGATTTGTAAGGTTATACGGAAAACTTTAGAATAAGCTTGTTCTTGCCGCCGCTGGCGGCACCAACCAGGCCATTGGACACCGATGTCACTCCCTTGCATTTGTCTCCGACAATGCAGAATCGTGCCACGGGTCGCCGCTGCATTAGCCATGACCGGAAAATAAGATGAAACAACTTGAAACAATTACAGAACACTATATGGTTGCAGCTTACCTTAAAGCCGAAATAAATAGGGACGCTGTTAACTTATTAACTTTACATTAAAGGTTAAGAAGCATAAATACTGGAGCATGCCAAGACAATCAAGAATAGACACAGCCGGAGCGTTGCATCATATCATGGTCAGGGGCATTGAAGGCTCCAAGGTGTTCCGGAGCGATGTTGACAGGGAAAATTTTCTTAAACGGTTGAATGGAATCCTTCAGGAGACCAATACAATATGTTATGCATG
>MGQB01000035.1 GCA_001797675.1 Deltaproteobacteria bacterium RBG_13_43_22 | reverse complement strand
AGCTTTGGGAGAAAAAATCCTTTTTCTATAAGAATTCTGTATATCACAACGTAATTGGTAAAGGGGTTTTTCAACAGACCCACACTTCCCCTAATTCCTTTGAATTAATCTGAGAAGTGCCCCTATTTTTTACTATTCCAGTCGGCCTAATTGACCCCAATGTTCTCTGCCAATATTCAATGAGTTAACCGTGGAAATTGAGGCTTGATGTATTTCTGAAAAAATTTAGCCATTCCCAAGCTCTTTAATAAATTCTTTTACAGCGGCCAGTTACATTTCCACCTGTTGTTGGTATGCCTCCAGCCCTTCCTTTTTTCCCTGGGCTGAGAGGAAACGTCGAGGAAAATCGCCTCAGCCACAATCGCAAGGAGATTGCCGGCTTGGGTGCCTCGGAATATTTGTTTGGCAACACATTTACTAAGCCCTCCTTTCAAAGTTATATTGTTTCTTTTACCTTCTTTTCTAAGGCTTCTTTTACCATCAAGAAAACAACCAAATCGAAACAAGACCACCGATGACCACAACATACAGGAGGTCTATTTTTTTTATCAAGGCGATCAGGGCAACCACACCCAGAAGGATCCGAAGGATATCCCAGGGAACGGCCAGGCCAAATTTAACCAAGACAAATAAAAGCAACCCCACAAAGGAAGCCAGTTTGCCTTGGGTGGCTTCTAAAAAGAAAGGTGAGGACTTTAAACGATCAAAGAAGGGAGCGGTAATGGTCAATATTAAAAAATGAAGGGGTAAATATAGAAATCATGGCCACCAGAGAACCCCCAAAGCCTTGCAATAAATATCCCACGAAGGCGGCGGTAATAACGATCGGCCCCGGAGTGACCTGACCCAGGGCGATGCCGTCCATAAAGGTTTTTGAGTCCATCCAGCCCCTGATCCCGACACTTCATGAAGCATCAGGGGAAGGGAAGTAAAACCACCCCCGAAGGCAAACAGGTATATCTTCATCATCAAGGTGGATAAAATGAAGGCCTCGAAGTTGAAAAAATAAAGGACCGCCAGTCCTGTGAAAAGGATTAATAGGAGGGCGATGATCGGTATAATTTTCTATTGTTCAACTTTTCGGTCAGTAGCCAAGGGAGGAGACTTGATATTTCTAAGTAAAATGATACCGGCTAAGCCGGCCCCAGGGATAACCAGAAAAGGGCTGCTGCCTAACCCAAGGGAAGCGGCCGATAAAACAGCAATGATAATATTTTGGTAACTGTTGGCTATGCTTCTCCCAAACGAATAGGTGGCCTGGGCAATAATGGCCACGACGATGACCTGAAGCCCGGCGAATAAGGATTGAACGAAACCAAGGCGATGATAGCCGGCATATAAAGTCGAAAATAGCAGCATGAAAATAAAAGCCGGCAACCCAAAGCCGATATAAGCGGCCATTTGAATGGCCGTGGCCCCGGGTATGGATTGGCAGAAAACCACGCCGTCCTTGAAGCGTTCTTCATCCAGCCATTTATTCTTTTTCACCGCCAATTCTTTAATATAGGCGATCATGGCCGGTCCACCGAAGGCGGTCAGGCCCAACCGGAAAAAGGAGAGAAAGATTTTAATTGAAGAGGGACTCTGATCGGACAGGTTTTCTATTCTTGCCAAATTTTTCCTTTCTTCAATAGACTCTTCTTGAAATCAAAATCTGTTTTTTTGATAATAAAATGGGTATGGACGACTACAAAGACCACCAGAGGCGGATAAAAAGCCAGGATGATCCTGAATACATCGACCAAGGCGCTTTCTTTGGGATAGTTGGCCAGGAGATTGAATAGACCATAGAGTCCGAAAATAGTAGGCATCAGGGTACCGATATATTTTCCGACCATCTTGAGTTCCTGATCCCTGCGGCTATGATAGCGGATCCCCATATCGTCCAAGGTCCAGAGGGTGGATAAAAGAAGGGAGATAAATAGGGTAATAGCGGTTACCCAGAGGAGTTGTCCCAGTTGAAATCGACCGGGAATAAAAGGAAGAGAGGAACCGATAGGGGGTCCGGCGATGACCTGGATGACGGCCAGTAACTTGGTGGCGAAGAGAAATCCTATGCCGATCCCTTGGAAAGGACGAAAAAGCCAATGCTTGAAGGGATCGATCATTATGGCCTTCGATTGCTCAAGTTGAAGTAGAGCTTTTCTTCCTTTCTCAAGAATAATTTTGTAAATGGGACTTAACAAGAAGAGGGGGAGACAAAGGAGAACAGTAAAACGAAAAAACCGTAGAAAGATCCTATAGATGACCTTCCAACCCCCGGAAGCAGAATGATCGCCAAGATTGAGAGAGAAAATGATGGAAAAAGCGAGTACCAGAAAGACCGGAATCATCTCCTTGGACCAGCGCCGGGCAATCTCCTTGGTTATTAAATGAGCCATTTTTCTTCTCCCAACTTGTTTTTTTCTAATATGGTCCGGTATTATAATGGCCTTTCCATCTTATGGATAGAAGAAATTCTATTTTGATAAAAGGGACATCCTTTGATTCAAAAAACTTTATTAGTAAAAGGAAACTGGAGCAGAATTTTGTGCTCTCTCCAAATAGTAAAGGGGATCTTGCTTTCGCTGACCGTTTCCGGGCAATAATTTCGGCCGGAAACGGTCAGGTGGTTATTGCCCTTTTCAGGCATTTTGAAGTTTGTTAATACATTCCTGGACCCCAGTCAATTCTTTCTTGAGCTGTTCTTGATATTCTTCCAATTTTTCCTTTTCTTCCTGGGCACTCAGAAAACGACGGGGCATACCGGTGCATCCACAACCGCATCCGGCTTGCAGGCTATGAGACCGCGGGATATTCGTTTCACAACACATCATTCATCACCTCCCCTTAATTTGATTTGGTTTCTTTGTTCTTTTGTTTTGTTACCTCCTTTGCTTCGGCAGACTTCGAGCTTTTTGTAGTCTTGTTGATGCTCGGTTTTGCAGCTATGCATCCGCAGCCGCACGGGCTTTCTTTTTTAGCCATCTTCCTCACCTCCTTTCGATTTACTATTCGTTTCCTGTTCGAGTTTTGTGGTAAATAAATCCATTTTTAATAAATAAGAAATTAAGCAATAACTTAAATAAATAATGAAAAAAATTTTTCTCTATTTCTCTGAAGCGGCTATCCGCAACTTCAGTATTTTAATTCTTTTCTTAATAGTTTTGAGTTCTTTTGCCAGGTCCTTTTCATAACCCTTCAGAGATTCTAAACTCAACCTTTCCGACCCCCGGTCGCTGAGCCGGCAAGATCCTTCACACCCGCAGGTGCAAACCTGATTGAAGACCTGACGGTAATTTTCTAAGGCCTCTTCGTTGACCGAATAAGGAATCCAGTATCCTTTCCTTTCACTGGTAACCAGACCTGCCTGCCTCAACAATTTCAGATGTTGCGACACGGCTGCTGGCGTGATGGTCATCTTCCTGGAAATATCCTTTACCCCCAAGGGACCTTCTGTTTTTAAAAGGTCCATAATTTTCACCCGTGTCGGCACGGACAATACCTTAAACATTTCATGGGGATCTAAGTGGATTTCCATATTACTCCCGGCTTCCCTTTTCTTTTTTGTTTACTATTTAAACGAATACTTAATTAGTTGTCAAGTTTTTATTAAAGAGATAAGTCTTTTCTTGATATCCCGACGAATAAATGGGTATTAAGCAAACAGGGTTAACTGTTTTTGACAATATGGATATAAAAAAGGAGGGGAAATCCATGAAACTATTGTTTATCATTTTCACCGAAGACGGAGAGACCATTTACAATGCCCTGCGCTTGGCCAACGTAGGGGTGAAGAAGGGGGATGATATAAGCGTGTTCATGCTGGGGAAGGGTGTGCTTTTTGAGCAGGCGGGAACCGAACAATTTAATGTGATGGAGCAGATCAATCAATTTGAGGGGGACTTTTATGTCTGAGGGGTCTGTATGAAATCCCACGGTCTGGAGGGATCAAGCAGCTGCCCCGTCGCCTGGATGGATGATTTGTATGAACTGGCCAAAGAAGCGGATAAGGTGTTAACCTTTTAAAAAATATAGGGGAGTTCAATTTCAAGCGGCAAGGAGGGACTTATTTGAGAAATGACACTTAGATATCTTTGTGTAGTGAAATGAAGCGTTCGATTAAAAATATTATGATTAAGAGAATATCGCATGAAGAAGGGTTTTGGGGCAGGAACTGCGGCTGGGAGTACGGACTAGAAAATATTCGGGGGTGGGAGAGAAGATCCCTTATTATCTAAGTCTAGAGTCCGGGAATTCGAGAACTGAGATTAACCGGCAAATGGGGTATATAATTCAACGATTGCGAAGGCCATTCAGAACAAAGAAGGAGTGGAGAATAAGTGTTAATTATCAAGTAGGTCCCCCTTTCCCATGGGACTTGGGGATGGCTTCTCTTGAGGGTTGTCTGCCCCGGTGAACTTGGGGGGAGAGATGGGAAACCGATCGGTTAAAGTTGCAAATTGAGTGGTAAAAAATTTGGTTTACAACCGGGCATTCTTGGAATAGATTATGCTGGTTTGGTATGAAAATAACGTTCGTCGTTTATCATTAGACGTTCGGCGAACCCCACTTTTCAAGTTTCTTGGTCCCTAAATGGACAAGAAGCACTAATAAATCCCCTATCCCCCGTTACTATACATTGGAGATGACCTTATGAAGGAAGCAACTCAATTGAATAATGTCTCACAACCTGATGCACTTGACGATCTGTGTATCAATACCATCCGGATGCTGGCCGTGGATGCGGTGCAAAAGGCCAATTCCGGTCATCCAGGCATGCCCATGGGTGCTGCCCCCATGGCCTATATCCTTTGGACACGGTTTTTGAAGCACAACCCCCGAAATCCTCATTGGCCGGACCGAGACCGATTTGTCCTGTCCGCGGGTCACGGTTCCATGCTGCTTTACGGCTTGCTCCATCTTACCGGTTATGATCTTTCTCTGGATGACCTGAAGGCCTTCAGGCAGTGGGGCAGCAAAACCCCGGGCCACCCGGAATACGGGCATACCCCGGGTGTGGAAACCACCACCGGACCCCTGGGACAGGGCTTTGCCAATGGGGTGGGCATGGCCATGGCCGAACGATTTTTGGCCGCCCGGTATAACCGTCCGGATTTTCCCCTTGTGGATCATTATACCTATGCCATTGTCAGCGACGGGGATCTGATGGAAGGGATTTCTCACGAGGTTGCTTCCCTGGCCGGACATCTGAAATTGGGCAAGTTGATTTATCTTTACGACGACAATCACATATCCATCGAGGGTAGCACGGATATTACCTTTACAGAAAATCGGCTGGCCCGTTTTAAGGCCTATAACTGGCATGTGCAACAGGTTGCGGATGGAAACGATGTCCAGGCCATCAGAAGAGCGATTCGAAAGGCCCGGACCGAAACCGAACGACCTTCCCTGATTGCCGTCCGTACCTGCATTGGCTGTGGAAGCCCCAACAAGGAAAACACGGCCGGGGCGCACGGGGAACCCCTCGGACTGGAAGAGGTCCGTCTGACCAAAGAGAGTCTAGGCTGGCCAACAGAACCGAACTTCTATGTTCCGCAGGAGGCTCAAGCTGTATTTCGGAAGGCAGTCAAGGTCGGAGAAAAAAACGAAAAAAAATGGAAAAACCTGTTTGCCGCCTATGAAAAAGCCTACCCGGGACCGGCCGCCGAATGGAAACAGGTCATGGCCGGTGACCTGTCTGAAGGATGGGAACAGGGGATCCCTGTCTTCCCGGCCGATTCCAAGGGGATGGCCACCCGTGCAGCCTCGGGGAAGGTGCTCAATGCCCTGGCCGGCAAGGTAACCAATCTGATAGGCGGTTCGGCGGATCTGGCCCCGTCCAATAAAACCGAAATCAAGGACTCCAAAGACTTTCAGGCCGGAACCTACGATCAGCGCAATGTTCGATTCGGGGTTCGTGAACACGGGATGGGCTCCATCATGAATGGTATGGCCTTACACGGGGGGGTAATTCCCTACGGCGGGACTTTCCTGATTTTCTCCGAGTACATGCGGCCTGCGATAAGATTGGCGGCTATGATGGGTTTAAGGGTGATTTATGTCTTTACCCATGACAGTATCGGCTTGGGTGAAGACGGACCGACCCATCAGCCCGTCGAACAATTAGCCGCCCTTCGGGTTATACCCAATTTAACCGTCATCCGACCCGCTGATGCCAATGAAACAGCTGAAGCCTGGCGGATAGCCTTAAAAAGCAAAAACGGGCCGACCGCTTTGATTTTAACCAGACAAAATCTGCCCACCCTGGATCGCAACCTGATGCGAACGGCCGACAACCTGGCATTAGGGGCTTATGTATTAAATAAAGTTGAAGGTCCAAAGCCGGAGCTTGTTTTATTGGCTACAGGTTCTGAAATCTCTATCGCCCTTGAAGCCATGAATAAATTAATCGCCAAAGGAATCTTCTCCCGGGTGGTCAGTATGCCCAGTTGGGAATTGTTTGAAAGGCAATCCCAGGAATACCATGATCGGGTAATACCGCCGGAAATCAAGGCCCGGCTGGCTATTGAGGCCGGCAGCTCTCTGGGATGGCGGCAATATGTTGGAGAAAAAGGAATAGTGATCGGCCTGGATCACTTCGGGGCCTCGGCACCCGACAAGGTCTTATATGAAAAATTCGGGCTTACAGCAGACCAGATAGTGGAAAAAGCCTTGGAACTTTTGAAAGATTTGAATAATAAAGATGGAGAGGGATGAAAATCTTCACCCCTCCATGGCAATTTAGGCGAAGATGCTTCCGGTGCTGGTGGTTGAATTAGATTGGGTTAAGCTCGAAGCGTTTACCACCTTAAGGTATTCCCAAATAGGATTCTTTGTAAAGAAAGCCGTATTCAATTCATCAGTACCGGCAGTGCCGTCATTATTCGTGTCGATGGTGCTGAAGGTATCTTGAGAAACACCCAGTTCGTCAGCGGTCAGAAGCTGATCTCCGTCAGTGTCCTTGGCATTGACCAGATCAACAGTCATCTGATTTACCTGGGTCATCAGATACGCCGTATTCAGTTCATTGACATCAGCCGTGCCATCACTGTTGGTATCAATGTTACTGAAGATCTCAGACGAAACACCCAGTTCATCTGCGTTCAGCAGTTGATCCTCATTAGTGTCCTTGGAATTTATCAGATCAACGGTCATCTGGTTCAGTTGTTGAGAGTAATAGGCACTATTCAATTCTGCAGCATCAAGCTTGCCGTCGCCGTTTTTATCGATATCCTTAAAGACAGCTTCATCACCGCTGAATTCATCGATATTAAAGGCATTATCCCCGCCTTGATCTTTGGTTTTGAGCCAGTTCACGGTCATTTGGTTTACCTTCATGTAGTTGGATAACCTGTTGTGTATTGCCGTTAAACCGTTTATCCCGATCACGTTAACACCCCCTTTCCTACCTGTATTTTTCAATTTGATTTCTTGTTTTTCTTTTATGCACAATAAATGCCAAGGCCCGAAAGATAATAAAATCATTTAAAATAAGATAGTTACCTAAATGTCCTTCGTATCAGCTCACTCTCAATGGGAATTTATTTCCAATGTGTAGGTAATATTTTCCCTAATAAATGTTTTTTTCAAAGCTTCTACTCATTGATATTATCGGATCAACCGGGTAATTATTATAGGGAATCTAATTGCTGCCTTAAAAAAAAATCAGTAACGCTTTAGACATATGAAAAAGTTTTGTCAGACAGGATTTACGTGTTCTTCGCTCAGGCTCGAGGGACCCTGAGCAACCTCGATTCCCTTCCAGCGGACAGTTAGGCTTCTGTCCGCAGGACGATTGGGTTTGTGCCTTTCTACCGGAAAGACACAAAAATCCAGGTAATCCGGTAAATTCTGTCTTATAAAAGAATTCGAATTTATTAGAGCTAAACAGCCATGAAAGTCAGGATTTTTTCCAAAAGAGTTGACGATAATCCGAGAGATCAAGAAGTCCAGGAATCAAAGGTTCAAGGAAACTGTTTAGAAAATACTGAGACCTGGAATTTAGGGAGAAGGCGGAACTAAAAGATTAAGGGAGGACTATGATGGGGATAAGTAAGCAATTGATTAGGAACCATTCGCTTTATTTGCTGCCCTCTCGAATCCATGACCCCTTTCTACTCGAAGGGCCGGATCCAGGGGCTGGGCCGGATTAAAGGCTTGATGCGTCCATTTCGGAGCCTCTTTTAATTCCAGGGCCATCTGAGCCAGGACCGGTGCTGTATGCCATTCCGGAACCACCGTGGTTCTAAACTCTCCGGCTACCCGGCCGGAGAGGATGAACTCCATGGATTTTTTTATCTCCGGGATTGAAATCCGAACACCGGCACTCCGTCCATAGGATTTCTGGTCTAATGGGCCTTTGATATCCATGGCCAGATAATCGACCAATTTTTGGGAAATTAAAAATTCCAGCATCTCCGGATGGGTCCCGTTGGTGTCCAATTTAACCGCCAATCCCAAACCATGAATCCGGTCAAGGAGTTCCGGCAAATCGGAATGGAGGGTCGGTTCGCCCCCGGTGATGCAGACTCCATCCAGCCAGTTCCTGAGGACCTCTAACCGTTGTTGAATGGTATCCCAAGGAAAGTCAGAAAACCGATCCGGATGAAGAACCAGTTCATGGTTATGGCAATAAGGGCATCGCAGATTGCAATAGGGTAAAAAGAGGACGGCACAAATTTTACCAGGCCAATCCAAAAAAGAGGTTTCGATAAAGCCTTTAATTCCCATTTTGATGACTTAAATATTTTTTAATCGGAATAGCTCCGACAACGGCCGTATTGTCATCCAGGATCAGGATGGGCAACTCTTTCTGAGCTGTTTCGATCAATTCGTGCCAGGCCAGATGGGCCAGGGCTTCGGCATTATCCTCCCCCAGAATCTCTTCCTGAATGCCAAGGGAGGGGAGATTAAAATGGTCTTTAATGTAATGACATTTTTGGCAATCGGCTTTGGTAAATAAGGTCATGATTAATCTCCTCAACAGGTTGATGAAAAAAGCCCGTCACTCCCGCCATCCGTGGGATTGCGGGGTCCTTGTGTCTGACCATTTTTGATCAACCGGTAAAATGTGAAATTGCTTTTCAGGTTATTGATTAAACCAACAAATATGCATCAAACTCAAAGAAATCTCTTGGAATAGGGACTCCTTGTTTCCAGAAGTTGAAATATCTTAGGTTGGTTCTTCCACTCCGGGGGATACCGCTTCCCTCATCGAGAAGTAAGGAGTGTTTCGATAGCGGTCTCTGAGTTCTCCTATCTTGCCTTTGTTCCAACTGGAGATTTTGGTGAAATACCCGGTAATACGGGTGATCCCATCCACTTCAGCCGATCCGCAATAAGGGCACTTTTCCATCAGGCCTCGGGAGGTCTGACCACAGGCCCGACAGGTGGTAAATTCCGGAGAAAAAGCGATCTGGTCGTTCTTGGTCAATTTAAAAGTCTTAATAATAAAATTAGCCAGGGATTCTTTATCGGGCCTTGATTCCCCGATCCAGATATGGGTTAGGGCACCGGCTTCAATCAAAGGATGGAACAAACCTTCATAGCGAACCCGATCTACCGGGTTCATCTGAGCCGAAATATTAAAAAGGGTCGAATTAGTATAATAAACTTCCCCTTGAGCTTTATCCCCTTTAATCACCTTTCCGGCCTGCTCCGGATATTTTTGGAGATCCAGTTTGGCAAAACGATAGGCTGTACTTTCAGCCGGTGTCTGTTCCAAGACAAAGCGCATGCCGTATTTTTGACTAAACCGGTCGGTTAACAGTTTCATGTAGGCAATGACTTTAAGTCCGAACTTGATGGCCTTTTGAGATTCATGGAGCTCTTCTCCGGTATGGTACTGAACCAGCTCATTTAAGCCTACCATGCCGATTAAATAAGTAGCCCGCTGTAGACGCAGATAAGGGGATCCATCCCGGTCCATGGTCAATAAAGACAGGGGGCCCCTTTCTCCAAGGGAAAGGAGTTTGAGGATAAATGCATTTTTCTGCAAATGGGCTTCCACCGCCAGTTCCACACTTTCCGCCAATTTGGCAAAAAGGGTAGTGTCGTTTCCCTCGGCCTGGTAGGCCAGACGGGGGAAATTAATAGTCACATTTTGCAGGGCACAATAACGCATCCTCCAGGGTTCATGGGCATCGAGTAAATCCTGGGCCTCGAGTTTAAAACTTAAGCGGCAGCACTCGGATATCTTGGCCGTCTGTCCCCGGTCAAAGACAAAGTAAGTGTTTCCTTTCAGGGCGGCCACCTCGCAGATATGATTTAAAAATTCCTGGTGATTCGGAGTCTGGAAAAATTTTTCCGTGATATGAACCAGGGGTTTAGGAAAGAAAAAAGGACGGCCGGCCCCGTCTCCTTCTTTGAAAACGTCAAATAGAAGCCAGACGAATTTTTGGGCCAGAGGGAGATAATCCAAGTAGGTTTTGCCCGTATATTTCCCTCCAGGTCCGATGGCCGGGACCTTTTCGAAATGACGGGGGACTTCCCAATAGAGATTGATGTCCGTAAAAATAGCCTGCCCCCCCCGAGCCACGGCCTGTTGAGAGAATTCAAAAATCATCATCTGAGCCAGTTGTTTGATCTCCCGGTCCGACAAGCCTTCCAAGTAAGGGGCGAAAAAGAGATTGACCGCATCCCAGCCGATGGCCCCGGCAAAATGACTTTGCAGTGCTGCTGCAAACTTGACCATATGGGCCAGCAAAACCTCCGGGTGTTTGGCTGGTTTGGCCATAGACAGGGCATTGGGCAGGTTCAGGCCGAATCTTTTAATATATTCCAGTGATTGACCGGAGCAATAGGGCCGGTCAATAAAACCGAGATCATGAAGATGGAAATCTCCCCTCATGTGGGCATCACCGACCTGGGAGGAAAAAACACTGAGAAGGGCGTATTCCTTTTTGATCCCTTCGGCCAGGGTCAGGTTGGTGGCCTCCGGCCCGTGAGGAACATTGGCATTTTCCTTGTTGGGATGGACGATCATCTGGTCCACATCATAGAGGGGCACTCCCAAGCGGGTATGCATGATCCGGGCCTTTTCCAACCCCCGTTCTATCAATTTGGAGTCTACCAATTCCCGTATCAGAGGAGCGGTGACCATGGAAATCTTGGTGGAAAAAATAAACTCTTCCACTTCTTTGCTGATGGCCTCGGCGGTGTCAAAATCAACCAAGGTTTCCCGAACCAGGGCATCAACGATTCTCTGACGGTTCCAGGTGACCAGGTCTTCGTTAGAGGTCCGAACAAATAGAGCCAGATCTGTGGTTTCTTTGACTTCCGATACCTTTGGATCCTGATGCAATTCGACTATGGTACCCATGGCCTTTGACCCTTCCTCTCCTTTTTGATTTTGCCCCCCTTCTCTTTTTACAACTTCGCCAAAATAAAACCTCGATTTACTGGGGGTTAGGGGTCTTTCCCCCGGGTTGTCCAAAAGGCGATCTCTTGCCAAATCCCGTCCCAAAAGTTAAGTTAATTTGAAACAGGACAAACACCCAAGCCAATTTCCGGTTTTGGTATTGGCCTGCTTCTAAAAAAAATTCAATTTTTGGCCCAGCAAAAAAACTCATGGTCTTATAATGGACAATCCGGAAAATAGATCCCTTACCCCCCATTTTTGGAAAAGATAATCATATTCAATGGGTTCCAAAAAATGAAGGGGGGCAAGGCTTTTTTATCCTTTATCTTGTATGCGGGAAACGTTAAAATACAATATATGGTATGTCAAGCAAAAAAATAAAGGGCCGGGAGTATGATCTCCTAAGCCCTTTTAATCAGAAGGATTTTGGTTGATTTATTTACTGGCGGGCACCCTTGAGGCGGCTGCGCTCTTGTTCGCCTTTGATCGAGTGTGAGCAAACACTAAGTATTTTCATGGTGATAGGGACTATTTTTCCATGTTCTGCCGCTGAACCTTGCCCCTGGCCAAAGACAAAAATATGCCGATAAAACAAAGCGTACCGTTAATAACCAGAGCGATTTTTACACTTCTTAGGAAAAGCGGATAAAGCTTAGGTGTGATGCTGACCTTGCCAATAATAATGGAAAAAATCATCATGGCCATTCCCATGCTGAACATCTGACCGATGAGCCGCATGGTTCCTATCGTCCCGGAAGCAACACCGTAATATCGTTTTTCCACAGAACTCATAACGGCATTGGTGTTGGGTGAAGAGAAAAGGGCGAACCCGAAGCCAAGAAATAGGAGAGTGAAAATAATATAAGGCAACCCTGTTTGATCTCCAATGAACGATAGCAGGTAAATGGCTGCACAAGTGCAGGCCAGACCGAGGGAGGCGATGACCCTCGGCTCGATCCGGTCTGAAAGCCGTCCGGCCAGGGGAGAAAAGGCGGCCATCATCAGGGGTTGGGATATTAAGATCACCCCGGCGCTTTGGGCGCTGAGCCCCTTGATATACTGCAAATAAAGGCTCATTAAAAAAGTGACCGCAAAGGTTGAACTATAATGGATAAAGGCTGCCAGATTGGAGAAGGTAAATACGGGGTTGTGTTTAAAGACCTGAACATTCAAGATCGGGCTGCTGGTTCGGGCCTCTAAAAAGAAAAAGAGAATGACCCCTATTCCCCCAACCCCGATCAACCCGATCCCGGAACTCGCAGGCAGAAGGGACAAACCGTACATGACCAAAAGAAGCATCAAGGGGTAAAGGACCGATCCCGGTAAATCGATACGCTCACCCTTGGCTTCAGCCCATTCTCCTTTAAGTTGCCATAAAACGAGAATGATGACGACTAATCCAAAGGGAACGTTAAAATAAAAAAGGCTGCGCCAGCCCAGATGCTGGGTTAAAAACCCACCCAGGAAAGGTCCGAGAGAAAGACCGGAATAGACCGTAGCGGTGGTGATGCCTATGGCCCAACCCCTTTCTTCAAGGGGATACACCGAGGTCAAGATTGCCATGGAGGTTCCGAAGGTCATAGCACTCCCTATTCCCTGGATCACCCGACAGGTAACCAGCATCAGGCCAGATATGGAGAGAGCCGAGAACAGAGAGCCGATGGTGTAAATGACGGTACCGGCTAAAAAAATCTTCTTCCTGCCATAAATATCAGCCACCCGGCCAAAAGGTAGAAGAAACATGGCCGAGGCCAGAAGATAGGCAGTGGGCACCCAACCCAAGGTGACTGCATCTATGTTGAATTCTTTTCCGATAGTCGGTAAAGCAATATTGACGGAGGAGCCGATAAAGGGGACGATAAAAGAACTCAGACAAGCAATAATCAAAACGGTTCGTTTGAGCGCGGAGTCAGGATCAGCCAAGGGTAGGTCCTCGCTTCAGCATGAAAATAACTTTATAATTATTGTTGCGGGTTACGAGTTCCAGGTTGAGGTCGTCGAAAAAAGGCTTTGGTTTTCCAACCCGTAACTCACAATCCGTAACAGAGCAATTTCAATTCTATTCTTCTGATTATTGCCCTTAGCCCAATATCCAAGTGCGGATTATATATACGTCAGCCAGGATCGATAGCGGTCTTTTTCTCCTTTGACCGCTTTAAAAAAATCCGCTTGTATTTTTTTGGTGATAGGACCGGGACGGCCCTTGCCGACTTGACGGTTGTCCACTTCCCGGATTGGGGTGATTTCGGCCGCTGTACCGGAAAAGAAGGCTTCATCAGCCAGATAAAGTTCGTCCCGGGTAAAACGTTCCTCAACCACTTCTATCCCCAGGTCCCCGGCAATGATCAAGACCGAATCCCTGGTAATTCCGGGAAGGATGGAGGTCAATGGCGGAGTTTTTATTGCCCCCTTTTTAATCAGAAAGATATTTTCTCCGCTGGCTTCGGAGACATAACCCGCGGTATCCAGCATAATCGCTTCGTCATACCCATCCCGGGTCACTTCTTTTTTAGCCAGGATGGAATTGACATAATTTCCGCAGGTTTTGGTCTTGGTCATCATGACATTGACATGGTGCCGGGTATAGGAGGATACCTTGACCCGGATCCCTTTTTTAAGCCCTTCATCTCCCAGATAGGCCCCCCATTTCCAGGCAATAATCGATACCCGTATCGGGTTATCTTTAGGGTGAACTCCCATAACCCCGTCTCCTATAAAAACCAGGGGTCGGATATATCCTTCCTTCATGCCGTTCACCTTCAGGGTTTGGCAGCAAGCCTCTTGGATTTCTGCTTGAGAAAAGGGGATCTTAATTTCCATAGCATGGGCCGAGCTAAAAAGCCTTTCCACATGCTCGGGAAGTCTGAAAACAGCCGACCGCCCATCGGTGCAATGGTAACAGCGAATCCCCTCAAAGACCCCCAGGCCGTAATGAAGGGTATGGGTCAACACATGGATTTGGGCCTTTTCCCAGGGAACAAATTTCCCGTCAAACCAGATCTTTTTTTCTTTTTCCATAAGGTGCTTGACTCTCCTGATCTAAGATTTATTGCCACCCGATCTATTTTTTTAATCGTCCTACGGCGATGAGTTCCTGTCGTAACCGTTCCCGATTGGCCGGACGCATAGGCACCAGAGGGAGCCTCAGCGGACCGGCCGGAAGCCCCATCATTTGCATGGCCTCTTTCACCGGAACCGGGTTGGTTTCTATGAACAAGGCATTGACCAGGGGGAGGGTTTTATAGTGAATCTCCCTGGCCTCAGCCCACTTCCCTTCTTGCATCAGCGTACACATCAAAGTATATTCCCGGCCGATGACATTGCCTACGGCACAGATTACCCCATCCCCCCCTAGGGCCATCAGGGGATAGGTCAGGGCATCTTCCCCGGAAAGGACAAAAAAGGTTTTTCCCTTCCTTTTGATTCCGGCGATGACCTCCATAGTTTGGGTGATGTCTCCACAGGCATCTTTAAGTCCGATAATATTATCGATGTCGGAAAGTTTGATCAGGGTTTGAGGATCGATATTCCGTCCTGTCCGTCCAGGAATGTTATAGATAAATACGGGCAGCTTGGTATTCTTGGCAATGGCCTCAAAATGGGCCAGCATCCCGTCCATAGTCGGCTTATTATAATAAGGCGCCACCTGCAACGTGGCGTCGGCGCCAACCTCTTCGGCATGTCGGGTCATCATAATCGCTTCCTGAGTACTGTTGGACCCGGTCCCGGCAATCACCGGAACCCTGCCCCGGGCCTCCTTGACGGTGATTTCAATGACCTTATTGTGTTCCTCATGGTTAAGGGTGGGGGACTCGCCGGTGGTTCCGCAAGGGACCAACCCGTTGACCTTTTCTTCTTCAATCAGATAATTGATCAGGCGGCGAAGGCCGTCTTCATCTAAAGAGAAATCGTCTTTAAAGGGGGTGACCAAGGGAATATGGCACCCGGAAAAATCTTTTATAGCCATCACGCACCTCCTAAGTGGATATCGGCCTTAAGGATCATGGAATGACCAGAAAGCCATTCCGAGGCAATAAAACATAAACGAAATGACAAACCTTGTCAATATTTTAAGTTATTTTAAATAGTATTGCAAAAACAAAACGAATAATTTAAACTAATATAAAAATATTGATCAAAACTAAGGAGGCCTAAATGAGGATTCGTTTCAGGATCATCCTTATGGGTGTCATCCTTTTGCTTTTATGGGGATGCACAACCACCCAAACCCTGGACTTAAAATATACACCGGTTAATACCGTCTCACCTGTTCCAAGCCAAGTTATCATAGCAGTCATTCCCTTTGAAGACGCCACCTGGAACGGCCAGGAAAATCCCTATTGGGTGGGGAAAGCATCCTTATACGGAATGAAGTTATATAGTCCGACCAGTATATCCTATTTGGTCACCCAGGGAGTAAAAAAAGAGATGGGGTCTTATGGCTACCAACTCAGCCCTGATGAGATCTATACGATTCAAATCAACAAAAATGACATCAAAACTCTATTTCAAAGAGTTCCTCACCTTCAAGTTGATTTCTTAGTTGGAGGGGCTATTTCTCATTTTTTCGTCCAGCAAGTGGGAACCTTCATTGCCGAGGTGGAAATAGAGGCTTACCTGGCACGGCCTCCTTCCGGAGATATTATCT
Source organism: Deltaproteobacteria bacterium RBG_13_43_22 (assembly GCA_001797675.1). GTDB lineage: Bacteria > Desulfobacterota > RBG-13-43-22 > RBG-13-43-22 > RBG-13-43-22 > RBG-13-43-22. The sequence continues at coordinate 42,397 of MGQB01000035.1, read as the reverse complement.
GGAATAAAAAAATCGGCCATCGGGAGGTGCGGATACCTTTTGTTCCCGACAAATTCTCTTCCCAAAGCCAGGGCATAATAAACAACCTAATGGAAAAGACCCTGAGAGATCTGTTTTGGAATTCAGATTTTAGACTGTATACCGTTGGTGACAAGAAATAGGCTATGGGCCGGTTTAGTTCGGAGTCGTGAGTTTGGAGAAAAAAACTAATTCTTCGAACTTAAAACCCGAATTACCTCACGCTCGAATCCTCGAACCCTTGCCCCCTTTTTTATGTTAATGGGAACCCGGATAAAACAGATTATCCATCTGGACATGGACGCCTTTTATGCCTCGGTTGAAATGCTGGACAACCCGGCTTTGAGGGGCCAACCGGTTATTGTCGGCGGCCCCAAACAAAGGGGGGTGGTTTCCGCGGCTTCCTATGAAGCTCGAAAATTCGGGGTTCATTCGGCCCTGCCCGTGGCCGTGGCTATGCGCCTGTGCCCCCAGGGTGTTTTTTTGCCGGTTCGAATGGCCCGTTATAAAGAGATCTCCGATCAAATCTTCGAGGTTTTTTTTCGCTTCACCCCTCTGGTGGAACCCCTGTCCATTGATGAAGCCTTTCTGGACGTAACCGCCTCTCTACGACTCTTTGGTCCTGCGGAAGAGATCGCCAAACAGATCAAATCCACGGTTCGAAAAGATATCGGTTTGACGGTTTCAGCCGGAGTCGCCCCTTCAAAATTAGCGGCTAAAATCGCCTCGGATTTAAATAAGCCCGACGGCCTGACCGTTGTGCCCGAAGGAGAGGTGCAGGAATTTCTGGCCCCCCTGCCCATAGAAAAACTCTGGGGGGTTGGAAAAGTGACCCAAAAGGACCTTTCCCTGCTGAATGTAAAAACCATCGGAGACTTGAGCCGACTGCCCAAGGACCTGTTAAGAAGGCGATTCGGCCAACAGGGACTTCAATTGTATTTTCTTTCCAAGGGAATCGATGATCGGGAAGTACAACCGGAGAGAAAAATAAAATCCATTGGGCGGGAAGAGACCTTCCTGGAAGATATCCGGGAAAAGGAAAAAGCCGAAAAAGAGATCCTGATTTTAAGTCAACGGGTGGGTAAGCGGTTAAGGAGGCACGGGAAAGGAGGCCGGACTATTACTCTGAAGGTGACTTATCAGGATTTTATTCAGATCACTCGGTCGTTGACCCTGCCTGCAGCTACGGATGACGGAAGAACCATTTACCGAGTGGCCCTCGACCTCCTTAAAAAGACCGAGGTCGGGAAGAAACCTATCAGACTTCTGGGAATTTATCTTTCCGGTTTGACGAAAACAGGGGAAGGCCAGTTGTTCTTGTTTGATCAAACCGATGGATCCAATCAAGGGGGTCGGCTTAACCTTGCCCTGGATGCGATTCAGGATAAATACGGGGACCAGGCCATCCGCCCCGGGAGGCTATTGGAGGATTAGATTTTTCATTGCCACGTCTGAGAATTTATCTCAATATCCTAAGACCCCTGATCAATTCATGGAACGATACTGGATCCTGGTTGCCGGATAAATAAACCATCCAGGATTATTTTTTGTTGTTATCCAGTATCGCTCACCCAAAATCTTTTCCAGAGATTTAGTACACCACGGTTTGTTATTGAAATGGTCCCTTTCCCCTTCAAAAAGCTCATTTTTTGGTTTCAAAAACATCAAAGGGACCTGCCCTGGCGGACCAGCCGAACTCCTTATTCCACCTGGATTTCGGAGATAATGCTTCAACAGACCCAGGTACAGCAAGCGCAACCTTATTACCTACGATTCATAAACCGGTTTCCAGACATACAATCCCTGGCCAAGGCCCCGATTCAGCAGGTACTCAAGACCTGGGAAGGAATGGGATATTACAGCCGGGCCGGGAATCTCCATCGAACGGCCCGATTGATCGTCAAGCGATTTGGGGGCAAGATCCCCTCCGAATTTGAAGCACTTCTCAAACTGCCCGGCATCGGCCGGTCGACAGCCGGGGCCATCCTCAGCCTAGCCTATGATAAACCCTTTCCGGTCCTGGATGGAAATATCCGAAGGGTGTTGATACGATTTTTTTATATAAATCAGGACCCGGCAAAAACCGATACCATTAAAAAACTCTGGACTATTTCCAAGGGCATCATTCCCCCGAGCAAGGCCGGCCTGTTCAATGAAGCCCTGATGGAATTGGGGGCCTTGATCTGCCGCCCCAATAATCCGGATTGCGCCTCTTGTCCTCTTAAAAAAGATTGTCTGGGATTTCGCTTGGGACGCCCGGCCTTCCTTCCAATCAAAAGACCCAAGAAGCCGGTTCCCCATTTTGATGTAACGGCGGCCGTAATACGAAAGAATAAAAAAATTCTTATAACCCAGCGACCGGAAAAGGGTTTATTGGGCGGTCTTTGGGAATTCCCCGGAGGGAAAAAAGAGCTCCGGGAATCCTTGGAGCAATGTTTAAAACGGGAAATCCGGGAAGAATTGAATATTGAAATCAAGGTGGGAGAATGCTTTATCCAGGTCCGTCATGCCTATACCCATTTTCGAATCACTCTGCATTGCTTTTTCTGCCGAAAGCTGAAAGGTCGAATCAACCCCATCGGGGTTAAGGATTATCGTTGGGTAACTCCCGATGAGATGGATCAATTTCCCTTTCCCCGGGCCGATCAAAAGGTGATTGAATATTTGAAAAATCAAATTCCAATTTTCTGATCTTGATAACCCCGTAAAAAGTCCCCAAAGCTGTCACCCCGGATCAGGTCTGGGACAGGCACCGGGGTCCAGAAGTAATTAAGATTTCTGGATTCCGGTGTTTACCAGAATGACTGGCAGGGGCTAATTTTGACTTTTTTCGAGTTTATTAGACTCCACTTTCCCTTCAAAAAAAAACTTTCTGATCTCTTTATTTACTTTTTAAACCGAATGGCGTATAAAAAAGAAGAATCAACCTGATGTTCTCAGTGCACCTTCCTGGTAATCGAAGTTGGAGTCAAGAATGAATCCAGAGCGACCATTGGAAAAGGGGTTTCGTCGGCTGATCGAGGTTTGTATTATCAGTCCGGGCGTCCTGGCCTTGTTGGTTCTGTTAAGCTGGATTCTCGGCCAGCCGAACCTGGGTGCTTTCGGCCCTGACGATATCCCCATGGCCCCCAGCACGGCCTTGCTGGTGCTTTGGCTAAGTTGCGTCCTTTCCCTCCGCCGACGCCGTCCGGAAAACCAGACCGTTTATAAATTCGCCCTTTTTTCTGTGGGCTGCACCGGGGTCATCAGTCTGCTGGTTTTGGGGCAGTTCATTTTAAACTTCGACCAAATGATAGAGCAATGGATGGCCTTTACCGCGTCCAAAACCGACCTGGTGAAAAATATTTCTTACGGCCGTATGTCTCCATTAACGGCTTTAGCTTTCCTGGGAACTGCACTGGCCTTTGGGTGTGCATTGCCTCCCCTGACAAGCCGACGTCGGTATCGGCAAACCGCATCGGTTTTGGCCCTGGTCGTTTTCACGGTCAGCCTATTGATTCTCTTGAACTTTGGGGTTGATTCACCACTGCTTTTCGGGGGTCAGAGCATTCCCATGGCCGTTCTGACGGCTATTTCCTTCGTCTTTTTGAGTTTCGGTATCCTGGTCTCCGCCAGTACCGATACCTGGCCGCTCTCCATTCTTCGGGCTGGATATCAGAATTTTTCCCTCTGGGCCTCTACCCCATTTTTTAAAAACCCTTTGGCAATCTTTTTCTTATTCTTTGTGGCTGTCGGCACCGCCGGATTTTTTTATCTTAAATATCAAGTGAACGAGTTTCGTCGGGCGGCCCAACAGGAGATCAGCGCCGTTGCCGAATTAAAAGTCAATCAAATATCAAGATGGTATAAGGAGCGATTGTCCGATGCCGGTTATTTCCTTGAAGCCCCGGATATTTCGGAAACGGTTCAATCCTTTCTGTCCGACTCCTCACTCCTAAGATCGAAAATCCATATGATGGCCTTACTGACCTCGGCCCAAAGAAGTTTTCATTATACCCGAATCTTGCTCTTCGATCAAAACCAACAGATGCGCTTGGCGGTCCCTGAAGAAAAAAAATGGGTCAGTCCAAGAACAAAAACCTTTGTGACTCAAACTTACCATGCCGGAAAAATATTGGTTTCCGATTTGAGCTATACCCAGGTGGGTCCGAAGAATATCGTCTTGAGGATTTTCGTGCCGGTATTACCAAGATCAGATGATCGCAAAGCTGAGATTAAACCGGTTGGAGTATTGATGTTTGAAATCGATCCCTACGATTTCCTTTTCCCTTTCATCCAGACCTGGCCTTCTTCCAGTCCTACGGCGGAGACCTTGTTGATCCGACGGGAAGGCAACGAAGTGGTCTTTTTAAATGAATTGCGTCATCGCAAAAAAACCGCTTTGGTGCTGCGGATGCCTGTTGACAGACATTCAAAACGGCCTGAGGCCATGGCGGCCATGGGCCGGGAAGGTCTGGTTGAAGGAAGGGATTATCGCAATGAACCGGTGCTTGCCGCCTTACGCAGCACCCCGGGCACGCCCTGGTTTATTGTTTCCAAAGTCGATAAAGATGAAATTTATTCCTCTCTGCGAAAACAGACTTTTATTATAGGGCTTGCCGTCATGGTTGCCTTTATTGCAGCGGCTATGGGATTGGCCCTGCAGTGGCGTCAGCATGATAATCTTTTGCTCCGAAAACAATTGGCGGTTGAGAAAGAACGCCAGGTCCTGGACGAGCGCATCCTGTCTCTAAACAGACAGGCCAACGACATCATCCTGTTAATGGATCAAAGTTGGCGGATCCTGGAGGCCAATGACCGCGCCCTTAAATCCTATGGCTATTCCCTGGAAGAACTTCAGGATATGAGAGAGCCGGATTTGACTCCGCCGGGCGCTCAGGCCGAGGTTCGCCGGCAAACCGGAAAAGCCGAAATCTGGGACGGCATTATCCTTGAAACCGTTCATCAGCGCAAAGACGGTTCCCGGTTTCCTGTGGAAACCAGTGTCCGGGCGGTGGAAATCGGAGGGAAAAAATATTATCAAAGTATCATTCGCGACATCACCGAACGCAAGAAGGCTGAAGAAGAATTACGGGAGAGCGAAGAACGGTTTCGCCATCTCTTTGAAAATATGGGCAATGCGGTGGTTGTTTATGAAGCCGATAACGAGGGAGAGAATTTTCTGATAAAGGATTTCAATCAAGCGGCCGAACGGATTGAAAAAATCAAGAAAGAGGCCCTGCTGGGCCGAAGGGTGACCGAGGCGTTTCCCGGAGTCCGGGATTTGGGAATATTTGCAGTTTTTCAAAAGGTCTGGATTACCGGTCGGCCGGAATACCATCCGGCAGGATTTTACCAGGATAACCGCATCGCCGGGTGGCGGGAAAACTATGTCTATAAACTGCCTTCCGGGGAAATCGTCGCTATTTACGATGATGTTACCGAACGCAAACAGGCCGAGGAAGCCCTGCGGACCTCGGAGTCGTTTCTCAATAGCATTATCGAACAGAGTCCTTCCCCCATGTGGATTTCCGATATTAAGGGCACGCTCATCAGGCTCAATCAGGCCTGCCGGGATTTGCTGAACGTTTCAGACGAAGAGGTTGTCGGCCAGTACAACATCCTTCAAGACACGGTCTTGGAAACCCACGGACTTATCCCGCAGGTCAAACGTGTTTTTGAAGAAGGCGAGACGGTGAGATTCGAAATCCAGTATGACAGCTCACGACTCAAAAACATCCGTTTGCAGAAATTCGCTCATGTTTACTTGAATGTCACCATATTTCCTATCAGAAATGGGGAAGGGAAGATCACCAATGCGGTGATCCAGTACTGGAACATTACCGAACGCAAGCAGGCCGAGGAAGAAATTTTTAGGCTCAACGCCGAACTGGAACAGCGGGTCATCGAACGTACGGCCCAACTGGAAGCGACCAACAAGGAGTTGGAGTCCTTTTCCTATTCCGTTTCTCACGACCTGCGCGCTCCCTTGAGGGCTATTGACGGCTTCAGCCAGGCATTATTGGAGGATTATAGTGCCAAAATCGACGAACGGGGCCGAACTTACCTGGGGCGGATGCAGGCCGCCACGGGGCGGATGGGGCTGTTGATCGACGATCTGCTCAAACTCTCACGGGTAACCCAGGCCGAGATTATTCGGATTCAAGTGGATCTCAGCCGGTTGGCGGAAGCGGCGGCCAAAGAATTACAAGAAACCCAACCGGAACGACGGATGCAATGGGTTATCTCTCCGCATGTTATGGTCGATGGGGACGAACGTTTGTTGGAAGTGGTCTTGAAAAACTTATTAGGCAACGCCTGGAAGTTCACTGCCCGGCATCCTTCCGGCTGCATAGAATTTGGTGTTCAGGAACAGGAAGGATCCCCGGTCTATTTTGTCAGGGATGACGGGGCCGGGTTTGATATGGCTTACGCCGGAAAACTCTTTGATACCTTTCAACGCCTGCACAATCAGGAGGAGTTTGAAGGAAGCGGCGTGGGGCTTGCTATTGTACAGCGCATCATCCGCCGTCACGGCGGGCACATCTGGGCCGAAGGGGCCATCGAACATGGCGCTGTTTTTTATTTTACCCTTGGAGAGAAAAAAGAGAGGATTAAAAAGGAATAGCATAAAATGGGAATCCCTTTGAACGTATTGATTATTGAAGATTCGGAAGACGACTACCTGCTTTTGCTCCGGGAGCTTGAAAAGGGGGACTATGACCCGATTCCCCAGCGGGTGGAAACCGCCGAGGCCTTGAAAACCGCCCTTCAGGAAAAGACCTGGGACATCATCCTGAGCGACTACCACCTTCCGCGTTTCAGCGGTTTTCAGGCCTTGAGACTCTTTCAGGAAACCGGGATTGACATCCCCTTCATCCTGGTTTCCGGAATGATCGGCGAGGAACTGGCGGTTGAGGCCATGAGGGCCGGGGCCCATGATTATATCATGAAAGGAAACTTGGCCCGACTGGTCCCGGCTATCGAACGGGAACTCCGTGAGGTAGGGGAGCGGCAAAGGCGGCGGCAAACAGAGGATGAGCTTCAAAAAGAAAAAGAACGGACCATTAAATATTTAGAGATTGCCGGGGTGACGATTGTGGCCCTCGATCAAAATGGTCTGGTTACCCTGATAAACCGTAAGGGATGTGAAATCCTGGGTTATGGCAGAGATGAAATAATCGGAAAGAAATGGTTCGAAATTTTTATCCCCAAGGATTTTCGGGCAGAAGCGAAAAGGATATTTTTTCAAACACTGGCCGGTGAGATAAAACCGGTGGAATATTTTGAAAGTCCGGTGATAACCAAAGAAGGGAAAACAAGGCTTTTCTCCTGGCACAACAATTTTATCATCGATGAATCCGGTAAGATTATCGGCACCCTCAGTTCCGGGGAAGATATCACCGAACGAAAACGAACCGAGGAAGCCCTGCGGGAATCCGAAGAACGGTACCGGGATCTGGTTGAAAACATCAATGACATCCTTTATCTGTTTGATGAAAAGGGCACCTTCCGCTATATAAGCTCCCCGGTGCAAACCATGTTGGGGTACAGCCCTTCAGAGATCGTCGGCCGGACTTTTAAGCAATTTGTTTATCCGGAAGATCTTCCCTATGTGCAGGGTCAGTATCAGAAGATTCTCTCCGGGCAGCTCGAATCCAGCGAGTATCGAATCTTTAAAAAATCCGGTGAAATCTGCTGGGTCCGTTCTTCGAGCCGTCCTATAGTCAAAGATGGAAAATCCATAGGGGTTCGGGGGTTGTTAACCGATATTACCGAACGCAAAGAAGCCGAAGAAAAAACCCGACAAAGTTTATCTAACTTGCAAAAGGCCATGGTCGGAACCATTCTGGTTGTAGCGGCAACGGTGGAGACCAAAGATCCTTATACGGCCGGCCATCAACGACGGGTGGCCGACCTGGCCCAAGCCATCGCTTTGGAAATGGGGCTGTCGGAAGTCCAAGTCGATGGCATCCGCATGGCCGGGATCATCCACGACCTGGGCAAAATATCCGTACCGGCCGAGATCCTCAGCAAGCCGACCCAATTAACCGATATTGAATTCGCCCTGATTAAAACCCATCCCCAGGTGAGTTATGACATTTTAAAAGATATTGAATTCCCATGGCCGGTGGCCCAGATGGTCTTTCAACATCATGAACGCATCAACGGGTCCGGATATCCCCAGGGTCTTAAAGGGGAAGAAATTCTTATCGAGTCTCGCATACTGGCCGTGGCCGATGTGGTCGAGGCCATCGCCTCCCACCGCCCCTACCGGCCGGCTTATGGGATCGAGGTGGCCCTGGAACAGATTTCAAGAAAAAAGGGGATTCTCTATGACACGAAAGCCGTTGAAACTTGTTTGAAGCTGTTTAAGGAGAAAAAATTTGTTTTAACATAGGGAAATGATCCAGATCCGTTTAAATCCAGCGTTTTCTTTTAAAATAAATCAGCATAAAGACGGTCACGGCCAGCATCAAGGCCAGGATCGACGGATATCCCCAGGGCCAGTCCAATTCAGGCATGTATTTGAAGTTCATCCCGTATAAACCGACGATAAAAGTCAAAGGAATAAAGAGAGTAGCGATAATGGTCAGGACCTTCATGACTTCATTCATCCGGTTGCTGATGCTGGAGAGATAGATGTCCATCATTCCGGAGAGCATATCGCGGAAGGTTTCAATGTTGTCTATGACCTGGATGGTATGATCGTAGATATCCCTCAAATAGACAACGGTGGGTTCTTTAATCAGAGAAGATTCACCTCGTTCCAGACCGCCGATTACTTCCCGCAGCGGCCAAACGGCCTTGCGTAAATAAATCATCTCTCTTTTCAGTCGGTGGATGACCTGTAAGGTTGTTGGAAGGGGTTGGGTGACCACCTCCTCTTCCAGGAATTCTATCTTCTCACCCAATTTTTCCAGGACGATAAAATAGTGGTCGACAATGGCATCCAAAATGGCATGGACCAGATAATCCGGCCCCATTTTTCGGATGCGGCCTTTACCATTGCGGAGGCGTTCCCGAATCGGTCCGAACAGGGGTCCTTCTTTTTCCAGGAAAGAAAGGACAAAATTCGACCCCAGGATTAAACTGACCTGTTCGCTTTCAACTTCATCTCTCTGATCCCCATTCATAAAAAGTGTCTTTAAAACGATATACAGATAGTCTCCGTAATCCTCCATCTTCGGCCGCTGGTCGGTATTCAGGATATCCTCCAGGACCAGTGGATGTAAACCAAAGCACCCATTCAATTCCTCCAGGACTTCCACTTGGTGCAAACCGGTCACATTGATCCAGGTCACCGAGGATTGGTCTTCAAAAATGGTACATTCTTTGGCTTGGGTTGATTCCTTTTCTTCCACCTGGTGTTCGTTATATTTGAACAAGGTGATCCGGGTCGTTTCGCTCCTTTGCTCACCGATATGAACCGGTGTCCCGGGTGGAAGGCCGGCCTTTTGGGATCTTTTTTTGATGAGTCTGGGCATGGGGTTCTCCTCGAAATCTCTTGACAGCCTGACAGGGCTTTCTTAGAATAGCCGACTTGTTCCCAGTGTCAACCATTTATTAAGGGTCTCATAATAGTTTTGACATGAAACGTTTTGCTTCGTATTAGAATAAGGACCGGGGGGTTTTATTTTTGGGAATTGTCCATCCTGATCCTGGAAGCTTCTTTGCCGGGCCAATTATTTAACTAAATCAAGAGCAGGCCTTCACCTATGCTCGAAATAGTCTACGGTGGAGGCCCTGCCTCGAATCAAACTTTGCTGGACTGGCCGGGATGGGGCGATAAATTACCCTTTGGACAATCCCCAAAAATAAAACCCCCCGGTCCTTATTAGTCAATATTATTTTGAGACCCTTAATAATGTGAATATAAGGAGATAAAAATTCCGGTATAGGGCATACGGTGTAAGGTTTACGGTTTTCCTTTGGACTTTACACCTTGAACCTTCAACCCTTTAAGTCCATAATCTCATTCTCTCAATTACCTGGGAGAAGCACATAAAAAGATATTTGGGTCGAGGTGCGACCCGGAAAAGGATGTCATGGATTTTTTCTTCGAACCTAAAGGAGTGGCGGTGATCGGCGCTACGCCTGATCGTTTTGGAGGGGGGCGTAATCTATTAATCAATCTTAGTCTGGGTTATGACGGTTCCATCTATCCGATCAACCCCAAATATGAAGAACTCTTCGATAAAAAGTGTTACCCCTCTATTTTAGAGGTGCCGGATCCCATTGACCTGGCCCTGATTTTTATCCCGGCCCGGGCCGTTCCGGCCGTGTTGGATCAGTGTGTTGCCCGAGGGCTTCGAGGGGCCATCATCGAATGCAGCGGCTTTGCCGAGATTGGGGCCGAAGGGAAGGCCCTTCAGGACCAGTGCCTGTCCATTGCCCGGAAAGGCGGACTCCGCCTCTGGGGACCTAATTGTATGGGACTCATCGATCTCTCCAAAAAATATGTGTTTTCTTTTATTCAGCCGGAATCCTGGGAAGGGACCTTTAACCCGGGAGGCGTTTCCCTGATTGTTCAAAGCGGGCTTTTGTCAGGAGGATTTATCACCACCCTTATGGACAATAAAACCCTTGGTCTGGCCAAGGCCTGTTCCATCGGCAATAAATGCGATGTGGAAGAGACTGAACTGTTAGAATATTTTTTAAGGGACCCGGCCACCAAAGTCATCGCCATGTACCTCGAATCCATTCCCAATGGACGTCGTTTTTTTGATATGGCCCGGTCTTCTCAAAAACCGATTGTAGTCCTTAAAGGCGGGAAAATGCCCTCCGGGGCCAGGGCCTCGGCCAGTCATACCGGCTCTCTGGCCGGTAATTATGAAGTGGCTCGTGGTGCCCTGGAGCAGGCCGGGGTGTATCCGGCTGATGATTTTTTCGAAATGGTGGATATGGCCCGCTGCCTGGAAAAAGGTTTCCCTCTCCCCCGGTCTCTTGAACGAAAGCCGCAGATAGCCGTATTGACCTATAGCGGGGCGGCCGGGATCGTAACTTCGGACCACCTGGAGAATTACGGGCTGGCCCTGGCCGAGTTGTCTCCTCAAACCCTGAGGCGGCTGGAAGAAATATCCCCCCCCTGGATGCCGATAAAAAATCCGGTGGATTTTTATCCGACCATGGAACAAATGGGCCAGCGCAAGGCCTATGAGGCAGGGATTGCCGCCCTTCACGAAGCCCCGGAGGTGGATGGGATTATTGTCCATATGTTCCCGTCGGCCGGGAGTAAGACCACAAAACTGGCCCAGATGCTTTCGAGAATTCCGGAATCCGGTCCTCAAAAACCGATTCTCTTCTGGGTATTTGGATCGGGAGAAGGCTATGAAAATACCCGTTTGACCCTGGAGGAATTGGGTTATCCGGTCTATTTTGAAATACACCGTCTAACCAAAATCATGGCCCGTCTCTTTGAAGGCAGTCAAAGGATAACGGTTTCTGCTTTGCCGGCCCTGCCTGAAATTTTCGTTTTTTTAAAAGAAGCCATACAGAACAGGGGAAAGACCGGTCACAGGGTTCTTGACGAACAGGAGTCCAAAAAGTGGCTAAAGGCTGCGGGATTGACCGTGGTGGAAGAAACCTCCGCCGGCCGGCTGGAGGAAGTTGTGTCTGCGGCCGAAAGATTGGGATATCCGGTGGTCCTTAAGGGTGTCCAGGAAGGGAAGGTCCATAAGACCGAAGCCGGGCTGGTTAAATTGAATTTGAATACACCGGAGCAGATTACCACGGCCTATCAGCAGATGGTTGAGACAGGGAATGGCCGTCCGGCCTCATTTTTAGTTCAACCCATGCTCAAAGGGGATTTGGAGCTGATCGCCGGAATCATTCGGGACCCACAATTCGGACCAGCGGTTATGCTGGGTCTGGGCGGGGTCCGGGCCGAGGTTTATAAGGATGTCGTTTTCCGCTTGGCCCCTTTAGTTCAGAAAGATGTCCATCAAATGGTGACTAAATTAAAAGGGCAAGCCCTGTTCAAAGGATTCCGCGGTTTCAAACCGGTGGATATGGATCTACTGGCCCAATGGCTGATCCGCTTGGGGGAGTTGGCTGTGTCGTTTGAGCAGATCCAGGAGATCGACGTCAACCCCCTGCTGATCGTGGACGGCAAACCCATAGCGGTGGATGCCTCGATCATTCTTCGGTAAAAAAACAATTGAACAATTTAATCATTCCAAGGCAAAGCAATTCGCCCAAGACGATCATCATAAAGAGGGCGGCAATGATAACGGCAAAACCCAGACAAATCCGGAAGACGGGTTCGAATCCCATTGGTCTTCCAAAGATCACAACAATACAACATTTTATTCTCTTTCCATCCTAAAGAAAATAAGATATTTCTATCATAGTTATTACGAGAGCCTTGAAAAATGTTCAATTTTGTTCAAGGTCAAGGAAGACGAAAATTTTAACCACCGGAATACATTTAGTATTTCGAGGATTAAAATTTGAGTTTGACGCAGAAATTGGGCAAAAGAGGACATTATTCAAAGCTCTCAGTACGTTAGGAAACAACAATGACAGCCAATGAACAGCTAAACGCCTTTCTCAATCCAAAATCGGTTGCGGTCATCGGTGCCACAGAACGGCCCGGATCATGGGGTTCCTTCATCATGGGGGGATTGCTCTCCGGCCCATTTCCCGGACCTATTTATCCGGTCAACCACCAGTCCGGACAGGTCTTCGGGCTGCCTGCCTTTAAGAGTGTCGAAGAGATCCCTGATTCGCCGGATCTGGCCGTCTTTACCATCCCCGAGCAATCGGTGGAACAAACCGTCAGGGAATGCGGCCGGAAAGGCGTCAAAGGGATCAGTATCATCACCGCCGGTTTTGGCGAGGCAGTAGAGGCCGGCAAGCAAAGGGAGGCGGAACTGGTGCGCCTGGCCCGGTCCTATGGCATGCGTCTGCTGGGGCCCAATATTAGCGGCACCTTCAACCTTCATGCCCATTTCAACGCCTCAGCAGCGCCTGTAGGATATCTCATAAAAAATCACTTGGCCGGTGTTTGCCAAGGCGGCTATGCCATTTATGATCTGCTGGCTCACGGCTACTCAAGGCGAATGGGCGTAGGACTATTCGTCCATACGGGCAACGAGGCCGACCTGACGACTACGGATTTTCTGGAATACATCAAGACCGATAGCAATGTCCAGACCGTCGTTATGTATATCGAGGCGGTTAAGGATGGAAGACGGTTTGCTGAGGTCATTCGAAAGGTATCCGCGGTCAAACCCGTTATCGTCTATAAAGCAGGAAAAACGCCGGATGCGGCCCGTGCCGCCCAAAGTCATACCGGCTCTCTGGCCGGCTCTATTGGCGTGTATGAAGGGGTTTTTAACCAGGCCAATATCATCTCTTCGCCTTCTATGGAGCTCCTGCTTCCGCTGGGGCATGCCATGGTGGAACGGCCGCCCATGCAGGGAAACCGGGTGGTCATCCTGACCATGGGGGGTTCCTGGGGTGTGGCTTTGAGCGACGTCCTTGAAGCTGAAGGGCTGTGTGTACCCATACTGAGCCAGAGGCTGCAATCCAGATTAAGGGACCTGGGTATGCCCATCCGGGCCTCGGTTCGAAATCCGGTGGACATCGGGGCATCGGGACTCTTTTTGGCCAAGGATATCCTAACGGCCCTTGGCCGAGAAATCCTGGCTTCCGGCGAGGCCGACGCCTTGATCCTTCATGGTCTGGGGCGCCCGGGCATGCTTTCTAAAGATGGACCGGAACAATTTCGGTTCTTCCTGGAGATCAACAAAGAAATCATTCGGGGATATGTGAAAATGGAAAAAGAATTCAATCTCCCTGTCCTGATCGGCAGTATTTACTCTCCATGGGAAAGCCAGGCCGTTTCCGACCTGAATGAAGAAGGCATCCGTACCTATGACCGTCTGGATGAAACCGCTCAAATATTATCCCGCATGTTCCGCTACTGGGATCGAAAATTAAGGGATAAACCGACTTGTTCGGGTTAGGATAAGATCATGATCAAAGCCTTTGATGGAAAACAACCCCGGATTTCCGAATCCGCTTATATCTGCCAGACGGCCTATATCATCGGTGATGTGCAAATCGGCGAACAATCCGGGATCTGGCCCGGAGTGGTGATTCGAGGGGATTTCGCCTCTATCAAAATCGGACGGCGGACCATTATCGAGGATAACTGCGTCGTCCATTGCGGTACGCCTATGGAGATCGGTGACAATGTCATTGTCGGGCACAGTGTAGTTCTGCATGGAAAAAAGATCGGTAACAACACCCTGATCGGTAACAACGCCACCATTCTCGACAACAGCGAAATCGGTGAGTATTGTGTGATAGGGGCCGGTTGTTTGGTAAGTCAGGGAATGAAGATCCCGGACCGATCTTTTGTGGTGGGTGTCCCCGGCAAGATTCAGGGAGAGGTCAAGTCGGCAGTCATGAAACGGCTTGAATCCGGGAACCGATCCTACTTGGCTTTTTTTGAAAAATACAGGAAGGCCGGGATTTAATTCGAAAAGACCGTTGGTCGTTAACCGCTAAATAGGGTGCAATTAAACGGCGGCATAACGAATTTTTTTCCTATGGAAATATTTTTTGACCATCCGGGGTTTCGTCGTCGGCTACACAGATAAGAACGAGTAATTTACAATAACAAAAAGGGGTCAAGTCGGCGTTCGTCGTTCGGAGATTGCTGGGGTTGAGGGTTTTATCTCGTTTTATAAACTGCAGGAAGGGTGATGGTCATCCTCCCTGCAGTCGCAAGGATTTTAATTCATGGCTTCCACAATGGTGCTGATGCCCTGACCGGCTCCGATACACTGGGTGGCCAGACCATAGCGTTTGCCGCTGCGGCGCAATTCCTTGGCCACGGTCATGACTATGCGTGCGCCGGTTGCCCCCAGGGGGTGACCGATCCCAAGAGATCCGCCGTTCACATTGACCTTCTCCTCCGGAATTCCAAGCTCCTTCAATGAGGCAATAACCTGACAAGCAAAGGCTTCGTTAAACTCAACCCGATCAATCTGATCGGCCGTGATCCCGGCATGTTTCAAGGCCTTGTGTGTAGCCGGAATCGGGCCTATTCCCATAAGCTGCCCCTTTACTCCGCCGACTCCGATACCCACAATGCGGGCCAGGGGCGAAAGACCTAATTTGATGGCCATATCTTCAGCCATGAGCAGAATGGCCGAGGCACCGCTGTTGGTCGGGCAGGAATTGCCGGCTGTAATTTGGACCGGTTTGTTGCAGAAACTGATGACCCCTTTGACCGGATTCATTTTTCCCAGGTCCTCCATATTACAACCTGGTCGAATACACTCATCCCGGTCAAAAAGGACCATTTCACCCTTTTCCTCCGGGGCCCACTCTTTTTGGTCGTTGAAAACCGGTTTCTCCACCTCCATAGGGATCACTTCATCCTTGTAAATACCCGCCGCATAAGCCGCCGTCAATTTTTTATGGCTCCTTACGGTAAAGGCATCCAGCTCTTCCCGGGTAATGTTGTACATGTCCACGACATTCTGGGCGGTCTGGGTCATGGGTTGTAAGGGAGGGGAGTCAAGAATCTCATCCGGAATCGGTACGGAAAAGTATTGGGAATGATCCTCGGCCATGTCCCTCTGGAGTTTGGATTTTTCGAAAATTTTCGGGTTCGGCCCGGTCACCCGGGTAGGAGGCGGTCCCTCGCCCCTTCCACCCATCAGGGTGCGGCCCATACGTTCCACCCCCAGGGAAATCCCGCAATCCGTAGCCCCGACCATGATGGCCATAGCAATCCGCTGCATGGTCTCCATGGAAGAGCCGCACTGCCTGTTGGTATGAAAGTTGGTCGTTTCCGCCGGCAATCCGGCCAGCCGGGAAATGCCGCCTAAAATAACCAAATCGGGAGTCCCCCCGGCGTTCCCGATACCAAAATCTTCGATCATGGTTGGTTTCACCTTGGGATTTCTTTCCATCAAGGTACGGACGACCTTGGCCGCGACTTCGTCCAGCCGGGTGGCCTCAAACATGCCTCGGCCCCCCCAGGAAAATGGAGATCGTACACCATCAACGATAACCGCATTTCTAAATTTCATAAAGCCCTTCCTTTCTCATTTTTGATATTTTTCAAACCCCTCGTTTTTTGATAACTTCTTTCCCAAAAACTTTCCTTAATATATTATAAATCTATAATCAATTCATTGTTTAAGTGTCAAGTATTAAAGTGCCGAGTCAGGGAACCGGATGCAAGATTTAAGAAGCTGGATGAATGATTCAAGATGCAGGAGACCCGATACCAGACACAAGATGAAAGTCAACATCCTGGAGCGAAAAGATATTATGGATTCGTAAAAAGTCAAATTTGGCCTTATTTTTTCATTCCGGGTAAAGCCGGAATCCAGTCCTGTCGTTGGCGGGAAGGACCCCGACGCCTGCCCCGGACCTGATCCGGGGTTCGCCGGAGTGACAGGGATGGAGAATTTTTTCAAGTCCTTTAATTTTTTCCTTCATCCTGGATCGTGCATCTTGCATCCTGTGTCAGGCTTCCGGCATCCGGGATCTGGCATCCGATTTAGCCCTTCGCAAACGGCGGTTTTTTTGTTTGCGGATCTTTGCTGCCTCCTGATGATGAAGCTTTTTTCCGCTTTGGAGTTCTTCCACTTTCTCGGCCAAAAGTCGCCAGGCCAAAAAGCGGTTCAAGGCCTGGGATCGCTCCTTCTGCATTTTGACCTCCAGGCCGGTGGGGAGATGTTTTAAATAAACGGCGGTGGAGGTCTTGTTGACCTTCTGTCCCCCCGCCCCTTGGGATCGGATAAACCGCTCCACCACATCCTCTTCCCGGATGTTCCATTTCGAGAGGGCTTCTTTCAGGGTTTTTTGTTTTTCAGGACTGACGGCCATCGTTTTGTGAATCCTTTTTTATGTTGATTGATTATAATACTAAGGATCAGATTTTTGGTTGAAAGCGCCGGTCGTATCCGGTCATTTCCACATAGCCGGTCCCTTCTGCGGCCCGTCCTTTATAATGCCCCTTGACCTTTACCGCCCCTTCCCAGTAAGTGACCCCGGTACTCTTTGGGGTCATCAATTCCTGATCGGCCACCAGAGGGATCAACTCCAGTTTAAGGTCGTGTTGAGGCAGATCAATTTCCCAGGAGGCAGGATATTCAGCCCCGCTTCGGGAACTTTTCCAAAATTTTAAAACCCGTAACTTAATATCCTTCAGGAAAAGATGGATCGTATGGGAATCAGGCCCGATCAGGGTCCCGCTGGAATTGGGATCCACCCGGCCGTCCAGACGCCGGAGTTGATAGATCATCAGATCCATCCCATTATCCAGTTGTATGGAAAACCAATCCCATCCGGTCTGGGTTTTTGAAAGTTGATTGCTGCCGAACTCATGGTCCATCCAGCTGATTCCGGTGACCGGGATTTCTTTTCCCTTTATTCTTATGATTCCCTTGGTATTCATCCGGGTCTGCGAATAGTAATGAGAGGCCTGGCCGGCTTTTGATCCCTTCTGACTTAGGCCATTAACACCGTGGATCACCGGGGGGTTGGTCGGGATTATATTAAGGGAAATGGAAAGATCCGCATCTCCGGCCTGGATCTGATGCCCTTTCCCCTCCCCGATAACCTTCCAGTTTTCCACCCAGACCCGATACTGATCCGTATCCGCCCCGGCCAATCCTAAATTTCCCCGGCCGGCCTTTTCCTGATAAAGGAAGGTCTTATTATTGATATCGGTGACGGCCAGATGGGCCATATACACATCACGGATGTGCCAGCGGGATCCTTCCCGCGGCATTGGACCCGGAATCAATCCCACCCGAAAAAAAGTCACTTGATACCCGAAACTTTGTCCTTCCGGACTCTTGAGGTGCCCGTTATAGTACCACCATTCGGTCTTAAAATCCCGGTGCAGGCGGTGATCTCTGGGAAATTCATACTTCCATCCCGGCAGGGCTGGTTTAAAACCGGGGTTTCCGGCGGCAATGGCCTGAGGTACAAATATCAACAGAAAAATGGACAACAGGACGGTGACGAGGGACGAGGGACGAGGGATGAGAGGTGAGAGCCGTAATGAAGTCATAATGTTATTATCCATTATCCAGAAACCAATATCCAGGATCAATCCGAAATCCGCAATTCGAAATCCTTAATAGGTCATTCCTCCCTTATCATCTCCTGGGTACTCTTCCGTACGGCCATACCGGCAGGAATCCAGCCGGAAAGAATGGAGCCTAGGACTATGATCCCCAGGGTTTGGAGATAGATCAGCCAGGACCAGTGAAAAGGGATGGTCCAACCGAAGGATTGTTTGTTGATAACAAAGATCAGGATCAGCGACAATAACGTTCCGGCGATCCCTCCCCAGAGAAAGCTGAAAAGCCCCATCAGGGCCGTTTCCATCAAGATCATCCGACGGATTTGACCCGGTAAGGCCCCCAGAGCCTTGAGTATCCCCAATTCTTTTTCTCGAAAAAGGACCGAGATGGAACTGGAATGCAGGATACCCAAAAAGGCCACGAGGATGGCAATGGCCTCCAGGACATAGGTGATCTGGAAAGTCTGGTCAAAGATATTCAGGATCTGGTCTCTCAACTCCTTATTGGAAATAATCACCAGGGAAACCCGGCCGGCCATTTTTTTATAGATAGCCTCCCGAACCTGATGGATCCGGGCAGGGTCTTTTAGATAGACGCGCACCCCGTTGATTCGAGGATCTTTCCAATATTTAAGAAAAAGATGCCGATCCATCCAGACCGCTCCTCCCTCGGTCCGGTAATCATAAAAAACCCCGGCTACCGAAAAGGAATGAGACCCTTGAGCGGTCATCAGGCTGAGCCTGGCCCCGGGTTTCAAGCCCAGTTGGTTGGCCAGGACTTCGGAGACGAGGATTTCTTCTCCAGTCAAGGTTTTTTGAAAAATTTCTTCACTTTTTCCCCTGGTGAAGGCCAATCCCCCATGACGCTGGATGACCGCCAGATCTCCTGACCAGAGTCGAACCGGAAAACCCTTCAACTCGGTAATCACCCCACGGTAATAATAGATGTCGGAAATGCCTTTTACCTTTTCAATTTCCCCGATGACCTGGGGGTCCAGGAACTGGGAAAAGACCTGATTGGAAGGAAACACCGGACCGACAAAGAGATCGCCGCTGACCGATTGGCTGATCCAGGTATCCACCGCCTGTCGGAAGCTTCGGATCATCAAACTGACACTGATCAGCATGGCAATGGCAATCATCAAGGCGGCCATGGCAACGGCCATCCGGCTCAAATAACGGTTTACATAGTTCACCCCCAACCAGGCTGACAGTAAATCCTTTTTCCCCTGAAAGCCCAAAGATAAAATCCGGTTGATCCCTCCCCGAACGAAATCCGGCAATAAAAAAGAAAATCCCAGGGTCAAGGCCAGTGTGGCCGAGAATCCCCCGACCGGCCAGTTATTCCAGGCCGGCAGCCCGGTTAAAAGACCGGCCAGACCAAGCAGCCCCAATCCCCGGTAGAGATTTTTCCGGTTTTTAATTCGGCCCGGGCCAATCCACCCCGGCCTCTGATAAATAACCTCCCTGGGTTCAAGCCTGGCCGCCTGCCTGGCCGGGAAATAGGCCGAGACCATGGAAATAATTATGGAAAGAAAAATCATGACCCCGGCCTCAAAAAAAGAGAAAGGGAGTTCCCTGACCCCGACCAGGACATATAAATTGGTGATGGTCCGAGAGACGGTATCCAGAAGGAACCCGGCCAACAGGGTTCCTCCGCTTATACCGATCAGTCCGCCGATCAGTCCATAACCGGCGGCTTCAAAAAGGACCAAGAGCAGGACCTGCCAGGGCAGCATCCCGAGAGATCTTAAGATTCCCAATTCTTTTCGTCGCCGGACTACGGAAAGGGAAGCGGTATTGTAAATAAGATACATACTGACCAGCACGGCAATGAAACTCAAGGCCGTCAGATTCAACTGATAAGAACGGATCATCCGTTCCGTTCCTTTTTCCCGATCGGCCGGCTGGAGCAGACGGACCCCCTGGGGAATGATTTTTTTCAGTTCCTGAATCTGGTTTTTTTCTACTCCTTCTTCCCTCAACAAAAGGTCGATTCGATCCAGGACCCCGACTTTTCCAAAAACATCCTGGGCCTGAGCGATATCCATGAGACCAAAATGACCTTCCAATGCCTGGGCCGGTCCTTCGGCTTCCATAAGCGAGACAACCGTTAGTTTCTTTGGCCGTCCATTGACCAGGATGGTCAAGACGTCCCCTTCTTTGATTCCATAACGCGCGGCAAAAATACGGGTAAGAGCGATAGAGCGGGGGGTTGTCAGCAAAGGAAGGAATTCCTCCCCCTTTAAAGAAGAAAGGGAGTCAGAATACCGACGGATTCCTGCTTCAGAAAAAAAATCCACCCCCATGATCCAGATCATTTGACCGGGCCAACGGTACAAGGAGGCCTGAAACTCGACCACCGGGGCGGCTGCTTGAACCACCGGGTGGGTTTTTATGACCGGAAAGAGCTTTTCATCGATCTCCCGACCGTTCTGAACAAGCTGCCACTCCGCCTTCCCTGAAACGGCTTGAACGGTATTTTTAAAGGACCTTAGAGAAGCGCCTACGGTAAGATGGATACTGACAAAAACCGAAATCCCTAAGGCCAGACCTAAAACGGTTAAAAGGGATTGACGCCAGGACTGGAGATAGTGGCGGAGGATGAAGAGGGAATAGACTTTCGTGATCATGGCGTGGGTCCCCTAAATCCGAAATTCGAAGCACGAAATCCGAAACAAATCTAAAATTCAAATATCAAATTTTCCAAATGGGGTTTTGTTTGACTTTTTAGTATTTAAGCTTGTTTCGGGTTTCGTGCTTCGAATTTCGGATTTAGCGTTTGAATTTCTATAAATCATTTTGAGGATCTAAGCTATCCGAAAAAAATTGGATTCATCGGAGTATTTTTCCATCTTTCAGCTTGATGATTCGATTGGCCAGGGCATCGGCCTCCCGGGAATGGGTGGCGATGATGATCGTTTGTCCCTGTTTTCGGTTTAAATCCGTCATAACCGAGAGGACCTGTAAACCGGTCTGGGAATCGAGGTTTCCCGTAGGTTCGTCGGCCAGGATGACCTTGGGGGAATTGATCAAGGCCCTGGCTATGGCCACCCGCTGCTGTTCTCCTCCCGACAATTCATGGGCGCGGTGGTTTCTCCGATGGGTCAGTTCCACCTGCTGTAAAAGGCTTTCAACCTTGGGCCTCGCTTCCTCTTGAGAAAATCCGTCCAACCAGCGGGGTAAGGCAATATTTTCCTCCACCGTCAACATGGGAATCAGATTAAAAGACTGGAAAATCGTTCCTACTTCCCGCCGCCGAAACAGGGTCCTTTCTTTTTCTGAAAGGGTGCATAGGTTTTTATCTCCTATTCGGATTTCCCCGGAGGAGGGCTGATCCAAACCGCCGATCAGATTCAACAGGGTTGTTTTTCCACAACCGCTTTTCCCGGAAAGGATAATCATGTCGCCTGAATCAATAGACAGGTCGATTCCCTGCAAGGCCCTGACTTCCCCGGCCTCGGTGAGGTAGGATTTGGAGACGTTTTTAAGTTCAATCAGAGACATAAGAAAACCTGTGACGGGTGTCGGATCTTAGGTACACAATGCAGGATGCATGATTCAAGATGCACGATGAAAGAATACAATCCTTCAAAAAAATATTCATCCTTTTGTGTATTTTATCCTGTATCTTGTATCGTGGATCTTGCATTTTTATCTAAATCATCCACTCCCTGAAAAACTCTTTCCCCACCTTGGCCACAAGGACTTCCCACTCCCGATTTCCTTGCCCCAATTGGACCGGAACCATCTGATCTCCCGGGGCATCGCTATAGGTCAGGCAGAGGTGGGCCAGCTTTTCCCAATCCTCCGGTTTCCCAATTCCACCTATGGCCAGAGCTATAGGACCGGGGTGGTTCACCATGCGGGCCCAGCCGTCTTCAGGTTCAATCCATTTTTCGATAAAGTCGTTTTCTTTTTTATTTCTTCCGATAATCACTTTGATCTTGGAATCCAAACGAAAATGGCGCCCGGCCTTCAGTAGCTCCACCTCCCTTAATGGAGGGTCCGGAGAGTGGGAAAACAGTTCTTTTAACCGGACAGAGAAGATTGGATCGGTTAAAAGGCATCCCCCGGCCGGAGCAGGGTAATCCTTTAAACCATATCCTTCGGCCAGGGCCATTTGCCGTTTTCGTGACCGGCCGTTGATATCCAGAAGCCGTGAACGGTCCACCAGACCTTCCTGTTCCGGTTTGGTCTCTTTTAAAAGGAGAGCACTCAAGGGTCGAAGGATAAGGTCAGGATGGCCGGACTCCTTTTCAACGGCCCGCAGTGAAGGTTTGGTTTGAGAAAACGGCCTTTGGCCGATGACCTCTCCGGTAAAAAGAAAATCGGCCTGGATTTCCTCCAGCCACTCCCCGGCTTTGCGGACCATGAGGGCATGACAATCGATACAGGGATTCATCCCTTTGCCGTAACCGTATCTGGGAGATTTAAGCATGTTCCAATGGTCCTGAGTGATCTCCAGGACCTTCAAAGGAATTTTCAATTGCTCCGCTGCCCGTCTCGCCTTTTCAGCCCCAAAAAAAGGGGTGACAAAGGAAACTCCCAGGACCTGAATCCCCTGGTCTAAAATGATTCGGGCGGCCAGCATACTGTCCAGGCCGCCCGAGAGTAGGCCGATAGCCGTGATCGAACGTTTCATGACTTCCTGTTCATAAATTTAAAGCCGTTCTGTGTTCGGTGTTCGTCGTTCGTCGTAACAGGTACAAGAATCTTAAGAATAACAGATGTTATCATTGAATGCCGAATGATTAATTTTCCTTACTGCGAAAAGGTACCTTTGATTGGTTTTCGCTGAACGCCGAACGTTAAACGCTGAACGGCGGTTATTCCCTCACCGACACCAGATTACATCGGCAACCGATATGCATGACCATCCGGTTTAGGGTGTCGTATTCTGCAAAGGAAAAGATCCGGTTATCCATTTTTTGGCATTCCGGGCAAACCAGGTCGTCGCTTCGGGTTTCCCAACGAAGTCCGGCCAATTGGGTCCTTCGGGCATCGTAGATCACCCGGCGCCAGACGGCCCGCTTTTCGATTTCCAGATCTTTAGCCTTTTCCAGGGACATGGCCCCCTTATAAGGCAGGTGATAGAACCATTCCGTATCCTGATCCATCAATCCTTCCATCTCCAACCGGGCCGATTTCAGAAAATCCAGGAAATTCTTGTTTCCTTCGAAAGACCCCTCATCTTTCTTTTCTTTGCCCCTTTTCCAAAATTTCATGATTCCCCCTTAAAACCACTTCCTTTAAAAAATCTTAAATGGAAGTATAAACAATGAAGAAGGCCGGGTCAAGAACTCCCTTTTACCTCTCATAAGATATCCGAATTAATAAACCTTGATATGCACAGTTTTTTAATTTATAATTGTTCATAAAAATTACACAATCTGGAGGATTAAATGCGTTCAACGGTAACCCTGGATAAAACCAAACTGGATTTACTCTTGGAAGAAACCCAAAGCCGGAGCAAGGCCTCAGCGGTTTCTCTAGCTATAGACGAGTATCTCAAGAGGAAAAAAATGGAAAAGATAAAATCCATGAAAGGCAAATTGGAATTCACCCTGAGTGCCGAGGAGATCAGACATCGTGAAAGATAACAGGATCTTAATCGATACTTCGGTTTGGATTGCCTATTTTAAAGAAAACAACCGGCTATTTGCAGAAAAGGTGGATCAGCTATTGACCCATTCTGAGATATTTGTCCCTAAAGTAGTTCTTGCCGAGTTGTTTCAAGGGGCCAAATCAGAAAAAGAAATTTCAGTAATTGAGGCGTTTATCGATGCCTTTCAGGTTATTGACCAGACCAAAGAGACCTGGTTGGAGGCCGGCCGGCTTTCCTATTCTATGAAAAGAAAAGGGATTACCATTCATCTGATGGATTGTTATATCGCCATCCTGGCGTTGGAAAACGGTTGCCGGATTTTCAGTCTAGATGAGCATTTTAACCTTATTAAAACATTCACAAAGCTCAAATTGGTCCCCTACTCTTTATCCGAACGAAGGGGAAAACACTCACCGGGGTTGAAAAAAGATGAATAAAAAAGAGAAAACCAAAAAGGAACTCCTGGATGAATTGACCGCCCTGCGGCAGGAGCTGGAAAACGTTCAATCCACTAATGCCGGGCTGAAAAAGGACAAAGAGGCCCTGGAAGAAAAAGGAAAATTCTTATCCACTATTTTTTCCAGCATCCAGGAAGGGATTTCCGTGCTGGATACAGAGATGAATATCGTCTTTGCCAACCCTGCCATGGAACGGTGGTTCTCCGACAAACTGCCTCTGGTGGGACAAAAATGTTATCAGGTATACCATAATAGGGACCAATTCTGTGAGGTTTGTCCCTGCCAGGAAACCCTTCAGACCGGACAGGCCGGCAATTCCGTCATACCCCGTCTGGATGCCAAGGGAGAAATCTTGGGGTGGTTCCATCACTTCAGCTTCCCGGTACTGGATTCTGAAACAGGCCGGATGAGCGGTGTTATCGAGTATATCCGTAACGTGACCAGGCGTAAACAAGTGGAGGACGCCCTTAAGGCTTCCGAAGAGAGATATCGGACCATTATTGAAACCATTGCCGACGGCTACTATGAAGTGGACCTGGCCGGCAACCTGACCTTTTTCAACAAAGCCTTGGCCAAGACCTTCAGTTATCCGGAAAATGAATTAATGGGGATGAATAATCGACAGTACACTGATGCCGAAAATGCCAAGAAGATGTACCAGGCCTTTAACCGCGTATATAGTACCGGTGAACCGGCTGAAGGCGTCCGGATTGAAACCTTTACCAAAAATAAAACCAGGAGGAATCTGGAGATTTCCATTTCTTTAATCAGGGATACCTCCGGGAAACCGCTAGGGTTCCGGGGGATCGCCAGGGACATTTCCGACCTCATATGGATCCAAAACGAGTTACAGGCGAGTGAGGAACGATACCGGACCATTATTGAAACCATTGAAGATGGGTATTATGAAGTGGACCTGAAAGGCAAACTGACCTTTTTCAATGATGCCATGGGGCGGATCAATGGCTATTCAAGGGAAGAAATGATGGGAATGCACGGCCGCGATTATACCGACGCCGAAAATGCCGAGCTGTTGGATCGCGAATTTTCCCGGGTTTATCGTACCCGAACACCTTCCAAAGGTATCCTTTACGAAGTGATCACTAAAAACGGAGAAAGAAAAAACATAGAGACTTCCGTATCCTTGATCAGAGATCATTCAGGTAAACCCATTGGATTCCGGGGCATTGCCCGGGATATCACCGACCTCATCCGGACCCAGGAGGCCTTTAGGGCCAGCGAGGAGCGTTATCGGACCATTATCGAAACTATTGAGGATGCTTATTATGAAAATGATCTAGCAGGTACTCTAACTTTTTTCAATGATGCAATGGCGCGAGTCCTGGGTTATACCAGCTCTGAATTAAAGGGTATGAACAATCGGGCCTACACTGATACCGAGAATGCCAAGATTATGTATCAAGCCTTTAACCGGGTCTATCATTCCGGAGAACCGACCCGAGGCATCCGATACGAAGTGATTACCAAAAACGGAGAAAAGAGAAACGTAGAAACTTCTATATCGTTGATCAGGGACACCTCAGGGAACTCTGTCGGGTTCCGGGGCATTTCCAGGGATATTACCGACCTCATCCAAATTCAGGAGGCTTTGCGGAAGAGTGAAGAGCGATACCGGACCATTATCGAAACCATTGAGGACGGTTATTTTGAAGTAGATCTCAAAGGCAACCTGACCTACTTCAACGACACCATGGTTAGGATACATGAATATTCAAGAGAAGAACTTTTGGGTATGAATAATCGGCAATATACTGATGCCGAAAACGCCGAAATATTATTTAAAGCCTTTAACCAGGTGTATCGCACCGGGGAATCCTCCAAAGGCACCAATTATGAAATTATCACCAAAACGGGTGGAAGGAAAAATTTAGAGTCCTCAGTAACTTTGATCAGAAACTTGCAAGGGAATCCCATCGGGTTCCGGGGCATCGTCCGGGATGTAACCGAACTTAGGCAAGCCCAGAAGGCCTTAATAAGCAGCGAAGAACGGTTTCGGATCGCCGCTGAAAGTACTAATGATTTTATTTATGAATGGAACCTCGAAACGGGTCAAGTCGATTGGTTTGGTAAAGCCGTTGATCGATTAGGTGATATTTTAGGTGAACTTCCTCTTACTAATGCCGCCTTTGTTAAAAAAATTAATCCTGAAGACCTTGAACGTATCACAGAGGCAGTGAGAAGACATTTGAGGCAAGGGGAACCGCATATGGAAGAATACCGGTTGATTGGAAAAGACGGGAATATCATCTATGTGAAAAGTGCTGGAATGAGTCTGCGGAATGAAGAAGGGAGGGCTTATAAATGGATCGGAACCCTAAGCGATATCACCGAGCGTAAAAAAAACGAAGAAGAACTCAAGCAAAGTTTTGAAAAGGTGCGCAAGGCCATGGGGGGTATCATCCAGGCTATGGCCTTAACGGTGGAAAGCAAGGATCCGTATACCGCCGGGCATCAACAGCGGGTGTCCAGCCTGGCTCGGACTATCGCCCAGGAAATGGGCCTGTCCAAAGACCGGGTTGAGGCGATCCGTTTGGCCGGTGTGGTCCATGACCTGGGCAAGATATCGGTCCCGGCCGAGATCCTCAGTAAACCCACCAAACTTTCCGATCTCGAATTCAGCCTGATCAAGGTTCACCCTCAAACCAGTTATGATATCCTGAAGGATATTGATTTCCCCTGGCCGATTGCTGAAATCGCCCTACAGCATCACGAACGGATGAACGGTTCCGGGTATCCTGCGGGCCTTAAAGGTGAGGAAATCATGGTTGAGGCCCAGGTCCTGATGGTGGCCGATGTGGTCGAGGCCATTGCCTCCCACCGGCCATACCGTCCTGCCTTTGGAATTGATGTAGCTCTGGAGGAGATTTCCAAGAATAAGGGGAAATTATACGACCCGGCCACGGTCGAAGCCTGTTTAAGACTTTTTAAGGAAAAAGGATTTTCTTTGGGTTGATTCATTATTGGGGGACCATTCGGATTTCAAACAATTTCGGCCAATATTTTCCGGTCACAAAGATCCGATCCTCATGGGCATCATAGGCAATGCCGTTTAAAACATCCACACCTTGAGTACGATCTTTTACAGGCAATAACCCATGCAAATCAATCCAGCCGGTTACCCGGCCCGTTTCGGGTGAAATCCGGACAATCCGATCAGACCGGTAAACATTGGCGAAAATATCCCCTTGGATATATTCCAGTTCGTTGAGCTGAGTTATGAAAAATCCCCGGTCATGGACTTGGATCCGTTTAACCACCTTGAAGTCGTAAGGGTCCAGAAAATATAAAAACGACGTACCGTCGCTCATGATCAAATGTTTTCCATCCTGGGTGATCCCCCAGCCTTCGGTGGGGTAGGTAAACTTCTTAAGCAACCGGAACGTCCCCCGGTCATAAACAAAACCGGTTCTCGATTTCCAGGTCAGTTGAATAAGGTTGTTTTGCCATAAGGTTATCCCTTCGCCGAAAAGCCGATCGGGCAATCGGTAACGTTTTACTATCCGCCCGGTCTCCAACTCGACTTTACGCAGAGACGATTTCCCTGAAAGGCCCGTCCCTTCATAAAGAAATCCTTGGTGAAACACCAACCCCTGGGTAAAGGCCCTGGGGTCGTGCGGAAAGGTGTTGATAACTTTGTAGCTGAAAACCGGTACGGTTGATCCCGAACCTTCGGCTTCTTGTGCAAGGACAAAGGGAAAAACCAGCAGACTCCAATAAAGTATTAACTCAAAAACAAAGGCGTTGACCTTTGAGCTTTCAGCTTTACAACTTTTTCTTTCCTCATCCTTCATCACTCGTCCTTCGTCCCTCCTTCCCTTTATCGACGACCGACAAACCCATTATAAAGAATCTTCCCGGTTTTGACCTCATAGACGCCGGAAAAGGTAATCCGTAATTCAATTAAAGAAGTAAAAGAAAGAAACCCAAGGGTCCATAAGGGGTCTTCAAGAGAACACCCCAACTCCTTTAAGGTATTGGTTATTCGTTCCAACTCTCCGGCCAATCGGGGAACTTTCAAAGCAGACATGATTCCGCCGATAGGCAAAGAAAGCCTGGCTAATGTCTTTCCTTCTTTGACAACGGTAATCCCGCCACCCATTTTAACTACCTGATTCACGGCCTGGGCCATATCTTTATCATTAAAGCCTACGACTAGCAGACTGTGGGTTTCATGGGCAATGCTGGAGGCAATGGCCCCGATCCGAGCCCCGAATCCGGAAACCAGTCCCATTCCGGCCCGGCCGCCTTGACGCGGGATGAGGGCGATCTTGGCCACGTCTTCTTGAAGGCTGGCTTGAACAAAGCCATCCGTATCCTGAATTAACCGGTCAACCCGGCGGGTCAGGGTTTTATCCCTGACGGTTATGATGGGGATGGGGTTCCGGTCCGGGATGTAAAAACGAAAAAACCCAGGTCTGATCGGAGAAAGGTTCAGGGGACGATCATAGGTTCCTGAAGGAAAAGGGGGTAAGGACGGGGAAACCCGCTGCCCTTCCCGAATGATCCAATTGCCTTTTGACATCACCGAAACCGGTTTGGGTTCTCTCAGATCCGATAAAAGCAAAATATCAGCCCTTCGACCCGGGGCCAGGGCTCCTTGTTCCTGGTCTAATTTGAAATACCGGGCCGGATTGATCGTGACCATCTGAAAAGCCCGGATCGGGTTTATTCCCAGTTGTATGACCTGTTTTACAACATAGTCCAGATAGCCGAAGCGGGTCATCTCTCCGGGAAAGAGGCCGTCGGGAGTCAACATGATACGGGAGGTATCATAATCCGAGAGTTCCCGGATAGCCTTAACCAAATGCGGAAGATCGTTTCTAATGGATCCTCCGCGGCACATGACATACAGGCCCAAACGAAGACGTTTTTTAACATCCTCGGCGGTGATGGACTCATGGCAGGACGTTAGTCCTGCGTCAATAAGGGCATTGAGTTTGTCATGACTGATTCCGGTGGTATGCCCTTCAACGGTTTTGCCCAGTGCTCGGGCCTTATTTAAGATGTTTAGCAACCGAGGTTCCTTATTGAGGATCCGGACAAAGGCCGTCACTTCACTCAACCCCAGGACCTCCGGTCTTTTAAGAAGACGCTGGACTTCCCCAATGTTAAAGAACTCTTTTCCTTCGAACCGGGGAACCGGGGGCGAGGAGGAGGGAACGGCCATATAAAAAGTGATCGGGTATCGGGGGGCATCTTTCAGGACCTGAAGGACCCCGGAAAGACCCAGGGCGTTGGCCAGATCGTGCATATCCGAGAAAATAGAGGTCGTTCCTGTTTCGACCACCTGATCGGAAAAGGCAGCCGGATTATAATACAGGTCGGTGTGGGCATGCGGGTCCATATAGCCGGGAACCAGAATTTTCCCTTTGACCCTCCAGGCCCGGGTTTTATTTCCGATCATTTTTTCAGAGGGGCCCACATAGGCAATCCGATCTTTATAAAGGGCGATATTTTCTTTTAGGAGTTCCCCGGTATAGACATTAAGAACCTGGCCGCCCTTGATATATTGATCGGCCGCTTTTTCACCGAGGGCGATTTCTATCAGGGTCTTTCGGATTACTAAGGCCTTTTCTGTCGGGTTTGGTTTTTTGTCTTGTTTTCCTGCCAAACCAGTCCCTCCTTGTTAGATTCTTATGTTAGATCATCTGAGAATTTATCTCTAACCCTTTATAAAAGAACCCCTATGGCCAGCCAAAAATTTCAAACAAGTTTGGTTAGACCTTGAAACCCGCTTCCACCCTAACAAAAAAGCAACAAAATGTCATCTCCCGGAATTTTTTTTAATAAAAAAGGGAATAACCAATTGACATATTAAAAAAGATGATAATAATTATTACTATTGAAAAATTAATAAGGAGGTCTTATGAGTAAAACCGAACAAAATTTATTGGAAGCCTTTGCCGGGGAATCCCAGGCCAACCGCAAATATTTAGCCTTTGCCAAACAGGCCGATCTGGAAGGATATCCCCAGGCCGCTAAACTTTTTAGAGCCGCGGCCGAAGCCGAAACAGTCCATGCCCATGCCCATTTGCGGGCCCTGGGAGGGATCAAGAAAACAGTGGATAATTTAAAGGAAGCCATCTCCGGTGAGACGCATGAATTTAAAAAGATGTATCCGGGCATGATCGAAACCGCCGGCAAGGAAGGCAACAAAGCGGCGGAAAGAAGTTTTAGTTATGCCAACAAAGTCGAAGAAGTCCATGCCAACCTTTATCAAAAAGCCCTCGATAGCCTGGGAAATGCCAAAGTGGTCGATTATTATGTCTGCTCCGTATGCGGTTATACCTGTGAAAATGAGCCCCCGGAAACCTGCCCGGTTTGCGGTTCCAAGGCCAAGGCTTTCTCCAAAGTCGATTAGTTCTGACGTTTTTTTGACCGCGATCATAATCCTTAAACCCTTCGCATGTTTTTTTTAAAGGATCAGAGTTATGGCCAAAGCGGAAGAGATGTATCAATGCCAATCCGTGAATTGCGGTTGTATTTTCGACCCGGATAAAGGCGACCGGAAGGGAAAAATTCCCCAAGGGACCTGTTTTGCCGAACTGCCCGATGATTGGCGGTGTCCTATCTGCGGGGCCGGCAAAAAGAATTTCAGGCCCTTGGCCGGTCCGGGGTCAACCGCCCAGGAGAGAAGTTAAAAAAGGAAGGTGAATCGTGTCAAAAGTTTTCGTTGCTTTTACCAGCAGGATGGGAGAAACAAAAAAGATTGCCGAACGGATAGCCGAAGGGATCCGTTTTGAGGGCGGAGAAGCGGAGGTGATCGATATTACCGCCATTAAAAAAGAAACCGATTTGGAAGGGTATGACGGCTATGTCTTCGGTTCCCCTACCTATCATGGAGATATGCTGCAGCCCATGAAGACCTTTCTCTTTTTGGCCGAAAAGGCTAACTTGGAAGGGAAAGTGGGTGGTGCCTTCGGTGCCTTCGGCTGGAGCGGGGAGGCCCTGGATCGGATCTATGGGACCATGAAAAACATCTATAAAATGAATATGGTCGGGGACCCGCTTCGATTGAAATCCATATCCCTGGGAGGCGGAACCCAAATGGCCCAGGAATACGGCCGTCAAATTGGAAAAAAAATAAACTCCCGGTAACCCGATAATCGGGGTCCTGCTCTCCGTTTATATTAAGCAGGACCCTTTAAGGACCCATGCGACTTCAATTGATCATTTTTATTTCCATTGCCCTGCTGATTTATTTTGGACTCCACACCCTCCTTTTTTTTCTCTTAACAAAATTCTTTAGCCCGAAAACCAGGGCCGCCCAATTCGGATTGGCCCTCCTGCTATTTCTCCTGGCCCTGAGTTTCATCACCGCCTTTATCTGGACCCAATTCAGCACCCACAGGTTTCTCCATGGGTTCTACTATGGTTCGGCGGTCTGGCTCGGAACCATGGTCAATCTATTACTTATCTTCGGTGCCGGGCTGCTGGTGCTTACTATCCTCCAGTGGTTTCCCCTGGAGATCGATCGGAAAACTTTCGGTGCTTTTTTGCTGGGCATGACGGTCTTATACACAACGTACGGGCTTTATCACGCCGGTCAGTTAAAAACAAAATTCCTTTCCGTCCCTATTAAAAATGCCCCTGAGGAATGGCGAGGCAGAAAGATCGCCCACGTGTCGGATGTCCACCTGGGTATCATAAACGGAGAGGGTTTATCCCAAAAGATCGCTGCAATAATAACTGCACAAAAAGTGGACTTCGTTTTTATCACCGGGGATCTCTTCGACGGTACCGGCGACGATCTTTCAAAAGCAATTAAGCCCTTTGACCGGATAATGGCGCCGATCTATTATATCACCGGCAATCATGAAACCTATTTGGGGATCGACAAGGCCCTGGCGGCCATTAAAAAAACAAAGATCAGAGTTTTGCGGGATGAAATCGTCAATCTCGGCGGGGTTCAGTTGATCGGCATCGATTACCCCCAAAGAGGTTGGAAGAAAGATATCCGGCCTGTTTTGGAGAAGATCGATCGCACCAAACCGGCCATTCTCCTCTATCATGAACCGGCCCAGATTGAAACGGCCAGACGTTATCAGGTCTCTTTGCAGCTTGCCGGCCATACCCATAACGGACAGATGTGGCCTATGAAAATTTTTGTCTCCTTGCTTTACAAGGGATTCGACTATGGTCTTCATCAACTGGGCGATTATGCGATTTACATTACCAGCGGGGCCGGGACCTGGGGTCCGCCCATGCGGATCGGTAGTACGGCCGAGGTAGCCATTATCACCCTTCAATGATTCTAAAAAGATATCCAAACATACTTGAAATCTTGAAACGGTCCAAAGGGGTCTTGTTTTTGGGGTTGTCCACTACAAGGCCATAAGCTTCTTTGCCGGGCCCAATATTCGAACATTCGTCCGAGGGCAGGCCTTCTCCAGGGCCGGAAACAGGCTTTGGGTGAATGCCCTGCACTCAATCAAGTTAGCTTTTGGGCCGGGATGGGGCGATGAGTTACCTTTTGGACAATCCCCAAAAACAAGACCCCTTTGGACCTTATTGTTGAAAGTTAGAGATAAATTCTCAGTTTTGGGGATAAGAATCTAATCTATCTCAACCTCGGCCTCGATCTCCACCGGGATGTTGAAGGGCAGCTCGGCCAGGCCCACGGCCGAACGGGCGTGATCCCCTCTTTCCGGGCCGTAGAGTTCGATAATCAAGTCCGAGAAACCGTTGATCACCGAGGGCAGTTGATTAAAACCGGGGGCGGCATTAACCATCCCGAAAACCCTCAGCCAGGCGGCGATCCGGTCCAGATCGCCCAAGATCCTTTTTAAATCGCCGAGGATGGATAAGGCCGTTTGTCTGGCCGCCTGATAGCCTTGTTCCAAAGAAACCTCGGCCCCAACCTTTCCCAGGGGTCCGGCGATAGAGCCGTCGGGATTCTGAGGCGGATGGCCGGAAATCAAGGCCCGCTTGCCTCGTACCCTGACCCAGGAAAAAGGAAGTTTCACTCCTGCCGGGACCTTAACCGGTTCCGGAAGGACCAGCCCCATGGCTTTCAATTTCGATTCCACACTCAACCAGTTTTCTTTTTTCTCCTTCATAACATCACCTCAACTCGATAATAATAAAATACCGTTCGTCGAAATTCATTTTGATGTTTCGATGGTGCCCAGGGTTAAACACCTAAATAGATTTTACGATTCCCAAAGGATCTTCGGGGAGCGGTTCGCCTTCACCCGGCTTCGTCTCTTTTTTTCGGCTATCCTTTCTTCCTGGACCTTCCGGGGAATCCGGGTCTTTTTTCTAAACCGAGGTTTGACTAACACCTGGGCCAGTAATTCAACAAAACGCTGCAAGGCCAATTCCCGATTGCCTGCCTGACTGCGGGTTTGTTGGACGTTGATCCAAAGTATCCCCATTTTATTAATACGGGTGGGGAGCTTGTCAAGAATCTGCCATTTCTCTTCCTCCGAAAGACTGGGTGACTTAAGAACATCGAACCAGAGGGTGATCCGTGTACTGACCTTGTTGACGTTCTGTCCCCCGGGGCCGCCGCTTCGTGAGGCGGTAAAATAAAGTTCATCTTCGGGGATAAAAAGCCGGTCGGTAATTTTTACGGCCATATTTTTTGATCTTTCTTTAAATCTTCATGTCCTCTGGATAGAACGATAGGAAATATGGAAAATACTCAAAGGATTAAAGGGGTCCAGGGGCCAAGGATTCAAGTGAAAGGCCTTGAAATGATAAAAAACAAAATGCTTAACCCCTTAAACCCTATTTTCGTTTTCAAAGAAAATATATCACCAGACCCCGGTTGGTGCAAATAGTTAAAAACGATCTATTGAAAATATATTTTGACAATCCCCCTCAAAATTTATTAATAAGTAATCTCTTACCTGAAGAATGGACTAAAACAAGGAGCCTTTATGATAATGCCCTTAAAAACAAGTGGGTTTAGATTTTTCAAAATACTCAAATGCAGCCTCTTTGCCCTTTGGGTTTTCTCTCTCCTGGGTCTATTGGCTTGTTCCGAGAAGAAAACCGACGCTTCCAAAGCCAGAAAAGAAAGGGAGGTGCCGGTTACGGTAAGTACCGTAGCGGAAAAGACGGTCCCGGTGCAACTCACAGCCATCGGCAATGTGGAAGCCTATGCCACGGTTTCTGTCAAGTCCCGGGTCATCGGTGAACTGAAACAGGTCCATTTTCGGGAAGGCCAGGATGTAGCCCAAGGGGCCTTGCTCTTTACCATAGATCAGGTCCCTTTTGAAGCCGATCTTAAAAAGGCCCAGGCCAATTTGGCCCAACATGAAGCCCTGGCCCAAAAAGCCGGGTTGGATCTTAAACGGTATTCCGAACTCATTCAGAAGGATTATATCAGCCGGGATCAATACGATCAGGCCCTCACCAATCTGGAATCCCTTAAAGCCCAAATGAAAGCCGATCAGGCGGCCGTGGAAACCTCTCGTCTCCAACTCAATTATTGTTCAATTCGGGCTCCCATTTCCGGCCGCACCGGTGCCTTGCTGGTTAATCCGGGGAATCAAATTAAGGCCAATGATGACACGAAAAATTTAGTCGTTATTAATCAGGTGCAGCCGGTTTATGTTTCCTTTTCCCTGCCGGAGCAGAATTTAGCTGAACTCAAAAAATATTCCGTTTCCGGAAAATTGAAGGTAAAGGCCTTTATCTCCAGCGAGGAGGAACACCCTGAGGAGGGGTTGCTGACCTTTATCGATAATACGGTGGATCGGACAACCGGAACCTTCCGGGTCAAAGGCACCTTTGCCAACAAAGGGAAAAGACTCTGGCCGGGCCAATTCGTCAATGTGGTGTTGGCCCTTTTTTCCCAGCCCAATACCATCGTTGTTCCTTCCCAGGCTGTTCAGACCGGAATGGAAGGCTCTTTTATCTTTGTGGTCAAACCGGACCAGAAAGTTGAACACCGCCCGGTGGAGGTGGGCAGAAGTCTTGACGGACAAACGATTATTGCCAAAGGGCTCAAGGCCGGGGAAATGGTTGTTACGGACGGCCAATTTCAACTGGTTCCCGGAACCAAAGTCCAGATAAAAAAGGGTATGGAAGGGAAAGGGGCGGTTCGCAAATGAATATCGCCGAACTTTTTATTCGCCGTCCGATCATGACCACCCTGGTTATGCTGGGAATCTTGGTTTTTGGGATTATGAGCTACCGTTTGCTTCCGGTCAGCGATTTGCCCAATGTGGATTTCCCGACCATCGCGGTTACCTCAAGCCTTCCCGGAGCCAGTCCGGAGACGATGGCCGCTGCGGTGGCCACACCCCTGGAAAAAGAGTTCTCAACCATTGCCGGTCTGGACTCCATGACCTCCACCAACGCCCTGGGTATTTCCCAAATAACCCTCCAGTTTAATCTGGATAGGAATATTGACGCCGCGGCCCAGGATGTTCAATCGGCCATTGCCAAGGCCGGGCGGCAACTTCCCGATATGCCTATCCCGCCCTACTTTAGAAAGGTCAACCCGGCTGATTCGCCGGTATTGTACCTGGCTTTAAAATCAAACCTGGTGCCTCTCTCAACCTTAGACGAATATGCCCAGACCAATATTGCCCAAAGGATCTCCATGATCAGCGGGGTGGCTCAGGTCCTGGTCTACGGTTCTCAGAAATATGCCGTCCGTATTCAACTGGATCCCAAAGCCCTGGCTTACCGCGGTCTGGGGATTGATGAAGTGGCCAGCGCGGTCCAGAACAGCAATGTCAATCTGCCTACAGGAACCCTGTCAGGAACCCATCAGGCTTTTACCATACGGGCCACCGGCCAGCTCTATAAGGCCGAGGATTATCGACCCCTGATTGTGGGCTACCGTCAGGGGGCTCCTATACGATTGGAGCAACTCGGCCGGGTTGTCAACAGCGTTGAAAATAACAAGGTGGCCAGTTGGTTCATAGATCAGCGGGCCATTATTCTGGCCATTCAAAGACAGCCGGGGACCAACACCATTAAAGTGGTGGACGGCATTAAAAAGGTTTTACCGGCCATCCAGATTCAGTTGCCTGCCTCCGTTCAGTTGGTCACATGGTATGACCGATCGAAATCGATAAGGGATTCGGTTAATGATGTCCAATTTACCTTGATTCTGACGATTTTTCTGGTGGTGCTGGTTATCTTTTTCTTTCTACGCAATATCTCGGCCACCATTATCCCCAGCCTGGCCTTGCCCATGTCCATAGTGGCCACTTTTGCGGTCATGTATTTTATGGGCTATAATTTGGACAATCTGTCCCTTATGGCCCTTATTCTATGTGTGGGTTTCGTGGTCGACGATGCCATTGTCATGCTCGAAAACATTGTTCGCCATATGGAAAAAGGGGAGCCGGCCTTGCAGGCCTCTTTGACCGGATCGAAGGAAATCAGTTTTACCATCCTTTCCATGACCTTGTCCCTGGCCGCAGTGTTCATCCCCGTCCTTTTTATGGGTGGTATTCTGGGAAGATTGTTCCGGGAATTCGCCGTCACCATCTCAACGGCGATCCTGGTCTCCGGTTTTATTTCCTTGAGCCTGACCCCGATGCTCTGTAGCCGTTTTCTCCGTCCCCCCCAAACCTTGCGGCATGGACGGCTTTATAAGGCCTCCGAACGCTTTTTTAACGGGATGCTTCAGGTCTATGACTGGAGTCTCAAAAAGGTCCTGAATCATCCTCGAACCACAATGATCTATACCGGGCTGTTCCTTTTGGCCACCATTTATCTTTTTATCATTTCTCCCAAGGGTTTTATCCCCAGCGAAGATACCGGGTCGATTTTCGGAATCACCGAGGCGGCTCAAGGAATTTCATTTGACGACATGGTCCGGCACCAAAAGGCCATGGCCGACATTATCCAGCAGGATCCCAATGTAGGTGCCTTTATGTCCTCTATGGGTGCAGCCGGATCCAGTGTGGCCAACAATTCAGGTCGAATTTTTATGCAGTTAAAACCCCGGTCCGAACGTAAATTAAGCGTCGATGAATTGATTCAATCCCTACGGGTCAAACTAGCGAATATTCCCGGCATTCGTATTTTCCTGCAAAATCCTCCGGCCATCCGCATTGGCGGCATGCTTTCCAAGGGTCTCTATCAGTTTACTCTGCAATCCCCGGATACACGGGAATTATACCGATCAGCCGCCCTGTTAGAATCCAAGATGCGAACCCTTCCGGAACTTCAGGATGTGTCCAGTGATATGCAGATTAAGAGTCCTGAGATCAATATAAAGATCGACCGTGATAAAGCCACGGCTTTGGGGGTGACGGCGTCACAGATCGAAAATGCCCTTTATTCATCCTATGGGTCCAGGCAGATTTCCACTATTTTCGCTCCTAACAACGATTATCAGGTTATTATGGAATTGGACCCCAAGTACCAGATGGAGCCGTCAACCCTTTCCATGCTATATATTCGGTCCTCAACCGGCCAGCTTATCCCTTTGGATTCAGTGGCCAGGATAAGCCGAGGAGTCGGACCTCTTCAGGTCAACCACTTGGGCCAGCTCCCTGCGGTAACCATTTCCTTTAACCTGAGACCCGGGGTGGCCCTGGGAGATGCCGTGGCCATTGTACAAAAAACAAGCCGCAATCTGCTGCCATCCACTATTATCACCAGTTTTCAAGGGACGGCCCAAGCCTTCCAAGCTTCCATGCAGGGTTTGTGGCTGTTGTTGATCCTGGCCATCCTGGTTATCTATATTGTCCTGGGGATCCTCTATGAAAGTTTCATCCATCCTTTAACCATCCTTTCCGGTCTGCCGGCAGCCGCCTTCGGGGCCTTGCTGACCCTGCTGATCTTCAGGACCGAGCTGAGCATTTATGCCTTTGTGGGGATCATCATGCTTATCGGTATCGTCAAAAAGAATGCCATCATGATGATCGATTTTGCCCTGGAGGCCCAGAGAACCGAAGGGAAGAAGCCGGCCGAGGCCATTTACCAGGGCTGTCTGATCCGGTTTCGTCCCATTATGATGACCACCATGGCCGCCTTCATGGGCACCCTTCCCATTGCCCTCGGATTTGGGGCCGGGGCCGAATCCCGAAGACCTCTGGGTCTGGCGGTGGTCGGGGGCTTGGTCTTCTCCCAACTATTAACCCTTTATATCACCCCGGTTTTTTATCTGTATATGGAATCTTTTCAGGAAAAATTCAGGCATTGGAGAAGAAAGAAAGGATAACCAAATAAGGATTCAAGTGAAAGCATTAATAAAAAAGCGATGCATAAAACCATTCGACCCATTTTAGGAGACGAATTTTGAGAAGAACCTTGATGAAAAAAATATTTTGGCTTGGACTGAGCCTGGTAATAACCTGTTTGATCACAGCTTGTATTAGGGCCCCTTTAAACACCATCAACCAGGTTTCGACCATTGATGCCTTACTGGCCGGTTCCTATGAGGGACAGATACCCCTTGAAAAATTGCTGACCTACGGGAATTTCGGTATCGGGACTTTCGACAATCTGGACGGCGAAATGATCCTCTTGGAAGGCCAGGTGTTTCAAGTTAAAGCGGATGGAAAGATTTACCGCCCCTCTTTGAAGGTGACGACCCCTTTTGCCTCGGTGGTTCAATTTAAAGCGGATTATTCTTTTCCTATTACCAAGGAAACGGACCTTAAAGGTCTGGAAAAAATGATTGAAGATTCAAATCCCAACAAGAATTTATTCTACGCGTTAAAAATAAAAGGGACCTTCCAAACCATGAAGACAAGGAGTGTCCCGGTCCAGAAAAAACCCTATCCACCTTTGTCTGCGGTAGCTAAAACTCAGCCGGTTTTTACCTTCGAAGCTGTTTCCGGAACCCTGGTTGGTTTCAGATCGCCGGTGTTTGTCAAAGGAATCAATGTGCCGGGAGATCATCTTCATTTTATCTCCAATGATCTTCAATCAGGGGGACATGTCCTGGATTTTCGCCTTTTAAAAGGCACGGTCGAAATTGACGTCTGTAACCAATTTTTTATGATCCTGCCGGAAGAGGGGGGCTCTTTTAGTCAGGTCGATCTGGGACGTGACCGGTCCAAGGAATTGGAAAAAGTGGAGCGATAATCTATCAACCCTGCCCCCTGTCAGTCTATTAGTTTGGCTCGGATCCTCTCCTCAGTTTATTACGCTTCAAACCTTTACCCTATATCGATCATAAAAAAACGTAAAACCTCCTTAAACGGCCCCCATTTAAAGGCCCCGGTCAGGTCTTGCAATCAAACTAGATATCATTTATCAGGTATGTCCCCCGGATTCACCCCGAACTTCTCAATACAACTAATCCAAGGTAGATAAATAACGCTCCCAGACCAACGCCAAAAATGCCAATGATGCGAAGTATCAACGCATCCATATTTTCCACGATATTAATAAGAATGTCTTTATAGATAGAAGTAAAGATCAGGAAAATAGGGCCGGCGACAACGACAAAGAACCATCCAAGGTATTTGATAAATAATGCTGCCGTTTGATCATAACCCTGTGCAACATAAATCATGACCATCCCAAGTGCCACAACAAAAATGCCGATTATTCGTATTTTCGTTTCGCTGGTAATAATTGAATTTAAAAAGAAATTCCTTGAGGCTTCCGGTGCAAAGATAATCGGACCTCGAGTTAGAATAATGATAGCCCCCAAAATTATACTTACTAATGCTAAATTATTCATATTCTGAATTCTTTTTATGGGTGCGATTTCCTGGACAGATCCCCTAGATTACTTCTTAGCCCCCGGTAGATTCCAGTTCTAAGGGTAGATTCTACTTACAAGTACACCACTGTCCATGGGGGTCAGGTCTTTTATCTTGATATATTCAATATAATACCAAAATAAAAGCCCTGACCCCTAGATTCATGACCCCTAGACGCTCAAATAATATTATTTTATAATTTTCTTTTCCGGTGTCAAAGATATAATCCCGCAAATATTAATTTGACAATTTATTTTAACCAGTTAAGTTATTAATATCATCTCCCAACTTATTGGGAGAAGGACCACTAATTGATAGGCGCTGTTTTTGGTCCCTATTATGATTACCAAGGAGGAGGAAAATGAAAAGGATACTCGTGATTCTTATGGCTGTTTTTATGTTGCAGGCAGGGATAGGTTTCACCCAAGAAAAAGTCGCCAGACCAACGGATGAACAGCTCAAAAAAATATTGGCCGATTTTGATCAGTATGCCGCCAAAGCCATGGATGATTGGAAAATTCCCGGGATGGCCGTCGGTATCGTCCAGGATGGAAAAACTATTTTTGCCAGGGGTTATGGTGTAAAGGCCCTGGGCGGAGATAACCCTGTTACGGAGAAAACGATTTTTCAGATCGGTTCGACCACCAAGGCCTTTACCGCCACGCTGGCCGCCATGCTTGTGGATGAGGGTAAATTCAATTGGGACGATAAAGTTGTCCATTATGCGCCGGATTTTATGATGTTTGATCCCTGGGTGACCAGAGAGTTTCAGATTGTGGATTTAATGTCTCAGCACAGCGGCCTGCCGGGTTATGCAGCGGATGCCCTTTTTTCCGTAGGTTTTGACCGCTCGTACATAAGACAGGCCCTCCGGAATATTAAACCGGTCAGCAGTTTTCGGGCGAAATATGCTTATCAAAACGGTCTATGGCTTGTGGCCTCTCAGCTTATCGAAAAGTATAGCGGGAAGACCTATGAACAGGACCTTAAGGAACGTATTTTTGACCCCTTAGGCATGTCCGATTCCTCAGCGGATATGCCGTCTTTCCTTAAGGCCAAAGACGTTTCTGGACTGCATGTAGATGAAGAGGACAAGATACTGGCTTTACCAAAGAATTGGGGATTTCTTGATTGGAGCTATGTTGCCGGCCCGGCCGGTGCGATTAATTCAAATATTGTGGACATGACAAAATGGCTGATCTTCCAGATGAATAACGGAAAAGTTAACGACAAACAGCTGGTCTCAGAGGCGAATATGCAAGTCATCCATTCGCCGAAGACCATAGTTGGATTAGGCAGCCCGGTGCATAAAAACGTCTTTTATTGTTTAGGCTGGCTGTATCAGGAGCATTCCCCTTTTCCGATCATATGGCATAATGGCGGTACTCTGATGAAAACCATGGTCGCTTATATTCCCGAACAAAGAATAGGGGTGGTGGTACTTTCAAATTATGTTACTGAGTTGCCTGAGCTGTTGGCTTTCAGGTTTTTTGATCAGTATGCCGGTAAGCCTGTTGAGGATTTGAGCGCTAAGGCCTTAGCCGAACAGAAAAAAAAGAAGAAAGAAATGAAGACCAAGAAACCGGTTGCACCCAGGAATCCCCTGGCGGCCATGCCCTTGGACCGTTATGCGGGAAAATATTTTAATGAGGTATACAGCACAGTAACAATATCGGTTGTTGACGGTAAATTGATTCTGGACATAGGCCCAAAAAAAGTAAAAATGTCGCTTAAGCATTGGGATAAGGATATCTTTGCGGTGAATTGGCCGATTTATGGCTTTGAGCAGGAATCCGGGTTTGCCGGTTTTCAGGTTAATCCGCAAGGTAAGGTCAACGGCGTTATTCTCGATTTTTTAAATCAGGATGATGATCTGGGTGTTTTTAAGCGGATTGGATCAGAAAAGGCTGTGCCAAAGTGATCGCCGTTTACCTGACCCGGAAGACTTTTTCGCACTGTCCGCCCCCATCCAATCCTTGACAAAAGATATTCACTGAGGGTAATTATGATAACCACGGCCGGTGAAAAAATAGAAAAGGATATTTAGAGGCCCCAATATAACTGCCGAACGATAGCCGACCATCTTCAAGTTGAGTTCCATCGCTTAAACCGAATTCTCTTAAATTAAAAACAAGATTTACGGGACGGAGTCCGCCCATGCGGCTATTCAGGGGGAACGACTTATGTTCGAAAATTTAATAAATTTCTATCAACAAATCATTCTTCAGAAAAATCCACTCGTGCCGGCCATCGTTAGTGTCAGTATCATTCTATCGATCGGGGTTATGGCTTGGT
Organism: Deltaproteobacteria bacterium RBG_13_43_22; assembly: GCA_001797675.1. Lineage (GTDB taxonomy): Bacteria > Desulfobacterota > RBG-13-43-22 > RBG-13-43-22 > RBG-13-43-22 > RBG-13-43-22. The sequence continues at coordinate 316 of MGQB01000035.1, read as the reverse complement.
GGGTCTTTAATCTGGTATTCCGTTTCTTTAAAAAACGTTATAAAGACACTCCATACTTCGTGAAAAATAATAGGGTTTTTAATATGTTGAGAAAGGCCGGGCATTATTCCATCCTGCTTTTGGTAGGGGTCGGCCTAATCAACCTTTTAAAAGTATCCAATATGGAAAAGATTTTCAGCGCCTTTATGATCGTTCTCTTTGCCTTATTTTTTAACACCATTGCCAGAGATTTGATAATCATATAAAAGGCACCTCGCGCATACCGAGAAAAGAGGTTTCATGGTATGTAAGGGAAAGAGCATCAATCAAACCCTAG
>MGQB01000034.1 GCA_001797675.1 Deltaproteobacteria bacterium RBG_13_43_22 | reverse complement strand
TCATAGATGCCTATAGAATAGGAAGGCAGAGAGAACTTCAAGATAAAGAGACTTCCCACTTATAAATCCCTACTTATCCTCAGTGATAGATGCCTATAAATAACCTAACCGACCTCCAAGGCCAAATTGAACGGGTAACCTATACCAATGATGAAAATGGATATACCGTTGCCAAGGTCAAGGTTTACGGAAGACGGGACCTGGTAACGATTATCGGAAATATCGTCAACCCAACCCCCGGTGAAGTCATTAAAATGAAGGGCGAGTGGGGCAATCATCCCAAATTCGGGGAACAGTTTAAAATAGCCTTCTGCCAGACCACCACCCCGGCCACTGTATACGGCATTGAAAAATATCTTGGTTCAGGTCTGGTTAAGGGTATCGGCCCGGTCATGGCCAAGCGGATCGTCAAGATGTTCAAGGAAGAGACCTTGAATATCATTGAACTGGAAATCGATAAACTGGCTGATGTTGAAGGGATAGGGAAAAAACGAATTGGTATGATCAAGCATGCCTGGGAGGAACAGAAAGAGATCCGGGCCGTAATGCTCTTTCTGCAATCCCATGGTGTCAGTTCCGGATATGCGGCCAAGATCTTCAAACAGTACGGAAACGATGCCATCAAGATTGTCCAGGAGAACCCCTATCGACTGGCCACTGATATCTTTGGGATAGGGTTTATCACCGCCGACAAGATAGCCGAGAAACTTGGGTTTGCCAAAAACTCGGATCTCCGGGCTGGGGCCGGTATCCTCTTCGTACTTCATGAAATGACCGATGAAGGTCATGTCTATTATCCTTATGAACCTTTGATAGTAAAATGTAAAGAGGTTCTGGATATTGATCGGGAGGTTATTGTTAAGGCCTTGGGAACCCTGGAGGTAGACAAGGAAATCGTCATTGAAGATATGAACCAGGATCTGGAGGCCTTCCAGGAGAACAACAAGGCAGTTTATTTGATTGGTTATCATATAGCCGAAACCAGCTTGGCTGCCCGGCTCAAGAGACTCCTGACCACCCCCCAGGCGATCAGAGAAATAGACTCAGAAAAGGCCATCCAGTGGGTTCAGGACAAGCTCTCCATCACCCTGGCCGATAAACAGATCGAAGCCGTCCGATCTGCCGCTGGCAATAAGGTCATGATCATTACCGGGGGTCCCGGAACCGGCAAGACGACCATTATTACCGCCATTCTCAAGATATTCTCAGCCCTTAAAACCAAAATTATGCTGGCGGCCCCTACCGGAAGAGCAGCTAAACGGATGAGCGAAGCCACTGGGCACGAAGCCAAGACCATTCACCGGCTCCTGGAATACAATATGAAGAAAAGGGCTTTTGATAAGAACGACGAAAAGCCCCTGGATTGTCAGCTTCTGATAATCGATGAAGCCTCCATGATCGATACCCTGCTCATGCATCATCTCTTAATAGCCATCCCCTTGACCGCCACATTCATCTTGGTTGGAGATGTCAACCAGCTTCCATCCGTCGGGGCCGGGAATGTATTAAGGGACATTATTGATTCAGGGGTAGCCCCGGTGGTTGAGTTGAATGAAATATTCCGCCAGGCCCAAGAAAGTTCAATCATCGTCAACGCCCATAGGATCAATCAAGGCCTAAGCCCGAATCTTAAGGCCAACCCAGACAAACTGGAGGATTTCTATTTTATCGAACAGGAGGATCCGGAAAAGGTCCTTGAATTGATCATCAGCCTGGTCAAAGATCGGATACCGCAACGATTTGGGCTTAAGCAAGGCACTGAAATTCAGGTTCTCACACCCATGCACAGGGGGATAGTCGGGGCCGGAAACCTGAACATAGAGCTCCAGAAGGCCCTCAATCCCCGAGAGGATGGGGTATTACGCGGGGGAAGAACCTTTAAGGTTAACGACCGGGTCATGCAGATTGTTAATAACTACGACAAAGAGGTCTATAATGGGGACATTGGGAGGATCACTCTAATAGACGAAGAAGCCCAGGAGCTCACGGTGATCATCGATGATCGGAGAATTGTTTATGACTACAGCGATCTTGATGAATTGGTCCACGCCTACGCCGTATCCATCCATAAGTCCCAGGGATCAGAGTATCCGGCTGTGGTTATTCCCATTCTCATTCAGCATTATATCCTGCTTCAGAGGAATCTTCTCTATACCGGGGTAACCAGGGGGAAAAAGCTGGTGGTGCTGGTGGGGACAAAAAAGGCCTTGGCCATAGCAATCAGAAATAATAAGACAGAGAAGAGATATACGCTGTTGCGGCAAAGATTGGCGGGAAGGTAGAATGAGATTGATGATCAGGGATGTGGCGTTTCCGGATGAAGAGAATTCAAAGGGTCTGGGATCCATGGCCGAGCCGATTTCTTTCTGTAGTCCTCAAACCTCCCTTTTGAATAGAATGGAAGGATTCAATCGGTACTTGTCTGTAAGAATAGCTTGATATTTTAGAAAATTAGACAGACAATGAGATCTAATTGTCAAGGTTACACGTTTCTTTTTGATAACCTCAAACGATAGGCGGTGAAAAGAAGATGGAAGAAGAATATTTTTTCATTTTGAATGGTGAAGTGGAAGGGATCTATGGAACCAGGGATGATCTGTTGGAAGCCCTACAGCAGTATAATGTTGAATCTGAGGACAGTTATGTCATCAAAGGATATAGGATCAATTTGAACGTAACCCACCATGTCACTCTTATAGAGGATACTCTCTCGTCTCCCCTAAAAAAACAACGAGAGGCCCTGAGAGAGATAGGCGATGACGAATAAGGCATCGGATAATGAAATATCAAGCACTCGGAGAGATTGATGATAACCTTCTTGCATTTCCAGAAAGAATTATTCATGCTTACCTCGCTATTACAAATGTCTCGACAGAGAAACAAAATACAAAGGAGAGTTAATGATGTCTGAAGGAAAAGTTAAATGGTTTAATGATTCAAAGGGATATGGTTTTATCGAGCAGGACGATGGGGGAAAAGATCTATTCGTACATCATTCCGCAATCCAGGGAGAAGGTTTTAAATCGCTGGCCGAGGGTGATCGTGTCAGTTTCGATGTTGTCCAAGGTGCTAAGGGTCCATCTGCTGAGAATGTTCGTAAGCTGTAAAACTGATTATAGAGGCTTTAGTATTTTAGGCATCGCACTTGGCATCAGTGGTGATCATCGATAAGTTATAATCGTCGAGATACTGCGACGCACGTATTGAATCTATTCTACTGGATGTTAACGTAGAAAGAAAACACAGGGTTTTCATGGTGATCGTCACCCTCGATTTTTCCAACATCGAGGTTTAATATCTATCGCCGAAGCCACGTTTGACTATGGCCTCTTTTACCAACAAAGTATTTCCCTTGAACTCGGTTTGATTAAGCATGGAGATGGCTCTCCGAGCCTCCCACTGAGTGGACATCTCCACGAAGGCAAAACCTTTTGGTTGACCGGTCTGTCTGTCCCCGACGATCTTGACAGAGGTAACATCTCCCGCCTTAGAGAAAAGGGCTCTGATCTCAGGTTCGCTGGTTTGGAAGGATAGATTAGCAATGTAAATTTTTTTGTTCATTATACCTCATGCCTCCTGATAGAGTAATCCTTACTGTATAAACACTATGGCATCTACACCCCGGCAATCCCGCCATCGGCGGCACACCCTCGACCTTTGCAATAGCAAGGTAATGCCAAGAATAATAAAAAAACCCGCAAAGAAGTTGTTTAGAGTTCTTTACGGGCCAAGTCATCAATTTTTAAAAGGCTCGTTGGCAACTAATTTAGTTTATTATATACCCAATTAAACCTAAATACAAGAGAATCGGTCTTACAGACAGACCCGAATATAAAAAAGAGTTGACTTAATATCTATTATATTTTGTAAACGTTATTGGGATTCCTCAATCGGATCAAGTTCGGCATATCACGGTTAAACAAGGTTATCAAGAAAAAGGTGGGACGAATATTCCCATGCATACCGAGAGGGATTCCGTTGAGCTCTATCCCTACCGGATATGACCAAGCTCTGCTAACTTTCAATCCGTAATCATTCGCTTTCAATACATTTCTTGATCAAGAGTAGTAGGTGACATCGTTAAATTAAGATTGGAGAGGCAATTTGCGAGAGAACTTTTGGGTTTCTTCCTGTAGTGTGATTTTTGAATTTTCCCTCACTGTGCAACCTTTTAAGTGGTAATCAATAATTCCCATTGACGTTTCAATTAGGGATTAGTAGACTCTTGTAAAAAAGAGACTCTTCAAAAACCAACCATCCTAATCCAATTTCAACCTTTTGGAGTGATTGATAAGAAAAGGTTTTTTTAAAATACATATATGAAGCCTCCAAGCTTAGTCTCATGCACCCCTGGAGGTATTTTCTTGAGTTATTGGCGATCTTAAACCATAATGGAAGGGGGTTAAAAAATGAAAAAATGGTATCTGGTCATTATTGTCCTTACATGTATTTTTTCAGGCATTAGTTGTAAAGATGTTTTTAAAGCTATGACTATTCCCCCAGCAGCCATAAGCGAAATTTATGCACTGAGTGGAGCTCGAATCTGGCTTTATGGCAAATACGTAGAAGTAAAAGATGTTCAAGATAGGTCGGATTCTTGTTACATAATGATTTACATCAAATCTCTTCCCGGAGAAGTCACAACTTCGGAAGCTGCACTCGACCAGGCGAAGGTATTTACCAAGACTTTTATTGAAAGTGCTGTCAAGGTATTGAGTAAATACGATATCAATAAAGACGTTTCTGTTTGGGCACAGCTATTATTGAAGGACGGAGAGGTGAATGTGCTTGGTAATGTTAGCTATGATGCCAAAGCGCACACCTTTCATGATTTTGAGCGTTATGAGTCCAAGCTCACCAAATAGAGCGTGATGAATCTGGAGTAGTGTCCTGGTTATTGGTAGCCCGAAGATTTTAAACGTAATCGATAAATTTTAGGACTTTCTTTTTGGAATAGTTGTAGGTGAAACACATGTTCAAGGAAGTACCTTTAGGGGCGAGGATGGCAGCTTAAAAATTAACCGGGACTCCCTGCCCCTAATACCAATAACTTCTTTAAACCTTTGATTCTGCGAAACCCCGCCTCTTTATCCCTTCCCGGGTATGACCGGTAAATCAATACAGGATGCCTGTCCCGGCTGATGAAATATGGTCTGCATGGCCGGCAGGCCCACGGCATCTTCCCCGAATGGATTTCCGGTATTCATATTCCGGTCGAACCTGGGGAAATTGCTGCTGGTAATATCGATTCGGATTCGATGTCCCTTAGCAAAGATGTTGCTGGTGGAGGCCAGATTAATCATATACTGATCAATTTCACCCGGGATGACCGGTTGAGGATTCAGAATGGATTTTCGGTATCTGGCCCGGATAGCCCCTTCGGCCACGTTGATAGACATCCCGTTAGGATACACATCCACCAGTTTCACAAAAAAGTCCGTGTCCACTACCGTGGTGGAGGCAAAAAGATGAAGCTTCAGCGGACCGGTTACCTCCATCTCCTCTTTCAACTCCGCTGTGCTGTAACATAACATATCCATTCGTTTCTCGATGATGGATTGATCCTGGGGACCTGCGGCCTGGTTAAGGTCCGGATTCAACCGGCCGCCCCGGGTCGGCACCGGATCAAGTGGATTATACACAAAAATGTCCGGGGATTCTTTTCCAGGCTCTTCCCTGCTCAATACCCCGTCCCCTCCGGCGGTGTTGGCATGACCGCGGCTGTGGAGAAAAAAACGCTGCCACTGGGTTTCCGGCAGAGGCCAGGTTTCGGCATTTTTCCATCGGTTCCTCCCCATGACGAAATAACGGATGGGAACCAGATATTTGCTGTCAATACCTCTCAGGTATTTATCGAAAAAGGCGATATGCCGGTTGATCATAAAGGCCCCCGCACCGGAGCCGTAGGCACCGAAATTGAGCGCCCCGATAAAATTGTGCAGCCTCGATCCGTGGACCCAGGGCCCCATAATCATATGCTGTCCTTCCCGGGCGATGGAAGAGCCTCCTTTTTCCTTCATCTTGAAAAAATTGAGGAAGATGTGGGCCACACTCATATCATACCAGCCGGCGGACTGCAGGCAGGGAACCTTTATTTGCTCATAGGCCCAGAGGAGTTCCTCTTCGGATTTTTTCCCTTTCAGCAGATCATCACTGAAGCGCCGCATGAATCCTTCCTGCAGACCCTCAAACTTGAAGTAGGGGATATCTTTCAGGGGCAGGAAGTTGCAAACCTCTTCAAAATGGGTCATGGCATAGCGGACATTGTCCAGTATGCCGGAAATGTCTTTCCCCTGTTTGGCCATTTTCTCAACCATATCCAAGGCCATGGTGGCGAACCAGCTTATGCCCGTTTCCAGTTCTTTGACCCCGCTCATCCCCGATTCGCTCACCCAGCCCGCCCCGATGACATGGGGCGCAATGGCCTTTAAATGGGGCGGGGCCTCCATGGCTGCGTCCCATTGGTTGCGGCCGAGATAGGAGGCCCCGACCATACCGACGTTTCCATCGCACCAGGATTCGGCGGCTATATTTTCTATAGTGTCATACCCGTCCTGGCCCTCCGACCTCCCTGGGGAAAAATCACCCTCAGAAGAAAATCTCCCTCGGGTATCTTGAATAACCATGGCATACCCGGCAAAGGCCGCTTCAACCGGGGACAGAAAGTCACTGGGTGCGGAACGGCCCTTATTATAGGGTGTTCGAACGACGATAGCCGGGTGTTTTTCATGATCATCCGGTCGGTAAACATCGGCCCGCAAGGTGATATCGTCTCTCATTTTCATGGGTATATCTCTTTCAACACGAATGGATTGGCTCATCATTCCTCCTTGGTTTAGTACGAAAATACCGTTTTGCGTTAATCGCCTGCGAGGGGCAGGGGCGTTCGGCGAAACTAATTTTTATGTTTTCCGGCATCCGCTTCAAGTGCGATTGAACATTATTAAAGGTCTCAAAATAATATTGACTAGAAAGGACCGAGGGGGTTTTATTTTTGGGGATTGTCCAAAGGGTAACTTATCGCCCAAACCGGGACCCACTCCGAAGGAATGGGACTGAGCATGTTCTTAAATGCGAAGAATCCCGGCCAGTCCAGTCCCGCCAACGGCGGGATTAAATAATTGGCCCGGCAAAGAAGCTTCCAGGTTCAGGGTGGACAACCCCAAAAATAAAACCCCCTCGGTCCTAATCTAATGCAAAGTAAAACGTTTCATATCAAGATTATTATGAGATGAACTCGCAAAAAGTCGCTGAAAACCCGATAACGTCATTCCGGCGAAAGCCGGAATCCAGAAACTTCAATAAGTTAGAATACCCCTGGACCCCGGTTTTCACCGGGGTGACGACTTTTTGCGAGTCCATCTTATGAGACCCTTAATAATTAGAAACGGATAACGACTTGACCACACTTAAACTTTGAATAACCGAGTCAGTCAGATTGAAAATCGATCTTAAAACCAGTTCCGGGCGGATATCCCCTTCCGGACCAGACTCCAGGGTCCAACGTGCGGTCAGGGTACCGTTATTTTCCGGCAACAGGGACAACTCCCGGATTATGCTTTTCAGGTTTAATGGCTCTGTTTTTTTACCCGGCTTCTCCACCGGCCATTCGGTGGAAGACAAAAATTCCTTCACCCTTTCCGGGTCTCCAAGGGCTTTATCCAGTTCCACCTGGTATTGATAGATCTGTTTTTGCGGCAGATGGCTATTCAGGGGAACTTCGGAAATCCCGATGATTTTGGTCCCGGGAAATAAATCCGCAGGCAGCCGATCCCAGATCTTTTCCTCACTCAACCAATCCTGTACCTGGACATCAATAAATTCCCCCATACTGCTTAATCCGACCGGCAGGGCCGGCCCGAAGGAAAGACGGGGCAGGGGATGAAAGCCCTGGGAAAAAGCTAAAGGGAGACCGGCCCGGCGTAAGGACCGAATGATGGCCTCTTTCCATTCCAGATGGCCCAAAAAGCGGGACGGCCCGGTTTTGGTGATGAGGAGGCGGAATTTTTTTATGGACTCCTTGGGGTAAACGATTAATGGACGTCCGGAAGGGAAGGTAAATTCTTTAAAGATAAGAGGCTTGATCTTTAGGGTCGGGCAAATCCCGCATTGGTTGCAGTCCCCCTGCCGGCAATCGGGGGTGGATTCACCGGACAGCCCTTTTTGAAATTCATTCCAGAGATAGTCCTTCTCTACACCGGTTTGAATAAAATCCCAGGGGAAGACATAATCCCGGTCCTGGGACTTCAGATACCGTTGTGGATTCATGCTTTCTTCTTCAAAGGCCTGCTGCCAGAGTTCCCAGGAAAAATGTTCCCCCCAGGCATCCAGGATGCTCCCTTTTTGAAAGGCCCGGTAAATAACCCGGCTCATTCTTTGATCCCCTCGCGATAAAATACCCTCCAGGAAACTTTGCCGGGTGTCATTCCATTTGACCTGGATGTGTCTGGAATTCAAAGCCGAGCGGATAAAGGTCAGCCGAGACAGGCTTTCCTCCATGGAGAGTTGAGCCGCCCACTGAAAAGGGGTATGGGGTTTGGGAATAAAAGTCGAAAGGGCCACATGGATCTCGAACCGACCCCCTTTTTTCCGGACCGCCTTTTCAATCTTTTTGACCAGCAGGACCAGCCCTTCCAGGTCTTCCTGGGTTTCGGACGGCAGGCCGATCATAAAATAGAGTTTCAGCACCCTCCAGCCCAAAGAAAAAACCGTCTGAGCGGTTTGCAGGATCTCTTCTTCGGTGACGTTTTTGTTGATTACATCCCGCAACCGCTGGGTTCCGGCTTCCGGGGCAATGGTAAAGCCGGTCTTGCGGACCCTTAATATCTGCTCGATGACCTCGGAGCTCAAGGTATCCACCCGGAGGGAGGGCAAAGAAACCGCCACCTTTTCCCTTTCCCAGCGTTCCATCAAAGCCGGCAGCAACTGGTTCAAACAGGTATAGTCGCCGCTGCTCAGGGAGAGCAGGGTGGCCTCGGGATATCCGGTGCGGCTTAAACCTTCTTCAAGCAATTGATAGACCTGTTCCGGGGACCTTTCTCGCACCGGGCGATAAATGACACCGGCCTGGCAGAAACGGCAACCCCGGGTACAGCCCCGGGCGATCTCCACACTTAAACGATCATGGATGATCTGTTGATACGGCAAGGGAGAAACGGCCGGATACCCGGCCTGGTTTAAATCAGGGATAATCCGTTTTCGAATAGCCGGGATCTCCGGGCTAACTTCCCTGTTTTTTGAATGGATGGCCGGCACATAAACCCCGGACAATCCACTTAAAGAGCGCAGCAAGATCTGTCTGTCCCCTCCGACTTTTTTCCAGGTCAACCAGGCCGCACAGATTTCCTGAATGACTTCTTCCCCATCGCCGATGACCAGGGCATCAAAAAATCCGGACATGGGTTCCGGATTGAAGGTACAAGGACCGCCGGCAATCACCACAGGGTCTCCCTCTTTACGTTCCCGGCTCCAGACTGGGATCCCTCCCAGGGAAAGCATATTCAAGACATTGGTATAACCCAACTCATAAGGCAGGCTGAAGCCGACCAGGTCGAATTCCTTCAGGGCCCGGCCTGACTCCAGAGAAGGCAGCAGAATCGACAGTTCCTTCAGCAACTGAGCCATATCCGGGGCCGGAGCAAAGACCCGTTCGGCCCAGATTTCAGGTCTTTGGTTCAAGGTATGATACAGGATCTTCATCCCCAGGTAAGACATGCCGACTTCATACAGATCGGGAAAGGCCAGGGCAAACCGGAGGCTTACGGTCCGGGAGTCTTTAATAACCGAAAAAAGTTCTTTTCCCAAATAACGACTGGGTCGGCGGACCCGGCTCAGATATTTTTCCAACGATGGGTTCATTATTAATCCTAAAAAAATAATGGAATTCAGAAGCCAGGAGACAAAAGTCAGAATGAGAATGGACTGTTTAAAAAATTGAGGGTTTTCCCCCGGATTCTGACTTCTCGATTCTGGGTTCTAAGAATTGCCAGCAAAAATTATTTTATCAATCCTTCTAAATTACTTTCAGTGTTTTTCAGAAAGGTTTTGATCTCCTGAATCCTTTCTTCTTTTAAAGTTCCCGCTCTTCCTAAACGGCCCCCCAAATCCTGCAGCCGGTCTTTTAAAGAAGCAAAAAGGGTCAGGAGTTCTTCGGCCTCAGGGGGCTGTTCGGCGGCAGTCTCTTTGGGTGGGAGGAGGGAAATGGTTTCCTGCCAATGGGGGACGTGTACCTGAAAAGGAAAGGCCGCCTGAATGGATTGGGCAAAGGCCAGGCTGGTGGATTCTTCCCCGTGAATAATAAAGATCTCCAGCTTCGGATTCTTGAAATTCCCGATCCAGGACAATAATTCTTTCTGGTCGGCATGGGCCGAAAAGCCGTTTATGGTGTGCACTCTGGCCCGAACGGCCACATCTTCCTGGAAGATCCGAACCTTTCTGGCCCCGTCTACGATGGACCGGCCCAGGGTCCCTTCGGCCTGGAAGCCGGTGATGACGATCTGTGCCCCGGGACGCCATAGATTATGTTTCAGATGGTGCTTGATCCTGCCGGCATTACACATGCCGCTGGCGGCGATGATAATGGCCGGGCCTTTTTGCTGATTGATGGCCATGGATTCTTCGGCTGTCCGGGAATATTTCAGCTCGGGCAACGCCAAGGGGGTTTCTCCCTGGTCAAGGAGACGGGTCATCTCCTCATCAAAATATTCCGGAAATTTTTTGAATATCTCGGTGGCCGAAATGGCCAGAGGGCTGTCCAGATAGACCGGGACGGAAGGGTACTGTCCGTTTTTTCGAAATTCATGGAGAATATAAAGGATCTCCTGAGTCCGCTCTATGGCGAAGGCCGGGATGATGATCTTCTCCCCGTTTTTAATCCCTTCCTGTATGGCCGACAGGAGCTCGGATTTGCTTTCTTCCAAAGACTTGTGCTGTCGGTTGCCGTAGGTGGATTCCACAAATAAGAAATCGGCCTCCTCGATGATGTCCGGATCAGGGACAATCAGGGCGTCCTGGCGTCCGATATCTCCGGAAAAAACGGCCTTGCTTTTCAATCCTCTTTCTTGAAAACGGATGTCCAGTATTGAGGCCCCCAGGATATGGCCGGCCTTATGAAAACAGATTTCAAGGTCAGGGCCGAGCAGCAGACACTCTTCCGGATCGACGGGCTGGAAAAAATTAAGACTGCGTTCCGCATCTTTGATGGTGTACAAGGGTTCCACCGGTTTCTGACCGGAACGGATATTTTTCCGGTTTTGCCATTCGGCTTCCATTTCCTGGATATGGGCGCTGTCCCGAAGCATAATTTGGCAGAGTTCGAAAGTGGCCCTGGTGCAAATGATCTTGCCTTTAAATCCTTCTTTAACCACTTTAGGAATCAGTCCGGAATGGTCCATATGGGCATGGGTCAACAGGATATACTGAAGGGACTGGGGTTGATATTTTTTAGTAAAATAATTCCTTTTTTCGATCTCCTTGTTTCCCTGAAACATTCCGCAATCAACCAGGAATCGCCTGTCGGCATGTTCCAGAAGAAAACAGGAACCGGTTACTGTTCTGGTTGCTCCCCAAAAAGTGATTTGCATGATAAAAAGACCTTTCTGATTGGTCGAAAAAAGAGTTCAAGGATTTTAATTTCCACGCCTTTCACTTGAATCCTTGGCCCCTTGAATCCTTGAACCCTTTAGGTGAACCTAAATCTTGACAGTCTGAATCAAATAATATAAGCAGATGAGAGAGAATTCAATGAAAAAGTAAATCTTTACTAAGCGAGGGTTAAGTCTATGGCTAAGGATTTAAAACCCGAATATCACGAACAGCAATATGTCATTGATGATCTGACTATCCGAGATTCATGGCGGATGTTTAGAATTTTGGCCGAGTTTGTGGACGGCTTTGAAACCTTGTCCCAAATTTATCCGGCGGTTTCCATGTTCGGCTCGGCCCGGGTTAAACCGGGGGAGCCCTACTATGAACAGGCGGTGGAAATCGCCAGTCTGTTGGTAAAGCATGGGTTCAATGTCATCTCCGGGGGCGGTCCCGGGGTCATGGAAGCGGCCAACAAAGGGGCGGCCGAAGCCGGGGGAAAGTCGATCGGCCTGAATATACAGCTCCCTTACGAACAAAAACCCAATCCCTTTGCCAATATTCGAATGGATTTCCGCTATTTCTTTATCCGGAAGGTCATGTTCGTTAAATATGCTGTGGCCTATGTCATCCTTCCGGGCGGGTTCGGGACCCTCGATGAATTCTCTGAGGCCATCACCCTTATCCAAACCCACAGAATTAAGCCCTTCCCGGTTATTTTAGTGAACCGGAGTTACTGGAAGGGGTTGTTGGACTGGATGCGTAAAGTAGTCTACTCAGAAGGCATGATCTCTCCCGAAGACATGGACATTATCCAGGTAATCGATGAACCGGAAGAGGTCGTTCGGGCAATAAAAAAGATTATAATCCTCTAAATTTGACAGCCAATACAAATGGGGTTGCCTTCCTCGAAAAACCCGATTTTGATTACAAGGCAATTCCCCGTTTAATGATCTTTCCAGAAGGGGTTTTGGGCAGTTCGGTTACGAATTTTACGATACGGGGATATTTATAAGGGGCGATGCGTTCCTTAACGTACCCACGTAGTTCTTCGACCGAAGTGCCGGCTCCCGGACGAAGGACCACTGCCGCCGCCACCTCTTCCCCTAAATCGGCATGAGGTGTGCCGAAAACCGCCGCTTCCAGCACCTCCGGGTGGGTATACAAAATTTCCTCAACCTCCCTGGGATAGATATTATATCCCCCCCGGATAATCAAATCCTTCTTCCGGTCCACGATAAAGATATAACCCTCTTCGTCCATCCGCGCCAAGTCGCCGGTGTGCAGCCAACCTCCCAACAAGGCCTTTTCTGTGGCTTCCGGATTATTAAGGTATCCTTTCATCACAGCTGCGCCGGAAACGATCAACTCGCCGATTTCTCCAGGGGAAACGTCCCGGTCTTGTTCATCCACAATCCGGACCTGAAAGCCCGGAATAGGCAGGCCGATCGATCCGGGCCGCGTCGGCCTGCCGAAAGGATTTTCCACACAGGTCGGAGAGAATTCCGTCAGCCCGTAACTTTCATAGATCGTGGTTTGAAAGATTTTTTCAAAGCGGTGCAAAATATCAACCGGCAGTGACGCCCCGCCGGAGATACAAAAACGAAGGCTCGATCTTTGGGGAGGGCTTTGAGTGGCCAGATCCAGCAGCCGGATGACCATGGTCGGGACGGCATAAAGGATGGTGCAGGGTTCCTCTTCGATGGCCGACAGAACCTCCTGGGCATTGAAAACGTTCCAGAGCCGTAGGGTCAGTCCCAAACAAATCGAGATATTCAGGGCATGGGTCTGACCGTAAATATGAAAAAGCGGCAGCACCCCCAGGACGATATCCTCCGGTTCCGTATGACGTACACCAGCGACCGCCCGGGCATCGGTCATCAGGCTTTTATGCGTCAAAACCGCACCCTTGGGGCGGCCTGTGGTCCCGCTGGTATAAATAACGGCCAGAGGATCATCGTCTGCCGTTGGAGAGGTTTCAAAATCGATGTTCTTATCGAACAGGTCTTCTAAAGAAACAAACCCCTGCGGGAGGTTCCGCCCTTCTGCAATGCGCAGGTCTATTTGAGGGCAGGCCTCCATGGCCGGGAGGACCTCCTCTAAGAAATCCTTATGTCCGATGAAGGCCCGGGCCCCGGAATCGGAGAAGATATATTTTAACTCACCCTGGCGGTAAAGAAAGTTAACCGGTACGACCACGGCCCCCAGTTTGGCCAGGGCATAATAACCCAGGATCCAATTCAAAGAACTGGGCATCATCAATACGCAAAAATTGCCGGCTTTAATGCCTAACCGGGCCAGTCCATGGGCCAATCCATTGATGCGGTAAAGCATTTCTCTATAAGTGACGGTGCTGTTTTCAAATCGGACGGCCGGATAATCCGGAATACGCTCGGCTGTAGCGGTTAGAAAGTCAGCTAAATTCATTCCCCTTCATACCCCCAAATAGGTCATCATGATCTCCGGCTTTTCTCTTAATTCATGAATGGGACCCTGCCAGCCGATTTGCCCTTTTTCCAGGATATAGGCGCGGTCAGATACGTTTAAAGCAAAATTCGAATTCTGCTCCGAAAGCAGGATGGTCAGCCCTTCTTTTTTCAGGGCCAGGATTTGTTCTTCAATGACTCGGGTTACCATAGGGGCTAAACCTTCCGAGGGTTCATCCAACAGTAGAAGGCGGGGATTGCCCATCAGGGTCCGGGCGATGGTCAGCATCTGCTGTTCCCCGCCGGAAAGGGTTCCGCCCCACTGTTTGTCCCTGGCTTCCAGAACGGGAAACAACCGGTGGATCTTTTCTATCGTCCAACCACCGTCCTGTTTTCTTTTTTGGCCTTTTTTAACGGCTATTTCCAAATTTTCACGAACGGTAAGATCCGGAAAAATGATGCGGTCTTCGGGAACCAGTCCCACCCCCAGGCGGGCGATTTCAAAGGGTTGTTTTCCCCTGACCTCTTTTCCGTAGAGTTTTATGGTCCCGGAACGCGGGGGCGTAAGACCCATGATGCTTCTAAGGGTAGTCGTTTTCCCAACGCCGTTTCGACCCAAAAGGCAGACCGTTTCCCCTTCGTAAACCTCCAAAGAGAGGTCAAAAAGGATATGGCTCAGTCCATAATAGGTGTTGATCCCTTGTACCTCCAAGAGCCTCACGGTTTTTTTTCTCCTAAATATATTCTTTGAACCTCATCGTTGTTTTTAACTTCCTCGGGCTTGCCGCTGAAAATCATCCTGCCCTGGTGCATGACCTTGATGTGGTCTGAAATCCCGAAGACCACGCTCATATCGTGCTCCACAAAGATCAGGGTCAGCCCCCGTTGTTTGACCAGCTTTTGAATCAACTCGGTCGTCTGCCCGGTCTCTCTCGGACTCATGCCCTGAGTCGGTTCGTCCAGAAGGAGCAGGGAGGGGTGAACGGCAAGAGCAATCCCTATTTCCAGTCGCTTTTGGTCCCCATGGGCCAGAAGCCCTCCTTTTAATTTTTTCTTATCCAGAAGACCGACGCTTTCCAGAATCGTTTCCGTCTCCTCTTGGGCCATATTTTGGGCCCGGGAGAACAACCGGTGACACTTGCGTTGGGCCGAGAAAACCGCCACCTGTACATTTTCAAAGGTCGTCAATCTGGGAAAGATATTAAGCCGCTGGAAAGACCTCCCGATGCCCATCCTTGAGATTGCGTAGGGAGGAAGCCGGGTGACATCCCTGCCCTGGAAAATAACCTTTCCGTTATCCGGCAAGAGGTGACCGGTCAGAAGGTTGAACAAGGTGGTTTTTCCCGCTCCATTGGGGCCGATGATCGAGACCAGTTCCCCCTTTTGAATCCCCAGACTCACCTCATCAACCGCGGTCAGTCCGCCGAACGATTTGGTCAACTTTTGGGTTTCGAAGATCATGGGACATCCTTATTTTTTTTCACTTCGGACCTGTTTTTCATCTGAGCCAGTTTCTCGGCAGCGAATCCGACCAGACCGTTCCTCATATATAAAACCAGGATGACCACGATGATCCCCAGGAAGAACATCCAGTAGGTGGTATTTTTAGAGATAATTTTACTGATCAAAATATAGACCCCGGACCCGACGATCGGGCCGGCAAAATGATAGATACCGCCTAGGAGACAAACCACCAGCATATCGGTCGATTTAACCCAGTGGGCATAATCGGGAAAGACGCTCCCGGCAAAAACACAAAAAAGGGACCCGGCTACCCCGAGGAAAAAGCTCGAGAGGACAAACACCGCCAACTGATATCTCCGGACATGAACGGCAATAAATTCCGCTCTCATGGGGTTTTCCCTGATGGCCTGCAGGGTGGTCCCAAAGGGAGAATGAACGATCTTCCATAATAAAAAAAGGCACACCGTTACCACGGCCAGGCTGAAATAATAGACATGTGTAATGGAATAGAGGAGTTCAGGAATAGGGATGGAAACGATACCGTTGTCCCCGCCGGTAAAGTCATACCATTCAAAGATGACGGTCCAGATGATTTGAGCGAAGGCCAACGTCAGCAAGGCAAAATATACGGCCGAGCGCCGCACACAAAACCAGCCCACGATAAGCCCGACCGCGGCCGCGGCCAGGGGAGCCGCTAGGACCGCTAGAGGAAAAGGCAGGCCATACCTGGTCAGAAGGATGGCGGTAGTATAGGCCCCCACGGCATATAGACCGGCAGGTCCGAAAGAAACCATTCCCCCGTACCCCAGCATGAGATTCAAGGCCGTTCCGGCCAGAGCCATGATGAGCATTTCATTAATCAGACTGACCCAGCTGGCTTGAAGGAATAATGGAAGGGTCAGGAGAAAGATCGCCGATACAATCAACCAAAATCCGATGGAAAAAACTTTGGTGGCGAAATTTTTTGTCAACCTTCCCCCTATTCCGGTTTTCCCAGTAAGCCCCAGGGGCGGATAATTAAGACCACGATCATCAGCATAAAGGCGAAGGCCACGGCCAGCTTGGGGATGATATAGATACCGAAGGCGTTTAAAAGTCCTAAAATAATCGCCCCCAGAAAAGCCCCCGGCAGGCTGCCCAGTCCTCCGATGACTACAATGATAAAACATTCAATAATGACCGCCATATCCGATCCCAGGGCCACAACCGACATGGGGGGCATTAAGGTCCCGGCCAGTCCGGCCAGGTAACTGCCGAGCATGAAAACCCCGGTATATACTTTTGGGACATTGATACCCAGGGCATTGGCCATTTCCCGGTTGTAAGTAACGGCCCGTACATTTCTTCCTAAAGCGGTGTAGCGCATCAAAACTATAAGCCCTAAAAAAACGGCCAAACCGCAGCCGATGAGAAACAGGTTATATACCGGGAAGGATAACCCCCAAAGAAAAACCTTTCCATTAACCGGCCAGGGAGCCGCCACGGTTTGATAGCCCACCCCGAAAAGGAACTTGCAGGCGTCTCCGAGGATGAGGATCAAGGCAAAGGTGAGGATGTATTGATAGAGCATTTCCTGGTCATAAATCCGCCGCAGGAGAAAGATTTCAATGATTCCACCGAGTACGGCGACTAGGATAGGAGCGAATAGTAGTGCCCACCAATAGGCCCCGGGGATTTGGGACAGCAGAGATGTCAATCCGTAACAAAGAAAACTCCCGGTCATGTAAAGGGATCCATGGGCCAGGTTCAAGACTTTTAATGTGCCGAAGATGATGGATAATCCGGCGGCGATGAGAAAAAGAACCATCCCCACGCTAATGCCACTCAACGTTTGGCCGGCTAAGGCTTCCCAGGTCACGAAAGGTATTCTCCCCTGTCGATGAGGGTGTGTCATAATATCATTGCGAGGGAGTAAAACAACTAAAGCAATCCTGAAACATATTGAAAAGAAAAAGATTGCCGCGCTCTATTCGGTTTATCGCAATGATAAAAGAGGATTACGACTTAGTCTCGATGCCGGGAGGGGATAGGACCCCTCCCCTTTTCTTGAGTTAATAAAAAGCTACTTCCCTCCTCGTAAGGCCTTAATCTTATCCACCGAGTGATACCCTTCCTCCCCGATGACATCGACTTTAGTGATGTGCGGAAAAGTCAGGTTGGGTGAAAAATCCATAACACCGTACCAGTTAGGCATCATGGCCTGATGATCATAGGCGCGGATGGGAACTTTGCCAACAAAAGTGTTCAGGGTCATCCCTTCCAGGGCGGTGATGATCTTTTCCGTATCCACCGCTCCCACCTTTTCAATGGCGTCCTTTAAGGCATAGACAATAAAATATTGATTCATCGCCCCGTAAGAAGGCCAGAATCCGACTAACTTTTGATGTTTTTCCACAAAGGCCTTGCTTTTGGGATCCTGAATTGCCCAAAAAGGATAGCGGCAGGTAGCCAAAGCCCCCTTAGGATAGGATTCCCCCTTTTTGACCTGATACCAGGTCTCAACATCCCCGGCGCAAGGTTGAATGGCCTTCATTTTCTCATAAAGGCCGAAGGCATAGGCTTGCTTGGTGAAGGCCAGCTCCCCGCCCCCATAAATGCAGGCCAGAAAGAAGGCATCGGCGCCGGAATTGGCCATCTTGGTGATATAGGCCGTAAAATCCGTGGTCCCCAGAGGGGCCCAGAGTTCGTCAATGATTTTGGCATCCGGGACCAATTGCAGGTATTTTTCTTTGAAGGCCTTCAGGGAATTTTTTCCGGTTTCATAATCAAAACCAAGACTGATGATTTTTTTGGCCTTCCAGGTCTTGGCCAGGGCGATTGCCGGGGCATACCCCCAATAGGGAACTGCATTCGTATCAATGCGGAAGATGTAGCGGTGCCAGTTTTCTTCGGTGAGACTTGAGGATTGTGAGATGTTGACGATAAAGAGTTTCTTTTCCCTCTTGACATAGTTCGAGATGGCTAGGGCGACTGCGCTGCTGATGGTCCCGGTCAGAAAATCGGCTTTTTCACTTAACAGTAAGTCCTTGGCTTCTCTGAGGCCCGTTTCGGGATTAAGCTTGTCGTCTCGAGTAATCATTTTCAAGGGCCTTCCCAAGACGCCTCCGGCGGCATTGATCTCATCAATGGCAATCTTACCTCCGGCCTCTGAACTGATGCCGTACATGGACATGGCCCCGCTCATGGAATGGATAAATCCGATGACAATCGGTGTTTTTTCTGCGGCCTGAGCCGGCCCGATCCAGCTAAAGATTAAAGCTATCGAAACCGTCAATACGATGGATCTTATGACTCTTCTCTTCATTGGACCCTCCTTCCTATGAATAAAAAATATGATTCCTGTTGGAACAACTTCTTAAAAATTTAAATCGATCCCCCCTTTCTCTGATTAAGATTCCTTTTACAAATACAACGCATTGGTTATTAAGGCTATGGTAGTGGTTTGAAAATTACAATATTAAATAAATATTATATTTATATTACAGAAAATATAATATATTACCCCAATCTCATCAGGTGAGACCGCAGGTTGACCTTTTGACGGTTCAAGCCCAGTTTGTTTCTCAGCCGATAGCGGTGGATATCGACAGCGCTCTTGGAAACATTAAGAATATCGGCGATCTCCTTGCTGGTCCGGTCTTCTTTGATGAAGTTGGCTATTTGAATCTCTTTGGGGGTAAGATGGAGGTATCGGGAAGAAAGCTTTTGGGAAAAGGGCGAAAGGATCTCTTTTAGGTTGGATTCCAGGATCCCGACAAAGGCTTTGTCTCTGGCGGCTATTTTACTGCTTTTGATTTTTTCCACATAGGGCAGGACGAATTCCTTGATGTTGGCTAAGACCTTTTCTTCCAGTTCACGTCGGTCATCCTCTCTCTGTTTCAGCAGGACCCGCAGGGCCGTATTGAGTTCCTCCAGACTGCGGGATTTGATCTGCAGTTCCTCTTCCCTTTTCTTTAACCCTTTCTCAGCATCCTTCCAGGCGGTTACATCAGTAAAAGAGGCGACACTCTTGGAGGTTCCGGGAATCATCCCGACGGTCAGGTGTACGTTTCTGATCCTCCCCTGACTGTCTATCAGATCGTGTTCATAGTTTCTGGGGGCGGCGTTGGGATCGATACGGCGGAGGTGATGATATTTCTTCATCCGGTTCAGGTCTTTTTTAACCACATATTCGGTCCATTTCTTTCTCCCTTCCCATTCTTCTTTTCGATATCCGGTCAATTTTTCAAATTCGGAATTGATCAAGGAGATGGTCATATCCTCTTCAATGATGATGAGGGCCGTTCCGGTGGTTTCAAAAATGGCCCGGTATAAATTTTCGGATTCCAGCAACCGTTCCTCCACTGTCTTTCGCTCGGTGATATCCATGGAATTGCCCAGGACGGCCGGTTTCCCTTCAAATAGAGTGGAAGTAACGGTTTCCATGATCCAGCGGATCTGTTTTTGTTTGGTTGCAATCCGGAATTCGTAAGGCGATAAACGTTTACCCGAAAGCATGTCCCGGGCGTTACGATTGGCTTCCTTTTTGTCTTCGGGGAAAATGATACTGTCCGCCCTTTTTCCGATTAATTCTTCCTGGGGATAACCGGTATAAGAAGCGGCGATGGAATTAATGACCTGGAATTTTCCATCCTGGAGGACATAAATACCGGCTAAAGAGCTCTCCAATAGGGTCTTGTAAAAATTTTCGCTTTCACTGACGGGCCGCTTCAATCGTTTCAGACCACGGATTTCCTTTTTGAGGAAGCGTCTCTCTTTTTTCAATTCCTCTCGGGTCGCATCTCTTTTCATGGATCGGCCTTTCCCAAGCAACTTCAAACTAAATATATTTTAAATTTCCCTGTTGCAGTTGAGCGTTACGGGTTGTTAGAGAAACAATTACGCTTTCTTACCCCTTAACAAGAAGTAAATGTAGAGATAAATTCTCAGATAATAATATCTAAGAATATAAAAGAAGTATAATGAGGATTAATCGGGTCTGTCAAAGCAATTTTACCCCCGGTTTTGCCCTTGACTTATCTTAAATGCCTTTTTAGAATCATCACCATGGACAATAAAGATGTAGCCCAAATCCTCAGTGAAATCGCTCTCCTCCTGGAACTGTCCGGAGAAAATCCTTTCAAGATCAGAGCTTACGGCGAAGGGGCCCGGATCATCGAGGCCCTGGACATGCCGGTGGCTGAACTGGTTCGAAGCGGCGCACTTTCTCAAATCAAGGGCATCGGCAAGACCCTCTCCCTTCAGATCACCCAACTGATTCAAGATGGTTCCGTCCCTTTGCATCAGGAACTCAGGGCCGCCTTTCCGGAAGGGGTCCGGGAGATGCTCCGGGTTCCTGGACTTGGTCCCAAAAAGGTCAAGGACCTGTTTGAAAAATTGGGGATCAAATCCATAGGAGAATTGGAATATGCCTGCCATGAAAACCGCTTGATTACCTTGCCCGGTTTTGGCCCGAAGTCCCAGGAAAAGATTTTGCAGGGCATCGAACAATTTAAGAAGTTTCAGGGTCGTCACCTTTTTGGCGGTGTCTATCCTTTGGCCTCGGAAATTCTGGAGCAGATCAACAAACACCCTAAGACCCTTCGGGCCTCTTTGGCCGGAAGCCTGCGCCGCAGGATGGAAACCGTAAAGGATATGGACTTGGTGTCCGAAAGCGAACATCCGGAAGAGCTGATGCGCTTTTTTACCAGCTTACCTATAGTGGATCAGATCTTGAGCACAGGACCGACCAAATCCTCGGTACTTCTGGATACCGGCCTCCAGGCTGACCTTAGGGTGGTAGGGCCAAAACAGTTTCCTTATGCCCTCCATCACTTCACCGGCAGCAAAGAACATCATACGGTTTTACGAGCCAGAGCCAAAGCACTGGGTTTCAAATTAAATGAGTACGGCTTGTTTAAGGGGGAAGAACTTATTCCATGTAACAATGAAGCGGATATCTACCGGTTCTTGGTTCTCCTTTACATTCCCCCTGAACTTAGAGAAGATTGGGGAGAAATCGAGGCGGCTGAAAATCATACCCTGCCGGTTTTGGTGGAAGAAAAGGATATCCAAGGGGCCTTTCATTTCCATACCCATTTCAGCGACGGCACTCCAACCCTTTCTCAGTGGGTGCAGGCAGCCGATCAAGCGGGTTTAAAGTATCTGGGCATTTCCGACCACAGCCAGTCGGCCGCTTATGCCGGAGGATTGAAACCGGATCAGCTGGAAAAACAGCGAGCCGAAATAGCTTTGTTGAATCAAAAACAAAACCGGGTCCATTTGTTCTGGGGGATCGAATCCGATATCCTGCCCGACGGTTCACTTGACTATTCTGATAAAGAATTAGCACAATTTGATTTTGTCATCGCCTCGGTCCATTCCCGTTTTAATATGACTGAGGCGGAGATGACCGCCAGGATCATCCGGGCCATAGAAAATCCCTGCACCACGATGTTGGGACACCCGACCGGCCGTCTTCTTCTGGCCCGTGACCCTTACCCGGTGGATATGAACCGGGTCCTGGAGGCCGCGGCCCATCATTCCGTCATCCTCGAACTCAACGCCAACTCCCATCGCCTGGATTTGGACTGGCGATTGATGAAAAAGGCCAAAGAACTGGGGTTGAAAATCGCCATCAACCCCGATGCCCATCATCTGGACGGCCTGGAAGATATTGCTTATGGAGTGGGCATCGCCCGCAAGGGCTGGCTGAGCCGGGAAGATGTCTTCAATTGCCTGTATGTGGATCAAGTTCAAACTTATTTCCGCAACCTGAAAAACACTTCAGTTGGAAAATAATTTGTCAGGATAATACTTATCATTTATAATAGGTTATCTGGATTTTGGAAGGTTTGTCATGCCATTGGAGGGACAACAACGGCCAATGGTCTTTGTTTACATCTCCGAAGGGGTATTTTGATTTGACGAGATATACAGAAACTTTAGAATAAATGGTTGGCACCGCCGCAGGCGGCACCAACCAGGCCACCCTCCACCGATGTCACTGGCTTGCATGGCCTCTGGCCCCACAACCGGCGTGCCACGGGTCAACGCCGCATTAGGCGTACGGAAGGGCAACCCGCCGTGGTACATCGAAAGCGAAGCGAGAAGTCAGAGGCTGATACGCTCGAGAGGAGTCGGAGGCGGTGCTGCGTCTGCTTTGGTCTCCACAACGATTTGAGCGTGAAGAGGGGCCAGATCGCCCATCTCGATGGAGACCCATCGAACACTGTTCCCGAGAACCTCGCATTCCTATGTTTGTGTACTGTTCCAGACAGATCAAGAAAAAAAAGGGGTTAGTAATTGACGCAGTCCACATAGGTTTCTTTTTTCAAACGGTTTAAAAAGATCCTTT
>MGQB01000033.1 GCA_001797675.1 Deltaproteobacteria bacterium RBG_13_43_22 | reverse complement strand
CATAAATAGGTAGCGTGCACACTCGCTTGAGAGGTATTCAACTAAAATATCGTCCATATATATTCTCCCCAGTCATATTTTCATAAGAGATAAAGAAGCTCTTATTCCATTCCTCTAATCGCCCAATTCTGACCATTCCCGTTGTCGAAGTCATTGCGTGTCGAATGATCTTATTATAAAAAACTCCAAATTTGTTAAAAAGGACCTGATTTTATAAAATATCGCAGAATAAAAAAACCCCATCTCTCCCTTCTAAGAAATGGGGTTCCATTATTCTTCCATCGACACTCCTTACAAAAAGGTTGCCAACAAGAAAACTTAAATGAGTATTAATAAAAAAATATAACTTATTGTTTGGTAAAAGGCAATAATTTTCAAGAATCTTTGATTAATTGCCATTTGAACTCTTGTCTTTTTTCAAGAAAGGAGTTTTGAAGAGTTCAGGAAGAAGTCTTTTTTACCTAAAGTTCTCTTTACGAATTATTGTATTTGATCATCCTGGTTCAAACCGGACACGACAAATTTCTTTAATTTCCTAAAAACACCGAAGCCCACATGGTCAATATTTCCATGTTTCATGTCTCAGAGGACTTTTACTCAACGTGTCACGAAAATATCTCCACCTTGGCATAAATTTGTCCATATAAGTGGTAAAGCGATCATTGTGGTGACGTTCCAGCAGATGCACCAGTTCATGAACGATGATGTACTCCAGGCATTGAACGGGCTTTTTCGCCAGTTCCAAATTGAGCCAGATCCGTCGAGCTTTGACGTTACAGCCTCCCCACTTGGTTTTCATCTTCTTAATGCCCCAGTCAGCAACCTTAACACCCAAGGTCTGCTGCCATTTTTCGAGCAGTGACGGGACCAGGGCTTTCAGTTGCGTGCGGTACCATCTCTGTAAGACCTTCTCTCGCTGGTCGGCATCGAATCCCGGCCGCACATAGAGATCCATGACGGCCTTGTTGCCGAGCACCACCTTGCCAGCACCCTTATGCTCGATCACATTCATCCGGTAACGCTGACCGAGAAAATAGTGGCTCTCTCCGTTGACCATTTCTCGTTGGGACTGTCGCGGCTGGGCGTCAAATTTCTCCCGTTGTCGCTTGATCCAGCCAAGCCTTGTGATCACTGCCAGCCTGACCGCATCATTGCTTACCGCCAATGGTGCCGCCACCCGTACACGGCCATGGGGAGGGTATACACCCATGTGCAGGTTCTTGATCGCTTTTCGCACAACTTCGACGGGTATGCCGCCGACGGTAATTCGATGTGTCTCAATATTCATGCTGGTTTTTCGCCAATTCCAGAATCTGGTCCGTGAGTGCTTCATCATCCTGAAGCACAGACTTGATGGCCAGCTTAACCCTCTTCACTTTGAAGGAATTACCACGCCAATCGTCCTGCCGGCTCTCGTAGATCGCATGATCCATATGAAGGGCCAGCGCTTCATCTTTACCAAGGTTATCATACAAGGCACGCTTGGCGGCCGTATCCAGTGCCGTGGGATATGCATACCCCGCCGCGGGGTTCTTTGCCTTTTTTGTCAGCCCAACAATCCTCGCCAGGTATTCCTGGTAATCCAGCATTTCTTTTCTGCGTTGCTCGATCAGCGCATCCAGCAGTTCCGACATCTTCTCGTAGTACTTTGGGTTAATAGGTTGCTCGTCGATGATCAGCTTGCGGACATTATTCTCGATGGTCTCGGCCACCGCCTCCCTGTTTTCGCGGATCCCCTTGGGTAGGTCCATCACCGCATCGGCGCCGCGCTCAACGATGAGCTCAATCAACGACAGGTCATCAAAGGCTGAAATCTTTTCGCTTTCCTCTGCTCGAATATAGGTGTCGATCAGGTGGCGCATGGCGGGCTCATACAGCTTGAGATCGATGTAGTCGCCACTGGCCAGTTTTACCTCATCACGCACTTTATTGAAATGATCCACCTCGTCCTTTATGATCCCAATCTCCGCATCGGGATAACCGGCCTTTTCGATCTCGTCGGCCATGTTGGCATAGGCGCGAAGAAGAGATGCCGTGAGCTTGTACAATGTCAATCGCTTGGGTTCGTTTTCCTTGAGCTGTTCGGCGTTGCCGGACCCTCTGGCGCAGAAATAACGCAGGTATGCCGCCGTGTCGCCGGGCGCCTCCACCGGTTCGCAAAGCGCCTTAACGGCTTCCCGCGCCTCTTCCAGATGCTCCCGGGCCTTGGTCAGCCGATCCTTCAGCAGGCCGGCCACATCTTCCTTGTCATAACCGTCAAATGCCCCTAAAGTGTAATCCTTGACGGCTCCCTCCAGGCTTTTGAACAGGTCCTTATAGTCGATGATATAGCCATATTCCTTATCATCGCCGTCCAGGCGGTTCACTCGGCAGATAGCCTGGAATAAACCGTGGTCCTGCATTTTCTTGTCGATATAAAGGTAGGTGGCCGGAGGGGCGTCGAACCCGGTCAAAAGCTTATCCACTACGATCAGCAGCTTCATCTGCCCCGGTTCTTCAACGAATTTCTTCTTAACCTGTTTCTCAAATAACTCCGACTTATTAACAGCCGTTTCAAGGGCTTCGTTGAACCAGTTGGCCAGCATATTCTGGTAAATCTCGTATTGGCGGAGCCTTTCCGTGTACCCCTCGCCGGATTCCTCACCCTTGATGTCGGCGATTGTGGGACGATAGGATGTGACGATGGCGCACTTGCCGGCCAGTTCGGTTTTGGCGAAAAGCTCATAGATCTTGCAGGCCTGGTAGATACTCCCCGAAACAATCATCGCGTTGCCGCGGCTGTCCATCAGTCTTGGCTTCTTGGCCATGTCCATCAGGATGTCGGCCACGATCATTTCCAGCCGCGATCTTGAACTGAGGACCTTCTTCAGAGTGCCCCACCGCTGTTTGAGCTGAGCCTTGGCAAGGTCGTTGAGTCCCCTGGTTTTGATATCGAACCATTCGTCGATTTTCTTCTGCGAGGTGATGTTCTGGTCGATGTCTCGCGCTTCATAACGCAGATCGAGGACAACCTTGTCCCTTACCGCCTCGTCGAACTTGTAGGTGTGGATGTAGCTGCCGAACACCTCGATGCTCTTTTGCTTGTCGGCCTTCAAGAGAGGCGTGCCGGTGAAACCGATAAATACGGCGCTCGGTATGATACCCTTCATCGCCTTGTGCAGCTCCCCGGACTGGGTGCGGTGACACTCGTCCACGAAGACGAACAGGTTCCCCTTGGACCGGAATCCCGGTGGCAGCGCCCGTTTCAGTTCCGCGATATAGCCGGGGATGTCTCCGACCTCTTCCCCCTCTTCCTTTCTGCCGAATTTTTGGATCAGCGAGCACACAAGCCACGGCGTTATGGCGTTGAGCGTTGCGATCAGGTCCGCGCCGCTCTTTGCGCGGTAGATGTTTTCATTGACGCCCATGAAAAACCTCTCAATCTGCTCATCCAGCTCCGTGCGGTCCGTGATGACGAGCACCCGAGCATCCGCAACGTGTTCCCGAATCCATTTGGCCAGCCAGATCATGGTCAGACTCTTGCCGGAGCCCTGGGTATGCCAGATGATACCGCCTTCCTGCCGCTTCACGTGCTCCTGCGCGGCGTGCACCCCAAAATACTGGTTGTGACGGCACAGCTTCTTGACGCCAGCGTCGAAGACAATAAAGTCATGGATCAGTTCAAGGAAGCGGGTTTTGTTGCAGAGCTGGGCCAGTGCCCGGTACAGCGGGTTCTCGATGGGGTCCTGTTCCTTCCAGGTAAGGTAATACTTCTCCGGTGTCTGGATCGTCCCGTAGCGCAATCCCTCAGTGTCGTTGCCGGCCATGATCCATTGCATCGTGGAGAAGAAATGCTCAATGAAGACTTTTTTCTGATTGTCCAGATTCTGGCGGATGCCCTCGGCCATCGAGACGGTGGAGCGCTTCAACTCCAGCAACCCCAAGGCAATGCCGTTGACGTAGATCACGATATCGGGTCGCTTATTGTGGGCTTTGATATCCGCTCCGAGGATCGTGACCTCCTCGGCGATGGCGAAGTCGTTTTTCTGCGGGTTTTTCCAGTCGATCAGCCAGATGGTCTCATAATTTTCACCGATGTCTGGCCTCACTTTCACGCCGTAGCGGAGCATCTCATAGACGTCGCGGTTACGGTCGTAGAGGCTCTTGCTGGTGTCGCCCGCTGCACGGGTCAGCAGATGCAGCGCCCTCGTAATCAGTGCGTCATCATAGCCCTGTTTGTCCCTCAGGAACGTCCGCAGCAGTTCCGGCTCTACGTTGCTGTTACCTTCGCGATCCGTCCAGTCACCGAGATACGCATAGCTGAGACTTTTCCGGAAGAGCTTCACGACGCGCCGCTGTGTTTCTTTTTCTTTCTGGCCGACAGTGCTCATATCATGCCTTCACCAATTTGAAGCTGATCTGGTAGCGGTAAAAGTCGATGGTCGGAACCACCGACAGCGCCCTGCGAATTTTCTGATCGTCCTCCAACGCGATGATCACACCTTTGACGGTCTGCCCCTCTTCGGCCAGCTCCTCCTGCACATAACCCATGTAGCGTAGTGCCTGACCGACCACGACATCGCTCGCCCGGCCCTTTTTGAGTTCCACTACCAGCAAGGCTTTTTTGTCCTTCCTGACGGCGAGAATATCCAACGGTCCCGTATCAGTCTGATACTGCTGTCCAACCTTTTGTCCGTCTTCCTCGAAGATGTCGTACTCCTTTCCCAGGTCTGTCTGTGCCCAGTTCTTGACCAGAAAGTCCTCAAGGTGGGTTTCCATGACAAAGGCAGCCGGGTCCTCCACCGTTTCGTCGGTCGATACCACTGTGGGCAAGGGAAGACCACCAATCAACTTCTCGATCTCGTCGTGGTACCCTGTTACGTTGCTGATCGTACCAATCGATCCGGTGGAATTCCTTAGCGCCTCACTCATGTCGGCGCGATCAATGGTTTGATTTAGCCAATGGACGGGGCGCCTGTGTGGAAGCACTCCATCCGGATGGTAGATATAATCACCGCTAACTTCTCCTATCATATAGCGACCGGTTCCATCGGGGCAGAGCACGACATCCCCATCTTTGATGCCCTTCGCAACCGTCCACAAGAACCCGCATCTAAGACCAGCGCCGATCTTTGATTTATCTGGGTGATCTGCAAGAAAGACGGGGATGAATTCCTTATTAAACGCACGCCAATCCTCGGGAAGCTTTCCGGACAAATCTTGATGGATGTCGAAGTCCGCTCCGATGAAGTTCCCGGAAAAACACTCCGCTGCATGGACGCTCCCCCTTCCCAACATGAATCTGTAGTAGTTCTTCATTTCAACCTCATATCAATCGGGTTTTACCTGTCAATAACTCCTGCATCATCCCTTGCTTAAGCAGTTTGGTCTTGTCACGCCGGACTTCCAGAGCGTCAATCTCGGCGTCCATGTCGGAGAGGACGGCGGCGATGGCTTCCTGTTCGGCGCGCGTGGGGGGGAGCGGGATGAGCATTCGTGCAATCATCTCCCTACGCACCGAATCGACCGATGACTTTGCAGTCCTCTGCATGATGCGACCATAGAAGTGGCTACTAAAATAGAGGAAGAAAAAGTAGCCGCAAATCCGCTCGCTGAATTCCGACAGGCGGTAGACGCGTTGATGTACGTCAAACTTGCCCTTGATATAGTGGAAGACTTTGCCAGTTCCAACGCCGTCGCCCGCAGTTAAGACTGCCTCGCCGTCGAATGAATAGCTATTGATACGTTCAACGGTCTGGGATCGCACAAAGAACGGATACTGACCGTCGTCAACGCGATCCTGAGTGTTTCTGCTGCCCGTAGTGATGTGCGCAAGTTCCTCGATGAATTCGAGATTCCAATCCTCCGGAATCACTCCTACTTCGGTTTGCTTGTAGCCGGGCTTGAATTCAAACCCTGGCAGACGCTTTTTGCCGGTCAGGAGCTGCTGCATGGCGGCCTGTTTAAGGTCGCGCTTCTTGGCGATAAGCCGATCCAGTGCTCCAATCAGAGCATCCACGTCCCCCAGCGCCTCGGCGATGGATTCTTGTTCGGCTTCGTTACGTGGTAGTGGTATCGCAATTGACAATAAAGCAGAAGAACTAATGTGAACGACTGCATCACCTTGTCCTTTGCTTGCCTTTTGACGAGCAACGATTGGTGCGTTGAACAGATAGCCGAAGAATTTTGAGTGCCCTTTGTTGGGGGTGAGGATAACAATGTCTCCGCCAGCGTAGGCCTCTTCATCGCCAACAAATGCGACACATTTGCCGATTTCCTCCTTTGTTTCTCCGGATCCCGCGAATAGGAGGTCACCTTTCTTTAGCCTCTTGCTCGACTTCGCAACTTCCGCAGAAATCCGACTGTTAAAGGATCGGATGACGTCGTTGTGATGAGTATAAATTTCCCCATATCGAACGCAGTGGATTTCACCACTTGTAGCCTCATCTTTGCGAATGCCTTGGCCTTTGGAAAACGTACCCAATGATCCCATTGGCAATGCATCCCAATCCTCAGGAATTACCCCTACCTCGGTCTGCTTGTAGCCGGGTCTCACTTCCATCTCGCTCCCATCTTCTTGAGGTGTTCATCCACACGGGCGGCGAGCGTTGCGACTTCGTTTGTGAGCTGCGGCAGCGGGGTGGCGTAGCGTTCGGCCAGTTCCCGGATACGGCCTGTGAGGGCCTGCGACACACGGTCCAGTTCGCTCTGCATGGCGGCAGCGATAGTTGCCAGCCATTTGTCGTCAACGACGAGGGTCTTGATCTCGGCCTCGGTGAGCTGGCCATACTTGGCTGCAACTTTGGCCTCCAATTTCTTCTGCGCATCTTTGACCCGGCTGTTAGCGTCGGCTTCCTTCTCGATGAGGGCGAGGTAGTCATTCAGAACGTTCAGCTCATCCGCAAATTCCGTATCGTCCTTGATTTCCTTGATACGTGCGGTTACAGCGGTCTTGGTTACTTTCCCTTTGTCATTTATCACCTCGGCCAGCAACCCTTCCTCGCCGCCATGTTCCTCGGCCATTTCTACCATACTTTGCACGATAGAGGCAGCCTCTGATTCAAAAATCTCAACCGTTGCCTGCTCAGTGGCGAAGTAACGAGCGACGAGCAACGAAACAGGAATCAGGTCGGCCTTGAATTTCTGTCTTCCGACCATGAAGTCCGGCTTTTCCTTAATCTTATTATCCCTATCATCTATGATGAGCCGGGGTTTTATAGCTTCTTTCCAGCCATCACTGACAATCATATACACATCATCCTGCATGGTTTCTGCCCAGTAATCCATCAGGTGTTGATAGACATCGTAGGGATCGATCAGCCGGGCCTTTTGGAAGGTTCGAAGCAAGTCCTCGGAGAGAGTATCGATGAGCGCTTTGGGGTGATTGCCTTTGACTATGTCCGTGAGGCGCGGGGCATTAGCGGCCTTCCACTTCGCGAAAAGTTTGTTGACGGAAGCGTTGAACGTGGTGAACTCCGCATGGCTGAAAATGGCGGACTTGATGTCGGCCAAGGGTGGCTTCAGGCGGATATAACCAGGGCGTCCGACCGACTCGAACAGGAGCGGTCGCAGGCTGGGGAAGATTTGCCAGTACCTTTCGAGGTCGTTAATATCGCGGTCTGAGATGCCTCCACGCAGGTGGCCGTCGATGTCCTGCAGGTCTTCCGGCTCGGTGCTGTCGATGTAGCGTGGCAGGTTAAGGTTGAAGTCGTTCTTTGGGTCGCTGATCTCCGAGAGTGGTACCAGGCGCGAGTACTTGGGAATCTCCACCTGTCGGGTGAAAGTATCCACGATCTTGTGGATATCCTGGGCGCGTAGGCGGTTCTTATTGCCGTCCTTAATGAAACCCTTGGAGGCGTCGATCATAAAGATGCCATTGCGGGCCTGGGCGTTCTCCTTGTCGAGCACAAGAATGCAGGCGGGAATGCCGGTGCCATAAAAGAGGTTGGCAGGCAGGCCGATGATACCCTTGATGAAGCCGCGCTTAACAATCTCCTTGCGGATTACAGCTTCTGCTCCGCCGCGAAACAAGACACCGTGGGGATGGATGACCGCGCCCTTCCCCGTGCTCTTAAGACAGGCGAGAATGTGTAAGAGAAAAGCAAAATCGCCATTCTTCTTCGGCGGAATCCCGTAGGCGAAGCGATCATAAAGGTCATTGGCTGGGTCAAAGCCGTTGCTCCAGGCTTTTGAGGAGAACGGGAAATTGGCGACGACGAAATCGAAAGTCTTGAGACGTCCATCGTTTCCTTTGAAATGCGGGCTGGAGAGGGTGTTATCCCTCCAAATTTCTGCCGTGGGGCAGTCATGTAGGATCATGTTCATCCTCGCCAGCGCGGCAGTGGCGTTGTCCATTTCCTGCCCATAAAGGGCCAGGTCGAGGCCGGTTTGGCTTTTTGCTTCGTCGTGGGCCTTGAGGAGGAGAGATGCTGAGCCGCAGGTTGGATCGTGGGCGGACTGGCTGGTGCTCTTGGCGTGGCCGATGCCGATGACTTTTGCCATGATCCGGGAGACCTCCGCCGGGGTGTAGAACTGCCCCTTGCTCTTGCCCGACTCGGTGGCGAAGTGACGCATGAGGTATTCGTAGGCGTCGCCCAAAAGGTCGTCGCCCTCGGCACGGTTGTTGCGGAAGTCGAGGGCCGGCGTGTTAAAGATGGACACCAAATTTGAAAGGCGGTCCACCATTTCCTTTCCTCTGCCGAGCTTCCCCTCGTCGTTGAAGTCGGCCACATCGATGACCCCCCTGAGACCGTTGACCTCGGCCAACTTACCGATGATCTTATTGATTTTGTCGCCGATTTCCTTATCGCCCTTGAGCTCCACCATGTCGGCGAAGCCACCACCCTTGGGAACGTCGAGCAAGTAGCCCTTCTGGCTGGTCGCCTTGTCAGAGACATACTTCATGAACAGCAGTACAAGGACGTAGTCCTTGTACTGCGAGGCATCCATGCCGCCACGCAATTCATCACAGCTTTTCCAGAGAGAGGAGTAGAGTTCGGATTTCTTTATGGCCAAGGCGCCTCTTTTCCAAAATGACAGAATAGTCGCGGAAAGCTTACAACATCATGATTGATTTGAAGAATATTATGTGGATTCTATACTCTTCTTTGGATGGTGTCAAATCCGGAAGTTAAAGGAGCAATCAAATTTCACATTAAAGGATTATTGGTTGAAAGAGAGTAGATAACAACCAAAGGGAATTAATAATAACCTATTCCTGTACCATAAGGGGGAAACCCATTTACCCCAACCCACCGAGTAGGGGGGCGCGGGGAGCAGCAGCCGCCCACCCTAAACGAAGAAAAACAACGAAGGCAAAGGACCTACGGAAAGCAATAGAAACAGGGCAACGAAGGGAACCAACGAAGCTAAAAAACCCAAGGGCAGCTAAAACCATTCTGAGAATAAGGCCCGGCGATAGAGCAACCAACCCCGTTTAGGCGGCCTGAGACCCGCAACCTCATTTGGACAAGTAAAAGCCAAAGGAGACCAAGCTGAAATAAAACGATCAGAACAAGGGACATAAGGCAAAAGACACTCTGGAATTTAAGGGCTGGTTGGGGAAACCTGTCCGGATTTTTTGTTTGATGGAAATGGTCGGGACCGGTGGGAATGAATCCGGTTGCCTGGACATAAAAACCCATCGTACGGCTAAAAGGTGGGACAAAATTCGAATAAAGCCAAGATGCGAAGTCAAAAAAGAAAAGGACTTAAAACCATAAAACGCTTTAAGTCCTTTATTTATTTTCTTTTTATTTGGTGCCGGAGGTCGGAATTGAACCGACATGACCGCGAGGGTCGGGGGATTTTGAGTCCCTTTACTGTGGTAGTCGAGTCTCTCGCGGGCGTGATTCACCTTACTATACTATGCTCAGTTTCAACGACAAATCTTCAATTTTCTGAATTCATCGATTCCAAGGATTTGGTCAGTGAACTCGACAAAAAAACCTCTCCGCCACAACTTGACAAGAATAACCTCTTAAGGGATAATACATTTCATTGATTTGATTAGGAATGGCAACAATATCATATTGGGACTCCCTTACTGGCTTCCCAGGACTAAGAAAACAGCCCCCCACCCAACTGACACACCACCTCTCAAGATTACTCTTCAGAGCCTTGATCTTGAGGCATCCTTGGGCGACTGAAGTCCCTTCCCTATACGCGAAGGGACTTTCTCTGGTAGGTGGATCAAGGGGATGTCCGCTCAGCTATTGGCAAGATCAGACCGTTAAAAAATTAATTATTGTGTTTATAAGATTTCCAGGAATAGGCGGACCGGCCGAAAATCCGCAATTCACTTCCGAGTCTCCTGGAGAAACCAAAGGCATCGCAGAGTGGAGGCAGGTTATGTCAAAAAGCTGGATTCCTGACCAAGTTATTTCCGGGTATACATTTAAGGAAAAGGATTTCGAAATTGCCAAATTGAAATTGGCTATCGTCAAAAGGAACTTTAGATTTATTGATTTTTACGAGACCCTCTCAAAAGATCCCAATTCAACAATAAAAGAACTTCGATTGCCTGATGAATCGCAGGATGACTACCTGAAACGGTTAATCGTGTTAAACGCGCAAGGAGTACCTTTCTTTGGAGGGCGGGCCGCTGAATTTGGTTTTTTTGAACGCTTCATTACCATTACGCAGGAATATTGGGGAGCAGCCACATCGGAAATTCTTAGCCTTTTATATCCAGGAAAAGATCTGGACAATCTTCACCCATTAATTGCCAAAGGGCTTCCGCTCTTGTTTTATTCCCCCGGGGTTGAAGAATTTGGATTGGCTTCTGGGTTAAAAGGAAAACTGGGCTATCGCAGATATGAGCCGGAAATATCAGGGGATGTAGAGCGATTCGAGAGAATATTAAAAATTGATCTTCGGAAAAATCCGACCCAATTAATGCATGAATTTAAAGCCTTCCTGGAATACGAAAGGGAATATTTAAATGGAGGGAAAAAATATGAACCCATTATGGAGGAAGTATTAGGCATTGATGGGGGTAAAAATTCTTCCGGGTTATTTGATTGGAATGTTAATGATGTCCAGGCGTTATTGGAAAACGGAAAGCTTATGATTGCAGGGGAAAAATATGAAGCCCTGGAAAAATTATTAGTTGATGAAGGGAGGAAAAAGTCCAATCGGTTATTTGATTGGGATATTGATAATAGCAGGTTTCGGGATGAAGCATGGGAACAGTTAAAGATTTGGGATTTAAGACGGAAAAAGGAAATAGTCAGAAGGAGAGGTAGTGGTTCAATCTTCACCGAAAGGAGAACTTTCGGACGAATATCCAACGAGTTGAAAATGACTGAAGACTCGGTAAAAAAGCGTTTCTTTCGGGCATATGAGATAACCCAGGGGCTGAAGTATGATATTGAGAAAAACCGTGAGTTATGGATAATCCGCAAGTGCGAACTGGAAAATGAATGCGGGACCTGCGAAATCCGGGATGACTGTAATGATCCATGCCCGGATGTCCTGCGTTTTATTGAACAGGATCAAGTTGCTCCGATTTATGCCGTGCCACTTCTCCCCGAAAAAGATGAAAATCCAGAAAAAGGATAGAAAAATAGATTTATTTAAGTGAAAAGATTTGTGTTGGGTATACTGTTGGGTAATAAAAAGGCTTAGAGTATCTTTAATCTCTAAGCCTTTGATTTTTTTGGCTCCCCGGGACGGACTCGAACCGCCGACCAAGTGGTTAACAGCCACCCGCTCTACCGACTGAGCTACCGGGGAATACTTAATTATTTATCTTTATTTCTCTATGTTAACCTCTCGGACTCGAATCCCGCTTCCAGCGGGATTAACAGCCACCCGTACCCCTCGATTGAGCCCCAGCGAAATCCCGCTAAAAGCGGGACTGAGCTACCGGGGAATACTGACAATTTTGGATTTTAGATGGCGGATTTCGGAATAGAAAATATTTTTTCCAAGTGGTTAATTATATAAAATTATTCTTCTTTTGTCTCCGTTTTGGTTGGGGTTGATTCTGTCATTCCCTCCATTTTAAGCAGTCTTGCATATTCCGCATCCACCCTTGTCTGAATAGTCTGGATTAATTCCGGGGTCAGGTGGCTGAAGCGCCTCTGCTGTTTCAGATATTCTTCCACCGGTTTGGGTTTATTGTTTTTCCGGACCACATATTTCCCTTCAATGACTTCAAACAGGGGAAAGATATTGGTTTCCACTACCAAACGGCTGACTTCAATAGCCAGATCCGTTCCATGTCGCCAGCCCGTCGGACAAGGGGAATAGACATGGAGATAGGCCGGCCCTTTAATCATGGCCGCTTTTTTGGCCTTGTTCATCAGGTCCAGATAATAGGCCGGTGAAGCCGTGGCTACATAAGGGACGTCATGAGCAGCCATAATGGCCGGCAGATTCTTCTTCCAGGTTGTTTGACCGGCAGTGATTTTCCCGGCCGGGGAAGTGGTGGTCATGGCCCCAAAAGGGGTGGCACTGGAACGCTGGATACCGGTATTCATGTAGGCCTCGTTGTCCAGACAGACATAGAGAAAATCATGACCACGTTCCATGGCCCCGGATAGGGATTGAAGTCCGATATCCGCGGTTCCGCCGTCCCCGGCAAAGGCCACCACGGCGATCTTTTTCTCCGGGATACGCCCTTTGGCCATCAGGGTCTTTAGACCGGCTTCCACACCGGAAGCCACCGCTGCGGCATTTTCAAAGGCCACATGGATCCAGGGCACGGCCCAGGCGGTTTGGGGATAGGGAGAGGAAATGATCTCCATGCACCCGGTGGCGCTGACGGCAATCATGGGACTGCCGATGGCCTTGGCCACCATACGCAAGGCCAGAACTTCCCCGCAACCCTGACAGGCCCTGTGTCCGGATACCAGGGGTTCTTCTTTGGGCAGGGTCTTGGGCGTAAATCTTTTGAAATCCTTTAAGTCTTCGGTAATCATTTCTCTCGCACCCCGATCATTTCGTAACGCATCTCTTTTTGGGTTTTCGCATATCGTTCGGCCTTGGCCGCCATTTCGGCAAAGACCTCCACGGTCAGGTCCCGGCCACCCAGTCCGGCAACAAACTCAGCCACATACGGCCGTTCCTTTTTTTCAAAAAGGGCGGATTTGATTTCCAGACCCACCGGCCCGCCTACACCACCCGGCACCAAGGCCCGGTCCACCACAGCCAGGCACTTGGCCTCTCGAATGGCCTGAAAAAATTCTTTAAATGGGAAGGGACGCCAGAGTCTTATATGGATCAGTCCTACCTTCCGCCCTTTCTCACGCATGGAATCCACGGCCGTCATAGCGGTTTCGGTGATACTGCCCATAGTCACCAGGAGGATCTCGGCCCCTTTGGCCTTATAGGATTCCACTGGTTTATAGGTCCGGCCGAATATATCACCAAAATCCTTCCAAACCTCCGCCGCCACCTTCTGAGAGCCGATCAAGGCCTCCTCAACCTGTTTTTTCACTTCGATAAAGACTTCCGGACTGCCGAAAGCCCCCATGGAAACAGGCTGATCCGGGTCAAGACGCAAGGTCGGTTTAAATACCGGCAAAAAGCGGTCAACCGCTTCCTGATCGGGCAGTTCAATCGGTTCAATTACATGACTCAAAACAAAACCGTCCAGGTTGACCGCCACCGGCAGTAAAACCCTTGGATCTTCAGCGATCTTGAAAGCCTGCAAGGTCAAGTCCACGGCCTCCTGTCCGTTAATGGCAAAAAGCTGCACCCAGCCGCAATCCCGTTGGGCCATGATATCGCTCAAATCGTTCCAGATATTGATGGGTGCCGAAAGGGCCCGGTTAACTACGGTCATGACCAAAGGTATTCTCATGCTTGAAGCAACAAACATGATTTCGTGCATCAGGGCCAGCCCTTGGGAACTGGTGGCTGTATAGGCCCGTGCTCCAACAGCAGCGGCCCCAACGGCGGCACTCAAGGCCGAATGTTCCGATTCAACGGGAATAAAAGCGGCTTTAAGTTCTCCATCGGCCACCAACTCGGAAAGGTGTTCCACAATATGGGTTTGAGGCGTGATGGGATAGGCCGAGATCACATCGACATTGGCCAACTTGACCGCTTCACTGACGGCAATGGAAACCTCCATGCCTTTTTGAATGGGCATATCTACTCTTCCTCCGCAATCATTTGGATGGCCTCTTTGGGGCATTCCCGGGCACAGATACCGCATCCTTTGCAGTAGTAGCTGTTCCAGTCATAAAAACCGTCGGCTCTCTGGTTATAAGCCATGTCCGGGCAAAAAATCCAACACATCCCGCATTTAATACATTTTTCCTGGTCGGTCACCGGCCGTATCTTGGAGCGCCAATCTCCGGTTTTAAACTGCCGGGAATTGCCCGCTTCCAAGATAGCACAGCCCAGAGGGACCTCTTTCCAGGGATGAAGGGCATCTATTTTAGCCACGCTCGTTACTCCTTGATAATGGTTTCGTCAAAGGCCCGTTGCATGGCCTTTTTGTTCCTTTCGGCAATCTTTCCAAAACGAGCATCCAGAGGCCTGTCCATGGATTCTAACCGGGTAATTCCAGCCGCCCGAATCAAGGCCCCCAACATCGTTGTATTGGTAATCGGCACTTTCATCTCTTCCATAGCAATCCGGTCGGCATCCACCACAGCCAGCCGGCCTTTGAACCCATAGTCTTTACGGATTTGTTCCCAGGTCTTGGCCGTATTGATCACCAGGA
Source organism: Deltaproteobacteria bacterium RBG_13_43_22 (assembly GCA_001797675.1). Classification (GTDB taxonomy): domain Bacteria; phylum Desulfobacterota; class RBG-13-43-22; order RBG-13-43-22; family RBG-13-43-22; genus RBG-13-43-22. The sequence continues at coordinate 8,193 of MGQB01000033.1, read as the reverse complement.
TGCCTTTAGGTTTCAACCCGGAGGAAACATCCACGATATCCATCAGGGTTGGATCGAGCACCACCACGATGTCCGGTTGATAGACCTTGGAACGGATGCGGATCTGGTCTTTGCTGACCCGCAGAAAAGCCACTACCGGTGCCCCGCGGCGCTCCGGTCCAAAACTGGGAAAGGCCTGGGCAAACTGCCCTTCATCAATCGCGGCCAAGGCTATTAATTCAGCGGAAGTAACCGCCCCTTGTCCACCCCGACCATGGAATCGTACTTCTGTCATCGTTCTGTTCCTTAATACTCTTGGGGTATTATAAATAAAGGTTGTATTTTAATCATAATCGGAAGATTTTTGTCAAGGGAATTTTATCCCGGTCTGAAATTTTGATCCATCTGACTTTTTTCGAAAAATTTTCAAAAACGGAAGGGAGGGATAACTTGCCGGTTGCATGACCAAAAGGAATGAAGTATTGTCTAAAGAAAATTATTTCCCGGGAGGATATCTGGAAAAAAAAGCGTTTAAGAATCGAACGGGTAAACCCTGGTAAGGAATGTGGAGGCCTTGCGCATGAAGAATCAAAAAAAGAATAAAGGTTATAAGGAAAGGACAGTAAAAATCCGGTTGATCGTTTATATTGGTTTATTCTTCTTTTTTTTCGGAATGGGTGCGACCTATGGGGATGACTGGACACCTCTCCCCTGGGGGTTGAATCTGGAAGAATTAAATCAGGCCTTTAAGGAAAAAAATAAAGCGGGCCGGATCCAGGAAGATAAGGATCGGCCAGAAATTGAACTCCAATATGCACTGACCAAATCCTTAAAAGTTAGAATAGGAAAACTGAAGGCCCTGCTCAGTTCAACCGATCCTTCAAAACCGGGCCGGCTTTACGGATACGCTTTTGAAGGAAAGTTTTTTGGGAGGGTGATTTTTTTCAAGGATCATCCGGAATATTTCCCGGAAACGGTACCCAGAACCTTAAAAGAAAAATATCCCCAGGGAAAGATTATCCGAAGCTTTAGCACAGATCGCAGTCTTTCTTCATTTGAATACAAAACGGACCATTTATATGTTTTTTCAACGGGAAATGGGGTCTTTTTTTACGAACCGAATATCTTGGAAAAAGCCATAAGAATGGGGCAAGGACAGATCAACCTGGAAGAACAAAGGTCACAAAAAGAATTGTGGGAGAAAACATCCGATCGCCACTAGAAACCGCCGGTATTATCCACATTGAATCCAGGGAAAATTATGTTCGTGGTTCAAGTTCGGTATTAGCGAAATCATTTTTAACGCCGTTTGTGCCCGCGAGCAGCAGGACTAAAAATAGGGAAATAAATTCACATGGCTGATTGGCTTGCACCAACCACCGAAGCCTTACAGGCCGGGATTGTTGCCGAGGCCGATGAACGGACCTTGATCCTGACCTCCGGCGGGCGGCTGGCCCGGCAGTTGCGCCATTCCTTCCGCCAGGACCGGATTAAAAAAGGGTATTCCGGCTGGCTGCCTCCTAAGATTCTGAGCTTGAACGCCTGGCTTCAGGAAACCTGGCGGGATTCCTGGCCGGAAGAAACCCTGCCCTCTCCAATAAAAATTCTGCAAATTTGGGAACAAACCGTTCAAAGTCTCAATCTGCCCGAGGGGCTTTCAGCGGATATTCAGCTTTATCAATTCTTGGATGAAACCTATCGGGTAAGGATTAGAGATAAAATCCCTTCCTTGGCCAACGGGTATGCCACCCCCCTCATGGCCTGGCGGGAAAAGATCTTCCGGCGCTTTGAACAAGGGCTTTCCGACCAGGGGTTCATCCATCCCTCCGTACTCCCCATAAAAATACTTAACCCAAAGATCATCGGGACTCGAAGTCTATCTGAAAAGATTTTACTCATGGGATTTGAATTCCCTGCCCCTATCGAATCGGACCTGTTGAAGGTTTTAAAAAAACGATTTGGAGCGTTTTCCTGCTTAACCAAGAGCAATCAGGAACCGGATCTTTCAGCCGTCAGTCTGCCTAATCAGGAAGAAGAGGTGGTCTGGCTGGCTGAGCAGGTTTTATTGGCCGCTAGGCAGGTCCCCTTGCATCGGATCGGGATTGTAGTGCCCAATCTTTCCCAGTATGCGCCTTTAATCATTTCCGCTTTCCGGGAACTCATCGGCCCTTCGATTGACGAGGAAGCGGGAAATTACAACATTTCCCTGGGTCAGTCCCTATGGGATCATCCTTTGACCCAGGCGGGGCTCCTGCCCTTGCGCCTTTTTCTGGAAGGAGAACCCCGGACCTTGCTCCTTTCTCTGCTCCTTTCCCCTTACTATCGAAAATGGAGTAGGCATCACCCTCAACTGGCCCAGGCGGACCTGCTCTGGCGGAGGGATTCCGTCGATTCGGGAATGGATGCCCTTGTTCAATGTCTTACTCATCACCATTTTTCCGGCTTATCCGATATGAACCCTTCGGAAGAAACCCTGGTGTCCCTGTTAAAAAGCTTGAATTCACCTCTAAAGAGCCCTGTCCATTGGGTGGAATCCCTGTCCCATTGCTGGCGACGCCTCGGTTTTCCGGCCATTGCCCTTCCGGGCGAAGAAGGGGTCTACAAACACCTTCAGCAATGCCTGAAGAATCTGGCCGACGATTTAAAGGACGAAGCATTGGACGGTTCCCGATTTTTCACCTGGTTGAAAACCCTGCTTAGTCAAACCCTGGTTAATGAACCCGGTTATGAGCATGCCGGTATACAGGTTCTGGGCCTGATCGAGGCCAGGGGACTGGCCTTTGATCGTCTCTTTCTGACCGGTCTTTCCAAGGGCAGTCTGCCTCAGCCGGTTCGAACTTTTCCTTTTCTGTCCCCGGAAGAACGCCGGGTGGTTCAAGGGGCGACTTTAAAAAGCCAGTTTGATTTTGCCCGGGTTGCTTTTTCTCATCTCAAAACCGTTTCCCCAAAAATGACGCTGACCCGACCGGAAGAAGAAAAAGGAGATCCGGTTCCTCCGTCACCCTTTTGGCCGACTCATCCTGAAAAGGCGGAGCGAAATTATTGGACCGCTCCAGGAATAGTCTGGTCCCGGGCCGAATGGCTCCAACAAACCATTCAGGGGATACAAAATTATCCCCTGCCCTATCCACCTTTGGAATCATCCCTCTCACCAGTCCCTGTGATTTCCAATCGCCCGGAAACCACGCCGGAAAAATTTCCCCCTCGACCAGGGGGAGTTGAATCGCCTCTTTTGACCTCAACCCTTTCTGTCACCGCAGTGGAAACGCTTCTGGCCTGCCCCTTTAAATATTTTGCCGAGCGATTGCTGCGAATCGCTCCTCTGGAGGAAATTACCATAGGAATTTCTCCCTTGGAAAAGGGCGAAACCTTACATCAGATCCTGGCTTTAATAACCAAAACCTTGCGGCGGGAGGCAATCCCCCTTACCGACCAGAAGGCGGTTCAAACCGTATTGGCACACTGTGTACAGGAAGGGCTCAAAGATAAATCCAATAATCCTCACTGGCTCGTAGAAAAATGGCGACTCCTCGGTGAAGAGGAAGGGCTGGGCGGGCTTTTGGGTACCTGGATGGAAATGGAAAGGGCACGCTGGGAAAAGGGCTGGCGCTGGGAAAAGGAGGAAATCTCCTTTTTTGATCTCCACTTTCCCTCCTGGTCGTTTTCTGTTCGAGGCCGCATTGACCGGATCGACCTTAACGAAACCCTGGTCGAGGTCTGCTGCTGGGACTACAAGACAGGCACTATCCCCCCGCCCGGCGACATCAGCAAAAATTTCCTGGCCCCCCAGTTACCCTTGTATCTCCTGGCGTTGAAAGCCCTGCCCGAATGGCAAAAAAAATCCCTGCTGGGATTCCGGGCCGGATATGTCGGCCTTAAATCAGAGGGTGAATTGGCCATGAGGGAACCCTGGCCGGAGGCCTCGCATTGGGAGACCTGTTTGTCGGACTGGGAAAAAGAAATCGGCCGGATCGGAAATATAATAAAGGAGGGTGATTTTTCGCCTGATCCCAGGCCGGAACCCAGAGGAAAGAATCAAGGGGCCTGCACGTATTGTCCATATAAAGGCATGTGCACATACAGGAAATCAGCTCAAAGTTGAAAAGGGAAAAGGAAAAAACGTTCGGTGTTCAGCGTTCGGCGTTCGGCGTTCGGCGAAAAAAAATCAACCTGAAAAGTCCATGGGAATTACAAAACATGAAAAAAGGGTTCTTTATTCCGCAATCCGAAATTTGAAAGTTGAATCCTATTATCGCACTATCCATGACTAAACAATTACCCGATCTCTCTATCCGTAATCTGGTCCTTTCCCCCGAAGAAAGCTTCCATGTGGAATCTCCGGCCGGGGCCGGGAAGACCTCTTTGTTAACCGCCCGTTTTATCCACTTGTTGGCTCAAGTGAACCATCCCCGGGAAATCCTGGCCTTGACCTTTACCAATAAAGCGGCCAATGAAATGCAGGAAAGGATCCAGACTATCCTTCATCAGGCCAAGACGGATGCTGTTTCTGATTCTGATTGGATAAATGAACTCTTGCTGTCCGCCCGGAACGCCCTGAAAAAACATAAAATCCACCAACATCTCATCCAGGCCTCTGACGGTCTGCAGATCACGACCTTTCACAGTTTCTGCAATCAAATCATCAAACAGGCCCCGGTCGAAGCCCAGGTCCCTCTGGAAGCGGTCATCCTGGCCGAGGAAGAACAGGATGAATTAATCCGGGAATCACTCGGACTCACCCAAAAGACCCTGATGGCCTTATCTCCCTTCGATCCAAACCGAAAGGCCCTGGAAAGGATTCTTCTCTATTTTAATAACAACTGGAAGGCCCTTTCCTCCGATCTGGCTCAATTAACCGCTCAAAGAGACCTGCTCACGGATCTGCTCAAGGTCGTCCAGGGACACCCCGACCCGGTTCACCTGGACCTGGTGTTAAAAGAACGATTGGGATTTTTAATAGGCCGTCATCTGCAGATATTAAAAACAAATCTGGAATCCACCGACCTCGGGCGGCATTGGACCCTTTATTATGATCATCTGGTTGCCAAAGGGGCGGCCATAGCCGCTCAATTGCCGGTCCATCTGCCCGGCAGCAATTGGGCGGATCTTCCGGCCTGGCAGGGGATAGCCGAGCTGTGCACCACCAAGAACGGCACGGCCCGAAAACAATTCGGTCCCAAAACGGGATTTTATTCCGGATTTAAACAAACTCCCTGGGCGGATTATCTGGAATCCCTGCCTCAATCGATTGTGGAATCGCTGCACAAAATCAAATCATTCCCTTCCCCGGAAACCTCGCCGGTCGATGTGGGCTTGCTTTTTGATTTGATCCTGCTAATCAGTCAGGTGGTGGATCATTACCGCCGGTTATGCCGGAACCGCGGCGTCATCGACTTTGTCGAACTGGAACAGGCTGCCCTGCGGGTCCTGGGCAGCGATGAGGCCCCCACGGACCTGCAGCTCATTCTCGATCAACGAATCAACCATATCCTGGTGGATGAATTTCAGGATACCAGCCTGAACCAATGGCTGCTGATCCAATATCTTTGTGCCGGCTGGAGCCCGGGCGACGGCCGGACCCTTTTTATCGTCGGGGACCCCAAACAATCCATCTATGGATTCCGCAAGGCCGAGGTCTCCCTTTTCATGAAGGCCAAAAACGGCCTTCCCCTGCCGGGTCAGGGCCTATTGCCTTTGAAATCGTTTAATATCAGCACCAATTTCAGGTCCCGGAAAGAACTCATTGCCTTCACAAACGATCTCTTTTCCAAAACCATTATGGCCCTTCCCAACCGGGAAGTCGATGAGGTCCCCTTCCTGGAAGCGCAACCGGCGCCGGAAATGTTGAGCATGGAGCCCGGTACGATCAAGCTGGCCCTTTTCAGTAAAGAAGAGGATTCCAATGCGTCACGGCTCAAAGAAGCGGCCTGGTTGGCCGGGGCAGTAAACCAAACCGCTCAAGATCCCCGTTCGGGTTCGATAGGCATCCTGCTTTTTGCCCGCACCCATCTGCCCCTATACCTCAAAGCCCTTTATGAGCAAGGATTACAGGTCCAGGTGCAGGAAGGGCTCAATCTGGAAGATCGGCCGGAGGTTCAGGATCTGCTTTCCCTGACCCGGGCTCTGGTTCGACCCCAGGATGATCTGGCCTGGGCTTCATTGGTACGTTCGGCCTGGTGTTGGGTGGGATTGGATGATCTGTTTCAAATCTCCCGACTTCCAGAGCCATCCTTTGCCGAGAAAGTCATGTCCTTTGCTCAAATGCCGCAAGCCCAGGAGTCTGTGAAAAAGCTTGGAACGGTTTTTAACCATTATCAAAAACAGGTCGGCCGTCTCCCCCTGCATCGGGTGGTGCAGAAGATCTGGGAAGAGTTATCCGGTCCGGAGCAGGTGGCCGGACGTTACGGCCTGTCCGGTGTTCGAAACGGCCGGCAGTTTCTGCAACTTCTATTTCAGGCGGAAAAAGGCTTACCGGAAGAAACCTTATCCCACCTGGAATTTCTTTTGGCTTCGGCCTATGCCCCGCCGGATCCTTTGGCCTCCCGCTCCAAAGTGACCATCATGACCGTCCATCATGCCAAAGGCCTGGAGTTCGATACCGTCTTCCTGCCTCACCTGGACCGCAATCCCCTGGAGGGAAGCCAAAGAGAGGATCTTCCCTATATTTTGGAGCGGCTGCCCGGAGAAAGGGAAGAACACCTGATCGGTTTAAAACCGGATCGCCGGACCCAAGACGATCCGGGGGTTTTGGGACTCCTGAAGGACCTGAAAAAAGCACGCGCCCTGGGAGAGGCCAAGCGGCTTTACTATGTGGCCCTGACCAGGGCCAAAAAGAACCTTTGCCTGAGCGGCCTTTTTTCCGGGAAGGATGAGGAAGAAAAGGCCCCGAAACATTCCCTGCTGGAGTATCTTTTTAACCATCCCGGCAAAGAAAAATTTCTGGAGATCGAATATGACCCGCAATTCCCAGAGGAGGTTAAAGAGCTAACCCAACCGATAATGAAAAAAGAGTTCCTTCCTTTGGACTTTGTTTCCGAACCGGTTCCCTACCGGATCATCCTGCCTTCGGGACTCCATGAAGAGGACCTGTTTCCGGAAGAAACCGATCAGACTGAACATTTTCTCCAGGAAGAATTCAAAGGGCCTTTTGGAATGGCCCGGGGTACGGTTATCCATCGGATATTGGAACACCTGGGGAGGGGAAAGGACCTTCCCACGGAAAAGTCTTTGGTCCAAGCCCTGATGGCAGAAGGCATAGGGGATGAAGCGGCCCAGGAAATGGCCCCCCGGATATTGGCGGAAGTGGTCGCCTGCCGAAAGGAAGACTTCTGCGCCTTTATTCTCCGGGGCGATCACCCCTTTTCCGCTTGCGAATGGGCCTTGGAAGATCAGGTAGATGAACACACGGTGAGAAGCGGAGTGATTGACCGTATCATTTTTGACGGTCAAAAGTGGTTCCTGGTGGATTATAAGACCACCCCTCTTCCGGAAGGGATGACAGTCGAAACCTTCTTACAGGAGCAGGCCGATTTGTACCGGGGACAATTGCTGGCCTACCGGGAAATGCTGGCCCACGCCCGCTCCCTCGATCCGGCCCTCATCCGCCTTTTCCTTTATTTTACAGCATTGCAAAAGGAGTATGAAATCAAAGAATAAATGCCTCTTAATAAATTTCTTTACAAATTAGACAGTTATGTTATAATATTTCTTACAGTTTTACTTCTATAAATACCTTTCTTTAGATCTTAAGGAGATTCATGGCCTGGATCCATATCTCAAAAGATCCACCCGAGCAAACACCCGTTGACTTCACCTACGATCCTCAACTGATAGCCAAACCTAAAACCTTCCCCGGCCACCGCTGGCATCCGACAGAAAAGCACTGGAGCTTCCCGAAAACCGACGGAATACTAGAGATGATAACAGAAATATATACCCACGTCAGCACCCGAAACATTGGTAGGATAAGAAGTCCGCTTGATAATCTGGATTTAAAGAAAAGAGTGGGAAACAAAAACAACCATTAGTCAACGGGAGGCCGGTGGGGCGTCAACTGCGGGAAATATTTCAATTCGGAAGTATTGATGCAATGGCCTTTGCCGCCCATAGCGAAAAGAGACGCAAACGTGAACCTCCCCCAGATTGACGGACACTTAAAAATGGGTACAATAGAGCCGAAAGGAGTGTCCGATGAAGAAGAGGAAAGTTTTTAGC
>MGQB01000032.1 GCA_001797675.1 Deltaproteobacteria bacterium RBG_13_43_22 | reverse complement strand
AGGGTTTGATTGATGCTCTTTCCCTTACATACCATGAAACCTCTTTTCTCGGTATGCGCGAGGTGCCTTTTATATGATTATCAAGTCTGCTCTTGACTCTTAGGTATCATTTATTCGTCGTATCGTGGTCAAATTTTTCATATGGACAAATTATTTTTCAGAAAAGGAGACAGATTTATTTTTCCACAAATACAGTTCGGTCAGCAGTGTGATCGAAAGAACAAAGAAGTGGATTATTGAAGACAGAAAGATAAGATTAAGATTAAGGGGGACCGTCCCCTTTATTATTAAGTTGAACAACCTAAGAATGGAGCATTGATATGATCTGGAAAGCCTTACTCACTCTTATGAGACAAGTCTTTAATAGAGCACAGGACGAAAAGAAAAATATTAAGGTTGCAAGAAAATTAAAACTTGAGTCAGCTCTGGAAGCAGTTAAAGCTAAAAAAAGTGAGATCAAAGAAAAGCATGAAGCAGCAACCGAAGAATAGTTTACTACATTGCTTAATGAACCAAGGACAAAAGAATGTCCATTTGAAAGAATTGACCCCCTCCCTTTTGTTGAACAGGAATAGCGAGCGCATTCCCCGCAGCTTGCTGCGTGGGTTAGCGAGCGAACTACAACAAATAAACCCTTTCCGTGCCTGGAAGATTCCCTGCACCTTGGTGCAGGGAGCTTCAATCTGAATGTAGGACTTGAAACCCCTTCTTTCCTATGGGATAATACTAAAGACTTAGGAAAGGTCCAAAGAGCACTGATTTGGACCGGAAGATATCGACTTCAACGTGAGAGTAAATTTATCTTTTTTTAGGAGTACCGGATGGCAAAAGATATTGTTGAACAGCTTGATCCCATTTTCAAACCAAAATCCATCGCCATTATCGGGGCGAGCAATAATTTGGCCAAGTGGGGAGGCCGGATCGTCAACCAGGTCCTGTCCTCTGATTATCGCGGTAGGATCTATCCGGTAAACCCGACCGAAACGAAAATCTCCGGGCTTACCGCCTATCCCGACGTTCTCGAAATCCCTGATCCTGTTGATCTGGCCATATTTACCGTAAGGGCCGCCCAGATGCCGGGGGTCATGCGGAAATGCATAAAAAAAGGGATCAAAGGCGGTGTCATTATTTCGGCCGATTTTGCCGAAACCGGTGAGGAAGGAAAGGCCCTGGAAGAAGAGACCACCCGGATCGCGCGGTCCGGGGGACTTCGATTCGTCGGTCCCAATGGGAACGGCATATGGACTTCGGCCGTCGGCCTGAACGCTTGGTCGATGCCTATGCCGATTGCGGGTTCCTTGGGGTTTATCAGTCAGAGCGGCACCTTTGGAGGTGTTGCCACGATGGCTGCCACCTTAAAAGGGTTCGGCTTGAGTAAATTCATCAGCATCGGCAACCAGGCCGATCTTAAGATTGCCGATTATCTTGATTATCTGGTGCAGGATGATGATACCAGGGTGATTGCCATCTATGTAGAGGGGATGAAGGACGGCCGAAGATTCTTTGAATCGGCGAGGAAGGCCTCAAAAATAAAGCCTATTCTGATCTTTAAGGGGGGGTCAACCGGTTTGGGCGCCAGAGCTACCCTGTCGCATACAGCCTCCATTGCCGGTTCTGATGAAATTTTCGATGCCGTATGCAAACAAACCGGGGTGATCAGGGTATCAGAAATCGAGCACCTTTTTATCATGGCTGAAGCCTTGATCACCCAGCCGTTACCCCGGGGTAAAAGAATAGCCATTATCGGCAGCGGGGGACAAGGCGTCGCCCTCATGGATGCTTTGGCCTCATTGGGAATTGATGCGCCTGAATTCACTGAGGAGGATAAATTAAAAATCAAGAAACTTTTACCCCCCCACGCGCCAACGCCTAAAAACCCGGTCGATTTCGCTGCCGGAGGTTCGGAAACGATGGAGGAAGTCCGCGTGGCTGAAATGCTGGCTTCCTTTGAATATATCGATGGGGTTATCACCAACGTACCGACCGACCGGAATTATAGTTCTTCATCCTTTTTTGAACAGAAAAAAGCCATGATGACCGCCTTTGATTGCTTCTGTCAAATCCCCCAAAAGTACCATAAACCGATTATCACCCAAAGATGGTTTGTTTCGGATGCGGTGTCGGAAATATTAAAAATCGCCAGGATACCTATGTATAACAGTCCCAGTGAATGCGCCCGGGCCATGTATGGTCTGGTGAAGTATTCTCAAATCAAAAATAGACCCTGACCCAGACCCAATGCTCACCAATTGCCGGCCAAGTCCAAGGAACCCATCAAGCAAAATATAATCGTTGGAGATTGAAATACCTTAGGCTCTGGTATTGAAAGAGAAATTGGTTCATTAGGTAATCCGGGGGCATCAGGCTGATATTCCCGACCTTCCGTTTGATTTCGGCTTACCCAAGACTAGGGCAGGACTTTGCTCGGATTTAGAATGTGGTTGGGATCAAAAGCCGTTTTTATGCTTCGCATCAAGGCTATCTGAGACTCATCCAGGGCAAGAGGGAGGTAGCGTCTGCGGGTATATCCAATGCCGTGCTCCCCGGTGATGGTGCCTCCCAAGGTCAGGGTCAAACGATAAATTTTTTCAGCAACCGTCGGAACGAGATCTTCCCAATGCGCGTCCGAAATCTGATCTTTCAACACATTGACATGAACATTGCCATCCCCGGCGTGACCAAAACTGATTATCCTGAGAGAATAATCAGAGGCGATTTTTTTTATTCCTTTTAGGAGGGCCGGAATCTGAGAGCGAGGCACCACCACATCTTCCATATGGTTGATGGGACTCTCAAAGTTAAGCGCTTCGATAATCATCCTGCGGGCTTCCCACAATCTCAAGCGGGTCGGACGATCCTTGGCCACCAGGACATCACGGGCACCGTGCTCAAGACAAAGGGTTCCAACGGTTTCCACATCGGCATCAACGGCCTCTTGGCGGTTGCCGTCAAGCTGGATAAGGAGTTGGGCTGAGGCGTCGTTAAAGGGGAATTGTTTTTTGAGCAGCCTCTCCACGGCCTTCAGGCTGTCTTGTTCCATAAACTCAATAGTGGTGGGAACAATATGGTGGCCGATAATGTCCGATACGGTATCGGCGGCCGACTGAAAGTTATCAAAAGGCACCAGGAGATCAATTTGAATCTTTGGCAGCGGCAGGAGTCTGAGAATAATTTTGGTCACCACGGCCAGGGTGCCCTCGGAACCAATCAACAACTGAATCAGGTTGTATCCGGTCACGTTTTTTACCAGCTTACCCCCGCAGTCAATAATTTCGCCTGACGGCAAGACGGCTTCCAGCCCGCAGACATAGCCACGGGTTACCCCGTACTTGACGGCCCTCGGTCCGCCGGCGTCCTCAGCGATGTTTCCCCCGATGGTACAGGAATCAAGACTTGCCGGATCCGGTGGATAGAAAAGCCCTTCGGCTTCCACGGCCCGATGAATATCGCCGGTAATCACGCCGGGTTCAACGGTGACCATCAAATTTTTTTTGTCGATTTCCAAAATGCGGTTCATTTTTTCCACTGAGAGCACGATGCCGCCCCGTACCGGAACTGCTCCTCCACTCAAACCGTATCCGGCACCCCTTGGAGTGACTGGGACCCTCTCCCGTTGGGCCAGTTGAAATATTTCTCTGATTTGCTCTTTGGTGTCCACCTTGACGACCACTTCAGGGTCGGCCTTTAGTCCGACGACTTTGTCGTGGCTATAGGGTTCCATTCGTTCTTCATCGATCAGAATCTGATCTTTTCCGACGATTTTACGGAGTTGTTCTATGAGGTCCGGGTTCAGTTTATTATACATGATTATACCTATGAACGATGATGATCTCCCAAAATTTCCATCCAAGGAAACGGCACAGTAAAAAGCGCACCCTTCATGAGCGCGATAAACCGGGAAATAATCTTTCCCCATCCAACCGTTAAAGTCAATCGAAAAGGGAAAAAGGCCGAGGGAAATACTCAGGATTATTGAGAGGAACCAAGGCCTTTATTAGATTCTCTTGGGAAAAATTGAAGCTCCTTACACCAAGGTGCGGGGAATCTTCCATGCAAGGTAAAGTTTATTTTTGGTAGTTCGCTCACTAACCCCGCAGCTTGTTGCGGGGAATGCACTCGCTATCCATGTTCAATATTACGGAATTGCGAAATGACAGGGCAGAAATGCCACAACGATCATCAACAACCAGACCAAAGATCTGAAGCCGGCAAAAGTCAATAAATCCCCGCCTCACAGCCGGCGGCGATGGTCCGGCCCAGGTCTTCACATTGGGCCAGGATATCATCGGTGACCGGACCTTTGGCGATAAGGGGCTGATGGGCTTTTTTAAATTGATAACCGAGACCGATCTTTTCGATATGCATCAAGGCCCCCAGTCCGTCGTTTCCGGCGCTGATAAAGACGGCATAGGGTTTTCGGAAGATCTTTTTATGTCCTCTGACCTTTTCATAGGTCCGATCAAAGAGGTCTTTTACCGCCCCGGACATATAACCGAAGTATTCAGGGGAACCGATCACCAGCCCATCGCAATCAATCAGGTCTTCTTCCATAACCTCGAAAGCCCTTTTTAGAATGACCGTGACCCCTTCGATTTCCCCTGCTCCCTTGGCCACGGCTTCGGCCATCCTTCGGGTATTGCCGCTTTGGGAGTGATAGACAATAAGAATTTTAACCATGGAATCCCTTGTTCCTTCCATTCCGGAATCTTTACGAGAAAATAGGGTGCGAAAATAGAAAAAAATTACCAAGGCAATAGGCAACAGTTAAGAAATAATCAAGAAATAAAGCCTTTAACCCCATTGCCCATAGCCCCTTGCCTATCGTCCCCGAATCCTTTTTCCTGTTCCTTGGCGCCCCATAAGACTTGTGAATTCAGTATAACCCCATTTGTTGAGATGATAAATGCTTTTGTGCTCCATTATTTTCTTTATGCATTTCTCCTAAAGTATTTCGAAACCCTAAAAAAGAATTGACCTATTGGCTGGTTTTTATTAAAGTTTTTTATAGTTTAACCGAAAAAACAGTTGAAGGCCCCAACAATAGGATTTTATCAAACTTTCGGTAATCAGGTGAAAAAGACTAAAACTCATCAGGACCATGGTGGTACCCGGTTAAATCCGGATCAACTGATCCGTGGCTATAACCGGGCAAAACTGGGTGCCTTTATACGGGCAGGGGCCAGCTTTTTTATCTGGATCTTTGCCTTTGCCGCTTATTGTGTCGATATTTTAAAAAATGAGCATATCTTCGGAATCAGTTCGGTCGTACTGATCCTCATCATCATTAATGTCCCTTATTTATTGATCCTGAGAAAAACCCAAAGCCGGCGTATCTATGAATACCTGTCCATATTTCTCAACCTTTTGGAGGTGATCGGATATACGACGATTATCTATTTTCTGGGAGGACCCAGGGCCCTTTATTTGAGCCCCATTTATGCCGTTTTAATCGCCTATTTGGGCGTCATCGCCTCACCAAGATTCCCTTTTGTCGTGGCCGGGTTTTCATCAGGATCATTAGGTGCGGCAATGGCCCTGGAGTACTACGGGTTTCTCCCCCACATGGACCTCCAGGGAACCCCCCCTCTTCCCGGTCCCGATCTGTTTGCCATCGTCCTGGCCGTCAGTATAACCCTTTTCGTGATAGCCTTCCTGACTTCTACCATGGTAGCCCAGTTAAAAAAGAATCGGGAGAAACTGCAGAAGCAATATACCGAGTTGGAAGCGAAAGCCGGAGAAATAGAACTGGCCGATAGGGAACTCCGAAAGACCCATCAGGAACTGGAAAAACGGGTTGAAGAAAGAACGTTTGAACTGAGGGAAGCCGTCAATCGTCTTCAGGATGAAATTAGAGAGCGCCAACAAGCCGAGCAGGAACGCGGCAAACTGGAAGCCCATTTGCGGGAAGTCCAGAAACTGGAGAGCCTGGGTGTGCTGGCAGGAGGCATTGCTCATGACTTCAACAACTTGCTCATGGCCATCCTCGGAAACGCCGACTTGACCCTGCTCTCACTCTCGCCCGTCTCCCCGGCCCGCCCCAATGTCGAGGAGATCGTCCGGGCTTCGCAGCGGGCCGCTGAACTGTGTCGCCAGATGCTGGCTTACTCCGGGAAAGGTCGGTTTATTGTCGGCCCATACGACCTCTCGGAAATCGTCCGAGAGATGTCCCAGATGCTCGAGGTCTCGATTTCCAAAAAGGCCACCCTGCGCTACTTTTTTGGCCAAGACCTCCCGTTGGTGAATGTGGATTCGACCCAAATTCGCCAAATCATCATGAACCTGATCACCAATGCCTCTGAATCCCTGGGGGACCGGAGCGGCTTCATCTCGGTTTCGACCGGTTTTTTGAACTGCGACCGAACCTACCTCTCTGAGAGTTACCTGGATGACAAACTCCCGGAGGGGAAATACGTCTACCTCGAAGTTTCGGACACAGGCTGTGGGATGGATGCAGAAACAAGGAGCCGGATCTTTGACCCCTTCTTTACCACCAAATTTACAGGCCGTGGACTCGGTCTCGCTGCCGTGCTCGGTATCGTCCGTGGACACAAAGGGGCCCTCAAGGTTTATAGCGAGCCGGGCAAAGGGACGACTTTCAAGATTCTTTTACCCACCCTGGAATGGAGTCCGAACGACCGGGAACCGGTATTGGAACCGAGCGCTCCTCTGCCCGACAGTGGGACCGTGCTCCTGGTCGACGACGACCCTCTGGTGCGGGAGGTGGGGGAAAAGATGCTGGTGAAGCTGGGTTTCCAGGTTTTAACCGCTGCCGACGGCCGGGAAGGACTGGAAGTTTTTCGGACCCATAAGGAGGCGATCGACTGCGTCCTCCTTGACCTGACCATGCCCAAGATGGATGGCGAAGAAGCCTTTCAAGAGTTGAGCCGCCTAAAAAGTGATGTTAAGGTCATTTTATCGAGCGGCTACAACGAGCAGAATGTGATTCAACAATTTGCCGGGAATGGACCCGCGGGTTTTATCCAGAAGCCCTATACCCTGACGACGCTTCGGGAGGCCCTGAGCCGGGTCCTGGGTTAAGGTTATCCCTATGCAATTGATCCTGCTGCAGATCTTAGAATCCTTCCAATTTTACCACCCGGTTTGGAGTTGGTCCCCAAAGGATTTCTTTAATGACTTATAATAGATAATGGTTTATCATTCAGCCGAATCGTTTTTTTGGCAAGACTGTTATTGAACATAGACAGAGAGCGCATTCCCCGTCACGCCGTTGGCGTAACTGCGTGGGTGAGCGAGCGAACAACAATAATAGACATTTTCCTTGCATGGAAGATTCCCTCCACCTTGGTGCAGAGAGCTTCAAAAATGTAAAAGATCATCATGACTCGGTTAAAAAATTTTTTCCGCTGGGCTGCCAATATCTTTTGCTATAATGGGCTATTGGCCCTCTTCTGGCGATTGATTTGCCGGGGCTTCCGTCCCCTCGGTATTTTGGGACTGGTGACCTTTTATGAAAGAGAGTTGGATCAACCGATCCAAGAAATAAAGGCCAAGGTGAATCTGGCCGTCGCCCCGGCCGATAAATCAGAGATCGAGTCGGTCATCAAACTGGCTGAAGAACGTGAGACAAA
The DNA here is from genome assembly GCA_001797675.1 of Deltaproteobacteria bacterium RBG_13_43_22. Classification (GTDB taxonomy): domain Bacteria; phylum Desulfobacterota; class RBG-13-43-22; order RBG-13-43-22; family RBG-13-43-22; genus RBG-13-43-22. The sequence goes on along the minus strand of MGQB01000032.1, from coordinate 29,378 downwards.
AGAGCAGAAAGCCAACGTCCGAAACCTGATTCTTAACCGGTTTCAGAAAGGAAGCCTGTGCTTTTTAGGGAAAATTGAAACCGAGATCGTTCACTACAACTGGATTTCTTTTAACTGGGAAGAATCCCTGGCAGGCCGATTCCTGCATCTGAAAGAGAACGAGGCCTTTTTTCTGGACGCCTTCACCCAGGAAGAATGGCGGGGGAAAAAAATTTATCCCGCCGTACAATCTCACCTGTTTCATTATCTTAAACAGAGGGGATATCGAAAGGTTTATACCCTGGTGGATACGGACAACCGGCCTTCAAAAAAAACCCATTATTTTCATGCCTGGAAGCCGCTGGGTACTGTGCTTTGTTTCACCCCGCGCGGTGCCGCTAAAGGCTGGGTTTGGCGGATCAGGGGGACTCTTACCCCTTTTTTGGAAAAGCAAATTCCGAATCAAGCCATGAAGCCCTGACTTCAATTTCCATGGACAGGGAGGAGTCTCGCCAGCAGAAAGCGCATAAAAATTGGTGCCGGAGGTCGGAATTGAACCGACATGACCGCGAGGGTCGGGGGATTTTGAGTCCCCTGCGTCTACCAGTTTCACCACTCCGGCACAGACGGAGGAGGCAGCAAAAAATTTAAAAAAATTATAATTACAGGAACAAGACCTGTCAAGAAAAAACAAAAGACAAAAAAATGTTGACTTTTCATTGTCCGAGATGGTAATTAAAAATCTTATTTTCCGGGGCTGTAGCTCAGCTGGGAGAGCGCATGACTGGCAGTCATGAGGTCGACGGTTCGATCCCGTTCAGCTCCACCAAGACCATTCAAGGAGTCCGCCCATCGGGGTTGACTCCTTTTTTTTATTCCGGAGTCCTGAGGCCATTGGTTTCCATGGATAAGGAGGTGATCTCAAATTACTCTGACCGTCCGGCATAGAACCCTTCCTGGTGTGGTTCGACAAAGCGTTACCGTTTACCCGAAGGGTCGTCCTTCCTCATGTTTTGCATTAGGTGATCGAGCCTTTCCCGGACGATGGAATAAGGATCCCTCTCTCTTCTTTCGATTTGCCGAACGGCTTTTTCCAGGTCTCCGTCCTTTTCCCATTGATCCTTGATCCAACCGGTCAATTGTTTTTCCAGCAAACCGATGAGTTCTTCTCTGATTCGAATTTTTTTCCAGGCTTGTCGATGTCTTGAAGACTTCAGAAGATCCAAAACGGATACGACCAGTTCCGGCAGTCCCTGATTCTGATTGGCCGTCGTCCGAAGGACCGGCGGTCTGGGTTTATCCTGGTTCGAGTCCATATCCAGCATGGATTGAATATCCAGGAAAAGTTCCTCCGCCCCTTCCCGGTCCGCTTTGTTGACGACAAAGATATCGGCGATCTCCATGATCCCGGCCTTGAGGGCCTGGACGCCGTCCCCCTGGCCCGGGACACAAACGACCAGCACCAAATCGGCTGCCCGAACCACCTCTACTTCATCCTGTCCCACCCCGACCGTTTCAATGAGCACGAAGTCTTTGCCGAAGGCATCCAATAGGTTGGCTACGTCCCGGGCGGATTGATTCAGTCCCCCCAAAGCGCCTCGGGTGGCCATGGAACGAATAAAGACCTCATCCAGATCCCACAGATCTTTCATACGGACCCGATCCCCCAGAAGGGAACCGCCGGAAAAAGGACTTGAAGGGTCCACGGCGATGATACCCACTTTGAAACCTTTTGAAACCAGTTCTCGAGCCATTCCGTTGGTCAGGGTGCTCTTGCCGGCTCCGGGGGAACCGGTAATACCGATGAGCCGGGCCTGACCGGATAGAGGATAAATCTGCTGCATGGCCTCCATCCAGCCGGGGTCCCGATTTTCAACGCGACTGACCAACCGTGACAGGGCGCGTACCGATCCCTGCCGCATTTTTTCAATAAGATCGATCCAATCGGCATTCATGAAAGTTAGATAACTTTCTCCCGCTTGAAGGTATCGAGTTTTTCTGTCGAGTAGCCCAAAAGCCGGGAAAGGATCTCGTCGGTGTGCTCACCCACGGTGGGAGGATATAAAAACTTGTTCTTCTGTTCCGGCGGCGTTCCTGACATTTTGATGGGGTTTCCGGTTTGCTTGATCCGCCCTTTAAAAGGATGATCAATAGTAACCACCATGTCCGTCGCTGCCACCTGAGGATCGGCCAGGGCCTTATCCAATGTGTTCACCGGCCCGCAGGGCACATCGGCCTCTATGAGCAACTGGAGCCACTCCTCCGTCCCCTTAGTGAGAAAAACCTCTTGAATGATGGAGACCCGCTCCTTTCTATTCTCAAGGGTGGGAGGTTCGATGAAGCGGGGATCCTGAAGCAGGTCTTCCCGGCCCATAGCCTTAAACAAACGGGGGTATTTGTCACCGACGGCGGCGATGGTAACATAGCCGTCCCGGGTCTGGAAGGCCTGGTAAACAGGGAGGATGCGGTGTCCCGACCCCACCGGTCCCGGAATTTCACCGGAGACGAAATAGATACTTGCCTCGTAAGCGATTTGTGCGATAGTGGCCTCAAAAAGGGAGGTCTCCACCTTTTGCCCTACCCCGGTTCGTTCCCGGGCATAAAGGGCGGCCAGGATGCCGTGAGCGGCAAACATGCCCGCGCCCTGATCGCTCAAGGCGATGCCTGCCCTGACCGGGGGCCTGCCAGGCTCACCGGTAATGCTCATCGCCCCGGTGATGGCCTGGATGATGACATCATAAGCCGGCCGGTCCCGGTAAGGGCCTTTCGATCCGAATCCGCTGATGGAGCAGGAAATGATCCGGGGGTTGATTTTTTTGAGCGTATCATAATCCATTTTAAGCCTTTCAAGGACCCCCGGTCTGAAATTATCAAAAACAACGTCTGATATTTTCACCAGATCATAGAAAACCTCTCTACCGTTTTCCGTTCGGGTGTCCAGGGTGATGCTTTTCTTGCTGCGGTTGATACTCATATTATAAGCATCCTGCCCTTGATAAGCCGTAGGTCCCATGAACTCTCTTTTAGAGTCCACCGCCTCGATTTTAATAATCTCGGCCCCTAAATCCCCTAAAATCATGGATCCATAGGGGCCGGCTAAAGCCCTTGTAAGATCGATAATCCTGACATCGGCCAGCGCCTTTTCCATTCGTTCATTTCCTTTCTATGGTTTTATTTGAGAATAATAATCATTTATTGGTTTCGGAATCTCATCAAGAGTTAATAGCCTGGATGCCCTCCATGAGGTCTTTCATATTCTTCCTGTCATCCAGGGTGAGGAAGGCCGTCATCAATTCTTCCGCCTGCTTCCGGCCCAGGACAGGACCGCATAAATCCATGTATTTGATTTGCACCTTTTTCCTCTTGGTTTGCAGCTCGGGAATTTCATTAAGGATATCGTTAAAGCCTTGGAGCACTTTTCCGGAATGGGTCTCTACCTCCACTTTGGCCGCCAGGCCCAGGAGGCTCGAATCCGGTACTGCAGTTATGGAAATCTTTTCCATTAAAGGCTTTATTTCAGGGTCATTGACCTTTTCATCCGTGAAGGCCTGCATGCCCGTATCTCCTCTTAAAAGGGCATTGGCTACACAATAATAAATACTGAACTTTCCTTCCAAACCGGTTTTCGGTGTCTTTTTTCCGGCAATATTTATGGCGGTCCGGGTGGTTTGGATGTTTATGGATTTAATAGCATGAACATCTAAATTATCTTTCTTAACCATATTCAGCACAACCTCGATGGCCGAATGGGTCCCGTGACAGGAAGCATGATATTTCTGAGCCAATTTATCCGTATCCCAGGTTTTACCCAGCGAATCAACGGCCTTTTGGTTTATCCTGCCCTTCAACAACTGGAAAAAGCCATCCTGCCCTTCCAGGATATCTTCGGCGGAAGTAAATTCGTCACCCGCCAGCAATGCCGATTCCAATCCCACCTGGGAGGCCTTTCCGGCATGATAGGGTTTACACATGGTTCCGAATACCCGTTTTAACCCGGCGGCCTGAGTCCCGGCAATACCCAGGGCGTAAACCGTTTGTTGTTCAGTCAATCCCAGCAATCGGGCACACCCGGAGGCGGAGGCCAGACGGCCGATAGTCGATGTCCCATGCCATCCGGCCCCATAATGCTTTAAACCGGCACAGGCACCGATAACCGCCCCGGCTTTAAGGCCGATAATATAAGCCGATAAAAATGCGGATCCGCTTCTCTCCTTCCATTCGGAAAGGGCCAGCAAGGCCGGAAACAAGGTCACCGAAGGATGGCCCTGGAACTGGGCCATCGTATCGTCATAATCCAGGGCATGAGACATGGCCCCATTGATTAAAGCCGCCTGACTGGCATTGGTTTTTTGTCCATGCCCCAGGATGGTCGCCTGTGCATGGCCCCCCATGAGGTCTTTATAATGGATCAGCTTCAACACCAGGGGTTCATCTTTTCCGGCCATCGAGACCGCGAACCAGTCCAGAAAGGCCACCTTGGCCTGTTCGTAGCACTCGAGGGGAATAGACGAGGGTTCGACTTGGGTGATAAACCGGGCGATGGTCCTGGTCAATCCTTGATTCGTTTCCATTTTTCACTCCTTTTGGTCTCGGAAAAAGTATGCTTCACTTTCCAGACCATCTGATTATCGAATTCATTTCTCCTTATCTGCCCTTGAATTCCGGTTTTCTTTTTTGCAAAAAGGCGGTCTGGGCTTCTTTGAGGTCTTCACTTTTGAAGGCCTGGGCTATAAGCCTATTGGCCTCCCGGCGGTCCTCATCAGACAAGGAAATCGATTGAGACAGCAGGTTCAGGATGCGTTTCGTCCCCCTGACCGATAAGGGGGCATTGCCGGCTATTTCTTGGGCCATTTCATAGGCAAAGGATTCCAATTCGGGCCGGGGTAAGAGGTAATCCACCAGTCCGATTTCTTTGGCCCTTTGGGCCGAATAATAACGCCCGGTAAAAAATATCTCTCTGGTCTTGGAAAAACCTATGACCTGGACGAAGCGCATTAAACCGGCCAGCGGGTAGACCAAACCCAATTTGGCCGGGGGCATTCCCATCCGTATATCGTCGGCTCCAATGCGCAGATCGCAACATACAGCCAATTCACAACCCGCACCAAAGGCATAACCGTTCAAAAGGGCAATAACCGGATAAGGGAAGTTGATGACACTGGCCAAAGCCAGCTCCAGGGGATTTTGATCCCTCAGTTTTTCTTGAGTTCTGGGAGGGACCTCTGTAGGGATGGCAGCGATATCGTACCCGGATGAAAAGGCCTGTTCGCCGACACCGCGAATGATCACCGTCCGTATCAGGTCCTCCTGGGCGAAATCCTCCAGGGTTTGGTGAACCCTGATTAACAGATCCGGGGAAAGAGAATTGCGTTTTTCCGGACGGTTAAAGATCAGGGTTCCCACCCGATCCTTTTTTTCAACCAATAAAATCTCCGTGCTCATTGGCCTGCCTCCTTAGGGCTGTTGTGATGGACATGTTTCTTGATGGATTCAACCACCTGATTAACACTGGTTCCGGAAGTAAAAATTTCCTTTACCCCTATCTCCCTTAAAGTCGGGATATCCTCATCGGGGATCACTCCTCCCACCAGCAGGACCACCTCATCAGCCCCCTGGGCCTTTAGCCCTTCGGCCACCCGGCGGGTCAGGGTTAGATGGGCTCCGGACAGAATGGAAAGCCCCACCACGTCCACATCCTCCTGTATGGCCGCACGAATAATGGAATCGGTGGTTTGCCGAAGGCCGGAATAGATCACTTCAAAACCGGCATCACGCAAAGAATAGGCGATCACCTTGGCCCCCCGGTCGTGACCGTCCAATCCGGGCTTGGCCACCAGGACTCTGATTTTTTTCTCAGTCATAGCTGTTCTCCTTTAGTACAAAAATAGGGTTCAAGGATTCCAGGATTTGAGGGTTCAAGGGTTTTAACTACCATGCTTTTCACTCGAATCCTCGACCCCTTGACTCCTTGAACAGGAATAGCGAGCGCATTCCCCGCAGCTTGCTGCGTGGGTTAGCGAGCGAACTACAACAAATAAACCCTTTCCTTGCCTGGAAGATTCCCTGCACCTTGGTGCAGGGAGCTTCAATCCTTTTTCATGCCTCGCGGCGGCCATCACCAACAGGCATGACAGCTTAGTCAAAAATAGGGTCGCATTCGATCAAACCCACCGGGATACCGGTAGACCGTTCAATATCTTTATAGACCCGACCCGTTAAATCCCTTCCCCATCCGCTCATATGGAAGGGGGAGGATGGAATGACGATCAGATCAGGCGACCCCAGGCCCTCCTTTAAATATTCTTTTACGGCATTAATAAAATCTTCAACCACTAATAAATCGCCCATGAAGATATTCCCCCCCAGGTACCGGTTGGGTGGAACCCGCATATGGAGTTTCACTTCAGTCGGAAAAAAGTTTTCCCGGATTCGTTTTTCCAATATGGGCTTTACCAGGGTGGAGGTCAAAATCAGTACCTCCCTGACCTGCTTAAATAAAACCATGTTCCTAAGTTGTTCCGACCAATTCAAGGGGATTCCGGACGATGGGAAGACGCATCCGGCAAAAGGAGCTATGCGAGGGTTAAAAGGATAATCAAATTTCTTGAGATCCAGAGTAAGTTCAATAGGACCGCCGGGCCGATCCACCGTTATTGAGGCCTCTTGCATAGGGCTGTCTTGAATCATTCCTAAGAGGGAACGGGCCTGAGTCCGGTTTTTAATCGGGAGTCCGTTGATGGCGATCAACCGGTCACCCTTTACCAGGCCGGCTCCGGCTGCCGGAGAATTCTTGATCACTCCGATCAGCCGGGGGGCGTCAACGGCCTCCGGATCCAGATATTCTTCAAACAAGCCGGGGCGAATGATTAAGGGACAATCGGTTACGGTTCGGAGACGAAGAATCTCGGCTTTTAACCGGTTCCAGACCTCTTCCCGGTCAAAAAGGGCCTCCTTAGAAAACCATTGCGAATACCCCGGCAAGCTGATCTGAATATAAACCGGATTGAATCGGGCTGAATAGGCCACGGTTCGGGTAAGGTCCTTGACCATTTCTTCCACGGAAGGGAAAGGCCAGGGAACAATAACCACCGAATAAGGGATGTGCGCCGATTGGAGTGCGGCCGGGGCACTTAAGGCCACTTCCGGGTGAGAGTCCTTCATCAGCCAGCGACGACGGGTTGAGGAACTGGAATTTAAGGAGACGTCCACCAGTAAAGGATGATATTGGGCCAAGGCCCGAATTATTTCCGGGGTTAGTTGAGAGCCATTGGTCGCGATTCTTAGGACCTCGCCGGTCTTTCGGCGAAGGGCGGACAGAATTTCCAGAATATAGGGATGGGCCAGCATCTCACAAGGACTGCCTGCATTGGGGAATAGGCCCATCTTGGAACCAGGGACATAATAGGCGATACGGGTCAGGATTTCCTGAAATTCTTCTTTGGCCTTCCGGGGGGTCGTTTTCAAGGCCGGGGGGCTGCCGAGGTTATAACAGAAACGGCACTTAAGATTGCAGCGGGTGGCTGCCTGGGCCAGGATGTCAGCGGCCCCACCGCCCGGCCTCAGCCATTGGGCGGGGTTTTTCAAATGAAAACCGTCTATCTGAATTCGCTCATTTTTATACTCGAATTGGATTATGGACAAGAGCGATTGTATCAATTTTTGGACGTAGGTCAGGCGTGGCTCATACAGTTCCAGACGATTACCGGACCGGCCGAATTCCCGGGTTTCATCAGGAAAAAGTGGATGGACCAAATCGGGTTCGCCAAGGGATCGGTACCCATCAATGCGGACCTTTTCTCCTTTCCAGGTGGGAGATAGAAGGTCCAGGAGGGCCCGAAGATGCCTGGCTGGTAATTCACTCAGGTTCCAATAATCTGATTCCGAGCTTGTTTCAATGGGGTATCGAAACAGATATCCCCTGTCTTCTTTGGAAATCCTGGCTTGATTCAAGTCCTTCATGGAATCCTCAGAATATGGATGGGGGATCATATTCACCGAAAACGTCTCTGAATACGTCACAAACTTCTTGTAACGTTACGTAGGCTTTGGCGCAGACGATCAGATGGTGTACCAGGTTGACTTCCTCCTGCAACGCTTGTTGCTTTAATTCGGTAAGTAATTTTTTAACATCCTTGTTGTCTCGGTTCTTCTTAACCTCCTTCAGACTGGCGATCTGCCTTTCTTCCGCCCTGGCACGCCGATCGGGATCATAGGGATGAGGGACCAGCCGTGTGGTCTGAACCTCGAGTTCGTGTTCTCCGGTAAAACAATTCACCCCGACGATCTGAACGTCTCCATTGGCGATTTTTTTCTGATGGTCATAGGCACTTCGAGTCACCTCACGCTGGACATAACCCTTTTCAATGGCGGCGACGATTCCCCCCATCTTATCCAGTTTTTTCAACTCGGCCCAGGCCTCTTTCTCGATTTCATCCGTCATGGCCTCCATACAGTAGGAACCGGCGAAGGGATCTTCCACTTCTAACAATTTTGCCTCACAGGTCAGGATTCGGCTGACGTCTTGGGACAATTGTTGGGCCTCCCGGCTCCATCCCAGTCCAAGGGGTTCGTCATAGGGCGGGAAAGCCGACGGCGGTCCCCCGGATAAGGTCCCGGCCACAGCCCCGAGAACGGCCCGGGTCAGATTGTTCAAGGGACGTTGTTTGGTGGTGCTCGAAGGTCCGATATGGGCGGTCATCTGCTCTCTGAGCAGCATACTGCGGGGGTTCTTGGCCCCGTAACGCTCTTTCAGAATTCGCGCATACATTCGTCGAGCGGCCCGCTGAAAGGCTATTTCCTGCAGGAACTCCATACTGCCGCCCATGGCGTTAAAGGTGAAACGGGGGGCAAAGGCATCCACCTCCAAACCGGTATCAATCCCTGTCTGGATATAAGCACAAGCAATGGCCATGCTAAAGGCCAGGTCCTGAATCCGCGTAGCCCCGGCCTCCCGGATGTGATAGCCCCCCATACTGGTTATATTCATGCGCGGCATATGTTGGTTGATAAAAACCAGGGTATCTCTAAAGAGACGCATGGCCGGTTTTGGGGGAAAGATATAGGCCCCACGAGCGATATATTCCTTAAGAATGTCATTTTGGGGTGTGGCCTGTAATTTGTCCAAAGGAATACCTCGGTTTTCAGCCAAAGCCGCGTACATGGCGATCAAATAGATGGCCGGGCCATTGATGGTAAAGTTAGAGGCGATGCGGTCCAGATTGAGCTCCCCTTGATACGGTTCATAAATAATTTCCATATCGCGGAGGGTGTCTATGGCCACCCCGACTTTGCCCACTTCCCCGGCCATCAGGGGGTTGTCCGAGTCATAGCCACATTGCGTCACCAGGTCCATGGCCAGATTGGGGCCTTGGCGGCCTCCCCGTTCGATATTCTGTTTATAGTAGTCTCTTGTGTCTTCAGGGGTTCCATATCCGGAATAACCGGAGGCACGCGTTAATCCTGACCCGGCCTTACTTCTTGCCGCCAATTTAGCTGTGCCGGCTCTGGGATCAAAGGGATAAATACTCGCCGTGAAGGGATACTCACCGGGAAAGCCCACCTGGGTCAGGAAATCAAAATCCGGAGTATCCAGCGGCGTATAAAAACGGCTGGGTGCCTCTTTCAAATAAGGAAAACGCTCCAAGGCTTTCTTTACCGTTTTTTCCTGCCATTTTTGTCTTTTTTTACGTATTTTTTCATACTGGTCGCTCATCGGTTCCCCTCCCGTTTATCTTAGTGCTACTGGTCAAAATTGCCTATATTCATTACTGCCTTCTTTTTCATCAGCCTTTAATCGTTTCGGGTTTCGGGTTAAGGGTTTCAAAGTAAGAGAGGCTGACCTTATTTCTAATAATTCGTAACGCACAACTCGCAACACATTTAAAATATCTTTGGTAGCCCTTGGCTGTTAATAAAGTGATTAAGAATTATCGCGTATTAATTCCGCTATACCTTTATAGGCATCTCCCGGGAAAAAAGTGACCGCCATCTCGAGGGCCCGACCGGATTTTGAAAAATAAATCCGTTTGATTACCAGCAGGGGATGCCCTTTTTTGACTTTCAGGACGGCAGCCAAATTTTTATCAGCCACGGAGGCGGAGGTGACCTGACGACTTCTTCTTACCGTTTCCAAAGCTTCCTTCTCGACCCGCTTGATAAAAAGGGGGTAATCCGATTCTGTTAACTGAATTTTTTCTCCTATTTTTTCTGGGGCATAGGCCTGGAAAAAGGCCTGTCGTTTATTTTCGAGATGCCGAAGACCTTCGAAGAGATACAGTTTTTCTCCCGGATTCAGCTTCATATCCTTAATGATTTCGGGAGAAGGGCTGATCAATTTTTTAGAATGAAGATTTAAAATGGTTTGAGCCCCCAGGTGAAAAAGATCATCGACGGTTCCATAGAGCCTGAACTGGAAGTTGTTGTCGTTACGAAAAGAGACGAAGGTGCCCCGGCCCTGTTCCCGGCGAATCAGGTTGTCACTTTCAAGAGACAGGAGAGCCTGTCTGACGGTGATTCGACTGACCCCGAACTCCCGACACAATTCTTTTTCAGTAGGAACGGCCTGGTCGGGCTTGAGTTTGCCGGAAAGGATTCGTTTTCGGAGAACCTTTTCCAGTTGATAATAGAGAGGTACGGGGATTTTTTTTAACTTCATTGAAAACGCTTTCTTTGGTTGAAGAAAGTTATAATGTCATAACAAATATGTCAACCCTTTTTAAATTTTTTAATGATTAGTCCTTTACAGAATTTTAATGATAAAAAGGGCTCCTTGTCCCATTCAGGCCATTCCTTGCCATTCGTCTTCTCTGTTGTTGTTAAAGGTCTCAAAATACTATTGACAAAATTGACTACCAGGGACTGGGGGGTCCTCTATGAAGCCTTTACCAATAGAAGCTCCGACCAGGGTAGGCTTTCACTATTCTCTTTTTTTTGACCGGTTTTTGTGCTAATAACGGTAGAATGGATTCCGCGTCCTTGAAAAGAAGTAATATCGAATCCAGCCCCCTTGATTAAACCAAAAGCTGATATGCCCTACCCGACAAAAAGTACCTCACTCCTTTTTCTCCTTCTTTTTGTGTTATTCTTGATTGGTTGTGCTAAATCACCAGTGGCTTTTAAACCCCGTCCGGCAACTATCCTCCAACCGCCGGCCCCTGAATTCTCCGGGATGCGGATAGAGGTCAACGGCCAAAAGATTTCCCCTATGGTCCCCACCCTCCTTATGCTTCCCGAGGATCCCCTGGACATCCGGATTCAAGATGAAAATGAACCAACCTCCGGTCATCCAAGGAATTCCAGGCCGAATACGGAATCCTGGTCGGTTGTATTTAACGGTCATCCAATGAACTATATTGGAAACAATCGCTTTTCAGGGACCATTTCCGAAGGTCCCGGTTTGTATCCCTTGAAAATTGAGAACCGGCCGTTATCGAATCAGAACCCTGTCTCTCCGAAGTCAATCCAAGGACCCGGAAGAGAAAACCTGGGGCCTGCCCTGCTGGTCATTGTCCTTCATCCCTTTTCTAGGGTGATGGATGGGTATATCGATCGGTTCCCCATAGGCTTTTACCCCGATCCGGAAGAGGCCCCGGAGAAGGTAATCCCCAAAATAGCCCGATCCAACTATCTTCCTCCCAAAGGGTTTATTGAAGTCAACGCCTCAAATCTGGAAAGATTTGTTTCTCAACATTATCGATTAAGGGACTTTATCAGCCACCTTAATGTTCCCTTTCCTCACTATATAGCCCTTTCGCCCGCCCTATTGCTTAAGTTGGAATGGTTGACCCTTTATCTGAAGCAATATTCCCAAAACCCGGAGGCTCGGTTGACCATCCTCAGCGGTTTCCGAACCCCCAGGTACAATCAAACGGTTGCCGGAGCCCTTTGGAGCAGGCATATATACGGCGATGCCGCCGACCTTATCGTTGACCTGTCGCCGGAGGACGGCTTCATGGATGACTTGAACTGCGATGGTCTAATAGATCGGGAAGATGTCATGGTCCTAGCCAGATTTATTGAAGAAGTCGATAGTAAAACTGGATTAAGGGGAGGAATGGGGGTTTTTGACCGTGGGAAAAACGGACCTTCACTCCACATCGACACACGGGGGTTTAACGCCCGATGGTAACCTGACAAGATCTTTTAGAATCAATAAACGATTAGGTTATTGACAGACAGCCTCTGATTTTGTAACCTCAAGGAACTCATTTTCTTCCCGGTCAATGAAAATTGGACCACTGTCATTCGACTCAACATAGAAAAAAGCTGAAGTTACCGGACCTCTTTATCTGGAAGGAGTATTGCAACATGCCGATTCAAATTCTGGGAACAGGAAGTTATGTCCCGCCCCGAGTTCTTCACAACCGGGATCTTGAAAAGATTCTAGACACCACCGACGAATGGATTTCCCAGCGAACTGGTATTCATGAAAGGCGCATCGCCGATCCGGAAATTGCCGCCTCCGACTTGGCCCTGGAAGCGTCACGCGGGGCTTTGGAAATGGCCGGGAAAAAGGCCGAAGAGGTTCAGTTGATCATCCTGGCCACCATAACCCCGGACACCCATTGTCCGGCAGCAGCCAACTGGCTCCAGGCCAAATTGGAAGCCCCCCAGGCGGTCACTTTTGATATAACCGCAGCCTGTTCCGGTTTTATCTTTGCCCTGAACGTCGCCGAACAATATTTAAAGTCCGGAACGGTTCAAAACGTCTTGGTCGTGGCCTCTGAAATAATGACCAGGACATTAAATTGGAAAGATCGAATTACGGCCATCCTCTGGGGTGACGGGGCCGGGGCTGTTTTTCTTTCCGGAGAGGGAGACGGTCCCCAAATCCTTTCCACCCATATTCATACCGACGGGGCCAATGGGACCAATCTGTTAATGCCCGGAGGGGGTTCCAAGACGACCCCTATCTCTCATGAGAGTGTGGACAAGGACCTTCACACCCTCAAAATGATCGAGGCCAGTGCCTCGGTCCGGGTGGCGGTTAAACACTTCGCCGATGCCTCTCTGGAAGCCGTCGAGACCAATGGCTATAATATCAAGGAGGTTGATTGGGTCATTCCCCATCAAGCCAATCTTCGAATGATACAATCCCTGGCCAAACGATTGGATCTTCCGATGGAAAAATTTTTTATGACCATCGAAAAATACGGTAACATCTCCTCGGCCTCGGTGGCCATCGCCTTGGATGAGGCGGTTCGCACCGGTGCCATTCAAAAAGGCAATCTGATCTTGCTGACGGCCTTCGGCGGGGGCCTGACCTGGGGTAGTGCCCTTATTCGCTGGTGAGATAAAAAAAAGTGGCCAGTGGCAGGTGACAGGATAACCGATTGTGGACTCCTTAAAAGTATTCTTGACACAGGTCGCTTAACCCGTTCAAATGCCGTTATTAAGCTGTCGAATTAATAAAATGCAGGAGGCCAAGAAGCATGAAGAAAAATAAAGGAAAAGTTGAAACCGCATCCAAGAAATCATCCAAACCCACGAGAAGCAAAAAATATGTCTATTTCTTCGGAAAGGGCAAGGCCGATGGGAACGCCGACATGAAAAATCTGCTGGGCGGCAAAGGGGCCAATCTGGCCGAAATGACCAATCTGGGCGTAACCGTTCCTGCCGGATTTACCATCACGACCGAGGTTTGCACCTATTACTATCAGAACAAACAGACCTACCCCGGGGAATTAACCAAACTGGTGGAGGATGCCCTGGTCAGGGTGGAAAAAATCATGGGCCGGAAATATGGGGACCCGGCCGATCCCCTTTTGCTGTCGGTCCGCTCCGGGGCCAGAAGATCCATGCCGGGTATGATGGAAACCGTCTTGAATTTGGGATTGACCACCAAAACCATTCCCGGATTGATCCAAAGGACCCACAATGAACGGTTTGTCTATGATGCCTATCGACGGCTGTTGATGATGTACGCCGATGTGGTCATGGAAAAGGCCGCCGGTATTGAACCGGCCGAGGGGGAAGGCATCCGTCAGAAGCTGGAACAGGCCATGGACGTTCTTAAGGAAAAGAAAGGCGTCCATCAGGACACAGAGTTGACTGCCGAGGATCTTAAGATTTTATGCGAGCAATTCAAACAGATCATCAAGGCCACCCTGAAAAAGGAATTTCCCGATGACCCTGCCAAGCAGCTCTGGGGAGGAATCGGGGCGGTCTTTCACTCCTGGATGGGGAAACGGGCGGTTTCTTACCGCAAGATTGAAGGCATACCGGAAGACTGGGGCACGGCGGTCAACGTCCAGGCCATGGTCTTTGGTAATACCGGGGATACGTCGGCCACAGGCGTGGCCTTTACCCGGAATCCGGCCACCGGGGAAAATGTATTTTACGGCGAATGGCTGCCCAATGCCCAGGGAGAGGATGTAGTGGCCGGCATTCGCACCCCCAATCCGGTCAACCAGGCGGGAAAGACGGCGGATACAAGGCATCTGTCTTCTCTGGAAGAAATGATGCCCGACCTGTACAATCAATTATTCAAGATCGAGAAGAGACTGGAAAGACATTATACCGATATGCAGGACATCGAGTTCACCATCGAGGACGGTAAACTCTGGATGCTTCAAACCCGCACCGGGAAACGAAACGGCCAGGCGGCCATCCGGATGGCCGTGGAAATGGCCGAATCCCGGTTGATCAGCAAGGAAACAGCCCTGCTCCGGGTCAATCCCGATCAGATCGATGAGCTGTTGCACCCCAGTGTGGATCCCGAGGCCGGTAAAAAAGCCAAAGAACTGGTCAAGGGGCTTCCGGCCGGTCCGGGCGGGGCTGTCGGGCGGATTGTTTTTACCGCCGATGATGCCGAAGACTGGGCCAAACGGGGGGAAATGGTGATCCTGGTCCGCAATGAAACCTCTCCGGAAGATGTCCATGGGATGCACGCCGCCCAGGCCATCCTGACGGCCAAGGGGGGCATGACCAGTCATGCGGCTTTAGTGGCCAGGGGCTGGGGCAAATGCTGTGTAGTGGGGGCCAATGCCCTGGACATCGATGCCCATAATAAAGTCATCCGGGTCAACGGCCGGGAACTTCGGGAAGGGGACTGGATCACCATGGACGGCACCAGGGGCCGTGTCTTCAATGGACAGTTAAAACTGTTACCGGCCGATCCGGCCAATAATCCCTTGTACCTGAAATTGATGAAATGGGCCGACCAGAGCCGACAATTAAAAATCAGGGCCAATGCCGACCGGCCTGAGGATGCAAAAATCGCCCGGAACTTCGGGGCCGAGGGCATCGGCCTGTGTCGAACGGAGCATATGTTTTTTGAGGCCGACCGGATTCGCTCAGTGCGGGAGATGATCCTCTCCGACACCCTGGAAGACCGGCAAAAGGCCTTGGCCAAACTCCTTCCCACCCAAAAGGCCGATTTCATCGGCATCTTCAAGGCCATGGATGGACTGCCGGTGACCATCCGCCTTCTCGACCCTCCCTTGCATGAATTTCTACCCAAAACAGAAGAGGAACTTCAGGAACTGTCCCGGGAAATGAAAGTCCCCTTTGCCCAATTGAAGGCCAAAAATGAGTCCCTCCACGAATTCAATCCCATGCTGGGCCACCGGGGCTGCCGGCTGGGTATCACTTTTCCGGAAATCTATGAAATGCAGGTCCAGGCCATCATGGAGGCCGCCTGTGAATTGACCAAAAAAAAGGTCAAAGTCATACCGGAAATCATGATTCCCCTGGTGGGCCATGTGAACGAACTGGAATCCATGCGTAAGCTGACCATCAAAACCGCCGAAACGGTCCAGAAAAAAAACAAGGTCAAGGTCAGTTACCTGGTGGGGACCATGATCGAACTGCCCCGGGCCTGTGTCACTTCGGATGAAATCGCCACACAAGCCGACTTCTATTCCTTCGGCACCAACGACTTGACCCAGACCGTGTACGGGCTTTCCCGGGACGATGCCGGCCGGTTCCTGCCTTATTATCAGGAACAACACATTCTCCAGGAAGATCCCTTCATCACCATTGATATAGATGGAGTAGGGGCCTTTATGAAAATAGCCGTGGAAAAAGGCCGGAAGGTCAAAAAGAACCTGAAGATCGGTATCTGCGGCGAACATGGCGGAGAGCCGAAATCAGTTGAATTCTGCCATTCCCTCAATTTGGACTATGTGAGCTGTTCACCCTTCCGGGTGCCCATCGCCCGATTGGCCGCGGCCCAGGCCGCCATTAAAGAGAGGATGGAGAAGAAAAAGAAAGCGTAACTCATAAGAAGTGAAAGAAGTTTAAGGGTTAGGGGATGCCCCTAACCCTTTTTTTAACCTTCTGAAAAAAACAGTACCGGTCTTCCTAACCCAAACGATAAACCTGTGTTGCTGTACCTCGGAAAAGAGCCTCCTTCTCGTCTTCGGAAAAATCGGCCACTAATTTTTTAAAGGCATTCCAGACCACCGGGTAAGACAGGGAAAATTTATCCACCGGAAAATTGCTTTCAAACATGCAGCGTTTCGGCCCGAAGCATTCAATGGTGTGCATATAATACCTTTTTTGAGCCTCGATAAATTCAGCCGATGAAGGCGGGATTTCTCGGGTATGCCAGCCGAACCCGTTATCGGGCATGGCCAACCCGCCGAGCTTGGCGAAAACGTTTTCACATTTGGCGATTTCGGCTATATCCTTTTTCCATTGGGCAAAAATCTCTTCCCGTTTATCCCGGTAGGGACCCACCCCCAATGGGGTACCGAAATGATCAAGGATCATCCGGGTTTCCGGTACAGCCCTGGCCAATTCCGCAAAGGCCGGGTTCTGGTGGTGATAATGCCAGGTGTCATAGGTGAGTCCCCTGCGGGCCAGCACCTTCAACCCCTGCCTGAAGTCCTCCCTTTGATATAAATGCTCCGGTGCCCGTCCGGGAATGAAAAAAACCTCCTTGTTTTTATCACTTGCCCCTGCATGACGAATGCCCTTAAACAATCCCTGCCCGGCCTCTTCATGGGCTTGTAGCACCTCTTCGAGCTGATGACCCAGGGTCAGATCGGCATGGGCCACGATAGCGGATATTTCCGCACGCCCTTTTCCCCCTTTTGCGCTTTCCGCGGCGATCCCGGCTACAAACTCCGTTTCACCGATGGGACGAAGATGTTCAGGACCTTCGGTCCGGTAACTGGCATGACATTCGATAAAGACCGTTTTGACAATACGATGACCGGAGCCTGTGTCGGCCCACAGGTCTTTTAACAAATAAGACCGTCCGCCCGGTCTTTCCCATAAATGGTGATGAGGATCGACAATGGGGCGTTCGGGTTCGACAATCTCTTCGACCACCTGGGCCAGCCACTCAGGAGTGCCCGGAGTTTTATTAGTCATAATTTCCTCCTTAATGTTTCTCTGGTCGTCAATATTTTAGATTCTTTGACTATAGGATCTGAGAATTTATCCCTGACTTCAATTGGTGTTCCGGGTTGCGGGTTGCGGGTTACGGGTTTTTAGAAAAAAGGCTTTGACTTCTAAACCCGCAACCCGGAAAAGAAAAATTTTAATTAGGTTTGGTTAGGTTCTTCTCCCAAATTTAATGGGGGAGAGGGGACAATATTTCCAATTAATCGTCTATCGCCTGGGTGGCAATCGTCTGCATATCCGCCCGGATATTGAGATGATCGTAGGGACGGACCTGGGTAAAAACCGAACCGAACAACTTCTCCCTGGGATCATTCCACCAATAGGTGCAAAAAGCCCCGCCCCAGGTATAGGAGCCTTCGGTGACCATTTTGTGCGTCTGCCCCCGGTCCAGAGTAACCCCGAATCCCAGTCCGAATCCGTTGCCCGGGCCGGTCAGCCAGACCGGTCGATCGCCGATATGATTCAGGGTCATCAGTTCAATGGTCTTCCGGCTCAGGATTCTCTTCTCTCCGCTCTTACCCCCGTTCATCAGCATATTGGCGAAACGGAAATAATCCGAGGCCGTGGAGACCAGTCCGCCGGAACCCATGTAGTAGATACCGGGTTTGCTGAGCCAAAAACTGTCGGTTGTATCCGGATCGGTCAGTTTGATTTTTTTATCCTCCCCCGGTATGTAGGCCGCGGCAAAACGGGGAAGTTTTTCTTCCGGCAGGAAAAAATGGGAATCCACCATCCCCATCGGCTCGAAAATGTGCTCCTTAAAAAAATCCGCCAGGGTCTGTCCGGATAATACCTCTACCAGCCGGCCCACCACACAGGTGGCGCGGGAATAATCCCACATGGTTCCGGGATGGTTATTCAGGGGAACCGCAGCCAGCCGGTCCACAAAGTCGCCGATGACCTCCCGGCGGCTGCGGAATTTAGCGGCCTGCCGATATAGTTCCTGATTATGAGGATTGTATTCCGTGGCAAAACCGGCGGTGTGGGTCAAAATATGCATGACATTAATGGGAGGATCGGCTGACACCAGGTCATATACCCTTCCATTAAAAACAGCCACCCGCATATCTTTAAAAGCCGGCAGCCATTTGGAAATGGGATCACCGAGCTGAAATTTGCCCTGCTCATACAGCATCATCAAGGCCACGGAGGTTATCGGTTTGGTCATGGAGGCGATGCGGAAAATCGTCTCTTTGGTCATGGGGATCTTTTTTTCAACATTTTGATGTCCCTGGACATCGAAATGAACGATTTTACCACGACGGGCGACCATGGAGACCGCTCCGGGGATCAATTGTTGATCGATATAGTCCTGGATCATGGGTCGGATAAGTTTTAAACGTTCCGAAGACATTCCCACTTCATCGGGGTTGGCAAAAGGCAATGGGTTGGTCATTGTTTTCCTCCATTTGAATAAGTATGGTTTTGGTAATGGGTTTGTATCTTAATCTGATCGGATTTTCTTTTTGTATATCTTCCCTGATCGGATAAGTCAAACGCAAATGTGGTTAAGAACAGGACAAGCGAAGTCTGATTGTATCCAATAGGATTTATGACTGCCTTGACAGTTCCAGGAGCCCTATGATAGATTCTTTTTCATCAATGCAGGAGGGATTATGATGGCCGATTCAGGTTTGAAAAATATGATCGATGAAATCTTTCATCCCCGATCGATTGCCGTCATTGGTGCCCGCTCCAACGAATCAATGGAAAACGACGGCTGGGTGTCCAGATTGGTTGCTTTTGGTTTTCCCGGAACGATCTACCCGATCAATCCCAAAGCCTCTGAAATCATGGGGCTCAGGGCCTATCCCACCATCATGAATGTTCCTGGGTCTGTGGATCTGGTTATCTTTAATGTCCCCTTCAGGATCTCGGACCGGATCATGGCCGATTGCGCGGCCAAGGGGGTCAAATTCGCCCACGTTTTTACCGCCGGATTCAGCGAGACCGGCAAACCGGAAGGGATCAGGCTGCAAAACGAAATAGAACGTATTGCCAAGGAGGCCGGAATAAGGGTGATCGGCCCCAATTGTATGGGGCTTTATTATCCCAAGGGGGGGCTCACCTTCGGCAGACTGCTGTCGAATAAACCGGGCCCGGTGGCCTTTGTTTCCCAGAGCGGGGCCTCGGCCTCCAGGGTGGTGGCCCAGGGCACTGAAAGGGGTATTTATTTCAGCAAGGTGGTCAGCTATGGAAACGCCATTGATCTCGACGGAACGGATTTCATCGAATATCTCTCATCCGATCCGGAAACCCAGGTGATCGCCTCTTATATCGAAGGCGTAAAAGACGGGCGGCGATACTTTAACGTAATCCGGGAATGCACCAGGAAGAAACCGGTCATCGCCCTAAAAGCCGGTATAACCGAAGGCGGCAGCCGGGCGGCGGCTTCTCATACCGCGGTCCTGGCCGGTTCGGAAATCATCTGGGATGCCTTTTTCAGACAGACCGGGGTCATTCGGGTCAGCGATCTGGAGGAACTGCTGGACATGGCCATGGCTTTCATTTATTTACACCGCCCGGCCGGACGGCGCGTTGGCATAGTCGGTCGGGGTGGCGGACTGGGGGTGGTGGCTACGGACATGTGCGAAACAGCAGGTTTAAAGGTCCCTCCATTTCACCTTGAAACCCAAAAACGGCTGGAGCAATTGATCCCCGATGCCGGGACCAGTGCCCGGAACCCGGTGGAGCCGGACAGGGGTCTGGCCGCCTGGGCCGCCTTTTATGAGGAAGGGCTGAAAGCCATCGATGGGGACCCGGGTATCGACATCATATTGACCCACCTCGGGATCGACATCTATGGGGGAATTGGAGACCGTTTAAATCAATCTTTGGATGAAACCATCGCTATCCTTCTCAAGCTGTCCAAACAATTATCCAAACCCCTGGTAATCGTCCTTTATGCCGGAGGACGGGCGGAAACCATCAATGCCGTTCTTCTGGCCCAACAAAAGTGCTTAGAGGCAGGGATCCCGGTTTATCCCAGTGTGCCCTCTGCGGCCAAAGCCATCAGCCGGTTCATTGGGTATCACGAATTCCTGGACCGAAAAGCGGGCAAACCGAAATAAATAAAAAATGGAAATTGTCACTATCTAATCTCTTTTGTTACATTTTCTCAGGTGTGAGTTAATCCTTTTGGAGAAAGGAGTTCGCCATGGGGGGAAAGCTTGACGGAAAGGTGGCCATCGTTACAGGGGCCAGCCGGGGGATCGGTAAGGCGGTCTCTGTGGCCTTTGCCAAGGAAGGGGCCAGTGTGGCGGTGGTTGGGCGAACGGTTGAGCCGCTCAAGTCCGGGTTGTCCGGGACCATTATGGATACCGCCGATGAGATTAAAGCCGCAGGCGGCCTGGCACTGGCTATAAAAACTAATGTGGTAGTGGAGGATGAGGTGCAGGCCATGGTTCAGAAGGTTTTGAATGAGTGGGGCAAGATCGATATCCTGGTTAACAATGCAGCGGTAGCCGCCCCCGGCCCATTCGTCGAGACGACGAGTCGTCGCTGGAATCTGGTTATAGGGGTTAACCTCCAGGGGACTTTCCTTTGTACCAAGGCCGTCGTTCCCTTCATGATGGAAGAGAAATGCGGGAGCATAATCAATACCAGTTCCGGGGCAGCAGACAGCAGGGTGTATGGGGTCACCGGCATTGCTTATGGCACGGCCAAGGCGGCGATCGAGCATTTCACTTGCAGCTTAGCCGCCGAACTTGGTCCGTATAACATAGCCGTCAACTGCTATAAGCCGGCTCAGGGAGTGGCGACCGAGGGATATGTATTCAATCTGCCGCCCGACTACGATAAGTCCCGGTTGATTGGTCCCGAGAAGATGGTTAAGGCTGCTCTTTTTTTGGCTCAACAAGATGCCAAGGGCATTACCGGATGCGTGGCCAGGGATGAGGAGATCATCCAGTGGCACGGCTTACTCTAAAGAAAGGAGACTATCATGGACTTTATGTTTACCGAAGAACAGAAGGAATTGAGACGCCGAGTGCGGAAGTTCGCCGAAGAAAAGCTTGCCCCCCTGGCACCCGAGGTCGACGAGTCTGAAGAGGTTTCCTGGGACCTGGTGAAGTTGCTGGCCGATGAAGGGCTCCTTCGCCTGATGGTGCCCAAGGAGTATGGCGGCGCCGGAATGGTAAGCTGCGTCAATATCTCCATCGTGAGGGAGGAGTTCAGCAGAGTATGTAGTGCCGCTGCCTCCATCTTCACCATGCAGGGTCTGGGTACTTACCCTATTACGCTCTTCGGCACTGAGGAACAAAAGCGCCGATACCTGTCTCCTATAGGGAATGGGGAGAGATTAGCCGCCTTTGCTCTCAGCGAGCCTGATGCCGGATCGGATGTCGGCCGTATGAAGACCACCGCCGTTCTGGACGGGGACCATTACGTCCTGAACGGGGCAAAGCGCTGGATCAGTCAAGGGCCGGCCGCTGAGATCTACACCGTTTTTGCCAAAACCGATCCAGCCAAGGGGAATAAAGGCATCTCCGCTTTTATCGTAGAGAAGGGGACCCCGGGCTTCGACCCCAGTCGGAAAATGAAGCTGATGGCCGCTCACTGTATCTGTGAGCCGAGATTCGACAATTGCCGCATCCCCAAGGGAAACCTCCTGGGCGAAGAAAATCGGGGCATGAAGATTTCCATGGAGAACCTGGATATGTTTCGCACCACCGTGGGGGCAACGGCCGTGGGATATGCACAAAGGGCCTATGAGGAGGCCCTCAGCCGGGCCAAGAACAGGGTTGTCTTCAGCCAGCCGCTGTCTGAGTTCCAGGTCACCCAATTTAAGTTAGCGGATATGGCTACCGAAATCCAGGCGGCCCGGCTGATGGTCTATTGGGCGGCTAAACTGAAGGACCAGGGCGAAAACTGGCGAACGGTAATGACCTCGGCCTCCATGGCCAAACTCTTCGCCACCGAAGTGTGTCATCGAGTGGTCGACGAGTCCCTTCAGATCCATGGGGGTACCGGCCTCATTAAAGGGACCCCTATCGAGCGCATTTACCGGATGCAACGATCGCTTCGCATCTATGAGGGGGCCTCAGAGATCCAGAGGATCACCATCGCCCGAAGCATTTTAAGAGAGGAATAAGCTTAACCTCAAACCATAACTCTGCAATTGATACCATAACAAAAGCCCTGACCCTCTATTAATTGACTTATAATCCAAGTTCTGTCAAGGGCAGGGCCAACAGGTGCTTGGGTGAAATGTTATGGTCATGCAGGGAAACCAGGCGGTAAACGGAGAAAACAAACCCCGACCTGTATATCGGGAGAGACCGGAATACTTGACTCAATCAATCTCGCCATTCAGCGTTTTGGGCCTTTATTTACTATTCACATACACCCCTAATGCGTATGGCGGATAAACAGGCCCCACTCAATGGATGCAAGCGAGTACCAGAAAATCCGGCAACTGTTTGACGACTACCTGCGGATGTATTCATCCCGCGATGATCGGCTCACCGCGTATTTCAGTGAGGACTTTTCCGGTTTTACCGGAGGCGGGGATTTTCTGGTTAAAGACAAGGAAGAATGGGTCGCGATTACCCGCCAGGACTTCGCCCAGATCAAAGATCCGATTCATATCGAACTCAAGGACCTGGCCATCCAATCACTGGCTGATACGATCGCCGTCTCGACCAGCTTCTTCACCATCCACCTGCCAATCAAAGACCATGTCCTGTCACGAAAGACAGCCCGCCTGGTACTGATTTTCCGCAAGGAGTCCGCAGGGTGGAAAATCTCGCACAGCAGTATTTCCCTTCCCGACGGCATGGTTCGTGACCGCGAAGTCTATCCGTTGAAGGAACTGGTTGACCGCACTCAGTTCCTGGAAGAGCTGATCGCCGAACGGACGATTCAACTTTCCGAGGCAAACGATAATCTGCAACAGGCAAATGAAGCTCTGGCGAGAGAGATTGCAGAGCACAAGCAGTCCAAGGATGCGCTTGAAGAAGAACGTAGAAGACTCCAAAAAGCACTGGATGAGGTCAGGACGTTACGAGGCATCGTTCCGATCTGTTCGAGCTGTAAGAAGATCCGCGATGACAAGGGTTATTGGAACCAAGTGGAGAAGTATGTTAGCGATCACACCGAAGCCGAGTTCAGCCATGGGATTTGTCCTGATTGTGCAAAAAAAATGTATCCGTAATTATTTAATGAGGAACAAGCAGATGAAAAACTCTAAACACTTTATCTCCCTTTCAATCCGTAATATTCAGTTCTAATAATCGTCTACTGCCGAATATTAGGTAGGTGAAGTTCCCAAGCAGGAAGGGTCTGCCGTTTCTGTTCCTTCATCCCCTTCTATTTATAAAGTCCTGGACATGGGGTCAGTGACCCCATGTCCAGACCCCATGTTCCATAAGAGGTTTTAGGGAGTGCAGGATGGCAAGGAATATCCATGGGCTTTGCAAGAAAAGCGAATCTTGGAAGATGCTATAAGTAACGATAGAATGGTAACGGGAATTTATTGGGGCGTTCAACTTACCTCCGGTTTTCTCCTTAATTCCGGCAGCATAATTTGCTCGAGGTAACGTCTCTGGTTTTCAAATATATTCGGGTCGTCTGTAGGATCAAACTTAATCATCTTTCCAAAAGAAATGGTTACCTTGGCAAATGGTTTCGGGAGGAGAAAGTTGTCCCAACTATTGAAGTACCATGCCCTGTCGGCCGATGTATAAAAAGGGATAATTACGGTATCGGCGATATGGGCTAAACGAATCACGCCAGGTTTTACCTTCCCCGCCGGTCCAAGTGGACCATCAACGATATGGGCGGCGATTCTCGATTGTTTGAAATGATCTATCATCTCCTTCAATGCCTCTGATCCACCTCTTGAAGAAGAACCTCGAACCGCGTGCCAACCAGTCCTCTGGGCTACACCGGCAATGATTTCACCGTCCAGGCTTTTGCTTATCATTAGGGAAGGTTTGAAGTCCCTATAATTCTGAAAATGTCGAATTGCAGAAAAAAATTGCTGGTGCCAAATGCACAAAAGAACTTTCCCGCCTTCCCGAAAAATGTCCATCCATTCTTTTTCATTTTTAATCTCAAGCCTGAATGTCGAGCTATATAAACGAATAAAACGATAAAGAAAAGAAATGAACAGATCGGTAGTTAGGATATTCTTTATTTCAAAAGCCATCTATATTTCACCTGTATACGCCCGCGGAACGGGTCCGCCCTAGGGCAGATTATCAAAGTTTCTTTTTTGCAGGAATGGTCAAACTATTTTCCAGATGAGACCCAAGAAATCTACCCATCCAAAGACAACCAACAAAAAAACTTCGATGCCTTAGATTAGCAGGCGGTCATGTATTCCCATATCCCTGACCACAGGAAAAACTATTTTACAGCGACTTTAAGGGCCTTGCCCGGGTTAAACTTGGGGACCTTTCTGGCAGCGATCTTCATCTCCTTACCAGTTTGCGGGTTCCGACCCTTACGAGCGGATCTCTTGGTCACGCTGAAGGTGCCAAAACCAATCAGGGTTACTTTGTTGCCCTTCTTTAAGGCCTTTGTGATAGCCCCAAAGATGATATTTACCGCTGCCTCCGCCTCTTTTTTCGTACAAACCACTTTCGCCAATTCCTTGATCAGATCACCTTTATTCATAAATTTCCCCTCCTTTAAGGTTTAGTCCTTTTTAAGGGACCTATTGGTGCTATTATTACAAATTAATTGAAATATCAAGAAAATTTATGGATGAGATCTTCCTGAAGTCTTGTTTTTGACGGATTGCCCTTTTGGGAAGATTTCTAACGATAATTGTTGAAGGCCCCCCCTTCAAATTAAGGGTCCCAGCCTCATGAAAAACCATTTATTTACAATTCCCAAAATCGTGTATAATGTGGTCTATTCAAAATCCAGATAAGTAAAGCAACCCATCTTCGAGCAACGCCACTTTACCCTAAAGGGAGGCAAGAATATGGAGGAATTCAGGAAACCCCGTTTCTCAATAGAGAGGTGGGGTTTCTTTTTTTGGTTTAAGCAGGAGTTTGTAGCGGGGTCAATATAAAAGCAATAATTTGAAGTTAGGAAAGGGGTTATGATGAATTGTCCGAAGTGTAATTTCGACAATCCTGAAGGGATGCTATTTTGTGGGAAGTGTGGTACAAAAATAGAGCAAATTTGCCCAAAATGTAATTCATCGAACCCACCTGATTTCACATTCTGCGGGAAGTGCGGCCAATCTCTAACTCAATCGGTCGCTCAATCTCCATCATCTCCACCCCCAGCCAGTCCCTCCACTCCCGTCCCCACCTCCTTCGCAAACGGCCGCTACCAAGTCAAGAAATTCCTCGGTGAGGGGGGCAAGAAAAAAGTATATCTTGCCCATGATACGGTGCTTGACCGTGATGTGGCCTTTGCCCTGATCAAGACCGAGAAGCTGGATAAGGCCTCCCGCCAGCGGGTCAGCCGGGAAGCGAAGGCCATGGGGAAGCTCGGCGACCATCCCAATATCGTCGGTATCTTCGATATGGGTGAGGAGAACGGTCAGCCTTATGTCGTTTTACCCCTCATGCCCGGCGGCGATGTCGAAGGTCTGATTGAGAAAGCTCCAGAGCATCGCCTGCCCATCGATAGGGCAATAGACATCGGAAAGTCTGTCTGCCGTGGTCTGGAGTATGCCCATGGGAAAGGGATTATCCACCGGGACATCAAACCCGGTAATATCTGGTTGGGCACGGACGGCACTGCCAGGATCGGCGACTTTGGACTGGCTATTGCCACCGAACTCTCTCGACTGACCCAATCCGGGATGATGGTGGGCACCTATTACTATATGCCCCCCGAGCAGGCCATGGGGGGTGAGGTTACGGCCAAAGCCGACCTTTACTCCCTGGGAGCCATGCTCTACGAAATGTTGACCGGAAGGCCTCCCTTTAGCGGCGATGATGCCGTGGCGATAATCGGACAGCATATCAATACCCCGCCTATCGCTCTCTCTTATTTCAGACCGGACCTGCCTTCTCCCCTTGAGGCTCTGATCTTAAAACTCCTGGAGAAAGACCCGCAGAAACGCCCGATCTCGGCTGCCGAGGTGCTGAAAACCCTGGAAACCATCGAAGCGGGAAAGGCCCAGAAGGGATCCTCAGAAGAACCGATGGTCATTACAGAGAACCCCCTCTACCGCAGGGTGTTCGTCGGCCGGGAGCCGGAGTTGAGGCAACTACAATCGGCTTTTGACCAGGCCCTATCAGGACAAGGCTCCTTACGGATGGTAGTCGGTGAGCCGGGCATCGGCAAGACCGCCCTTACCGAACAGTTAGCTACTTATGTCAGCCTGCGGGGTGGGAAATCTATCGTCGGTCACTGCTATGAAGAAGGCTCGCTATCACTCCCCTATCTGGCCTTTGTGGAGGCCCTAAGGACCTATACCACAGACCGTGACCTCACCGAACTCAGGAAGGAACTGGGCACCGGTGCACCCGATGTGGCCCGGATAGTCTCTGAGGTAAGGGAACGGCTCAAAATAGAGCCTGATCCCAAGGTCAATCCTGAAGAAGAAAGATACAGTTTATTACAGGCGGTCACCGACTTCCTGGGTAATGTTGCCAAGGCTCAACCTCTGCTTATTGTCCTGGAGGACCTACACAGTGCAGATAGAGGTACACTGGAGATGCTCGGACATGTCTGCCGTTACTTGGAGGGAAAGCGCCTCCTGCTGGTCGGAACTTACCGGGATATCGAAGTAGACCGGGCTCATCCTCTCTCCGCCTCCCTGGCTGAACTGAGACGTTTACCTACCTTCGGACGTGTTCTACTCAGAGGTCTCAACCCCGATGAGGTCAGAAGGATGCTCTCCAGTATCGCCGGACAGGAGGTGCCCTGGGGACTGGCCGAAGCCGTACACCGCCAAACAGAAGGAAATCCCCTCTTTGTCCAGGAGGTGGTGCGCTACCTGGCGGAAGAGGGGGTCATCACCCGGGAACAAGGGCGCTGGCAAGCCAAAGGCGACACTCCGGTGGAGATGCGCATCCCGGACGGACTGAGGGATGTCATCGGCAAGCGTCTTTCCTCCCTCAGCGAATCTTGCAACAAGGTGCTGGCCATAGCCGCGGTCATTGGCCGGGACTTTCGGCTGGAAGTCCTCCAGAAGGTAGCCGGGATGAGCGACGAAGAGATTTTTAAAGCCCTGGAGGAAGCCCGGAAAGCAGCCGTGATCGAAGAACGCACCGGCGCAGGAGCCGTGGTCAACTATCGCTTCGCCCACGCCTTTTTCCGTCAGACCTTGTATGAAGAGATCATTGCCCCTCGGCGTATCCGGCTCCACCAGCAGGTAGCAAGGGCACTGGAAGAAGTCTATAAGAACCGGCTTGAGGATCATGCGGCGGAGCTGGCCGAACACTTCTCCTATTCCTCTGATTCGGCCGACCTGAAAAAGGCGGTGAGTTACGGAGAGATGGCGGCCAGTAGAGCACTATCTGTCTATGCTTACGGTGAGGCAGTCAGGTTACTTGACCAGGCCGTCAAGGTACAGGAAATCCTGGACCCGGAGGACAAGGCCAAACGGTGCGACTTACTTTTGATTTTGGGCGACACATTACTTCTCATCGGCGATCATCAACGCGTTATTGATCAGGAGGCACCTCAAGCACTTTCTCTGGCTGAGGCTATCTCGGACAACAAGAAAGCATCGAGGGCCTGCCTGCTGGCAATGAATGGGTTACTCAGGCTTGGAACAACACTAATGGCTTCTCCCGAGGCGGCGCAGTGGGCCGAGCGAGCCGACCGCTATGCTGAGCCCGATACGATTGAGCGTGTCTGGGCTGATATAATGCTTGCCTGGGTGAAATACTCTGGGGGTAGCTTCTCGTCAGAAAGAGGTACCTCCTTCAGACGAGCCCTTGACTTGGCCCGTCGTCTGGGAGACCCCGACACATATTGGTGGGCGGCTTGGTTTTGCCTTATGTCCTTAAGTGCGCCCCAATATGCTAATGAACGGCTGAGTTTTGTGGAGGAGCTAATTGGGCAGTCCAGGGTTGGTGTCAATGTGTGGACGCACATGGGGACACTTTGGTATATGATATCGACATTCTTGGAATTTGGCCAGCGCCGCCGTGCCGAAGATGCCTTGGGTGAGATGCAGGCCTTGGCAGAACGCAGCAGGCAGCCGAACCTGCTTATCATCTCTATGTTGAATGAAGCTATCTTGACGATCTGGGACGGGCGTTTGGAGGAGGCGTTGACGATCCGCCGCCGCATGTTGGCCCTTGGCGAGGAGCTGGGCATCTTGGAATTCACGGCGACGTGGGCATTTTGGATAATCCGTGCCCGGGTGTATCTCGGGAACGCTGTCCGGGCCCTCGATATCAGTCTTCAGGCTGCGAGGAACCAACCCTTAAACGTAACCAGAGAGTCAGCCATTCTAATTTCCCTAACACACCTGGGTCGATATTCCGAGGTGGTGGAGATGTTGGAACGGTTGGTTGTGACTCGACCTAATATAAACACGGCGGAAGACGAGACCTTTGCCTGGCTGGATTCAATTTATCTCGAGGCAGCAGTGATGGCCGGTGATCGACCCGCAGCCGAGTTGCTCCTTCACCGGCTGGCCGGGAATAAGATCCTTACGAGTGGCCTGTGGCTTACGACTTGTACGAGCCGCCACCTGGGCGGGGCGGCGGCTCTATTGGAAAGAGTTGATGAAGCCCGCCAGCATTACCAGGAAGCCGTTAAGGTCTGCTCGGAGATGAAGTTCCGACCGGAACTGGCCCTCAGCCGCCTGGAGCTGGCCGAGCTGCTCCTGAAGCATTATCCCCAGGAAAAATCCGAGGCCATCGCTCACCTTGACTTTTCCATCGCCGAATTCCGGGACATGAAAATGCAACCCTCTCTTGAACGGGCACTCAGGCACAAGGAGATTCTCAAGGCGTAAGGCTATGGCCCTACCTTTGTTATGCACATTTCAAACGGTAATCGCTTTTGGGGGGAATGGTCTCGGCGAAAGACTTGTAGTCAACTATAATGCAGTTTGATTTACCATAAAATAAGTCCTCTTTTGAAGCATCGTAAAGATGACCCTAATGAGTTTATGG
>MGQB01000031.1:162587-195381 GCA_001797675.1 Deltaproteobacteria bacterium RBG_13_43_22 | reverse complement strand
CTGGCGGTCGACGACCGGTTACTGGTACATTTATCGTTCCTCTGATGGCGGAATGACGGCCACCCAATGGGGATCGGGCAATGATGTGCCCCTGAGGCGATAACCTTTGAGCTTTTTTATAGTTGAAATCGGTCAAAGAGATTTTCTAAAACCATCTCAAGCTATAGTCTTCAATCCAAGAGCTGAATGGCCAAATTTTTTGATAATCTAATAATTCATAATCTGGGTTGGCAAAATGAACCCTCATAATGATGACGTCCCCTTCCTCTATTCTGAAAGGGTATCTATCATAAAATGGAAATCTGATTGAGGAAGATAAGGAGTTGGCTAAACAGGTGGAAATCATGGCATTCAATCTAAAGGAAAAAACAAGGAAAAATACTTTATTGCAATTGCCTGACCCCAATTTCATGAGTTTTTAAGAAAGGTTTTGACAATAAGTCAGACAAAGACCCCTTTTCTCACGGACCTATCAGCGGCAAAAAATACCAGTGCCCTGATTGAAGAGACCGTTAAACTCATTACCAAAGGAGATGACCTGGTGAGAGCAAGTCTGGAGAATTTCATCGCTTATGGTGAGAGCAGCATTCCTATCACCGGCGTCAGCGGAACGGTGTTTGTGGCGGCTCAAAAACAGGCCAAGGGGATTGAGCAGATCAAAATAGCCATCGGAGAAATCAGCCGAACGGCCCAAGCCAATGCAGCCAGCGCCCAGGAATCCGCTTCCGCTGCTCAAGAAATAAGCGCCCAGGCCCAAAACATGGCCAGAATCGTCGAGGAACTGAAAAGGGTGGTTGGAGACAGAAGGGTTTAGAATCCCGTCGGCCAGTCCTGTAACCGGTGCTCGCTGATGACCTTCCCTTTTGTTCCCCGGAGCATTTCGAGCGTCTGGAAGATGAATTTCCGGGTATCCCGCGGATCAATAACATCATGGACGCCATAAACACCGGCGGCTCCCCAGGGAGGACTTGAGGCCATCCATTCCTTTCGCACCCGCTGCTTCTCGGCTTCGGGGTCCTTGGCTTCTTTGATCCTGCTCTCCATAGCCAGCTCCAACCCTATCTCCGGGTCTACAAAGCTCAAACGGGCCGTCGGCCAAGCGGCAATGATGTCTGTTCGCTTAAGGTTGCCCTGCATACACATAACACCCATGGCATAGTATTTACGTACGATGATGTGTATTCTGGGAACCGTAACCAGGTTTTGTGCCTGCAGCCAGACCATGATTTTTGTGGGCAGCTTCAGTTTTTCAGCTTCTTTTCCAGGAAACATGCCCGGGATGTCCATCAATGAAATCAGAGGGATATTAAAAGAATCGCAAAGGCAGAGGAAATCAACGGCCTTTTCGCTGGCCGGTACATCCGGGGCTCCGGCATTGAACATCGGGTTATTACCATAAATACCCACTACCCGCCCGCCGATCCTGGCCAGACAGGTCACCAAAGACGGAGCGTACTCTTTTTTTAGGGGGAAATATTTACCATCATCAACGATCATCTTGATGAGTCGGTACATGTCATAACCGCGATTCAGTTGCGCGGAAACAATCTTTTCCACATTTTCCAGTCTTCGGTATGGGTCATCTTTCGAAGGAATATAGGGTGGTTCTTCATGACAGTTTTCCGGCATATAACTTAAAAACTCTTTCACGACAGCCAGGCATTCTTCATCGTTCTC
This sequence comes from Deltaproteobacteria bacterium RBG_13_43_22, assembly GCA_001797675.1. Classification (GTDB taxonomy): domain Bacteria; phylum Desulfobacterota; class RBG-13-43-22; order RBG-13-43-22; family RBG-13-43-22; genus RBG-13-43-22. Next base: position 193,704 of record MGQB01000031.1, on the reverse strand, counting down.
GGCGATGGCATCGGCTTGTCCCGTCCCCCGGATCTGCAGCTCACATCCGGCCAGCTCCTGAGCGGTGATGGTCTGTCCGATTGACCTTCCCAGCATCTTGGGTCCGGCGGCACCCATGGCTGTTCCTTTCATCATTACAACAAAATCAGCCGTGGCGGCATTCCAGGAAGGCTCACCAAAGCACTCACCCATGATGGCTGATACCCTGGGTATCCTGCGGGTGAAGGTTTTGCCCATATGCTTGATAGAGTAGGCCAGCCACTCTCCCAGCCACTCTCTTGAGCCCATGACATCTTGAATCCTGACCCCACCGGCCTCATCGGCCAGTTCGATGACCGGATATCCCCCCTCAAGGGCCAGCTCTCTTTGGGTATCGGTCTTTCGGTGACCTACCGTTCCGCCGCTGCCTCCGAGAATGGTACGGTCCTGGGCAATGACTGCCACCTTTCGGCCGTTGATAGTGCCGGTCCCGCAAATACGGCCGTCGGCCGCACTGAGTTTTTCCAGCTCCGGTATGTTGGCATGAGCCAGCAGGCCGAACTCAAGAAAGCTGCCGGGGTCGAGCAGCTTCTCGACTCTTTCCCGTGCCGTCAGTCTTCCACGGGCATGCTGTTTGGCGATTCGTTCGGCACCACCCATCAGTTTTGCCGTCTCGCGACGGGCGTTAAGTTCTTTTATACTGTCTTCCATCGTCATCTTGTTTTCTCCTTAAGAAATTGGTCTTGGTGGGATCGTCTTTTTGTTCAGCTACCCTAATGGCTCACTAACCGTATTTCTCCTCCAGCTCACTTCTGGGCGACGAGCCTGACTTTTTTATTCTCTATCTCAACCGTCGTTTTGCAGTAAGTCAACTTCTTGATGATTTTCCCATCTTTGAAATGCATGATATCCACCCCGTAGCGTCGTTCGGGCTTTCCTTCATAGCCTTTTTCCGTTGATTTCCAGTCAAGATACCAACTGGCAGCCATTTTTTGCTCTTCCACATCGATAAAAGAATCTTCCTGCGTGAATTGGAATTTATCATTCGTATTGGAAAACCAGGGAGTCCAGGCCTGCCGCAGGTTTTCTCTGCCTACCACTTTCGCTCCAGTAAAATTCTCAAAATGAATATCTTCATGCATCAGGCTGAGAACTCCATCAAGGTCTTGATTTCGCCAGGCTACCCCCCATTGACCCATAATTTCTCTGATTGCTTCTTTTGAAAGCATCGCCCTTCCCCCTTTTAAATAATAAGTTTCGACTTTAAAAGCTTTTTACCCTAAATTTTAAATGAATTAAAGAAAATTAAATCCGTTGCTGATATCCGGCTCCTGAAAGCCAAAAATTCCACCCCATGAAATGAAGCAAGTTCTGCATGATGACCCTATCTCTTCCTTTAGTCAAAAAAGGGATATGGTTTCAATCCACGCCCCCGCGCGGGGGCGACAACCCGGATCAACCGAAACACCATTATGTGAGACCTAGACGGGACGTTGATGAAAATCACTTCTTTTTTTTCCCTTTTTCCTTTCTTTTTAAATTATCAGGTTGGTCTCGGGAAATCAAAAGTTATCCGGGTATGAGAATTGCATAATATTTCGGATATGATAGAAAAACTGACCTATACCGGACCCACCGGAACCCTTGCTCCAGGGTCGGCGGCACCCCCTTCCCTTTCCGATGGATCTTCCCCGTTCCAAAATATTCTGACTCATGAAATGAACTCATCATCCTCCTTGGAAAAGATGGTTCTCAATTTTTTAATAAAAACAATGGAATCCATCATGTCGACCACAAACCAAATCGATCCATGGTCTTCAATTTCCAGCATCCCCTTTTTTGGTGGAGCGTCTTTCCAGGCCCAACCGCTTCTGAATAGTCCGAGATTCGAACCCGGTTTCGGGGTGTCGGCGGGCCAGCCGAATGGACGGGAAATTGACAAAATCATTCAAGGGGCGGCGGATCAATATGGAGTTGATCCATCCTTGATAAAGGCCGTCATCGCCGCGGAAAGCAGCGGTAATCCCAGGGCGGTTTCCCCGGCCGGTGCCCAAGGGTTGATGCAATTGATGCCCAAAACCGCCGCTGATTTGGGGGTGACCGATCCCTTTGACCCGGCTCAAAATATTATGGCCGGTACCCGGTACTTAAGCCGGCTTCTGGACCGTTACCAGGGCAATCAGAAGCTGGCCCTGGCGGCTTACAACTGGGGCATGGGCAACCTGGAAAAAAACCCGTCTTCTTTGCCCCAGGAAACCCGGAACTATATTGTCCGGGTGGAGAAGGAGTATCAAGCCTACCGGATTTCCTCTTCCACTGCCTAAATTAAACAATCCGGATTTTTTCTAAGCGTTTCCGAAAAAAATATTTTCTTTGCCAACATTTAACATTGTGCTACAAAAGAGAAAATATTTTTAGCCATGGGAACTAATTCATGCGACTGGTTGTACAGAGGGTCAAAGAGGCCAACGTAACCGTTAAAAATGAAATCATCGGGGAAATCGGCCGGGGACTCCTGGTCTTTCTGGGCGTAGGGGCCGAAGACACCGGGACCGACGTGGATTATCTGGTGGAAAAATGCGTCCATCTACGGATCTTCCCTGACGACCGGGAAAAATTCAATCTTTCGTTGATCGATGTTAAAGGGGCCCTGTTGGTGGTCTCTCAATTCACCCTCTGGGGCGATTGCCGGAAAGGGAGGCGGCCCTCTTTTACCGAGTCGGCCCCTCCGTCAAAGGCCCAACCCTTATATGATTTATTTGTCGAAAAAGTCCGGCAAAAAGGGATTCCCGTAGCCCAAGGCCGGTTTCAGGAGATGATGGACGTCCATCTTATCAACGACGGCCCGGTTACTTTCATCTTGGACAGCAAGAAAAACTATTAATAGGTAAACAAAAAATGGCCGACCAGAAAACATCGCTCCCACCTTGTATGATCTTTGTCAGCAAGGAAGGGAAATGGTATCATGAGGGGGCGGAGATCATCCACCGGGCCATCTTTCTCTGGATGATCCAAAGCCTGGAGAAAACTGAAGAGGATCTTTTCATCGTCCATCTCAACAACCAGAAATGTTATCTGGAGGTAGAGGATACCCCTCTGGTGGTCCAACAAGTGGACTTGATCCGGGAAGGACCGGGGGAACAGTCACACATCCGTCTTACCCTGAACGATGAATCCCGGGAAATCCTCGACCCGGAAACCTTGAGGATCAGTTCGGAAAACGTTATCTACTGCACGGTAAAAAACGGCCGATTCCCGGCCCGGTTTCTGCGTCCAGCCTACTATCAAATAGCCGAAAATATTACCGAGGATGAGACCGGTGGTTTTGTTCTGTTATTAAATAATAAAAAATACCCTGTCCCATCTAAATAGAAAATACGTTCGTTGAAAGTCGTTTTTTTATTTTTTTTCATCAGGATCGGCTGAAGCAGGGATAGAAGTTATTGCGCTTAAGGGGAAAAAGATTGTAGCACTTCCAAGACCTGAGGGACGGTCAAAGAGGCCAGGCATTCTTTGGTGGGACAATTCTGCATGATTTCACGGGTACAAGGGGCACAGGAACGGTCAGGAGATAAGATCCTGACTGCTGATCCCCGGGGACTCCAAAAAGAGGGATCGGTAGGACCGAAAAGAACTACGGTGGGAATTCCCACTGCCGCAGCCAGATGAGAAACCCCGGAATCATTTCCCAGATATCCGCTACAATGCGAAAGGACCCCGGCCATCAGGGGCAAGGGAAGTTCTTGGATGATCGGGAAACCCCGACCCTGGATCACGGAATTTGAAATTTCACCGGGTTCCTGTTCTACCGGACCCAACAGAAAAATCGGCAGAACCTGGTTGCGGCCTCTCAATTTTTCCGCCGTTTCTAAAAATCGTTCCAAAGGCCAGTTTTTATGGGAACTTCCGCTTCCGGGATGGATAGCCCAGATGGATTGGCCTCCTTTCACCTTTAAAGGCCGACTCAAATATTTTCGGGCTTCCTCAAGGTCTCCCCGGGCAGGAAAAATATATTTCCCTGCTGTAATCCAGGGAATATTTTCAGATTCCAGGATTTCCCGCTGGCGGGTTTGCAGGGGGACCTTCTTCCGGACATCCGGGAGAGAAGGTATCCAAAAAACCTTTTCCAACCCGGCCTGTTTCAATCCCCGGATCATCACCTCAGGCTGATTGGTTGAAAAAAGATAGGCTTTTTGAAAGGAGGACAGATAGTTTCGGAATGGCTCGGGGATTGCGTTTTCTTCCTGAAAAAGCCAGGCCCATTCTTTTTGATGGATGGAGACGATCTCCTGGGCATAGAAACGATTATGAAGCAGGGATAAGGTTTCCGGATTACCGGCCACGGTCCAGGGGATTCCTTCATCGAACAAACGAAGGGAATACAAGGCCGGCAGAGACAGAATCAGATCACCCAGGGCGCCCTGGTGAATAATAAGGATTGGAGCTGAATGATGCATTCAATTAAACTGATGAATCTTTCTGAAAATTTTTGTTTGGAACCTCGCGGCTGGTCTTTTGCCCCTTTCAGCGATTTGGAACGGATACAGCCAATTGACATGGATTGGCCGTCTTTCCATACCGTTTCCATGGAACCCGGCACCATCCGGGGCAACCACGTCCATCCCAACGTCACCGAATGGCTTTTATTCTGCGGAGGTCCCATCCTTCTGGTCTGGCAAGACCCGGATTCGGACACAACCCGGCAAACTCTGGTCGACAACCATCACACCTTTGTGATCATCCCGCCGGGGGTTAAACATGCCATAAAAAATATCGGCGAGGGTATTTTATATTTAGTCGCCTTTCGAAGCCCTGCCTCTTCACCTTCGGAACCCGAGGCATTGCCCTCCATTTTGATCCGCTAAAGGGCTATTAGACCCCTTTTTCCCTTGACTCTGTTCTTTTATTCAATTTACACTATTCCCCGGCAAAAAGAAAATCTCAATGCAAGGATGATAGACTATGACCTGGCAACCGGAACTCGATGAACTGGCCAAACGGGAAACTCTCGCCAAAGGTATGGGAGGCGAGGATAAGATTAAACGCCAACGTGAGGCGGGACGTTTGACCATCCGTGAGCGCGTGGATCTATTGCTCGATAAGGGATCATTGCACGAGATCGGGACCATTGCCGGCAAGGCGGTCTACGATGAGAACAATGACCTCGTCAATTTGCAGCCTTCCAACTCATTCCTGGCCAGAGGACTTGTCAACGGGAGACCCGTGGTGGTGGTCGGCGATGACTTTACGGTCAGGGGAGGCTCAGCCGATGCCACCATCAAAGAAAAAGTCCTCATGGCCGAGCAAATGGCCCATGAGCTTTGTATTCCCATCGTCCGCCTCATTGAAGGCTCCGGGGGCGGCGGCTCGGTCAAGACGATCGAGACAAAGGGACGTGCGAATTTGCCGGGAGGGGTTGGTCAGTCAACCCGATATGACCTCATCTCCGACAACATGGGTACCGTCCCTTCGGTCAGTCTCGGACTTGGACCGGTAGCAGGACTCGGCGCTGCCCGCATGGCCGCCAGTCACTATTCGGTGATGGTCAAAAACACATCGCAACTGTTTGTGGCCGGTCCGCCGGTGGTCAATGCCCTCGGTTACAAACTGACCCGGAACGAGCTTGGCGGTTGGATGGTTCAGACACGGTCCGGGGCAGTGGATGAAGCTACGGATACCGAGTTGGAGGCCATTGAGTGCGCCAAGCGGTTTTTGTCGTATCTGCCTGATTCTGTTTTCAGCCTTCCTGAACGGGGCCCCATCGAGGATGACCCGAATCGCCTGGACGAGTGGCTCGGTAAAGCGATTCCCAGAAACATCCGCCAGGTATACAAAATGCGGCCCATTATCGAAACGGTCATCGACCGGGGGACCTTCTTTGAAATGGGCCGAAACTTCGGACGTTCCATCATAACCGGATTTGCACGAGTGGACGGTTGGCCCGTGGCCCTGATGGCCAGTGACCCTTACCATTTTGCAGGAGCCTGGACGGCCGAATGCTGTATGAAGATCACCCGCTTCGTTGATCTGGCCGAGACCTTTCACTTACCGGTTATTTATTTTGTCGATTGCCCCGGCTTTTTCGTGGGGCCTGAAGCCGAGCGTTCCGCTACCATTCGTTACGGTGTGCGGGCCATGAGTGCGATCAATCAGACCAGGGTGCCGTGGTGCTCCTTCATCATACGGAATGCCTTCGGCGTTGCCGGTGGCGCCCATCAACCCGCCGGTCGGTTCTGTACCCGTTACGCCTGGCCTTCGGCCCGTTGGGGTTCCCTGCCCCTGGAAGGGGGCATTGAAGCAGCCTACCGGGCGGAAATCGACAGCGCCCCGGATCCTGAAGCGAAACTTCGCGAGATCGAGACTCGACTCAACAAACTGCGCTCCCCCTTTCGTACTGCGGAGACCTTTTGGATCGAGGAGATCATTGATGCACGCAAAACGCGCCCCCTGATGGCGGAATTTGTTAATCTCGCGGCACCGCTCAGGAAGATTGGAAAAACCTCGTTTACCATGAGACCATAAAACGGCGGTCATCCCATTTTCATTCCCTCCTCATCCATCCAAAGCTTCAAATCGACCAGGGCCCTTTCGGCATAGGCTTTCCCTCGAAGACGACGGGGCACCTTTCCTGTAAGGGGAGGGAAAAGACCAAAGTTGATGTTCATGGGTTGGAAATCTTTCCTGGGTTGTCGGCTGATATGGCCTGCCAACGCACCTAAGGCGGTGGTGGGCGGCGGGGTGATCAACGGCCTACCTTTAAAAAGGCGGCCGGTATTGATCCCGGCCAGAATCCCCATGGATGCGGATTCCACATACCCTTCCACCCCGGTGATCTGACCGGCCAGAAAGATTCGAGCGGCTTTTTTCAGTTGTAGGGTAGGCAACAGGCATTCAGGACCATTGACGAAGGTATTGCGGTGGATGCTGCCCAGACGGGCAAACTCCGCTTGTTCCAAGCCGGGGATCAGACGGAAAATCCGTTCTTGTTCCGTCCATCTCAGCTTGGTCTGAAAACCGACCAGGTTAAATAAAGTCCCCTCCTGATTGTCCTGCCGCAATTGAACCACCGCGTAAGGGATCTTTCCGGTTCGGGGATCGGGCAGACCAACCGGTTTCATCGGGCCGAACCGCAGGGTGTCTATCCCCCGCCCGGCCATGATTTCAATAGGCAGACAGCCTTCAAAATAGCGCGGCTCCTCAAAGGAATGGAGCGGGACCTGTTCGGCTTGAATAAGGTGCTCCAGGAAAAGCCGGTATTCCTCCTCACCAAGGGGGCAATTAATATAATCGTCTCCTCCGTGCCCATATCGTGACCCCAGAAAAACCTTATTAAAATCGATCGAATCCCGGTATACAATAGGGGCAATGGCATCGTAAAAATGCAGATGACTTGAACCCAACAAGGCTCCAAGTTCCCGGGCCAATTCATCGGTGGTCAAAGGACCGGTGGCCAGGATCAGCGGTCCCTGGTCGGGAATGGAGGACACCTCCCGGGCAATAATCTCTATCAGAGGATGGCTCGTTATTCGATCGGTGATGAATCGGGCAAATCCTTCGCGGTCCACCGCCAGGGATTTCCCGGCCGGCACCCGGTGGGCCAAGGCCGATTCCATGATCAGAGAATCCAAAAGGTGCATTTCTTTTTTGAGCAGCCCCACTGCACTGTCCGGTTCCTGAGAGCGGAGAGAATTGCTGCACACCAACTCGGCCAGCAAAGGAGACTGATGGGCCGGAGAAAAACGCAAAGGTTTCATCTCCAGAAGCCGGACGCGGATCCCTTGCCCGGCCGCCTGCCAGGCGGCCTCACACCCGGCCAAGCCCCCGCCGATGATGGTTATCCCCTTAAAATGTGTTTCAGACACGGCCTGCTCCTTTCTAAAATTATTCCCATAATAGACTTCTCCCTGGAAACAAGCAACCGCAACTATACAATTTAATGATTTTACTTGACTTTCTTAGACCTTATTATAAGATTAAACCCATTCGGATCTGATCCAACCAAGGAAGACAAACGACTTGATTAAATTGTCATTCAAGGGAAATGAGAAATGGAATTAGGCAAGGCCTCGGCAAAAAAAATCGACGACCTCCTGAATCTGTTAAAATCCATTGAGGTCCAAAATGAAGCCGCGCTGGAACCGATGATCAGATTCCGGGACCAATACCGGGCAATCCTTTTAGAAGAACGACCGTGGTTTTTTGAAGCGGTTATCCGTAAACTTGAAATCAGCAAGCAAGAAATTGAAAAAGAATTACGCCTGGTATTGGCCGACGAAGGTAAAGACTCTATTCAATGGCGGCGAGGCCTAAGCGGCCTCCGCCAGAAAATCGGATCCCCCAGAATTCGGATTTTTAGAAATTTCCTGAACATTTCCGGAGGATTGAAATTTCTATTGGATCTGAGGGCCGATATGATCGCCGCTCAACGTCAACACCCTGTCAACCTGGAGCCGTTGGATCTGGATATTGCCCAATTGTTTGATCTCTGGTTCCAGGGTGGATTCCTTTTTCTCAATGAAATCACTCTGGATTCTCCGTACCGCCAGATTAGATTCCTCAAAGAACACGATCTGGTCCATCCCATGGCCAACCTGGAAGAAATGGGATCCCGCCTTGGGGCGGACCGCCGATGTTTTGCCCTCTATCATCGTCTTATGCCCGATGAACCCATTACTTTCATCGAAGTGGCCCTGACCCGGGGTATGGCCACTTCCATCCATGAGATTATCGAAAATCAAGAGAACCATTTCAATCACAAAAAATCCCCCGACACGGCCATATTCTACTCCATCAACAATACTCAAAACGGGTTGTCCGGTTTGGGTTTGGGCAAGGTCCTTATATTTCAGGTCGTCGAGATCTTAGAAAAAAACTATCCCGGCATAAAAACCTTTGCCACCCTAAGCCCGATCCCGGGCTTCTGGGAGCGATATTTCAAACCGGTCCTCCAGGGAGAAAAGGATTCTTTCCAAATGAACAGGGACCGTTTAACCGAATTATTTCCAGAAAAAATCCGACAGCCCCTTTTTGAAATCCATTATAGAAAATCGGGTAAAAAGGTTACCGATCTGGGTTCCCTGCTTTTAGAAATCTTTTCCGACCTGCGATGGATTGAAGATCCGGAATATCTCAGGATATTAAAAAAACCTTTGACCGATTTGGTTTACTTCTACCTGTCTCAGGAAAAAGACCGGCGGGGAAAACCCCTCAATCCCGTGGCCAATTTTCACTTAGGCAATGGAGCTACGGTAGGCCTGAAAAACATAAACTTTGCGGCTAATCATTTTCCGCGTGGGTTGATGGAATCCTGCGGGATGATGGTTAATTACGTCTATTCACAAACCTGGCTTCGACAGGCCAGTCAAACCATGAAGGCCTATTTACCCTGGAGGAATTGAAAGAATCATCAGCCTCTCCAAAGACCCTTTTACCCTTCGTCCTTCCTCTGCTGATACCCGCATTCCGGGTTGGCGCAGGACCGGATCGTTCCCTCTTTTTTAGTCGTCTTTTCCACCAAAAAAGGGGCCTGGCATTGCGGACAGGTCTCCTTGACCGGTTTTCCCCAGATCATCAATTTGCATTCCGGGTAAAGGCTGCAGCCGAAAAATTTCAATCCCTTCTTGCGGGCCACCCGGGATACCAGCATCCCGGAACATCCGGGGGTCGGGCAGGGAAACTCGGTGGTTACCGGCAAGGCCCCTTTACACTTCGGATATTTTTCACAGGCCAGAAAGGTTCCTCCATAGCGGTTTTTTTTCACCACCATGGGACCTCCGCACTTGGGACAAGCCTGGTCGCTGACCACTTTCGGAAGGGTCTCTTCGGTCGGTTTCCCTTCGGATGGAATCGGCTGAGTCTGCTTGCAGTCCGGATATCCCGAACAGGCCCAGAAGGATCCAAACCGACCATTGCGGATTAGCATGGGTTTCCCGCATTGGGGACATTCTTTCCCCGAAGGGTCGACCTGAGGGGCTTCTACCTTCACCGGTTGGACATTACCCTTTTCATCCCGAACAAAATTTTGGGTTTGTTTGCAGGCGGGATACCCGGAACAGGCCAGAAAAGGTCCGTTTTTCCCGATTCGGATGGTCATGACTTTTCCGCAGGCCGGGCAGACGATATCGGTCTTTACCCCCTGGCCTCGCACTTGTTTCATTTCCGCCCGGGCCCGGTCCAGAGTCTGAGCAAAGGGTTGATAAAAATCCTCCAGAACCTTGGTCCATTCCTGCTTTCCTTCTTCGATCTGATCCAGATTGTTTTCCATCAGGGCGGTGAACTGGACATTCAGTATCTCGGGAAAATTTTTCACCAGGAGATCATTGACCAGAAAACCCAGTTCAGTGGGAAAGAAAAAATATTTTTCCTTCTTGACGTATTCTTTGTCCTGAATGGTGGAAATAATAGCCGCATAGGTGCTGGGACGGCCGATCCCCTTTTCCTCCAACTCCTTGACCAGCGTGGCCTCCGTATACCGGGGAGGAGGCTGAGTAAAATGTTGTTTGGGGGTTATTTGAAGCAAAGTCAGTTTTTGATCGATCTGCATAACGGGGAGTTGTCCTTTTTTCTCTTCTTCTTCTTCCTCCGGGGAGACATTATCCTTGCCGACTTCATAGACCGCCGTAAAACCGGGAAAGCGTAAGACCGAACCGGTAGCCCGCAACAAATAATCCCCGGCCTTAATATCCACCGTTGTTTGATCGAAAAGAGCGGCCTTCATCTGACTGGCCACAAACCGATTCCAGATCAGGCGATAAAGTGACAGCAAGTCCTTGTCCAGATGACGGGCCAAGGCATCCGGAGCCAAATGCATGGAAGTGGGACGAATGGCTTCATGAGCATCCTGGGCTGACTTTTTGTTGGTATAGAAATGGGGTTTGGCGGGCACATATTCCGTTCCGAATTGCCCCTGGATATAGTTGCGGACTGCGGCCAGGGCTTCCTGGGAAACCCGGGTGGAATCCGTTCGCATATAGGTGATCAGGCCGACCAATCCCTCATCCCCCACTTCGACCCCTTCGTAGAGCTTCTGGGCCAGGAACATGGTCTTTTTGGCTGGAAAACGCAATTTGCGAAAGGCCTCTTGCTGTAACTGGCTGGTGGTAAAGGGGGGCAGGGGATTGCGTTTACGCTCTTTTTTATCAATGTCGACCACCTGGAAGGGCTCTTGCGACAGGCGATCACTGATTGTTTTGGCCTGCTCCTCGTTGAGGATCTTGACGGCCTTCCCCTGTCCCTTGATCAATCTGGCTTCGAAGTCAGGAGGAAGGTCGGCCTGAAGCAAGGCGGTGATCGACCAGTATTCTTTGGAAACAAAGGCCTGGATTTCCCGTTCCCGGTCGCAGATGAGTCGAACAGCCACGGACTGGACTCTTCCGGCGCTTAAACCTCTTTTGACCTTGTCCCAAAGAAGAGGAGAAATCTGGTAGCCCACCAGTCGATCCAAGATGCGGCGGGCCAGTTGCGATTGGAAGCGTTGCTCATTTAGCATTTCCGGATGGGCCAGGGCTTCCTGAATCGCCTTGGGAGACAATTCATGAAACAGAACCCGATGGAATTCTCTATCCTTGCCGGCCAGCTCTTCGGCCAGATGCCAGGCGATAGCCTCCCCTTCCCGGTCCGGGTCCGGGGCCAGGTAAATATGACGGATCTTTTTCGCTGCCTGTTTTAGTTCCTTTAAAACCCGGTCTTTCCCTGAAATAATCTGAAATTCCGGCTTGAATTGATTTTCTATATCCACCCCGAGCAGTCTCGTGGGCAAATCTTTGATATGTCCGAGGGAGGCCTTGACCTCAAATTCGGGCCCCAGATATTTTTTGATGGTTCTAACCTTGGTAGGTGACTCTACAATCAACAACGATTTTTCCATAAGGGTCAGTTAGCTCCTGATTTTGCTCTATTAGATACTTAATTTAAAATCTGATAATTTATTTCTAACTTTTCTTCAGGGGTCATAAAGGGGGCTTGTTTTTGAAGTTGTCCATCCGTAAACCATAATCATTTTTGCCGGACCACAACATGAACCCACTATCGAAAGCAGGCCTTAACCGGCGCCGGAAACAGGCTTAGCTGTAATCTCCGTCTCGAATCCAACTTTGCTTTCGGGCCGGATTAGAAACTCATAATTACCTTTGGACAACCCCAAAAACAAGTCCTCTCTATGACCAAACTCCAAAGAAAGAAAAATTTCAAATAGGTTTGGTTAGGTCCTGATAAAAAACTTACCCGGTAATTGTTTGATCAATCCCTTGAGTTCCATGTTAAGCAGTAAGGACAACATCGGGGATATCCCTATCCCGGTCTGCCGGACCATCTGATCCACCTGCATGGATCCGTCGGAGAGGAGGTCCCATATCTGTTTTTCCTTCAGAGAAAGGGACGGAGTACGATCAATCAAAACAGCCGGCTGTTCCGATTCGGCCTTTTGGGGCGATTCCTCCCATCGAAGCTCCTCCAGAATATCCTGGGCATGTTCCACCAGTTTGGCCCCCTGTTTGATTAAGTTATGGGTCCCGGAACTTTTAAAGGATTCCACACTCCCGGGAACGGCAAAGACCTCCCGTCCCTGATCCAAGGCCAATCGGGCCGTAATCAAAGAACCGCTGCGCTGCGTAGCTTCAACGATAACCACCCCCAGAGACATACCGCTGATGATCCGGTTCCGGATCGGAAAATTCTGGCGCTCCGGAAGTGTGCCGGGTGGAAATTCGCTACAGACCATACCCTGTTCAGCGATTCGGTCATAGAGCTTTTGATTTTCCGGAGGATAGATGACATCCAGGCCTGAACCGAGCACCGCAACGGTCCTGCCCTGGGACATCAAAGCCCCTTGATGGGCGGCGGTATCAATACCGCGAGCCATACCGCTGACAATGGTCAATCCTTTTTGGGACAACCCCCAGGCCAACCGTTCGGTAACCTTGATCCCGTAAGGCGTCCCCAGCCGTGAACCCACCAGGGCCAGGGAATGACGATCCTGTTTAGACGGGGATCCCTTGTAATATAAATAAGGCGGAGGATCATGAATCTTGGCCAATAGAACAGGATACAAGGGGTCATTGAAAGTCAGGATCCCTATCCGCTGCTTTTCCAGTTCATCCAGCTCTCGATCAATTTTTTCAGCCCTTTTGAATTTGACGATGGTCAGGGCGGTATTCTTCCTGATCCCTTCGATCGATTGCAAGGCCTCAAGATCGACCTGAAAAACCTTTTCCGGAGATCCGAATTTTTCCAGAAGACGGACGTAGCTGACCTTTCCTAATCCGGCGATCCGGTTCAAGGCCAGCCAGGGATATAGGGATTTGCGATCCATAATAACTCCAGATAGAGGGTCGCTTCGCTTGAGGTTGAAAGATCGCTTCGCTAAAGGCAACACCTACAAGTCTTATGGCCTCTAGCCTTGTGCCTCTAGCCTCTAACCGCAGTTTCAGGCCGGTTTCTGAGGTTGAGGGACCTCTTGCCCGGAACCAGCCAGGCCCGAGACAAAGCTTCTGGCCACTTTAATACGTACCTTATCGGCCACTTCCAGAACAATGACATTATCGTTGATCTCGGCAATCCGGCCGTAGATCCCCCCTGTGGTAATGACCGAATCCCCTCGTTTCAGACTGCCCAACAATTCCCGATGTTGTTTGGCCTTTCTCTGCTGGGGCCGGATCAATAAAAAATAAAAAATCACGAACATCAAAACCAAGGGGATCAGTCCTGCAAATCCTCCCGCTCCGGAACCTCCGGATCCTCCTCCGGGAAGCCCCATGGCCTCGGCAACGGCGGTGAATAGATACATAAGCGTTACTCCTTTCTCTGGTTATAAAATGCTTTTTTAAATTCCAGGAAGCGATCCTGGGCTACGGCTTCCCGAACAGCCTGCATCAGATCCATAAAATAATGGATATTGTGCAAAGTATTCAGCCGGTATGAAAGCAATTCTCTGGAAACATACAAATGACGAAGATAAGCCCGGGAATAGTTGCAACAGGTATAACAAACACATTCCGGGTCAACCGGTTGGGGATCTTCGGCATATTCGGCCTTTTTGATGATCACCGGACCTTTCCGGGTAAAAAGCATACCGTTACGGGCATTGCGGGTCGGCAATACGCAGTCAAACATATCGGCCCCCAGTTCCACGCCTTCAACCAAATCTTCCGGTGTCCCCAGTCCCATAAGGTATCGGGGTTTGTCCTCGGGTAAAAAGGGCAAGGAATAAGCCATGATTTCCTGTCTGGCGGCCTTTTCTTCTCCCACACTCAGGCCCCCCAGGGCGTACCCGTCAAATCCGATGTTCACGATCGCTTCAGCGCTCTCTTTTCTCAGGTCTTTAAAAGTGCCCCCTTGAATGATCCCAAACAAGGCGGGTTCTTTCTTTTGACGGGCTTGTTTACAGCGAACAGCCCAATCCCGGGTCAGTTCATGGGATAAACGGGCATAATCATAGGTTACCGGATAAGGCGTACATTCATCCAGACACATGGCAATATCCGATCCCAGGGCCTCCTGAATCTGAACGGCCAATTCCGGACTCAAAAAGTGGCTGGAGCCATCCAGATGAGAACGAAAAGAAACTCCGGAGGGACTGATCTTTCTCAAGGTCCCCAGACTGTAAACCTGATAGCCGCCGCTGTCGGTCAGGATCGGTTTCTGCCAGTGCATAAAATGATGAAGCCCTCCCAAACGGGCGATCCGCTCATGCCCCGGCCGCAGGTACAGATGATAGGTATTGGCCAGGATAATTTCAACCCTTAAAGATAAAAGATCTTCCGGCGTTAAGGCCTTCACCGACCCCAGGGTGCCCACCGGCATAAAAACCGGGGTCCGGATTTCGCCTCGGGGGGTCCGGATGATCCCGCTCCTGGCCAGGCACTGGGCATCCTGATGTTCAACTTGAAAAGAAAACATAATATAAAGGGTTCGAGGATTCAAGGATTCGAGGGTTCAAGGGTATGTGAAGGTGATCAGGATACAGCCTAAGGGGCTTCGATATTGCTTTGAACCTTTTCATCTCGGTCCTTTGACCCTCATCACTTGAATCCTTGACCCCTCGGATCCTTGAATCCTATTTCTTCCTAAATGATCAACATCGCATCCCCATAACTATAAAACCGGTAATTCCTCTCAATGGCCTCGTTGTAAGCCTTCAGGATATTTTCAGTTCCGGCAAAGGCGGAAACCAACAAAAGCAGAGTGGTCCTCGGCAAATGAAAGTTGGTGATCAACCCGTCAATCATTTGAAAAGTGAACCCCGGTAAAATGAAAAGATCACAGTCCCCTTGTTCGGGCTTTACCGATCCATATTTCATGGCCTGATATTCCAAGACCCGGGCACTGGTGGTTCCGACGGCAATAATCCGCCCCCCCCTTTTTTTTTGTTTCCGAATCACCTGGGCGGTTTGGGCCGAGACCAGATAAACTTCAGAGTGTATTTTATGTTCGGAGATCCTTTCTGCCTTGACCGGGGCAAAGGTGCCGTAACCGACGTGTAAAGTAATGGGGCTGATAATAATCCCTTTTTCTTTAATCGCTGTTATCAAATTCGGAGAAAAATGAAGCCCGGCGGTCGGTGCCGCCACAGCCCCGGGATGCCGGGCATACACGGTTTGATAGCGATTCCGATCCTGTTCCAGGAGATCGGCATCACAGCCGTCTCTGCGAATATAAGGTGGAAGAGGGACCCGGCCGAATTTTTTTAACACAGAACCAAAATCCCCTTCAAATCGGAATTGAACCAGGGCCGTCCCATTAGGGGAAGGGGGAAGTATCTCACCTTCCAGACCTTCACCAAAGTGGATTGGATCGCCCGGTCGAACTTTCCCCCCGGCCTTGAGCAGACAGGGGGTCACATAGGTTTCCATCACCGTTTTTACCGGATAATTTAAAATCAGGCATTCCACACGCCCCCCGCTCTTTTTTTTCCCTTCCAACCGCGCCGGTATCACCCGGGTATCGTTAACCACCAAGACATCTCCGGGTCTCAAATATTCAATGATCCCCATGAAGAGTTGGTGTTCTAGGTCCCCTGTTTTTCGATCCAGGACCATAAGCCGGGAATGATCTCTTTGAAGGCACGGCTCCTGGGCTATCAAATGAGGAGGCAAAATAAATTCAAATTGGGATAAAGTCGGTTCCATTAACTCAACCATTATCCGGCCAGCCAACCGGAGTGGCGGGCCAGATAAATCAAAATAAGGCCGAACCCCATGGAGATCAATCCAAATACTCTTAACCGGGATTCGGGAAATTCCAGCATCCTGGCGACCCAGGCTTTGAAGGTTTTGGGAAAGGCAAAATAGGGCAACCCTTCCAAAACCAATATCAGCCCTATTATGGTTACTAAATCAGCCATTGATTGAGAAATAAATAAGAATAATAGCCTTTAATATACTTCAGGCCTCTTGTCAAGCCAAGCTGAAGGTCGAGGGTACATTCCAAAAAATTAAGCCTACCATAAATTTGGGCAAGATTCTTTTCGGCTACCTTTACGGCAGCTTCCTTTATCAAGACATAGGGAATTTTCTATGCATGGTAAAGGAAAATTTTTTGTAATGCGTCCGCAGCCTCACCCCTCAAGCTGCGGGGAATGCGCTCGTTATCCTATTCAACGTTACTTATTTTTTAAAAGCCTTTGTTTGGGTACAGAAAAAAGAAAGATCTTGTGACAAGGCTACTTGCTCGGGCCGGGGATATCAATGGTGGCACAACTTCCGGATGCACAGCTTCGTTCACTCACCTGCGGCATGGATTGCCCCCCTTTTCCAGGACTTCCCACATTAATTTTCGACAGAACCCGGCTGATCTCCGGAGACTGGCAGGAAGGACACACTGGCGCTATCAGGTCGCCCTTTTGAACAGCCAGCAGTTCAAAGTTTTTATGACAGTGGTCACAGCAAAACTCATAAATGGGCATAATTCTTCTCCCCTTAATATTTACATTCGGAACAAAGCCGCTCCCCAGGTAAATCCGGCGCCAAAGGATGCAGTCAAGATCAAATCCCCCTTTTGAATTTGCCCGCTTCGAAACGCTTCATCCAGGGCCGTAGGGATGGTAGCCACAGAGGTATTGCCATATTTGTGGACAGTAATGATCACCTTTTCAATGGGAATCTCCACCTGCTTGGCCACAGCCTCCATGATACGGAGGTTGGCCTGATGAGGAATAAACCAGTCGACCTGCCGTGAAGTAATCCCACAGCCTTCCATAACCTTCCGAACAGCATCGCTCATGAAACGGACGGCATGTTTGAATACTTCATTGCCCTGCATTTTGATATAATGGAGGCCGGCTTCGACCATTTCCTTGGAGGGAGGATGGAGGGAACCGCCTCCGGGCACATTGAGCAATCCCCAGAGACTGCCGTCGGAGTGGATCTCGGTGGAAAGGATTTCTCCTTCTCCATCGCCGTTGGAATGGCCTAAAACCACGGCCCCGGCCCCATCGCCGAACAGGACACAGGTGGCCCGGTCCTGATAATCAATCCGGGGAGAAATGATTTCACCCCCCACTACCAGGGCATGCCGATGAGAACCGTCCTGCATAAATTTTTGGGCTATGGTCAAACCATAGATAAACCCCGGGCAAGCCGCACTGATATCAAAAGCGACCGCATTTTTTGCCCCAAGACGATGTTGGAGAAAACAACCGGTCGACGGCGTCGGCATATCGGGTGTGGAGGTCCCGACGACAATCAGATCCAGATCGCAAGCCGAAAGGCCGGCCATTTCCAAGGCCTTTTCGCAAGCCGGAAGGGCAATATCGGATAAGGCCTGCCCGGGCAGGACCATCCTCCGTTCCTGAATCCCGGTCCGGCTGATTATCCATTGATCCGAGGTATCGACAATCTTTTCGAAATACGAATTGGGGACTATTCTCTCGGGCAGATAACAACCCGTTCCTTTAATACTTATTTTTTTCACTCAAAAATCCTTTCTCTTTTTTACTGAGCAAAAGGATTGCCATCCACAAAACTGAAAATGAAGGTTGAAACTCCCAGGAGCGGATTTAGGGGATAGGATCGCTATGCTTTATCAAAGATTTTATTAATGACACCTTTAGAGGGTAATAAGGGGTTTATAACATATTCACAAGTTAATTTCAAAAGAATTTTCTTACAGGAATCATTTGGTTTTTGTAAAAAGGTATGATATAAAAACCTTAAGGATAAAAATCCACTTTTTTTATGGTACCATAAAAAAACAGTAAATAAAACCAGCTTGTTAAGGCAGGACAAGGGATAAGGGTTTCAGAAGGAACGAAGGGTCCATCCCATTCATACGTAGGGCTCGACCCCTTGAATCCTCTTCCGCTTTCAACGGGATTGACCACTTTCCTCCAACTACCATGGAGAAGAACTTGAAGCTTTTTACCCAAATATGCTTTGAGAGGAAATGGGTACAACCTTAAACTTTGAACTTTGAACCCAATTTTTTTATGTGGATTGATTCTCACGCCCATTTGGAGATGAAAGAATTTGACCCGGATCGCCCGCAGGTCATTGAGCGGGCCGTTGCCAAAGGAATAACCGGGATCATCACCATCGGGACCGATCTGGAAAGCAGTCAAAAGTCCCTGGCTTTGGCCAAAACCTACCAAACTATCTGGGCCACGGTGGGGGTCCATCCCCACGATGCCGCCTCTTTTCATCCGGAAACCCTTCCTCAATTAACCAGACTGGCCCAAGACAAACAGGTGGTGGCCCTGGGAGAAATCGGGCTGGATTTTTATCGCAACCTTTCCCCGCAAAAAGCACAAATAGAGACCTTCCGTCAATTGATTCAGTTGGCCAAAACCGTGAATCTTCCCATCATCATTCACGACCGGGAGGCCCATGAAGAAGTGCTGGCGATTTTAAGAGAAGAAAAGGCCTGGGAAGTCGGAGGGGTTTTCCATTGCTTTTCCGGTGATTGGGAAATGGCCAAACAGTGTTTGGATCTGAACTTTTTTCTGTCCGTCACCGGGGCGGTCACCTATAAAAAAGGTTCGGTTTTGGAAGAGGTCGTCCGCCGGGTCCCCATCGAATCCCTGCTTCTGGAAACCGATGCCCCATTTCTTTCCCCTCATCCCTTTCGGGGCAAACGAAACGAGCCAGCCTATCTGGTCCACACCGCAGAACACGTGGCCCGACTCAGAGGGTTAGCTTTATCGGAATTAAGTCAGGCGGTTCTCCAAAATACTTCTCGAGTCTTCAAACGGTTGTTGGAAAATTGATCTTCCAAAATGAAATCATCTTTTTTACTCATTTTAGCCTCTGAGTCACCCAGGCGTAAAGCCTTATTGAAGGAGTTAGGTCTGCGGCTGAAAATTGTTCCTGCCGATGTTCAAGAAATCCCGCGATGGCATGAGGACCCGATATCGTTTGCAAAACGTATGGCCGAAGAGAAAGCTGAAATCGTTTCATCCTTCTATCCAGACCAATGGGTTCTGGGGGCCGATACGGTGGTTGTTTTGGGGAAAAAAATATTGGGAAAACCTAAAGATTCACAAGAGGCGAAAAGGTTTCTTCGTCTCCTAAGCGGGAAAACCCATCGGGTTATTACCGGTTTCTGTTTACAGCATCGAGCAACGAACCGTTCATTTTGTAGAAGCGTTTCGACCCGAGTCAGTTTCAAGTCTTTATCAACCGAAGAGATCGCTTGGTATGTCCGAACCTATGAGCCCCTGGATAAGGCCGGGGCTTATGCCATCCAGGGAAAGGGGGCCTTTTGTGTAAAAAAGATACAGGGGTCCTATACCAATGTGGTAGGTCTGCCGGTAACGGAGGTTTTGGAGGTATTGGAAAAATATACGGGGTTTGAACTTGGACACCCATAATTAGCTGAAAGCTCAAAGGGAAAGGCAAATGCCTCGATATTTAATCCCCTTCCTCTCCATCCTCTCCCACCCAGAGGAGATGAGATTCTATTTTTTTGATTTTATCAATACTGGTTTGCTTTTCCTTTCAGCTTTCAGCTAGGAGCTATTGAAATTTTTAGGAGAATAAAAAGATGGATTCTCTGGCTCATTCAATAGCAGAGGTTGAAGAAAGAATAAAGTCGGTTTGTCTTCAGACGGGAAGAAACCCAAATGAAGTTTTGCTGATCGCCGTATCCAAGACCGTTCCCGTTGAACGGATTCAAGAAGCGATCCGGGAAGGCCTGACCCATTTTGGAGAGAATTACCTCCAGGAGGCACAAAAGAAGATTGAAACCATCGGGCAAGGAACCTGGCATTTTATCGGCCATTTGCAAAAAAACAAGGTTAAACATGCCGTCAGGCTCTTTTCCATGGTCGAAACCGTGGACAGTATTACCCTGGCCCGGGAATTAAACCGACAGGCTCTTCAGGCCGGGAAAACCATCGGGGTTCTCATCCAGGTCAATGAGGCCGGAGAATCCAGCAAATCGGGACTAACGCCCGAACAGGTTCCTGTATTATTAGAAGAAAGTCCGGCCTGGCCGGCCTTGCGCATCCGGGGATTCATGTCCATCCCGCCTTATGATCCCGATCCGGAAAAATCCCGTCCCTGGTATCGCTCGCTGTTTCTTCTACGGCAAAGGTGGCGGGAGGAATTTCCGGAATTGGACCTGGCCCATCTTTCCATGGGCATGTCCCATGACTTTGAAATAGCCATTGAAGAAGGGGCCACGATAATCCGGGTGGGAACAGCCCTTTTCGGGCCACGGGATTGACGGCAAAGGATTTCACCATAACTATTTAACCCCTTTCCCAAGGGTTGCCCTGAAAGAGGTTAAGGCATTAACAGCCTTTGCCGCAATATCTCATACAGGACTACAGCGCAGGCCGCCGAGGCATTGAGGGAAGAGATAGGGCCTTTCATGGGAATAGAGGCCAGCCAATCGGAACGTTTCCGAACCAAAGAACTGACCCCTTCGGATTCCCCTCCCACCACTACCACCAGAGGTACCCGAAGATCCAGGTCATATAAAGAAACCGGGGAACCGGCCTCCAGACTGAGGATCCAGAAGCCTTTTTCTTTCAACCACTGAAGGGATCGAACAAAATTGGTGATCTGGACCAAAGGCATATATTCCAGGGCCCCGGCCGCGGCCTTGCGGACTGTGCCGGAGACCGGGCAAGACCGGTCTTTGGGTAAAATGATCCCCTGCACCCCGGCACAATGGGCAGTCCGGATTATAGCTCCCAAATTCTGGGGATCCTGCAGGTGATCTACGGCCAGCAGGACCGGCGCGGGCATGGAATCCAACAGGATTCCAGAAACCAGGGTTTCCAGGGAAATAAAGGCATGGGTTTCGCCCTTTAACCGGGCGGCTACATTTTGATGGGCCGGAACCTGCAATAGACGAGTTATTTCTTTTCTATCTTTTGGAGAAACAGGAATCCCGGCCCTGGCGCATAAATCGACTATTTCCTTTTTTAGCCGGTCCTGGTCTGATACACTGATTAGCACCTGTTCGACTTTTTGAGGATGGATTTTAATTAGCTCCAGGACGGCCTGTTTCCCCCAGACCCATCTGGAATAATCCTTCGGAATGGAATGCGTCATACGGCTCGGATCCCTTTCTTTTCCTGATTCAACCTGAAATTCCTTCGGCCTTATCCACCTTGACCTCCCAGGTTAGTAAAATCATGCTGCTTGCGCAGAGGCATTTCCTTGATAAAGAAATTGGCGATGAATCCAATGAGGATCAGGCAAAGGGCGATGGTGAAAACCTGGGATATGGCAAAGGCAAGGGACTGTCGCAGGGTCTGGAGAATTTGTTCAGACAAGGCTTCTCCTTGATTTCCAAAGCCTGCAAAAAAGGCTTTCATTCTCATCTGGGCTCCGGGGCTGATCAGGGCCTGGGGATTTTTCGCCAACATAGTCATCTGTTCCGGTGTGACCAACACCTTTACCGCAGGAGGAAGATGATGCATAAAGTGGAAACGAAAACGGTTGCTCATCACCACTCCTAAAACGGCCAGACCCAGGGTTCCTCCGATAGACCGGGCAAAAACCATTAAAGACGTGGCAGTCCCAAGAAAATGGTAGGGAACCGAATTCTGCACGGCTATCGTATAACATGGCATAATGATCCCTATCCCCACCCCCGTCAAGACAATGTTGGCCACCGCTTGCGTAAAACCGGTCTGAAAGGTCATTCTGGAAATCAATCCCATGCCCAAAGCCATGGCCCCCAAACCGATCATGCCCTGAAGACGGTAATGCCCTCCGGCCCGGGATAGAAACTGCCCGGAAGTAAAACTTCCCACCACCAGGCCCAGCATCATGGGGGTCATGAAGCTCCCACTTATCGTGGCCGAGGCCCCCAAGACGCCCTGAAAAAAAAGGGGGATAAAAATAAGACTGCCGAACATCCCCATCCCCATCAGGAAGATAATAACTTGAGAAATCTTGAAAATTTGGTTTTTGTAGAGCGACAAGGGAATAAGCGGCTCCTTACTTCTGGTTTCAATAAACAGAAAAAGGATGCCCATGATTAGGGAGAAAACCAGCATTCCAATAATAGGTACTGAAATCCAGGGCTGGTCGACCCCTCCCCAGGACAAAGCCAGCATAGCCGGTACGAGAGCCAAGATAAAAGTCGCCACACCGGAAAAATCGACACGACTTTTCGGGTGAACCGATCGGAGATCAGGAAAAAAGAAAAAAATAAGGAGAATGATCGAAACCCCAATGGGGATGTTCACCCAAAAGACCCAATGCCAGGAAAGCGTATCAGTGATAAATCCTCCCAGAGTAGGCCCGATTATAGAGGATATCCCCATGGTCCCGGTCATGAGCCCGGAATATTTCCCCCGTTCGGCAGGAGGGAAGATGTCGGCGATGATGGCCACGGTATTGGCCATCATCATGCCGGCCCCTATGCCTTGAAAACCCCGGAACAAAATGAGTTGGGTCATCGTTTGGCTGAATCCGGACAACAGGGATCCGGCGATAAAAATCCCCTGGCCGATAAGATAGAACCGTTTTCGGCCGTACATATCGGAAAGTTTACCGACAATAGGTATGGTGATGGTGGAGGTGATCAAAAAAGCGGTGGCCACCCAGGTATAATGAGCGAATCCTCCCAGCTCAATAATAATACGGGGCATGGCCGTGCCTATGACCGTCTGGTTGAGGGAACTCATGAACATGGACAACAAAGCCCCAACCAAAGTGGCTATCTTTTGTTGTCTGGTCAATACCATGGGGGGTAGGAATGCATTTTCAACTTCAGGAGTCATGGGGTCGGTCCATAGGTAAAAAGTTTCGAATTTTAAGAAGTCGAGTGGATTCTTGAGATTGATCTAATTTTGATGAAATACTGAGGTCTATTGAAGCCCCCTGCGCCAAGGTGCGGGAAGCTTCAATAGAATCTTAATGGTGAAAACCGGCTATTGGACGGTTATTTAATTTTTTCAATAATCACGGCGTTGGAATTGCCGAAACCGCCGCACAGTGTGGCCAGACCATATTTCTCGTTTGGATAATCCGTCTTCATTCTGTTTAACAGGGTGACCAGAATACGAGCCCCTGACTCACCAAGCGGATGTCCTAAGGCGATGGCGCCTCCCCAGGTGTTTACTTTTTTAAAAGGGGCATTGTCGCTATCCAGCTTTAGTTCCCGGATAACAGCCAGGGCCTGGCTGGCAAAGGCCTCATTGAGCTCAACCGCACCGATATCTTCAGACTTTAATCCCGTTTTTTCAAAGAGCTTTTTAACGGAAAAAATTGGGCCGATACCCATAACCGTCGGATCATTACCGGCCTGGGCACCGAATTTATATTTATAACTGTAGGAAAGGCCCAGTTCGTCAGCCTTGTCACGGCTCATGAGCAACATGATGGCGGCACCGGCGGTCAACGGCGATGACAAGGCTGCGGTAATCTTCCCATTTTCTTTAAACGGGGTTTTCATGGCCTTCATTTCCTCCGGATTCATGGATTCGCGGATCCACTGGTCGCGTTCGACCACGAATTCGGTCCCGTCATCTTTCAACCCCTTTAACGGGATAATCTCATTTTTGAATCTCCCTGTATCTCTGGCCATCTTGGCCCCTTCATGGGAAAAGATGGCAAATTGGATCATGTCATCTACGGAGATATTGTATAAATCAGCCACCTTTTCCGCTGTAGCACCCATGGGGATCTCCATAGGGTTGTACCGTTTAAATAGTTTTGGCGAAATATCCATATTGGCCCCCATAGGCACCTTTTCCATATCTTCCGCTCCACCGGCGATCATAATGTCCGTTTCGCCGGTCATAATAGCCCGGGCGGCATCCATGGTGGCCGACATGCCGGAAGGACATTGATTGCAAATGGTTTGTGACGGCACACTTTCCGGAAGACCCGAAGTCAGCCAGGCTGCCCGTCCAATATCATTCTGCATCCCGGAAGGATTGGCAGAACCGATAAACACCCCTTCGACCATCTCCGGCTTTACTTTGGGATTCCTCTCAAAAAGGGCGGTGTAAAGAACGGTGAGCATTTCATCCGGTCGGACATTTCTAAACCATCCTTTTTCATTGTGGGCCCGGGCATTGGCTGTCCGGATTCCATCGATAAATACACATTCTTTCATGGGGTTGTTCCTCCTTAGCTTTTATTCTTAAAGTCTGAGAATTTATCTCTTACTTTCGAGACAACAGGCCAAGGGGGACTTATTTTTGGGGTTGTCCACCCTACTGCCAAGTGCTGCTTCTCCAGGCCCAATATTTCCAATCCCGCCATCGGCGGGATTGGACCGGAATTCTTCGTATAAAAGGCCATGCCCAGGCCCACTCCTCCGGAGCGGGACCCGGTTTGAACGATGAGCTACCTTTTGGACAATCCCCAAAAATAAGACCCCCTTGACCCGTTTGATAAATCCAAATAGGTTTGGTTAGTTTTTATTCTCCCGTAAAATTGGGTTTTCGTTTTTCCATAAAAGCGGTAAAGCCTTCTATGGCGTCTTTCGATCTGGCCACCAAAAAGGTGCCCTTTAATTCCTCTTTGATTCCCTCATCCAGTCCCTTCTCGATGCCTGTATTGACGGCATTGAGGACAGCCTTGACGGCCAAGGGCGGCCGGGCGGCCAAGGCTTCGGCCATCTCCATCACCTCTTTCATCAATTCGCCGACTTTGGAAACCTTATCCACCAATCCGATTTCCAAAGCCTCCTGGGCGGAAAGCCGTTTACTGAAAAGGATCAGATCCAACGCTTTCGATTTTCCCAGTATCCTGGGCATACGCTGAGTTCCTCCCCATCCCGGAATGATGCCCAGATTGAGCTCGGTAAGACCGATCTTGACGTTTTCCTGCATAACTCTGAAGGTCGAGGCCATGGCCAGTTCACAACCGCCGCCGAAGGCATAGCCGTTGATGGCGGCAATGACCGGCTTTGGAAACCGGTCGATCCTGGTCCAAACTTCCTGACCTTTAGGACCGGTTTTATCTCCATTGGCGGCATCGGAAACATCGAACCCGGCCGAGAACCCCTTCTCGCCCGCACCGGTCACGATTAGCACCCGGACTTCCTTGTCCTGTTCCGCTTCATCGAGGGCCTTTTCAATATCGAGCAGGGTTGCCAGATTAACTGAATTGGCCGGCGGACGATTCAGGGTAAGAATGCCGATATGTCCCTGTTTGGTAAAAAGTATGTTTTGAAATTCCATAAAGGCTCCCTCCTTCTCCTTTCTAAAACACCGTTCTATAACACCATTAACTCCGGGATTCCCCATTGGGACTGCAAGCCGAAAAAAAGTGAACGCCTTCCCGATGGACAACCGATCCTATTCCTTCCGAGCGCTCGTTCACTTAATTTTTTTTACACAATTCAACTTGAAAAGTCAAGCCAAATAACGGTCGTTTTCCTTTAAAAAAAGAGATCCTAATCTTATTCGTTCAAAAAAGAACGCACCTTTGAGAGGAAATATTTATTAAGGAAAGCGGGATTGACCCCTTAATCCCCAGGTATAGGGAAGTAGATCTTTTTACGTGAACAGGCAGATTTTGCATTCCCGGGCATATTTAAGAAAATCTTCTGCGGTCCAGACGACCACCCCTTCGACGAGTTTTTCCTCGTCTATTTCCATCATATCCACGGTCATCTTGCAGGCGATCAGTTCAACCCCTTCCAGTTGAGCCATCTCCTGCAACTCCTCAAGGCTGGGGATATTGGCTTTGTCGATCTTTTTTTTCATCATCCCCGTGGCAATGGTACTCATGCCCGGGATGGCGCCCATAACGCCCGGTGGAATGAATTTGGCCCTCTCTGCGCCTCCTTTTAGGACCATGTTCAATCCCATGAAAGAGTAAAAGATCTTGCTTTCCATGCCCAGACGGGCGGCATTGATCCCGAGTACCAATGATGGATAGGCCCCGTCAAGGGTGTCTTTGACACAAATAAATCCGGCCTTGTCTTTTTTCTCGTCCATTGTTTTTCTCCCTTATGTTGATTAATTTCTTTCTTTTCAGTCGTTAAAAGTCCTATCCAAGGCTTAAAAGTTTTTTTGAGAATATCTTAAAAAGATAAGACTGGAGAAAGGCCGTGGCAAGAAGGAAAAAGAAAAAAACGATATCCGGTCAAAACGGCGGATGGACGGTCATAAAGGTCAGCACCTCCATGCCGTTGACTTCCGCCTTGGTTTTTTCCCCGTTGATCACCCGGATCATCAAATCGATCATCTCGGCCTGTAATTGATTCAAAGGCCGGCCTTCCACCAGGCTCCCGGCATTGACATCCATATCCTCTTTCATGGCCTGGTAGATCCTGGTATTGCTGGCCACCTTGATCACCGGCAGGGCCGGAAATCCGACCGGGGTCCCCCGGCCGGTGGAAAAAAACATCAGTTGCGCACCGCTGGCCGCCAGTCCGGCCATGGAATCTCCGTCATACCCGGGGCCATCCTGCAGGATGAGCCCGTGCTCAGCGGGAATCTCGCCGTAATCCACAACCTGATTGATGGTGGTGCTACCCCCTTTAACGATACAGCCCATGGATTTTTCGGCGATGGTGCTCATCCCGCCGTCCATATTGCCCGGAGAGATGACCAGCCCGGCCAGGTCTCCCATGACTTCATGGGTTATTCGTTCGGCCCGCCCAACCATTTCTTCGATCTGTTTGGCCACCTGCGCATCCTTGGCCCGCCTGGCCAGAACATGGGCAGTCCCGATCATCTCGGTATTTTCACCGAAAATCACTGTGGCCCCCTTCTCCACCAGCCGGTCGGAGACCGCACCCAGGGCCACGTTGGCCGTCACCCCGGACAGGGCATCCGAACCGCCGCATTCCATGGCCACCAGCAGTTGATCCCAGGGGAAAGCAACCCTCGGTTGACTGTTGATTTCCGATAATATCCGGCGGGCGGCCGCAGCCCCTTTCCCGGCAGTGGCCAGAGATCCGCCGTCTTCCTGTACATTAAAAATCTCGATGGGTTTGCCGGAATCAACGATCAGGGGAAGCAGACGTTTGGTATTGGAAACCTCGCAGCCCAAACCGACCAGGACCACCCCGCCTACATTGGGGTGATGGATCATACCCGTAAGGATCCGGAATAATATTTCCACATCCCTTGGTCCTCCCCGGCCACATCCATGGGGGTGGGTGGCACAAACCGCCTCCGGTACTTCCCGGCCTATGCGGTTGACCACCCCATTGACACAGGAAACCGTGGGCAGGACCAGAACATGGTTGCGGATGCCGAATTTCCCGTCTTTTCTCTGGTATCCGGTGAGTTCCATCATCTTTTCCACCGCTTGCTTTCCAGATTATGGGTATGGACCCATTCCCCTTTTTTGATAGGGCGGATACTGACCGCCACGGTCTCCCCGTATTTGATAATTTCCTCTTCCTCTGCAATATTCCGGAGGGCGATCTTGTGACTGGCCGGTATATCTTCCGAGGCCGGGAATCCTTTCATCCCTTGGGCCAGGGCCTGTTCTCCGGCCTCTATGGTCCTCAAGGCCACGGCCACATTATCCCGGGGATGAATAATCAGTATATTTTCCTCCATCCATTTCTCCTTTAATGAAAGATCTCCGGTTCAAAAAACCCTTACTATTCTCCCTTTTTCAATGTCTTTCCCATTTCCCAGGCCGGGCCGATATCCGACCCAAGGGCGGCATATCTTCTTTGGCCTTGGTTAAGCAAAATCGGATTGATTTTTCTAAAATCGGGAATCCCTCCGGTCAGGAAACGCTCCTCGCTGTAAACGGCAATGATTTCTCCGATGAACAGCTCCTCCATCGGCAGTTCGATGGTCCGTTCCAATCGGCACTCTACGTTACAGGCACACTCTTTGATCATGGGTGCTGTTTTCAGTTTGCCATAGAAGGTTTCAAAAACCCCCGACTTGTCATGGCGATGGCCCGAAACCAGCCCACAGTAATCCAACCGGTCGGCTATTTCTGCTGAAGGGATATTGATGCTGAAGGTTCCATTTTCTTTTACACCGGCATTGGTGTAATGAACCTTATTCATAGCCACCAGAACATAGGGCGGCTTGGGATTCACCATGGTAAACCAGGCCACGGCAAGGTAGTTCGGCTTACCGGAGACATTGGCCCCCACCAGGGAGCAGGGCATGGGGTAATAGACTCTTTCCAACGGCAGTTCAATTTTTTCCATATCCATCCTCCTTAACCTATGAGGTTCCTAATCTTGCTGCCGGGCAGAGGAACCTAAAGCGGCTTCACCAGGCCAGTTCGAGGATCTCCTTCACTTCGGCCGGACCCTTGATCGGCCTCGGGTTCATCCGCACCGGTCCATAAGTCATGGCCCGTTCAGCGATTTCTTCGAAGTTTTCACGCTTGATATTTACGGCGCGTAAGGACCCGGGTTGATCCAGGACCGCGACCAGCCTTGCCACGAGGTCCGCTGCCTTTTTTTGTGGGGAGCCCATGGCTTCAGACAGTGCCTGCTGGCGCTCGCCGTTAACCGCCGCGTTCCAGCGCAGCACGGCCGGCAGCATAACGCAAGACGTATGACCGTGGGCTACGCCGAAGGTCGCCCCGAGTACGTAACCGATACCGTGACTGGCGCCCGAACCGGCCCCCGCTGCTGCCGGAGTGATCGCCTGCCACATGCCGAACTGGGCATCAAGCCGGGCCTTGAGGTTTTGCGGTTCAGCCTTGATCCTGGGAAGGGCCAGGGACAGCAGGCGAAGTCCCTGCAGGGAGAGGGCCTCCGTTGCCGGATTGGCCAGTGGCGAGCAATAGGACTCCACCGCATGATCCACCGAGCGGATGCCGGTGGAGAACAGGAGCCACTCTGGCGTATCGAGCGTCGCTGCCGGATCGAGGATCACCGAGCGCGGCACGAGCAAACGATAGCTAAAGGACTGCTTGGCCTGGGTTTTTGTGTCGGTAACCCCGGAAGTGGGGGTGAACTCCGAAGCGGAAAGCGTGGTGGAGACGGTCACCATGCGGATCGGATTGTCCGGAGGTTCAATCTGGCGGCGGATATCCGCGGCGACCCCGCCGCGATAAGGCTCCATGGCTTCAACGCTTTCGAGCCCGAGCCAAAGGCACATCTGTACCGCCTTGGTGGCATCGATCACCGAGCCTCCGCCCACAGCGACCAGTAAATCCGCTCCGGCCGCACGGGCAGCGGCGGCGGCGGCGATGACGTCTTCGCGGGGGCTGTGGGCGTGAACGGCCGGGTACGTTCCGACATGCCGCGGTCCCAGGGCCTTAACGATCCGCTGCAGCGGACCGTTTTCCAAACGACTCAAAGAGCGCGTTGAGATGATAAACACACGCTTAGCCCCGTAACGGTCGGCCTCGGCCAAAAGAGCGCTGCCCGCCGGTTGACCGAAGACAATGGCTTCCTGGGCCTGAACGGTAAATCTGCCGCTTGGCAGGTTGGCGTAATGGTTGTTCAATTTTTCCTCCCGGCAATCAGAATGAAAAAACCTTTCGGAAACAGGAATCCGGGTAAACCCCTTAAATCTTCGAACCCCTTTCCTCCGGCCTCCTTGGTGACCATTTATATTCCAAGCAAATTGTTTGACGGAAGGAGTATAAAATAAGAAAAAGGCAGGGGTCAAGGGAATTACTAATAAGTGCAAAAAAGTTAAGACTCAAATTATTGATCGAAAGGAAGTATTTTCTGAAGCCATTGGCGGAAGGGTGCTGTTTTCCCCTGGCTTATCATCGGGGGAAATCCTGCCACCGGCGGGATCGAGAATGCGGAGGGGGCAAAGCATCCCCCGCGGATAAATCAGAGAAAAACCAACCCGGGAGCCTCAGGCAAAAAAAAATTCCTGGCGAGTCCAGATTATCACGCACGCATGAATAACAGGAAAACCGGCCAACCCTATTTGAAATCTTAGACTGGTCCTAGGGGATTTTTTGCCCTTGATCCTTTTTTCTTGATTAAGTTTTTCCCTTTCCCTATACTTTTTTCTTCAAAAAGGAAATGTTCATTCATTATGAAAAAAAGCACGCCGGAAAGCGCCCGCTGTCCCTTTCCAGAATCTTTTTTGCCATCACCGGCCTGGTCCTTTGAGACAGCGAAGCGAACCGGCGAAAAATATTGTTTTAGAATTTTGAAAGGGGTTCATTGAGATGGGGCTTAGAATCTCACCCTGCTTCCCCATATTTTTTTTCCTATCCTTCCTGTTAACAGCCCTATCTTTTCCTCAATCCTTACTTGCCGACCCCATAGAAATAGAACACACCCTGGGGTTTAACGGGGTGTTTCGACTTAAGGATTGGACACCGCTCACGGTGGTCATTGAAAACAGGCAACAGGGGATCCGGGGCCGACTGGAAGTCGTGGTAACCTCCGGCAGCGAATATCAAAATGATGTCTACCACACGGCTTATTCCACGGACGTGGATCTCCCCACCCATTCCAGAAAAACCTATGCTTTTACCATCCTCATCGATTCCTATGTCCATCCCTTGATTATTCGACTGAAAAAAGAAAAAGAAATCATCCTTTCAAAATCCATCAACCTGCGGGGACACTTTGTCACCAAACCTCTTCTGATTTTTGCCGGAGAAAATCTGAAGGACCTCTCACCGCTGGTTACCGAAGAATACCAGCCCATTTATACGCCTGTTCGATTTCTCCCGGAGACCTGGTATGGATATCGTGGGGTCAAGGCCCTTATTCTCCAAGCCGGTACATGGAAAAACCTGCAGCCCAGGCAATACGAGGGTATCACCCAGTGGATCAAGACCGGCGGGTATGTAATTACGACCGGGAGCCCCTACGA
>MGQB01000031.1:0-162579 GCA_001797675.1 Deltaproteobacteria bacterium RBG_13_43_22 | reverse complement strand
TTTCCATGGAAAGGCTCGAGCCTCTCATGTCCATCCGTGTTATGGGACTTGAACGGGTAAGGGAGCTGCCGGCCCTTGAGGCTTTTTGCGGCACCAAATTGACCCCCCGGAATCCTTTCCTGATTTTGAAGATAACGGCCCCCCATACCAAAACCCTACTCCGGGACAGGGATCTTTCTCTTATTCTCGAAAAAGACCTTGGTTTGGGAAAAATCCTGTTTCTTGCCTTTGATGTTACCGAGGCCCCCGTCAGGAATTGGTCGGGCCTGGGGGCGTTTTGGAAAAAAACAGTACACCTGGGACCGGCCGCGGAGATGACCCCCTGGGACCCTGAGGACGAAAAGATTTTCTCTTACCTGCTGTCAAAAATGCCGGCCCGGTTCCCCTTCTTCTTTGTGGTCTTTCCCCTTTTGACAGGTTACATTTTTTTGGTTGCGCTGTTTTTGAAAACGATTAAGGAAAATCGAGAAAAGGCCTTAAAGACCCTCTCCTATCTTGCCATAGCGGTTTTTCTGTGTTCTTTGGCCGGGTACGGTTTGAATTACTTTACCCAAACCCAAAACAAAGTTTCCTATAACGGCGTTCTTCATATAAAAATCACCGGCCGACCAGGCCTGGGCCGGTGGAAATATCTCTTGGGCATCTATTCGCAAAAAGACGGGGATTTCAAACTACCTCTGGGATCCGATGATATGATGGTGACCAACCTCTCAACCGAGAATCCGGATGCGGAAAAATTTCAAAGCTATACCCTCCTTGAATCCAATGAAGCCCATTCCCTCCTGTTTCCCCTTCATCGCTGGTCTTATCGTTTTTTCGCCCTTTCCGGTTATAGGGGGTTTCCCCTCCAGGCCGAAGCCCGGTTTCAGGAAAAGGATCTGGTTCTTACCGTTGAAAACCGTTCCTCCTTTCCCATCAAAAACTGCCATCTTTACTATGGAGGTCGTTTTTTTGCCTTCGGCAATATTGCCCCGGAAGAAAGACTGGTCAAAAGACTGAAGGGCAAGGATTTGGAACGGGAACAGGTCATTACAGCCAAATCAATAGAGGCTATCCTGGAAGCCGGCCGGGGAAATGGGACGGGATCCCTAAAAAAAGAAATGGAAATGGACCTGACCAAATCCTTGTGGATTTCGATTCACGAACGAAACCAAGGGAAAAAGGACCGGATTTTTTTTATTGGCTGGATCGATTCCCTGTTGTTTACCACCGAACGGAAGGATACAACCCCCTTCCGGGACGGAGCCGGTCTGTTGGAATGGGAAATCCCCCTGGAGACTTGACCGGTCATTGGAAGATGAAGGCCTGTCGGGAGATTTTTAAACCTTCCCAGGCCAACCCGCTTGCCGGGATAAAAAAAACTTGATTACTTCTTTGAGAGCCCTCATGAAATTGGACAATATTTTTAGTGACAGCGAAAAGGATCTGGCCCCAATTTTTTCCTCCAATATGGTATTGATTACCATTGTAAACCTCTGGGTGCTGGGAATCATCCTGGTCCTAACCTGGCCTTATTCGCCCCTTTTCGAGTACATCCAAAGCTTCCGGATTCCTCACACCTATCTGGGTATTTTTGTGGGCAGCCTGATCATGATATCCTATATGAATCTTCGCTGCGCGTTAGGGGAAATTATTCCCAAAGGCGGCTTTGCCCGATCGGAAAGGGAGGGCCTCACCACCTTCGAGGAAGAAAGGGATTATCTCTCTTACGAATTCCCTCATTCCGTGTTTCACACCCTGGTGCTCCACCTCCTGATACTCCCTTTTCTGATCATCGGAGCGGCGACCACCGGAGTAGCCCTGCCCGCCTTTTTCCTGGGCCTGGCCATTCTCTTCACCGCTTCCCTGTTATGCCGGGTGGTTTCCTTTTTCTTCCTCCTGGTTTTGGGAAGATGGCGACTGACCGGGTATCTTGGGGCACGGGTGTTTTATCTCCTTTTTTTATTCGCCACCGCTTTTTTTGCCCCCTTTCTGAATCCTGTTCTGTTATTAGGTAACCTCCATTATGGGGAAAGAGTGCCCATGGGACCGATCATCTCAACCCCCTTACCCTATTTCCTGGCGGTCCTGTCTGCTCTTTTACTTTTTTTTCTGGTCAATCAATGGATCCTCAGGCACAATATCCGTAAAAGGAGTACCTGGTGACCGGCGATTCCGTTTTTGAAAAAAGTGTTGCCACCCTTCTCAGGTGGAGAAAAAGGAGGAGGCTCCTTTCCTATTTGGTCTGGTCCCTCGCCCTTTCCCTGATCCTGAACGCCGTGGCCCTTGGATTTCAAAAAGTGTTTTATCGGCTGGAGCAGGGCCTTTCCATCACCCTGGTTCTAACCCTGATCTCCTTTGGCCTCGTTCTACTTATTCACCTTCTCCCCCGAAAAGACTTTCTTTCGGATTTAATCGAGATCGATGCAAGGCTCCAATTAAAAGACCGCCTGAGCACCGCCTTTGAATATTCCCAATCGGGAAAGCCCTCTCGATTCAGAAGAAGATTATTGTCGGATGCCGGAGATGTACTTGAAAGGCTTCCCAGGAACAAACTCTACCCCTTCGGTTTCTCTCCCGCTTATATCCTCATCCCTTTGTTCGCCTTTATCATTGTGGGTCTCTTGCTCTTTGATTTTTCCCCAGCCAAAGCCAAAAGGGAAATCCCACCGGAAAGGCTGGCCCGAATAGGAAAGGAAATAGAAAAGTTTTCCAAAGAAAAGATTCGCCAAGCCGAAGCCAGGGATAACCAGTCCCTTGGGGAACCTTACCGGCAATTGGAGGAGATGGCCAAAGAGCTTCAAAATCAATCCTTGAAGCAGGAGAAGCTGCTCCTCACCCTGGGAGAGATGAAAAAAGAGGCCCAGGCTGAACGCCTTCGCCTTAGCCAAAAATTGGAAAAAGAGTTGAATGCAGACGGTTCCCCAGGGCAGTCCAATCCTTTCACCGTACCCAAAGACCTCAAAACACCTCAAGAACTGGATAAGGTAATCGAGCCATTAAAAGAATTTTTTGACGGCAGTCTTCCGGATTCCATTACCAAGGATATTTCCCGTATCGGTGAAAAACTCGATTTGGAGCAGTTCCTGGAAAAAACCATCGGCATGGCCATTCCCACAGAACCAGGCGGTGACGAAAGATCCCCCCTATCGAAACGGGACAAGGCCTTTGTCGAGCAGGGAGAAACCCGGGGGAAATTAAAAGAAAATTCTTCCGGAGGATCCAAGTCCCCTTCTTCTTCGGAGAAGGATCCGACCAAGGTCCCCATGCCTCCCAAGTCCGGACCAGGGATGGAGGATAACCAAGGGGCCGGTAAAAAACCTCAACCCGATAAAGACGATAACCCTTATACGGCCGGTAGGGGAAAGGGAACAGGAGAAAAGCTCGTCCCCTTTGAACTCAAGGGTAAAAAGGGGCTCTCCTTCAAAGACGGGGGTCCTTCCGGCGCGGAACCCAGAGACTCGTTTCAGGTACGGGCTTTACCCCTTTTTGGAAAGTCGAAAAACGACCGGGAAGAAACACGGCAGGAGATCCCAGCTTCCTATCGGAAAGAAATGGAGGCGGTCCTTCTTAAGGAAAAGGTTCCCCGGGAATACCGGGAATACATTAAACACTATTTTTTATCCATCAGACAGGAAAAAGGAAAAAAGCAGGATGACCAATCTCAATGAACAACTGGAGTTGATCAAAAATAGTCTGAAACAGATCCAAACCGAACTTTCCAGGGCCATTGTCGGGCAGGAGGAACTCATCCGGCAGATATTCATCTGTCTGCTCTGCGGGGGCCATGCCCTCATTGAGGGAGTTCCTGGTCTGGGGAAGACCCTGATCGTAAAGAGTCTGGGGCAGGTCCTTAACCTGAAGTATTCCAGGATCCAGTTTACCCCCGATCTCATGCCGGCGGACATCGTCGGCACCAACATTGTCAATCAGAATGCGGAAGGAAACCGTTTTTTTGAGTTTTACCAGGGGCCCATATTCGGCCAGATCATTCTGGCCGACGAGATCAACCGGGCAACCCCCAAGACACAGTCCGCCCTGCTTGAGGCGATGCAGGAACAAGCGGTCACGGTCTTTGGGAAAAAATATTCTCTGGAGCCGCCCTTTATTGTCCTGGCCACACAGAATCCCCTGGAGATGGAAGGGACCTATCCTCTCCCGGAGGCCCAGGTTGACCGCTTCTTCTTCAAACTCAAAATCGGTTATCCCACATCGGATCAACTTTTGGAGATCATCGACAAAACCACGGAGGACACGCCGCCGGTCCTGTCTCAGACGGTGGGAGCCGCTTCCATCCTGCAGATGAAATCCCTGGTCAGAGAGGTCCCTCTGGCCTCCCATGTCAAGGATTATGCCGTAAGAATGGTCTTGGCCAGCCACCCCCTTGAAAAGCAGTCCGCCCCGAAGGCCAGGCAATATGTTCGATATGGCGCCAGTCCCAGAGGCGTGCTGAGCCTGGTATTGGCCGGTAAGGTTACCGCCCTTCTTGAGGACCGCTTTAACGTCTCATTGGATGACATCCGGGCAGTGGCCAAACCCGCCTTGAGACATCGAATTATTTTGAACCTTCGGGGCGAGGCCGAAGGGATCGACCCGGATGCAATTGTTGAAGAGATTATCGACAGCCTACCGCAAAAGGTCTGAAAACAAACCGAAGATATTTAAATATTTTCTTGAACTTCGGAATTTGGTCATGGAGGGTTTTTTTTGGAGGTGTCCAAAGGGTAATTATGAGGCACTCAACCGGCCCAAAAGCAAAGTTGGGTTCGAGGCAGTGACCACATCAAAGCCTTTTACCAACAGTGGCGTAGGCCTGCCTGCGATAAAAGATTCCGGTTCAATCCCGATCCAGAAGATTATGGCTAACGGATGGACAACTCCAAAAAGAAAACCCCTCTATGCCCCTTGAACAGGAATAGCGAGCGCATTCCCCGCAGCTTGCTGCGTGGGTTAGCGAGCGAACTACAACAAATAAACCCTTTCCTTGCCTGGAAGATTCCCTGCACCTTGGTGCAGGGAGCTTCAATAAAAAGTTAGAGATTATTTTTTTTAGACTTCAAGGGGCAATAATCAAATCATAAATATCATAGGATGACGGTAATGGAAACGGAAGATTTCCTGGACGAAGATTTTTTGAGGAAATTGGAGAGGCTGAAGCTTCTGGCCGGAAGGGTCATTAAGGGACCCCATAAAGGGGAGCACGGATCCTGGCGTAGCGGCACCAGTCTTGAATTTCTGGACTATCGAAAATATCAGGTGGGCGATGATTTCCGATATGTGGATTGGAACGTCTACGGGAGGCTCGACAAACTCTTCCTTAAGCTGTTCCACTCCGAAGAAGACCTCAGGGTTCATATCCTCATGGACGTCAGCAGATCCATGGCTTTCGGTCAACCCCCCAAGGCCTTGGTGGCGAAAAGACTGGCAGCCGCTCTGAGCTATATCGCCATAGCCAATCTGGACCGTGTGGAATTCGTCTCTTTTGCCGATTCCATTGGGGAATCCCTCGGAGCTCAAAGGGGAATAAAGGCCTACCCATCCATTTTGCGCTATCTCACGGACTTGAAACCAAAAGGGGAAACCGGATTGAATACGTCTCTGGAGGATTTCGCCTCCCTCTGCACCAGACCCGGCCTGGCGGTTATCATCAGCGATCTGCTGGACACCAAAGGGTTTAAAAAGGGGCTGGAGGCCCTGATGCAACGAAAATTCAAAACCACCCTCATCCAGGTATTGGACCATGAAGAGCTTCTTCCTTCCCTGGACGGATATCTTATCCTCAAAGAAATGGAGACCGGAGAAACCAAAAGGATCACCCTGAGCAATGATCTCCGGTCCCTCTACCGAAAAAAGATGGAGCAATTCCTTGATGAGATAAGGGAATTCTGCCTGACCAAAGGGATCGGATATTATCTCCTGGACACCCGCATCCCCTTTGAGGACTTTTTGTTTGATTATCTTTCGGATGGAACCTTATTTAAATAGGGAACCGAGTCAATCCCTCCTGGGCCCGAAAGCATTCATGGGGTTGGACAGAACCACAACCCCGTTTCCATAAGGGAGAGACCTTTGAAAAATGTTCAATTTTGTCCAAGGTCAAGGAAGACGAAAATTTGAACCGCAGGAATACATATAGTATTTCGAGGATTAAAATTTGAGTCTGACGCAAAAATTGGACAAAAGGGGGCGTTTTTCAAAGGTCTCAGGGAAAAGTAAATGCAGCTCTTAAACCCAATCTGGCTCCTTCTTCTGGGACTTATCCCGGTTCTCCTTATTATCCACAGCCTCAAACCCAAACCCCGGGAAGTAGACGTAACCGGCCTTTTCCTGTGGAAAGGGGTTTTAAAAGAGGCCCGGGGGGGAAGCCGGATTCAGTCCCTCTTGAAGAATCTTCCCCTTTTGCTTCAAATCCTGATCGTCATCCTCTCCTCCCTGGCTTTGGCCGAACCCGTCTGGACCCGTCCGACCAGGATCAAAGGAAATGCGGTTCTGGTCCTGGATTCCAGTGCCAGCATGCAAACCAGGACGGCCAAGGGCATCCGGTTTGACAAGGCCAAAGAAGAGGCGCTCAAGCTGATCAGCGAACTTTCGGATGAAAGCCGGATGCTCATCATTGAAGCCGGCAACCGGCCTGAAATAAGGTCCCCCTTTTCAAAAGACAAAAAGCGCCTCCGGGAAGTGATTGAGAATATTCAGCCCTCGGATGTCTCCGGAGACCTGACCAGCGCCGTTTACCTGGCCTTCTCTTTCATCGATCCGGCACCTGAGGACAAGGTCTATCTCATTACCGACGGGGCCGTAACCGGCCTGGACAGCCTTCTTCAAAAACATAGAAAATTGCACCCCTTTATTATTTCAGAGGGGGAAAAGAATGTCGGCATTATCAACTTTCAAGCTCGGCCGGATCCGGAAATACCGGATGTTTACCAGGCCCTGCTTGAGGTTAAAAATTTCAATCTCCACCCGGTTCTCTGCCCCGTTCAGATAACCATCGGTGAGGAAATCGTCTTTAAAAAAACCGCCGGGTTGAGAGGTCTGGAAAAACAACGATTTCTTATCCCTATTTTAAGACCTGAGAGCGAAATCGCTAAAGCCTCCCTGGTCCTCCAGGATGATTTTCCTTTGGACAATCAGGCCTACAACATATTGCGGAGGCCCGGAGAATTATCGATTTTGGTGGTGACTCCTGGAAACTACTTTCTGAAAACCCTTTTGGAGGCCTACCCTCAATTCAGGGTCCATACGGTGAAGGAGATCAATCGCTCTTCCTGGGAGGAGCAGGTCCGTAGCTACGATCTCATTATCCTTGACGGCATCTCACCTCCCTCAACCGAGCGGGGGAACTTCCTGATGATCAACGCCTTCTCCCCCTCGATCCCCGTCACCAAAACCGGGGTTAAGGATAATCCGGTTATCCTGGACTGGGATCGAAGGCATCCGGTCATGCAGAATCTTGATCTGGGAACCCTGCAGATCAGGACGGCCTCATCGGTAAAAACAGGAACAGGTATAAAGCCCCTTTTAGAGGCCAGGAACCAGGGCCTGATCTATGTCTATGAAAAAGAGGGCCTTAGGGCCGTCCTGATCAACTTTGATTTGAGGCAATCGGACCTTCCGCTCCGGGTAGCCTTCCCCGTGCTCATGACCAACTGCTTCAGATGGCTCCAGCCTCACCAGTTTTCCTTCATGCCTATGCAGGTAAAGGCCGGCGAAACTTTTCCTTTGTATCTGAGACCGGCCACCCAATCGGTTTCCATCGGCTTACCCTCCGGGAAATGGGTGAGACAGCCAGTACAATCCAATCCCTTTCCGTATTCGCATACGGAGAAGGTGGGGGTCTATCAGGTCGCGGAAAAAGAGAAAAGGACCCATTTTGCCGTAAATCTGTTTGATGAATCAGAATCCAATATCCGGGTTGACCCTTCCGGATTGGGAAAACAACCAGCCTTGCCCGGAGCAGGAATAGAAACCGTCCAAACCCCGGTACAGACCTGGTTTTGGGTTCTCCTGGGGGTTATTATCCTCCTGGTGCTGGAGTCCACCGTTTGGCTGAAACGAAGATGAAGTATCTCATTCTGGAATAATAACCAATGCCCTTTACCCTTTTAAAACCCCTTTTTCTGATCTCCCTGATAGCGATCCCTCTCTTTTGGATCGGCCTTAAAAAGATTTCTCCTGGGCGTTTATCTCCCAGGGAAAGGGCCCTTTTCGGGGGAATGCGATCCCTGCTACTTCTGCTGTTGGTTCTGGCCCTCTGTGACCTCAGGTTCCTGAACCCTTCAGAGCGCGTAAATCTCTTTTTCGTCCTCGATTTGTCGGAGAGCATTAACACCGGGGAGAGGGACGCGGCCATGACCTATATAAAAAAGGCCGTTTCCGGCATGACGAAAGAGGATCGGGCAGGCCTTATCCTTTTTGGAAAAGAACCCTCAGTGGAAACGGAACTGAAACCCGACTTTTCCCCCGCTGAACTAAGATCACAAATTGATCCCAAGGCCACCAATATCAAGGATGCCCTCCAGTTGGCCATGGGCCGGTTTACGGAAACAGGGAAAAACAGGATCGTCCTTTTTACCGACGGTAATGAGAACCGGAAAGAAGCCAGAGAAGCGGCCTATCTGGCCAAATCTCTCGGCATCGAGATCTTACCGGCCCCGCTGATATCCTGGTTCCAGGGCCATGAAGTCTTTATGGAAAAGGTGGAAAGCCCGCTTACTGCGGCCCTCCAAACTCCGTTTGAAATCCGGGCCACCCTCTCCAGCACCCATGAGGGTGTGGGTGAAATGATCCTTTTGAGAAACGGTCGCCTGTTAAAGAATGAGGGGGTAACCTTTCGGGCGGGTAAGAATACTTACCTCTTTAAGGATGTGATCAAGGAGCCGGGACTCTACCTTTACACGGCGGTCATCAATTCCCCTCAGGATGGGATTTTTCAAAACAACCAGGGGTTATCCTTCACCCGGGGGACCAAAAAACCCCAGATTCTCTATTTGGCCAACCCTCGGGAACGATCGTCTCACCTGGCGGAAGCACTGAAGAAACAGGGCATCGCCGTGGTCCAAAAAGACCCGGCCGATCTCTCCGAATCGCTTTACGATCTCCTCGATTACACCGCCATCGTACTCCATGATATTCAAAGCCGGAATTTTTCCTATGCCGCCATGGAAAATCTGGAACGTTATGTCAAGGATTTGGGAGGCGGCCTGGTTATGATCGGCGGGTTAAACGGCTTTGGTGCCGGGGGGTATCTTAATACGCCGGTGGAAAAGGCCATGCCGGTTTCAATGGATATCCCGACCAACATGGAATATCCGGGATTTGCCCTGGTCCTTATGATCGATAAATCGGCATCGATGGCCGGGAACTTAGAAAATAAAAATAAGATGGAAGGGGCCAAACTTGCCGCTTTCTGGGCGGTGGAGACCCTCAATCCCCTGGACAAGGTGGGTATTCTGGCCTTTGACACCGAATTTCAATGGACCGTTCCCATGACCTCCGCCAGGGAGAGAAAAACGATCGCCCGGCAGCTTTCCACCCTGAAAGAAAGCGGGGGAACGGATATTTATCCGGCCTTGCAGGAAGCCTACCGGGTTCTGGCGGGAATGAAAGCCTCAAAAAAACATGTCATCCTACTCTCCGATGGACTCACCAATAAGGGCGATTTTCGGTCCCTCCTGCAATCCTTGCGGGAGGCCGGGATTACGGTATCCACCGTGTCGGTTGGCAAGGACGCCGATATCAACCTGATGAAGAACATCGCCAAATGGGGGGATGGCCGCAACTATTACACGGATGATTCGGACAGGATTCCCCGCATTTTCGTTGGGGAAACCCGGATGGCCGCCAAAAAAATTATTGTTGAAAAAACACTGAAACCCAAAGCTCGAATGGCCTCTGATATGACCAAAGATATCCCCACCCGGGACTTGCCTCTGTTACAGGGGCAGGTGATCACCTATCCCAAGGCAGGGTCAACCATTCTCTTCGAAACCGGGGAAGGACCCCTTTTATCCGCCTGGCAATACGGGCTTGGCCGGAGCGTGGCCTTTACCTCGGATCTCTCCCCGAAATGGGGTAGGTCCTGGATCCTCTGGGAACATTACGGGGCCTTGGTCTCCCAGATGATCAAATGGGCCCAACAAAAAGAAACCCCCGGGAACTACCAGGTTGCCATGGAGCGGAAGAACGGGAAGAATACCCTCCTGGTTGATGTAACCGATGATCACGGCCTTTTGATGAACCTTCTCAACCTGAAGATGAATATCCTTTTTCCGTCCAAGAAAAATATGCTTATCCCCATCAATCAGATTGCCCCGGGAAGATATCAGGGGATCTTTCCGGCCGAAGAGGTGGGAGTGTATTATCTGAGTCTCTTTTCCTCCGATTCGGATGGAGGGACTTCCCCCCCGAAAATCTTCGGTTATGGCCTCCCCTATACGGATGAATTTATGGAAGTCGGGGTGAATCAGGCTCTCCTCTCCTCCCTGGCCTCTTTGACCCAGGGACGCATTCTCGACGTCCATACCCCGCCCAAAGGGCTTTTCAATCCGAATACTACGATCAAAGAGGTCGGTCCTCCCCTCTGGCCTTACCTCACCTTGTTCGCCTTGCTGCTTCTTATTTTGGATGTGGTAATCAGAAAACTCTTTAGTACGGGTTATTTGGGAAGGGAAAGGGCAAAAGAAATATTGCCCTTGACTCCGGAGTCAAAGTGAATAAAAATCTATTCAAGACGTAAAAGAACAAAACAATATAAAGTGAAAGGATAAATCGTGGCTCTTTTTACGGTTGACCCAAAAAAATGCCAGCGGGATGGGCTTTGCCTGGCCGAATGCCCGGGCCTGCTGATCGAAATCATCGGGGAGGAAGGCTTTCCCCAACCTATTGCCGAGGCCGAAACACTTTGTATCAACTGCGGCCATTGTGTATCCGTCTGTCCCCATGGGGCCCTATCTTTAAAAACCATGACCCCGAAAGATTGCCTTCCTGTACACAAGGAACTGGACCTCAGCCCGGAACAGTGTGAACATTTTTTGCGTTCCCGGAGATCGATACGCAGTTACAAAAAAAAACCGGTTCCCCGGGATCTCTTGACCAGGATAATTGAAATCGCCCGCTATGCCCCAACGGGTGCCAACACGCAACCGGTGCACTGGCTGGTTATTGAAGATACCAAAGAAGTAAGACGCCTGGCCGGCCTGGTAACGGACTGGCTGCGTTCCCTGCTTCAGGAAAGGACCGAATATTTCCTAAGTATGCGTATGGACCGGATCGTCAAGGCCTGGGACGAAGGCATCGATCGAATCTGTCGCAATGCACCCCATCTGATCGTGGCTCATGGATTATCAACCTTGACCGCAACCCAATCGTCTTGTACCATCGCCCTGTCCTATTTGGAGTTGGTGGCCACCTCCTTTGGACTGGGCACCTGCTGGGCAGGATATTTCAATAACGCAGCCAACTCTTATCCCCCGCTGCTGGAGGCCCTGGCCTTGCCCCAGGATCATCTCCCCTATGGGGCCATGATGATCGGATACCCGAAATACAGGTATCAGAGAATGCCTCTTCGAAATAAACCCATGATCACCTGGCGGTAATCAAGAAAAAGTCGGATACCGCCTTTTTACATCCCTAAATAAGCCTGACGGATGTGGTCATCCTGGAGGAGTTCCCGGGCCGGACCGTGTTTGACAATTTCCCCGTTTTCGAGAATGTAAGCCCTCTGAGCCATGTTCAGGGCATAATGGATGTTCTGTTCCACCAAGAGGATCGTGGTGCCTTCCCGGTTGATTTGGCGGATGATGCGGAAGATACTGCGGACTAAAAGGGGAGACAGACCCAGGGAGGGTTCGTCCAGCATCAGGATCCTGGGCCTGGACATCAACCCCCGACCGATGGCCAGCATCTGCTGTTCTCCCCCGGACAAGGTGCCGGCGCTCTGGTTTTTCCTTTCCTCCAGCCTGGGGAAAAGTCCAAAAACCTTTTTCAGATTTTCCGCTTTGTCCTTTTGGGCCTTCGGATTCAAGGCCCCCAGTTCCAGGTTCTCCAGAACCGACATGGAAGGGAAGAGCTGCCGGCCTTCGGGGATCTGGATAATACCCTTTTCGACAATGGCCGAAGTGGTCATTTGGTTGATGGACCGGTTGTCCCAGGAGATCGAACCTTTTCGAGCCCTCAACATACCGGAAATGGCTTTGATGGTCGTTGACTTTCCGGCCCCGTTGGAGCCGATGATGGTGACGATCTCCCCTTCTTCCACTTCAAGAGAAATCCCCCGCAGGGCCTGAAGGTCCCCGTAAAAAACATCCAGATTTTCCACCTTAAGCAACGTTATAATCCTCTCCCAGATAGGCCTCGATAACCTGAGGGTCTTGAGTGATCTCTTCAGGCAGGCCTTCGGCGATTTTCTCCCCGAAGTTGAGGACCGCAATCCGTTGCGACAGGGCCATGACTCCGCGCATGACATGTTCGATCAAAAGAATGGTTACCCCCTTCCGATTGATCTCTCGAATCAGGCTGATTAAGGTGTCGGTTTCCGTGGGATTGATACCGGCCATGACCTCATCGAGCATCAAAAGGGTAGGATCGGTGGCCAAGGCCCGGGCCAGTTCCAGGCGTTTGCGATGGGGAAGGGTCAATTCGTGAGCCAGTGCCGTCCTCTTATGGTCCAGAGCGACAAACTCGATGATCTCTCCGGCTTTTTTTTTCGCCTCCGTCAATGAAGGCAAACGATTATAAGCCGCTACAATCACATTGTCCAATACCGTTAATTCTAAAAAGGGCTTGACGATTTGAAAGGTCCGCACTATTCCCAGGCGGCAGATCCGGTGTGGTTTCATACCCAGAATGGATTGCCCTTTAAAATGGACCTGCCCGTTGTCCGGCCGGATAAAGCCGGTCAGAACATTGAACAGGGTGGTCTTACCCGCCCCGTTCGGACCGATAATGGCTACGATTTCCCCGGAATGGATTTGCAGGGAAATATTATCCAGGGCACGCAGCCCGCCGAAATTTTTCTCGATTTTTTCTATGGATAAAAGATTCACCAAGGTTTCCTAAATTTGAAAATAATATCCGAATCCCTTGTTGGGCCATAGGCCATAGGCTATGGGAAAACCTTCTTTAAATAACTTCTTGTTTATTACCTGTCGCCTCTTCTCACCCCTCGATCTTTTTCTCGGGTGATGATCGTTTAATAAATATCGGTCTAAATACCCTGTTCAAATACGGCATAACGCCTCTGGGGAAAAAGAAGACCGCAAAAATCAGCACAAAGCCGTAAATGACCATATGCAGACCCGGTCGCCCCACTTCCGACAGATAGGCCCGGGTCCATTCCGCCGGCAAGGTGATCAGAAAGGACCCGACAATCGGTCCCAAAACCGTCCCCATACCCCCGATGATGGGGCGTAAGATAATCTCGATGGACATCCCCATGCTCATCACCCGCTCCGGACTCAAATGAAATATCCGGTTGGCATCAAAGGTCCCGGCCAGGGCGGTCATAAAAGAGCTCAAGGCAATGGCCCACATCTTGTACCTAAACGTGTT
Source organism: Deltaproteobacteria bacterium RBG_13_43_22 (assembly GCA_001797675.1). Lineage (GTDB taxonomy): Bacteria > Desulfobacterota > RBG-13-43-22 > RBG-13-43-22 > RBG-13-43-22 > RBG-13-43-22. The sequence continues at coordinate 149,049 of MGQB01000031.1, read as the reverse complement.
GACTCCCAGACTTTCGGCCGCATCCTCATCTTCCCGGATAGCCACCAGATACCGGCCGATCTTGGAAACTTCAAATACCCGGACCACAACCACTGAAAACAGGAGCAATCCCAAGGCGATATAATAGTAAGGGAGGTTCCCTTTGAACTGCATATTCCAAAAGCCCGGTTTAAAGTCGAGGAACAGGCCCATGAAGGAACCCAGACTGTCCATATGTAAGGCGATCAATCGGCCGATCTCGGCAAAAGAAATGGTAATCAAAACGAAATAAACCCCTCGCAATCGGAAACGAAAACCCAGAAAGCCGATAAACAGCCCGACGGCCATGGCCAGCAAGGCCCCAAGGAACATCCCGGCCCAGGGGGTAAGCCCGAAAACAATGGCCAGTCGGGTAGAAGTATAGGCCCCGATCCCCACATACAAGGCATGGCCGAGGGAGATATTACCCGTATAGCCGGTCAGGATATTCCAACATTGGCCCAGATAAGCATAGTAAAAGATGAGGATAAATATCTCCAACCAGTAATTACTGAGCGCCTGGGGCAGGAAGAGCAGGACCGCCAGGATAATACTGAGAAAGATATAGAGCCGTTTCATCCTTTTCCACCGAAAAGACCCTGAGGCCGAAAGAGCAGGATAATAATCATGATGGAAAAGCTGACCACCTGTTTCATGGAACTGGGCAGGAAGACCGTGCCCAGGGATTCAGCCACCCCGATAATCAATCCGCCCACCAGGGCACCGATCAAACTCCCCATGCCCCCTAAAATAACGATCACAAATGAGATCAGGGTGTAAGGGGCGCCCATGGTGGCCTTGGCCGGCATTAAGGGCACCAGCAGCGTACCGGCGGCCCCCACACAGGCCGCCCCGATACCAAAACAGAAGCCATAAACCCGATTAATATGAGCACCGACAATCAAGGCCCCAAACCGATTGTCGGCTGCGGCCCGGATCGTCTTGCCGATCGAGGTCTTTTTCAAAAAAAGGATTACCATTAAGGTAATTAAAATGGCTAGAACAAAGGCGATGAGACGGGGGACATCCACGGTTAAGAAACCTAAGCGGATCGACGAAAGGGCCAGACTGGTTTTGGGACTGATATCGCTACCCCCCCAGATCATCAGGGTGCTGTTTTCAAAAATTATGCCCATACCGACCAAAACCAGGACTTGCATGGCTTCGGGCATGTCGAGAATACGGTTGACAAAAATGCGCTGAATCCCGTAACCGATTCCAAACATGACTGCGGCGGATATGGGCAGGAAAAAATAAGGATCGATGCCCCAGGAGACCAGAAAAGTGATCGTCAGGAACATGGCAAAGACCATCATCTCGCCGTGGGCAAAATTGATAACCCGCATGACTCCAAAAATCAGGGAGAGGCCCAAGGCAATCAAACCATAAACCCCTCCCATCAAAAATCCCTGCAGGGCTAACTGTAAAACCAGCTCAAAATTCATTGCTTGTTACTCATTACTGGTTGCTCGTTATCCGATATCTGACATCGGGCATCCTGCATCTGCTCTCAGCATTCCGCATTCCGAAATCCGCAATTCATAGGTTTCGCAACTCGTAACCCGCATTTTTTCATTCTTTTCATTCCGCATTCCGAAATCCGAAATCCGCAATTTGTTAAGCTCCCCGTTCCCAGAGTTGTTTCCAGGGGAAGACATAAGGGGCTTGGGCAAATTCTTTGGGGAGGACCACCTTCACCCGATCATCCATCTTCGGGTCGGGGAGAATCTGAATCAAGGCCGTGGTGGCATTGATATTATCTCCCTTATCATCAAAAATAACCGGTCCGCCGACCATGGGGTGATCTTTAAAATTCGTCTTCCGTAAGGCATCACGCAGTGCATTGGGGTCTGTTGATTTCGCCCGTTCCAGGGCATCGGCGATGACCTGAACCCCCACATAACCCCAGCCTGAATTGGTATCGAGATACTGGCCGGGATACATCTTTTCATAACGACCGTTTACATCTTTGAATTTCGGGCTTTTCGGATTGACCCAGGGCACATTATCCAGGACATAATAGGCCAGTTTGTCCAGATCGCGAATATTATCCGGCTCATACCAACCGGGGCTGCCGGGGCTGATAATCCCCATTAATTCCACACGCTGTTTATAGAGTTCCCGGAGCATCAACTTGGCATCTCCGGTTCGAGTAACCGGGAACAGAACATCCGGTTTGGCCGCCTTTATCTTGGCCACCTCGGCTGAAAGGTCCTTGACCCCAAGGGGATATTCCACGTGGTCAACGATCTCGAAAGGCAGCTTTTTGTCTTTAACAAATTTGATGAAAGCCGCGCCTTGACTGCGCCCAAAGGCATCGCCGACATTGGAAACCACAATTCTTTTAATATTAACCTTTTTTTCCTTGATAATCTGATCCAGGAAGCGCCCGATGCTTTGCATGAAAAGCTCGGTCTTAGGGAAACAACGAAAGACGTTCTTATACCCCTTGGCCGTGATCGCATCCATGGCCGCCACATCAATAACAAAAGGGACGTTTCGTTGTTCGGACAGGGTGGCAATGGCCATAGCCGGACCGCTTAAAAAAGGCCCTACCAGACAAACGGCACCTTCCTTGATCAGTCTTTCAGCCGTACCCCGAGCCACTTCTTCTTTGGCCTCGTGATCTCCTAATAACAATTTTATCTTTGCCCCACCCATGGATTTGATCCCGCCGCGGGCATTGATGTCATCAACGGCCATCTTATTCGTTCGCTGCATGGAAATCCCAATGTCAGGGATAGGACCGGTAACCGGCTGGATGGAACCGATAATGATTTCCTTGGGTGAGGCCCCGCGCAAGATGGCCGGGAAACCGGTGATGGTAGTGGCCGCGCCTATGGCGGCTGAGGTTTTTAGAAAATTCCTCCGACTGATTCCTGTTCCTTCCATTTTTTCCTTTTCCATGATATCCCCCTTTAAAAATAATGATTTTTTGTCGGGAATGAACGATCCCTTTAGACCTCTTATATACGGGAAAGAACTTAATAAAGTCAAGAAAGACTTCTCTTTCCCTATCTCTTGCAATAAACCCGGTATTTCCCCTTGACCAGGATAATGGCTTGTTATATAAAAGAAAATAACAAACAGCAATCAGGGGTTCCAAGATTTAAGGATTCAAGAGTTTTGGACAGCTTTTTCCAGGTAACGGCTGAATCCTTCCTCGGAACTTGAAATCTTTAAGTTTTTCACCTTGGATCTTGAGAATTTATTTTTATCGCTATTGCAGATTTCAGGAAAAAAGAATACGATTACTTAACCCGTAACAGAGAGATTTCAAATATTTTCGATAAACTTTAACCTTATTGTTCTTCCATATCGATCTACTGTTGAAGGCATATTGGGGCATTAGTATTTTTTATGATTTACGGCATCGGAGTTGATCTGGTTAAAATGGCAAGGATAAAGGCGGCCATGGAAACCTGGGGGGAACGATTTCAAAAAAAAATCTTTACCGAAAAAGAAAGGGCCCTTTGCCTCAGTAAACCACGCCCTACCCGTTATTGGGCCATGCGCTTCGCAGCCAAAGAGGCCTTTTCCAAGGCTATCGGTCTGGGGATGCGGAAAGGGATTTATTGGAAGGATATTGAGGTGACCTCCAATTCGTTCGGCAAACCGGAATTGATCCTCCATGGTCAAGCCCGGGAGATCTGCCTCCAGGCCGGAATCAAAAACAGTTTTTTAACCTTAAGCGATGAGGATGGATACGCCGTAGCCGTGGTGGTGCTGGAAAGTTAACAAAAAACTGTTCAACGTTCAATGTTCAATGCTAACCGAAAGCAATTTCAATCCTTTCCTCAGAACGTCGAACTTTGAACCTTGAACTTTGAACGGTAATAATAATTATGATATTGACCACAGCCTCTCAAATGAAACAATTGGATCAACGGACCATGGAAGAATTCGGCCTTTCCGGCCCTGTCCTGATGGAAAATGCCGCCCGCGGTGCTGTTCAGGTAATACAAAGTCTGTATCCCCGGGCCCGATCGATAGCGGTCTTCTGTGGAAAAGGGAATAATGGAGGGGATGGATTGGCCATGGCCCGTTATTTCCAGGCCCTTGGTCTTAAGGTAAAAATAGTTTTATCCGGACAAAAGAGCGGATTGAAGGGGGACGCCGCCCTTCAGTCTCAACTAACAGATAAACTGATGATCCCTTTAACTGAAATCGATGAAGAAAGTAAATTCCCGGCCCTCAGACAAGAAATATCCCAATTCGACCTTTTGGTCGACGCCCTTTTAGGAACCGGGTTGGAGAATGAGGTTCAAGGTCTTTTCCGAAACCTCATCCTTTTAATGAATGAACTGCCCATCCCTAAAATATCGATAGATATCCCTTCCGGCCTGTCTTCCGACAGCGGTCAACCCCTGGGGTTTTGTGTCCAGGCCGACCTGACTATCACCTTTGGTCTGCCAAAGGTCGGGCAAATCCTTTTTCCAGGGTGCCGTTTTGTGGGAAGGCTTTTTGTCGTCGACCTCGGTATACCATCTTCATTCTATCCGGTTCCTATCGAAAGGGTGGAATTACTGGAATCCGGCATCTTGGCCCCCCTCCTGCCCAAAAGGGATCCTGAAGGACACAAGGGTTCTTATGGTCATGTGTTGGTCCTGGCCGGTTCGAAAGGAAAAACCGGGGCTGCGGCCATGACCTGCCTGGGGGCCTTACGGGCCGGGGCCGGTTTGGTTACCCTGGGGATACCGGAAAGTTTGAATCCCATCATGGAAATTAAGCTGACCGAGGCTATGACCGAACCCTTGCCTGAAGGAGAGCCAGGGTCTTTAGGCCCGGAGGCCCTTTCAAAAATTCAATCCCTGTGTGAGGGGAAAAAGGCCTTGGCTATTGGACCCGGGCTTTCCGCCTCGTCGGGGACAACGGCCTTAGTAAAAGCCCTATTGGGGCAAACCAGAGACCTCCCCATGGTAATCGATGCCGATGGATTGAATGCCCTGGCCGATCATCCTGAAACGCTGAAAACCCTGGCCGGCCGGGCCATTATTACCCCCCATCCGGGAGAAATGTCCCGGCTGTCAAAACAATCGGTTAAAGAGATTCAAGCCGATCGGATTAATACAGCCCGGGCATTTTCCAGAAAATATGGAATCGTGGTGGTGCTGAAAGGGGCCAGAACCGTCATTGCCGATCCGGAAGGGCCGGTCTATCTGAATCCGGTTGCCCATTCGGTATTGGCCAGCGGAGGAACCGGAGATGTTTTAACCGGCTTGATCCTCGGCTTTTTAGCCCAAGGGTCGTCCCCCATAGAAGCCGCCTGTCTGGGAGTATTCCTCCATGGACAGGCCGGGGCCTTGCTGGCCCAAGAGCGTGGCGGACAAGGGATTCTGGCCTCGGAACTATTGGAAAAAATCCCGGGCTTGATTTCCAAGAAGGGTTATTGGGACTGCGCGGAAACAGAATCCATTCCGTTGATAAGGGAAATATTTTTATAGCTGAAAGCTCAAAGTTCAAAGCTCAAAGGAAGAGCAGTTGCTTTGAGCTTTCAGCTTTCAACCTTGAGCTATATAAGATTTCGATTTTGTCTTGAACCATTGATTAAAAAACCATTACAGGAGCCCCATATGATCCAGGCCAAAGACATCATGACACCCGAAGTGATCACCATCAAGGAAGATACGCCGATTTCCGAGGTAGCTCAAATCCTGACCGAAAAGCATATCAGCGGGGTGCCCGTTTTAAACCCTGAGCAGGAGATGGTTGGGATCGTTTGCGAAAGCGACATCATCGACCAGACCAAACGGGTCCATCTGCCTACCGTGGTGAACCTTATGGGCTATATCGTTTTTTTAGAAAGTGGAAAAAAATTTGAGAAAGAATTGAAAAAGATGATAGGTTTGGTCGCAGCAGATATCATGACTCGGGCGGTCAAAACCGTCATTCCCGGGACCCCGTTGGAAGAGATAGCCACGCTCATGACAGAAAATCATGTTCATTCCATCCCGGTCCTGGAGGGGAAAACCCTGGTGGGAATAATCGGCAAGAAGGATATCGTCCGTTCTTTGGCCCAATAAGAGGTTTAGATTTTGGAAGGTATGTTTTATGAGGAGGTGTTTGAAGGGGAAGAGGCTACCGAACAACTGGGTCAAAAATTCGCTTCGCTGCTTTCACCCGGAGATGTGATCGCCCTTTATGGAGAATTGGGGGCCGGCAAGACCTGTCTGGTCCGCGGCCTGGCCAAAGGTCTGGGGATTGAAAACGGTCTTGTGGTCAGTCCCTCTTTTTCCCTAATCAATGAATACCCGGGGCCAATGCCCCTTTTTCATATCGACTGTTACCGCCTCCATCTGGACGAGGAAATCCAGGAACTCGGCTTGGAAGAATTTTTCGACGGCCCGGGAATCACCCTCATTGAATGGGCCGAACGAATCAAAGATTTGCCCAAAGAACGGTGGAATATTTCCTTCACCATTCTGGATGAATCCCGAAGACGGATCCAAATAACAGGAGCTGGCTCGGTGGTCAATCGTTTACAGGATTGGAATCTTAAATTCAGAATCCAGGAGTCAGGAGTCAGAAGTCAGAAGTAAAATGGACTTACAAAGGGTTTTTTTCTTCTTCTGGATTCTATATTCTATAATGAAATAATTTTTTATTTTCCAGGCAGGAGGCCATTTATGTCCTTGATTGTTCAAAAATACGGTGGGACTTCGGTCGGCTCCATAGAAAAAATTCGCAATGTGGCCGAGCGGGTCATCGAGATGAAAAAGAAAGGCCACGATATGGTGGTCGTTTTGTCGGCCATGTCGGGAGAGACGGATAAACTGATCCGCCTGGCTCAGGAGATAACCGAATCACCCAATCCTCGGGAATTGGATGTATTGGTTTCCACCGGAGAACAGGTCTCAGTGGCCCTGTTCAGCATGGCCGTCCAAAGTCTGGGTTTCAAGGCCTCATCCCTTTTAGGGCATCAGGTCAAGATCGTTACCGATGAGGCCTATGGCCGGGCCAGGATCAGCGAGATCGATACCCGTCGCATTATGGAAGAAATACGCAAAGATAAAATTGTAGCCGTAGCCGGTTTTCAAGGACAGGATGAAAAAGGGAATATCACCACCCTCGGCCGGGGAGGTTCGGATACCACAGCCGTGGCCGTGGCCGCAGCCTTGAAAGCCCAGGTCTGCGAGATTTTTACCGATGTGGAAGGGGTCTATACCACGGATCCCAATATCTGCCCCAAGGCCAGAAAGATGAAAAAAATTTCCTATGAAGAAATGCTGGAAATGGCCAGTTTAGGGGCAAAAGTCCTGGAGATTCGATCCGTGGAATTCGCTAAGAAATTTAAGGTCCCGGTGCATGTGCGCTCGACCTTTACCAATAAGGAGGGAACAATGGTGGTTCAAGAAGATAAAAGCATGGAAAAAATCCTGGTTTCCGGGGTCACCTACAACAAGAACGAAGCCCGGATTACCATTACCAAGGTGCCGGATCGCCCGGGCATTGCCACCAAGATCTTTGTCCCCATTTCCGACGCAGGAGTGGTGGTGGACATGATCATCCAGAATACCAGTGAGGAAGGGTTAACCGATTTGACCTTTACGGTACCCAAAAACGATTTTAAGAAAACCATGAATATCGTCAAAAAGGTCGCCAAGGAAATCAAGGCCGAACGGGTTATGGGAGATGAAAACATCGCCAAAGTTTCCATTATCGGATTGGGGATGCGCAACCACGCCGGCGTGGCGACCACCATGTTCTCGGCCCTGGCCAAGGAAGGAATCAACATCATGATGATTTCCACCTCGGAGATCAAGATCTCTTGTGTTATCGACGAGAAATACACCGAATTGGCGGTGCGAACCCTGCACAGTGCCTTTCATTTGGATGAAGAACCCAAATAATGTTCAATGTTCAACGTTCCGAGTTCAACGTTTTCAGTTTATGGCTTAAGATCCCTGGGTTGAATCTGAAACATGCTGTTGTCCTGTCTTGAACCTTGAACGTTGAACATTGAACGTTGAACCCATAGGTGTAAAAAACATGAACCCCATTGAAATCTACGATTGTACTCTTCGAGATGGAACCCAGGCCGAGGATTTTAACCTCTCGGTGGAAGACAAAATTCGGATCGCCAAAAAACTGGACGAATTGGGATTGACCTATATCGAAGGGGGCTGGCCGGGCTCCAATCCCAAAGATGTTGAGTTTTTTCAGGCTATGAAAAAGGTCCCTTTAAAACAGGCCCTCCTCTCGGCCTTTGGCAGCACCCACAACCCGAAAACACAACCGGAAAAAGACCCCAACCTGAAAGCCCTGCTCCAGGCCCAAACTCCGGTCATCACCATCTTCGGCAAGAGTTGGGATGTCCATGTCCGGGACGCTTTGCGGGTACCCTTGGGGAAAAATCTCCGGATTATTGAAGACTCCCTGGCTTTGGTTCGACCTAAGGTAAGCAAACTCTTTTACGACGCCGAACATTTCTTTGACGGCTATCAGGCCAACCCGGAATATGCCCTGGCCACCTTAAAGGCCGCCATGCGGGCCAAGGTGGATTGCCTGATACTTTGTGATACCAACGGCGGGACCTTGCCCAGCCGATTGGCCTCCATTATCCAAGTTGTCAAAAAACAAATCAAAGGCATCCCCTTGGGGATTCATACTCATAATGACTGTGACTGTTCCGTGGCCAATGTGATAACAGCGGTAGAATGCGGAATAAGGCATGTGCAGGGAACCATCAATGGTTTTGGAGACCGTTGCGGCAACGCCGATCTTTGCTCCATCATTCCCAACCTCCAATTGAAACTCGGGCTGCCGGTTCTGAATCCGGATCGGTTGAAAAAAATTCGGGACGTCTCCCGTTTTGTCGATGAACTGGCCAATATCCGTCAGAATAAATATCAACCTTACGTAGGGGACAGTGCTTTTTCCCATAAGGGCGGAATCCATGTCAGTGCCGTGGTAAAAAATCCGGAAACCTATGAACACATCCGACCCGAGCTGGTCGGAAATATTCAAAGAATCCTGGTCTCGGATCTGGCTGGTAGAAGTAACATCCTTTCCAAAGCCAAGGGGTATGGGCTGGATGTATCCAGTAAGGATCCCTTAGTGTCGACCATCCTGACTCAGTTAAAAGAACTGGAGCATCAAGGATTCCAATATGAAGGGGCTGAAGGTTCTTTTGAATTATTAATGAATCGGGCCATGGGAACCCGGCAGCAATATTTTGAATTGGAATGGTATCGGGTCACCGTTCAAAAGGTTCGGGAAGATCAGCCTCCCATCGTGGAAGCGACCATTATCGTCAAGGTCAAAGATCAGGTTGAACATACAGCTGCTCTGGGTAACGGACCGGTCAATGCCCTGGACAACGCCTTGCGAAAGGCCTTGGTGCGTTTTTATCCTGAATTAAATGAAGTAAGCCTGGACGACTATAAAGTCCGGGTCTTGTCCAGCGTCGAAGGGACGGGGGCCCGGGTCAGGGTCCTGATCGAATCCGGAGACCGGGAAGATAAATGGGGAACGGTCGGGGTCTCCACCGATATTCTGGAGGCCTCCTGGCAGGCCCTGGTGGACAGCATCACCTATAAGCTTTATAAAGAAGAAAAGAAAAAGAATCAGGGCAAAAAATAAATCTGATATTTATGAATTGTGGATTTCGGATTTCGGATGGTGGTGTGCGGAGGGTGGAGTGATTTAATGAAGCTTCCTGCACCAAAGGGCATTCCGTCTGGACGAAATTCCCTGTAAGGACAAAAAAGTATTAATTTATGACGTATGATAATTCCGAAATCCGAAATCGGCAATTAAAGTGAACCTTATGCCTGTTATTGAAACCGAAGATTGCGTGGGGTGCGGAAGCTGCGTGGAGATCTGTCCGGAGGTATTTGTTCTTAATGATAGCCTTGAAAAGGCCCAGGTGATAAACCCCGACGGATGTTCTGAAGAAAAGATCGAGGAAGCGATGGAAATATGCCCGGTCAATTGTATCCATTGGGAAGAGTAAATTACTGCCGATGCTGGATACTGGATGCTGAAGACTCAAATTAAGGAATTAAGGAATTGCGAATTAAGGAATTAAGTACCTTCAATTCCTAAATTCCTAAATTCAAGAATCCAATATCGAATATCTAACGCCTGATGTATTGACTATCTCAAAAGTATGTAAAATGGAAATCGCTCACAAAATCTCCTCTCTCCCCGAATCGACCCGTCTCCGGCAAAAAGGGCTTTTTCTTTTTTCCATCCTGATTCTGGGATTTTTAGCTTTCCACTTTTGGGAAATGACTCAAAAACCAACCTGGTCGGGAAAAGGATTGACGGAGACCCGTATAACGATTGAACTGGAGGGAAAAGTTCACAGGCCCGGCCTCTTGCTCTATTCTCAGCCGCCTACGGTTCAACAGGTGATCCGGGATGGCGGAGGGTTTATGGTAGACCATTCTCTTTCTTCCTCCGAAGGGAAAGATCTCCTGAATCAAAATACGGCCCTCATGGTTAAGGCTGAAGACGATGGAAAAGTCCTCATTCAACAAAAACCCCTTTCGGCCAAAGCCCTCTGGATCCTCGGAAGACCCATTCCGCTCAACCGGGCTGCGGCAGAGGACCTGGACCGGATTCCCGGGATCGGTCCAAGTCTGGCCCGGCGTATTGTAGAATACCGGCAGGCGCATGGAAGTTTTTCAACACTGGGTCAATTAAAGGAAGTGAACGGCATCAAAGAAAGAACCTTTGAAAAAATAAAGGGGTATCTGACCATTTAGCTGAAAGTTCAAAGCTGAAAGTTGAAAGGAAATTAAGTTCTTCCCACTTTGAGCTTTGAGCTTTCAGCTTTAAGCTGATTTAAAGCAAGGAGGTTTCCTATGTCTTCTACCCATATCAAAAGAATCGGCGTTATTACCAGCGGCGGGGATTGCGGCGGCCTTAATGCCGTTATCAAGGGGATTGCCCGGGAGGCCTATGCCCGGGGAATCGAATCGGTGGTTATCCCTAACGGCTATGCCGGTCTGTATAACCTGGTGGATCTGAGCGAGGTGGTCTTGCTCGATGCCGACCGGGTCAGCCGCATCGAGGCCTCTCTGGCCGGATCAGAGGCCGGCCATTCCCGGGTCAAAATCAGTAAAATCGCCGATCCCAATAAATACGAGCGGATCAAAGAAGGTCTTAAAAAGTTCGGCATCGACGCCCTGATCATCAGCGGCGGCGATGATACCGGCAGTGTGGTTATGGATCTCAGTTCCCGGGATATTCCCTGTGTTCATGTCCCTAAAACCATGGACCTGGATCTGCAACCCTACAGTGTCGGCGGGGATTCCTCCATCAATCGGATTGCTCTTTTTGCCAGAGATTTAAAAACCACGGGTTTAAGCCACAACCGCATTCTGGTCATTGAGGTTTTCGGACGGTATGTGGGACATACGGCCTTCCGAGGCGGAGTGGGTGCAGAGGCCGATTGTATCCTGATACCGGAAATCCCGGTGGATTTTAATGTCGTTTATGAGCATATGTGGAAAACCTATTGCGGTAGAATAGAAAGAAGCGATGTCAAAGCCGGGACCTATATCATAGTAGTTTCTGAAGGGATCAAAGACGCCAGCGGGCAACTGCTTTATGATGAATCGGCCGGCGTCGATGCGTTCGGACATAAAAAACTGGCCGGGGCAGGAAGATATGTCCGGCAGCAATTGGAAAAACGATTAAAGGAAGATCCCGAAGTTGAAACGTTTATGAAAAAGGTCGGCATGTATGCCCCCGGGGTCTATGAAATACCCGAGGTACGGGAAGTGACCCCCGGACATCTGGTGCGGTCCGGACAGTCCTCTGCCTTCGATGTCAACTTCGGTCAAAAGGCCGGGGCGGCCGCTGTTTTACTTTTATTGAAAGACAAAACCGGCACAACGCTGGTCAGCGTGAATGGAAACCGGATCAATTATATGCCCACCTCGGAGGCCATTAAGCGGCGGGAGGTGAATGTTGATGAATTGGCCCTTTTTGAAAGCCTGGGCACCTGCTTCGGCAGAGAACCCAAGGAATATATTTATAAACTCCATGAACAGAAAGGGGCTGGAGAAAGACACCTATAGGAATTGCGGATTTCGGAAAGTTCCGTTCAGCGTTCGGCGTTCGGCGTTCGGCGAGAAAAGGAATAAATGAATGGCAGAAGAACTATTTGAATTTGAAAAATTAAGAGTCTATCAGAAGGCGTTAGAGTTTATAAATAAGGTTTATTTGATCACCAAACTATTTCCAAAGGAAGAAAGGTTTGGTCTGATAGATCAATTTCGAAGGGCTGCGGTTTCTATTGCCCTAAATATTGCCGAAGGCAGTGGCGGCACCAAAACAGAATTCAGACATTTCTTAATAATTGCCAGACGTTCGGTAAGAGAATGTGTTGCGGTTACTGAGGTATCGTTTAGGCAACAATATATTTCTTCAGAAACAAAAATAGAATTGAGGTCTGATTGTGCGGATTTGTCACGAATGATCACGGGATTATTAAAATCCATATCGCCGAACACCGAACGACGAACGGAACCCATTAAATCCGAAATCCGCAATCCGAAATCTTATGATCATTCTCGGCATTGAAACCTCCTGTGATGAAACCGCAGCCTCCGTCTTGAAGGACGGGAAAGAAATCCTTTCCAATGTGGTCTATTCCCAGATCGCCCTTCACCGGCCTTACGGCGGGGTGGTCCCGGAACTGGCTTCCCGGAGACACCTGGATAATATCGTTCCGGTGGTCGAAGAAGCCCTGGCTCAAGCCGGATTAAAATTGGAAAATATGGAAGGCATTGCCGTCACCCGGGGGCCCGGTTTGGTAGGGGCTTTGTTAGTGGGATTGTGCTTTGCCAAATCGTTATGCGCCGTTAACCGGGTCCCCTTGACCGGGGTCAATCACATTGAAGGTCATATCTGTTCCATCTTTCTGGAACACGAAGTCCCTTTCCCCTTTTTGTCGCTTACGGTTTCCGGTGGACATACCAGCCTGTTTCTGGTAAAGGGAATCGGAGCTTATGAGGTTTTGGGGCAAACCCGCGATGACGCCGCCGGTGAGGCCTTTGACAAAGTGGCCAAGCTGTTAAATCTGGGATATCCGGGTGGGGGCATTATTGAATCTTTGGCTGAAAAAGGGGAACCTAAGATCCGGTTTCCCCGGGCCATACCATCGGCCGATTCCCTGGATTTCAGCTTCAGCGGAATCAAGACCGCCGTGGTCAATTACGTCAAGGGATTCACCACCCCGGACAGCTTAAAAAAGTTGCCCACAGAAGATATTGCTGCCTCATTTCAGGAGGCGGTAGTGGATATGTTGATCAGAAAAGTCATCCAGGCCCGAAATCGATTTAAAACCGAACGGCTGGTCCTGGCCGGCGGAGTGGTCTCCAACGGGTATCTGCGCCGCCGTTTCCAGGAGATGGCCCGGAAAGAGGAAGTGGAACTGTTTATCCCCTCTCCCCATATTTGTACCGACAATGCGGCCATGATTGCCTGGGTGGGGAATCATTACCTGGAAAGAGGGAAACAGGACTCCTTGGACATCGATGCCTTGTCGAGATGGAGGGTGGGAGTCTCTTAAGCTCAAAGTTCAAAGCTCAAAGGGAAAGGTGCTGCTTTGAGCTTTCAGCTTTCAGCTTTGAGCCATAGAACATATTTAGATTTAACTAATCAGAAGGAAAGATAACATGGAAAAATCAGAATTGAACGAATTAAAAGAACAATTGGAAGCCAAGGGGATTACCTGGGCAGAAGCGGCCGAAAAGATCAAATTCGATGTCTCATTGTTAAACCTTTATCTGGTTTCACCGCCGGTTCCCATCAGTGTAATCAACCCGCTGAAAAAGGTGCTGGAGGCGGCCTAACATCAATTTCGGGTTTCGGGTTACGGGTTGCGAGTTAGAATGAAGAGTTATTAAGTTTGTCATTTAACCCACAACGCGTAACTCGTATCAGAAATCCATAATCTAAAATCCCCAACACCCCTCCAACCTCAGCCTTTCTTTGTCCCTATTGCCTGTCTTTCCCCTCAACCTTAGCCTTTCTCTTGCCTGTTACCTGTTGCTTGTTGCCTTCTTTTAATGCCAATCCTTAATTCCCAATTTTCATTCCGCAATCCGCAATGGAAACAACCCGCAACTCGTAACCCGCAACCCGTATTTTGTCTCTTCTCCTCGACCTCAGCCTCTCAGCCTCTCAGCCTCAACCCATCTTCCTTGCGCTGCTCTGTGCGATTTTCAAGTATTATACTTTCTGCTGACTCGATCTAAGGGAATTTTAATCTTTGTAAACTTGAAGGGGAATGACGGAGGAAATACGTTCGAAATCTACATCATTATGAAGTAGGACCAAGTCGTTTTCAACGGCCGTTTGGGCAATAATACAGTCCATGCCCCTTCTGATGGTGATTCCCTTCTTGCGACATCGACGGTAAATTTGAGCAGCAGCAACATAAGAGGGTAATCCTCCCATATCTACGGTTGGAAACATCTGCAAATATCCATAAACTTTCTGAAAATCCTTATCGGCTCTAAACCCTTGTAGAATCTCCATCAAGATATGCATGGAAAGGCAAATATCTTCATCATTGGCAATGAGAGTCTTCATCACCTCCACTTGAAAGTTCCTCTGCCCATTGAAAAAAGGGATCCAGACCGAAGAATCAACCAAGATCATCGAAACGGTACCGCCTCAATTCATTCAAATTCCCTTCCCAGCGGACTTTTCCTTGAAGATCGAGTATTTTCTTTCTTTCCTTACGTCTTACTATTTCTTCGAGAGCGTAATGGACGACATCTTTCTTAGTGCGCAGCCCCGTATAATTCATAACTTTTTTTATTAAGGCATCATCGATGACTATATTGGTTCTCATAACATTCTCCTCCTGTCATTTGGCATACACATTTTAACAAGGTCAAGTGTGTATGTCAAGAACCAATCTGCCCCAACCCTGCTCTTCCTTTTTCCTAATTATCTATCGCCTATGACCTGTCTTTCCCTTTAACCTCAGCCTTTCTCTTGCCTGTTACCTGTTGCTTGTTGCCTTCTTTTTATTGTCAATCCCCAATTCCCAATTTTCATTCCGCAATGGAAACAACCCGCAACTCGTAACCCGCAACCCGCATTTCTTCATTCTTTTCATTCCGCAATCCCAATTCCTCAATTCCTTAATTCCTCAATTCCTTAATCCAGTATCACTCAAAAGAAAATCCCTTCTCCCTGAAAAGCTCCAGACACACCTCCACCACCTCCGAATCATACAATATCCCTTTATTCTTTTCTATCTCCTCAAGGGCCGCATCAATCCCCAGGGCCGGCCGGTAGGGACGATAGGAGGCCATGGCCTCCACTACGTCGGCCACCATAAGGATCCGGGCTTCCAGGCAGATTTCTTCTCCTTTGAGCCCCCGGGGGTACCCGGAACCATCCATCCGCTCATGGTGCTGAAGGACCATCTCCGCCAGGGGCCAGGGAAAATCAATGTCCTTAAGAATATCGTACCCTGTTTGAGAATGGTTCTGGATCAGTTTGTATTCAATCTCGGTCAACTTGGTGGGTTTGCTTAAAATCTCAGCCGGGATCGATACCTTCCCCAGATCGTGAATAATCCCGGCCATGAGCAGCCCGTCCTGTTGATTTTCGGTCAGTCCCATCACTCCGGCAATGGCCCGGGCCAGATCGGCGGTGCGCCGCTGATGGCCGGCGGTATAGGGATCTCTGGTCTCCACCGTTGCGGCAATGACCTGAATGATCCCGCCCAAGGCCTTACGAAGGTTCTCCAGGGTATGGGTGAGCTTTCCTTCGGCCGTTTGCGCTCGGTGATATCCCGCGAGATCCCCCGGAACCCGATAACCCGGCCGTCTTGGTCCCGGCGACAGGATATGGAATCTTCAAAGAAAAGCGGCGTTCCGTCTTTCCTTATATTGGTGACCGGATACCATTTTATAATCTCTCCGGTCCGGTAGGCCCGGTTAAAGGCTTTATAGACCCCTTCTCCCTCCTCCCGGGGTATATAGGTCCGGTAGTTCATCCCGATCAATTCTTCCCGGGAATACTGGAGTTGCCGGATCATGGAATCGTTGACAAAGGTGAAACTACCGGCCAGGTCGACCTCGTAGTAACCTTCATCGATCTCTTCGATTACGGTTCGATATCTTTCTTCCGACAGTCGGATAGTCTCCTCTGTCCGTTTGCGTTCGGTGATATCGCGAAATATTCCCTGTAACATTTTTTTTCCCCGGATTTCCAGGAAATTTCCCTTGATGCCCACTTCTCTGATATCGCCTTGCCTGGTAACAACCTGTGTTTCGAGGATTTGCCCTTGTTTATCAGTCAGGTGTTGTTTGAATGCAAGGGAAACTACCGCCTGGTCATCTTCAGATGGGTGTAAAATCTTCTGCGATCGCCCGATAAGCTCAGCCCGCTCTCTGCCTACTAAAGCCGCCATCGCCTGGTTGCAGTCAAGGATGATTCCTGTTTCCGCATCCGCTATGCAGATACCGTCCAGGGCCTCCTCAAACAGGACTCTGTAGTGTTCCTCGCTTGCCCGCAACGCCTCCTCCACCCGCTTGCGTTCGGTGATGTCGGTTATTGTGGCATGGACCTCAAATACTCCCCGGCTCACCTCCACCCGGATACTTTCCAAACCGGCATAAAAGGTAGAACCATCCTCCCGCTTGAGCGTAAGGTCGCAAGTCTGCTTCTCTCCCTCATGTAATACACTCAAAAAATGCTGATCCCACAGGTCAAAATCTGAGGGGGCGATAAACCTCCTGATCCGGTGATTAACCAGCTTTTGCCGGGCCACCCCTAGGAGAGTTGCTCCGGTAAGGTTTACCTCTTTAATCAGGGCGTCCGGGGTAAAGGTAAAGTACCCAACCGGGGCGAAATCATAAAGATCTGCAAACCTTTGCCTGGATTCCTCCAGGGAAAGCTGCGACTTTCGGAGTTCCTCATTTTGCATCTCCAGCTCAATCTGGTGCACCTGGAGTTCTTGGAGAAGTTCCTCAGGGGTCTTTTCCTTCATCTTCGATGATGGGTCGAAAGATCTCCCCTGTTTCTCCTCTGCGGCATCTCTCAGCAGTCGTTCGCCACTTTCTTTTTCTTCCGGTGTCTTTGATTTTTTCACTATCTTTTCCTCAGGAAACTGCACTAATCGTTCAGCGTCCGTCGTCCTTCGTTAGGCGACAACCCTTTCAACTTCCCAGTCTCTTCCTTCCTCCGGCAATCCTAAACGGAATCAACCCGCAACCGACAATTCGCAACTCGCAACCCGCATTTCTTCATTCTTTTCATTCCGCAATCCCAATTCCTCAATTCCTCAATTCCTTAATCCAGTATCCAGAATCCCGTATCACTCAAAAGAAAATCCCTTCTCCCTGAAAAGCTCCAGACACACCTCCACCACACGAGAGTCATACAATATCCCCTTGTTCTTTTCTATCTCCTCAAGGGCCGCCTCGACCCCCAAGCCGCTCCGGAAGCTCCTGTTGGTCGTCAGATCCTCAAGGGCATGGGCAACCGCCAGAATCCTGGCTTCGATGAGTATGGCTTCTCCCTTAATTCCCCGGGGGAAACCCGAACCGTCATAACACTCCCGATGCTGGAGGACGATCTCGGCCAGCGGCCAGATACATTCCATCTTTTTCAGGGTGTCATAAGCGGTCAGGGGATAAGTCTGATACAGGGTTAATTGAAGACCTTCCAGTCGACCGGCCTCCTGAAGAATCTCGACGGGTATATTGACCAAACCGATGTCATAGATCGTTGAGGCCAGATCCACCCCTTCCGCCTGAAAATCCGTCAATTCCATTTCCCGGGCAATCGCTACCCCCAATCTTGATACCCGCTCATGGTGACCCGGGGTATAGGGCCCCCTTGATTCTACCGTTTCGGCGATGGCCTCGATCATCCCCTTCATGGACCGGTATATCCTGGCGTGGTTCTTTTGCAGATTAAGCTCTAAGCCTTGCCGGTGCAGGGCCAATTCGATGGTGACCTGTAACTGTTTTTTTTCTACCGGCTTCAGGATATACCCGTAAGGACCGGTCAGCTTTGCCCGCCCGAAGGTCTGGTCGTCGGCATAAGAAGTCAGGAAGACCACCGGGGTGCCGGAGAGCGCTTTGATCCTATCGGCGGCCTGTATGCCGTCCATCTCCCCGGCCAAAACGATGTCCATGAGCACCAGGTCAGGAAGGACCTCCCCGGCCTTCTCCACCGCCTCCTCACCCGAGTAGGCGGTGGCAACCACATCATAGCCCAGATCGCCCAACTGTCTGGCCAGGTCCCGGGCCACAATCCTTTCGTCCTCAACGACCATGATCTTTTTCTTTTCCATTTTCTTACCCTTTCTGAATTGCCTTAGGAAAAGTTATGGCGAATTTCGTGCCGCCATCAACCGCCAGATCGATGGTGCCGTTAATTTGTCCCACTAAAAGTCTTACCAGTTCTAAACCGAGAGTTTGGGTGTTTTGAAAATCCACATCTGCGGGAAAGCCGATCCCGTTATCCTGAACCATAAGCACGAACCGGTCCCCTTCTGTTGCCATACTGATCTTGACTTCTCCCCCCTTTCCTTCCGGAAAGGCATGTTTCAGGGCATTGGACACCAGTTCATTCAAAATCAGTCCGCAGGGGATGGATGTTTCTATGGTCATGGATACCTCGCCAATATCCACGTGTATCTCTATGGGGGACTTTGCCGTCGCATAGGACTGCTGCAGGCGACCAGCCAGATCCCTGATGAAACCGCCGAAATCAACCTTTGACAGATCTTCTGACTGATACAACATGGTGTGTATTTTAGCCATGACCCCCACACGGTTCTGGCTCTCCTGGAAAATCTCCCGGGATTTGTCATCCTGGATATAACCGGACTGGAGACCGAAGAGACTGGAAATCACCTGCAGGTTGTTCTTCACCCGGTGGTGGATCTCCTTGAGCATTATCTCCTTCTCCAGAAGTGATGCCCGGATCTTTTCCTCGGCCTGCTTGCGCTCGGTGATGTCATCATATACGGCGACGATTTCGCCGGATGGGAGTTTGTAAACGTAGTTTTCAAACCATTTTTTTAACCTTTCATCCCGGTAAAATGAAGCCGGATGATGTTCGGGGATGCCCGTTTTCCAGACCCGTTCAAACACATTCAGTAACCCGAATTCTTTGATACCTGGCCTGGCCTGATAGATACTCTTCCCGATAATATCCTCTCTCCGGTCCTCATCCAGCCGTTCCCCCGCTTTATTAAAATCCTTGAATATGAAATCGCTACCATTGTCCTTTACCTCATAGATCGCAACCCCGCTGCTGATATTGTTGAAAAGCTCACGGTATCGCAACTCGCTCTCTTTTAGCGTCTCCTCAGTCTGCTTGTGTTCGGTGATTTCAACTTGCAGCAATTGATTGGCTTGAGCCAAATCCGCCGTCCGTTCCTGAACACGCGCTTCCAGTTCTTCTTGGGCGTGTTGCAGCATTTCATTTTTTTCAGCCAATTCGCGGGTGCGGTTTCTGACCAGTCGTTGAAGCATCACCACCCAGATTCCGGCGATTAGAAAAATGGCTATCGTAACGATGCCGACAGGCAGGAGATATTTCCGCACTTTGAGCCAGGGATCCTCAACGGTGAGCCATTTAGCATAAATCCGGTCATATTCCCCGTTGGTTTTAACGATCAACAACCCTTGATTCAATTTTTCCAGCAGTTCCCTGTCCCCTTTTTTTACACCGAAGGAAAAGACCCGTTTGTAGTCCGGAATAATCGGTCCGGCGATTAGATTCGTTAAGCCCTGCTTCTTGAGTACCAAGGTGCCGATCAGCTTCGAACAGAGGAAGGCATTATGTTTACCGGACGAAATCAGCTTAAGTCCATTCGGTATCGAATCGACCAGAATCAGGTTCCCCTGAAAATTCCGCTCCAGCAGTTCATGATGGGCGGCATCCGACCGCATGACCACGATCTCCTTTCCCCGGGCGGCGGCAATGGTTGAGAGGGGAGGGTCTCCCTTGCGCACAAAGAAGGCATCGAAAGTTTCTGTATGAGGAAGGCTGAAATCAACCAGGCTTTGTCGTTCAGGCGTCTTGGCCACGATCGGCAGCACATCAAGCTGCCCGGACACCAGGGAGCTCCACACCGTATCCCACGAGCCGGTTGAAATCTCGACGGACAATCCCATGGCCCCGCAAACGGCCTTGATCAGTTCAACGGAAAAACCATCCGGCCGCCCGTTTTTATCAGCAATAGCATAAGGAGGAAAATCCAGCTCGCTTCCGACACGGACTTCGGGCTGGTTGCCTGCTGCGCTGCCGGTACCGCCCACCGACCACCCGGTGAAAAACAGGACAACGACCAAGAAACAACACCATCTTGCCGACCGTTGGGACTTCTTCTTGATATAAGTTGGATGACTCCGTAACAGAGTATTTTCCCCCAGGTTGTTCTCAGATCTTTTTTTCATTATTTTTCCTAAAGTATTGGCAACGATCTTTAATAATTATTTCTTGGACAGCCGACAGCCGGATACCTAACAAAGTTAAGGGTTAGAAAAAACCCTCAAGTTTAACCCTCAACCTTTCTTTAGCATTCCGAAATCCAGCATGGAACCAAACCGTAACTCGTAACCCGTAACCCGCTTTTTTTCACCCTTTTCATTCCGCAATCCCAATTCCTCAATTCCTCAATTCCTCAATCCACATCCAGTATCCAGCATCCAGTATCACTCAAAAGAAAATCCCTTCTCCCTGAATAGCCCCAAACAGACCTCCACCACACGAGAGTCATACAATATCCCCTTATTCTTTTCTATCTCCTCCAGGGCCGCCTCAATTCCCAGCGCGGGACGATAGGGCCGGTAGGAGGCCATGGCCTCCACTACATCGGCCACCATTAGTATCCGGGCTTCCAGGCAGATTTCTTTTCCCTTGAGTCCCTGGGGGTACCCGGACCCGTTCAGCCGTTCGTGGTGTTTAAGGACGATCTCGGCGATGGGCCAGGGAAAATCGATGTTTTTCAATATTTCATACCCGATTTGGGAGTGCTCTTTGATTAATTTGTATTCGATATCAGTCAACTGAGTTGGTTTACTCAAGATTTCCGCGGGGATCGATACCTTCCCCAGATCGTGAATAATCCCGGCCATGAGCAGCCCGTCCTGTTGATCTTCGGTCAGTCCCATCTCTCCGGCAATGGTCCGGGCCAGATCGGCGGTGCGCCGCTGATGGCCGGCAGTATAGGGATCTCGGGTTTCCACCGTTGCGGCAATGACCTGGATAATCCCGGTCAAGGCATTACGAAGGTTCTCCAGGGTATGGGTTAGCTTTCCTTCGGCCTTTTTGCGTTCGGTAATCACGTCAAACACTGCCACAAAATGGTCTTTCGCCGGGCTATACACCGAAACCCAGAACCACATCTGCAAGATGTTGAGGAACATCTCGAAACGCTCGGGCCGGCCGGTCATGGCGACACGGCCGTAGATCTCGAAAAGCTGCGGGTCAGCCTCACGGATCCCTGGAATAACCTCGGTGACCCTTTTGCCGACCACATCCTTCAGCCCGGTCTGCAACTCAAAGGCATCATTGACGACAAGGTAGATGAAGTCCTGGGGTCTTCCATCTTCGAACAACATCCGGCAATAAGCAAAACCGTTAATCATTTTTTCGAACAACGATCGATAGAGTTTTTCGCTCTCACGCAGCCCCCCCTCCGCCTGCTTGCGCTCGGTGATCTCCTGAAGCAAATGGACTGTCTTTTCCTGAACCGATTTTTCCAGGATATCCCTCTCCGCCCTGAGGGCATCTTCCGCTTTTTTGATACGGAGGGCAACTTTGATCTGTGAAACTAATTCTCCCTCATCAATCGGTTTGGCAAGAAAGGCATCGGCCCCGATCTCCATTCCTTTGATTCGGCTCCAGGGGTCTATTTTGATGGCGGTTATCATAATCACCGGGATGTGATTGGTATTTTCATCGGACCTCAGCCGCCGGCAGGTTTCAAAGCCATCCATCTCCGGCATTTTTACATCCAGTAGAATAACATCCGGTAACTCGGCCCTGGCCTTCTTTATACCCTCCAGACCGGATTGGGCGCTGATCACGGCACAGTCAGGCATCAGATTCTTCAGCAAGGCGGACAGGGTAATCAGATTGTCTTTCTTATCGTCAATCGCCAGTATTTTCGGCATAAAAACTCCTGCTATCCCCCAACCATTCACGGATCTTTTTTAAAAAGCTTTCCGAATCGATCGGCTTGGTGATGTAATCATCACACCCCGCATCAAGGATCTTTTCCCGATCCCCTTTCATGAACTGGGCGGTCATGGCAATCACCGGAATAGGACGCAGTTCTCGATTTTCTTTGAGCCGGCGAACCACTTCGTAGCCATCCATCTTGGGCAGGGCCATATCCAGGAGAATCAGGTCTGGCCTGGTTTCTGCGGCCAGCCGTAACCCTTCTTCCCCATCCTTCGCTTCCCGCAACTGGTATTGATTCTGCAAAACCGCCCTGACGGTGGTCAGGTTATCGGGATTGTCTTCCACAAGCAGGATAGTTGCGGGTATCAAGCTTCTCTTCTCCAGTATCCAGTTTCCAGTTTCGATTTTCTCTTCCCCGCTGAAAATAGACTTTACCTTGGCCAACAAGCTCTCCCGGTCAATATCCCCTTTCTGCACCAGCTGTTGGATATGGTTGGCGCTGAGCCGTTTGAAATCCTCCGGAGTCAGGTCCTTGGCGGTGAGGATCAGGACCGGAACTTTTGCCGTTGCCGCCCTGCCCCGGATGTTTTCCAATACTTCAAAACCGTCTATTTCCGGCATCATCAAGTCCAGAATAATCCCATCCGGTATGGTATGGGAGAGGAAATCAAAGGCCTCCTGCCCGCCGCCGGCCACATCGACCGCATAACCGGCGTATTCGAGAACGGCCTTGACCTGAATGATCGACGCTTCATTGTCCTCGACCAGCAAAATCCGGGGGAAGCCCGCCTGTTTTTTAAGCCCGGGCTTCGGAAGGTTCTCAATATCCATCAGGATCCTTTTAATTTCTACGAGCAATGAGGCCGATTTAGCAGCGGTTTTTTCCAGAACGGATGAGACATTCCCACTCAATTTTTCCCGGTCTTCTTCGGTCAGGTCCTTGGCCGTGACGACGATGACCGGCAGGTCCCTGGTCTCAGGATTTCCGCGAATTCTCTCCAGCACGGCAAAACCGTCCGGTTCGGGCATCATCAAGTCCAGGACCAGGACGTCGGGAACCTGTTTTTGGATCAATTTGAGACAAACAGACCCATCCTCGGCCACAATGGTCTTCAGTCCCTCCTCTTCAATGATCCGTCTGATTTCCCGACGGTCAAGGTCATTGTCATCCACAATCATGATCGAGCGGATTTCCGGCTTTCCGATCTTCTGTATCTCCGACATAAGCTGGTTCTTAGATACCGGCTTGGTAACATAACCGATGGCCCCCAGGGCGAAACCGGTCTCCCGGCCCTCCGAGATGGAGACAATGATGACCGGGATGTCTTTGGTCTCGGGATTCTTTTTGAGCCCTTGCAGTACCTCCCAACCATCCATATCGGGCATGAGAATATCCAGGGTTATGGCAAAAGGTAATTCGCGGGCGGCGAGCTTCAATGCCTCCGACCCTGAGGTGGCCGTGACCGTGTTGTACCCTTCCTGGAGCAGGTAGCGGGAGATCATTGCCGCCATCTCCGGTTCATCATCTACGACCAGAATAGTCTTGCGCGCCGGTTTTACACCTTCCGATGATCGGCTGACGATCGGGCTATAAACAGATCCCTGACCCTGCCAGGCCAGGGGCAGGGTCAGGGTAAAGGTGGAGCCGATTTCCGGAGTGCTGGTCACCGCGATATCCCCGCCCAGCATCCTGGCAGCCTTGCGGGCGATGGCCAGGCCCAGCCCTGTACCTTCATGCCTTCTCGATGAAGATCCGTCCACCTGCCGGAATTCATCAAAGATATAGGGGAGGTCGTTTTCCCTGATCCCGATGCCGGTATCGGTAATCCCGATGGATACCTTTTTTTGATGGCACCTTACCGAAACGGTCACGGTTCCCGCAGGGGTAAATTTGACGGCATTGCCGATCAGATTTTGCAGGATATGGGAAACCCGGATTTCATCACTTTCCAGGGGCGGTAGATCCTCGGGGATGTCCGGATGGATTTCAATTTGCTTTTCCAGGGCAATCGGTGTGATGCTTTCAATAATATTTTCCAGGGCCTGCTTGATGGAAAAAATTTTCGGGTTGACATCCATCCGGCCGGCCTCGATCTTGGACAAATCCAGGATGTCATTGATCAGGGTAAGGAGGTTTTTCCCGTTGCGCTCAATGATTTCCAGATAGTTGACTTCTTCGGCAGTGAGTTTTGTCCTGGCCTGCATCATGAGGACGCGGGAAAGGGCCATAACCGAATTGAGCGGTGTACGCAGTTCGTGGCTCATGTTGGAGAGAAACTGGCTTTTCAGACGGCTGGCTTCTTCCACTGCCAACTGCTGCTGTTCCAGTTCCTCATTCTGTCCCTGCAAGGCCTCTGATTGTTTCCGAAGCTCCTCGGCCTGGGTTTCCAGTTCTTCCTGCTGGACCTGGAGTTCCTGGTTCTGTTGTTCGAGTTGTTCAGCAAGGGCACGGGTTTTTCCGGAGGTCAGCACACCATTCAAACGGGCGGTCAGGACGTTCCAGACATCGTTTACCAGCCGTATGGCTGCCGCGGGATAACTCCGGAGCCCGGCCAGTGAAATCACCGCCGCTATTCCATCTTCTCCGGAGATAGGAATGGTGACGATCTCCCGGGGCTGGAAATCACCACCCACTGTGGTAAAGGTGTAGCGCGTATCCGGCGGGATCTCGGTGAGGTGTTGGATCCGGCCCGTGGCCAGGGCTGGGCCGAATTCCCCTTCCAGCCCCGCGGCGGAAAAGGAGACTCGACCCTCCTGGACCAGCCCGATGGATTCAAAATGCTCAAATTCGGTTTTCTGTTCATTCAGCAGATACACCGCCCCGATCTGCGAACCGGTATGCTCCAGCAAACCTTTGAGCAATTCCCGGCAGAAGGCGTGCAGCTCTTCTTCCTGGAGCATGGCCCTGGCTATCCCGGCGGCGGATTCCTTGCTCTGCCATTCCTCCTGGACCGTTTTGGCCAGGGTGTTGAAGGCCAGGGAAAGCGTCCCGAATTCATTGGCGGAAGAATAGCGGCTGCGGGCTTCCAGTTGGCCCTGGCCAAAGCGATCCGCTGCCCGGGTCAGTTCCTTCAGCGGTTTTTGGATATTTATTAACAGAAGATAACCGACAACCAGGGTCAGCAGGAAAATGACACCGAGCACTATCCAAAGGTTCCGCATCAAAACATCTTTTTCCTTTTGGGCTTCTTGGTAAAATTGGTTACCTTTGGCTTCGGCGAAATCGCTGATTTTTTGGATCTGTCCCAATAATTTTTCTCTTTGAAGGCCTTCAACGCCGCTCGATTGGTTGCGGTTCGTAGCTTCAGCGATATTACCGGCCCGCAAAAGACGAAAGGTCTCCTCACGGATCGATTTCCACTGAATGAAGGTCATGCGGGCATACTCAAGGTCACTTTGGGGACCGAGATAACGGTTATCCAGGATGTCGAACTGACGGACGGCATCGGCGTCGTAGGTGTCGATGTTCTGAATGAAGGATTGTCTCTTCGATTCATCCTCGGCCAAAACCAGATTATCCATGTCCCGGTGAATAATAATAATATCGATTGTGAGATTTCCGAGGGCCCTGCGGATTGTGTGCGGATGGTCGTAGAGTCCCTTGGTCTCCTGCCACAGGATATCCGCCTGGAACCAGGCCGTTACGCCGAGGAGGACCACGAACACCAGGATGGCGCCCATGCCGATCCTCAACTGGGTCCCGATTTTCAAATCTTTCATTTTCATCATTTACCCGGCCTTTTCGATTTTTTCCTGTAAATCGGGCTGAAATCAAAAACCCGGCTGAAATACCGCCGCCAGGTCATGGTCGGCCCCTCGGCTTCCCCCAGAATAAGAAAGCCATTCGGGGATAGCGAATGATACAGCTTTTCAAAGATGGTCTCCTGATATTCGAGATTAAAATAGATCAACAGGTTGCGGCAGAGCACCAGATCAAAGGCCCCGAAGACGCTTTCCGGAGGAACGCCGTGTTTATTGTCCAGCATGTCGTAAAAGGAAAAGTTGACCAGTTTTCGGATTTCCGGCGACAACCGGAAGGAAGTTCCTTCTGGTGTAAAATATTTTGTCAGAAGTCGGTATTTAATGTTTTTGATACTATCCGGCGGATAAACGGCCTTTTCGGCCTTTTTTAAGGTCTTGGCGTCCACATCGGTGGCAAAGAGGTGCAGATTCATGGACAGCCCATCTTTTCTCACCATCTCATGGATAAGGATCGCCAGGGAATAGGGCTCCTCGCCCTGGGCGCAGCCGGCGGACCAGACCCTGAGTGAATGGTCCTGCAACCGGTTCTTTTCCAGGATAATGGCCGGCAGAATTCGGTCGGCAATCAGTTCAAAGGTCAGCGTGTCCCGGAAGAACCGGCTGACGTTGATGGTGATGACATCCAGAAGATGGTCCAGTTCAGCGGCGTTTCTTTGCAGAAAGGAAAGATACTCAAAGTAGTCAGGACAGGAGGTGGCGGTCAACCGCTTACGGGTGCGACGCTCCAGCAGGAGTGGAGGATAGCCGGAGAAATCAAAACCCCGCTGTTCCATCAAATAGTTGAGGATGGCTTTCAGCCCTTGGCCCGTTTTCTGTTTTGTGCCTTTGATCAAAAATACCCCCTTATCTCATCCCCGACCTAAGCTGTAACCTCAATCTTTCTTTTAATTCCGAAATCCAGCATGGAACCAACCCGCAACCCGTAACCCGAGACACGCAGTTTTTCACCCTTTTCATTCCGAAATCCGCAATCGATAAGAACTGATCGCTTTCCTTTCTCAAAGATGGCCCTTGGTTATTCCCGTTTTTTCTTCTATATCTTATACTGCTCAATCAGCCCTTTAAGTTTTTGCGCCAGGCTGTTTAGACGCTTTAAGTCAGTTTCTCCCTCTCGGGCTGTGTTTTCAGCGAGGACATCAACGGCATCTGAAATTTCCCTGGTTATCATCTTTTGGCTCTCAACCATCATGCCAAATGACATAAAAAGTGCGCCAAGTTCATCCGTTCGCTGCGATGACGGCACCTGAACGGTCAGGTCCCCATAGGCAATCCTCTCAGCAATTCTGGAGATTTGCCTGATGGGATTGGCAATAATAAAGGTTAAATATAAGACCATTACCATCCCGACAATAATTCCAATGATACCGATAATCCCGAAGGCCAATAAGGCCTCTCTCACCTTATTTCCGGATGAATGCATGAGCACCTGATCGGCCTCCTCCGACATCTTGCTCAGGCTGGTCGACAGTTCAAGCATTTTCTCATAGTGCTGAAATTGCGTACCGAAGTAATACTTCCTGGCCTCACTATTTTTGCCTGCATAAATCAAAGGAATAGTATGGGTATCGCGTGAATTTAAAAATTCTTTTCTTTTGGCCGAGAGTTGATTAATCAGCTCCCTGTAATTCTGGTTACTGCTGCCAAGTTCCGTGAACTTTTTTATCTTCTCGTCGATTTCCTTGTCGTTCTCTTTTAGATCATGATACAAGATATCCAGGTCTGTCTTCTTGTCCATTTCAATCATTCTGGCCAGGATCATTCTTTCCATGCTCATGGCCGTCCTGGATTTTACAATTTCCAAAGACAACGGAACTTCAATTTCAAACAGTTTCACCAGGGTTTTATGCAACCTGGCGATACTGGAATAGGCCGTGATACTTACAATGATAATGAGCAGTATCATCACCCCAAATCCGACAATAAGTTTGCTTTTTGTTGATATATTAACGAACCATTTCATGGCTTACACCCCCCTGAATGAGTTTTCTATTTTTTTAATATCCGTCCCAGTTCCTGCGAAATGTCTTTTGGTAAAAAGGGTTTACTGATCTGTCCGGACGCGCCGGCAGTTTTCGCTTGTTCCACCAACTCTTCCTCCCCGGGTGCAAAGGTCACGACGGTTAATATTTTCTTATCCAACTTCCTCAACTCCTTTATAGTGCTGATTCCATCCATCCCTTCCCTCAGGGAGATCTCAATAATCATCAGGTTGGGTTTTAAGTCCGCGCACAGTTCCAGAGCTTTCAGACCCGTGTCGGTACTGCCAACGACCTCGTTTCCAAAATGTTCAAGAATGAACTTTAATGAACCGCGCATAAAGGTTGAGCTATCCACGATTAATATCTTGGCCACCTATTACCACCTCCTTAATCATTTGGATTTCTATAAAGGCATCTAAAAAATATTTCTTCTTGTGCGTAGATGGAGAGAAAAGTTCACTCGATCCCGGTTCCCCGTTCATTGGCTTTTTTCTAATCATTGGTCCTCAATGACTACTTTCTCCAATTCTTCTAACGTGGTTATGCCCTTCAAGACTTTGGATAAACCATCTTCATAGAGCGTTTTTACCCCTTGTTTTTGTAAGGCTTCCCTGATTTCATCTTCAGAAGCATTTTTTTCAATTAATACCCGGATGTCTCTGTTAACCACCAAAATCTCAAAAATCCCAACGCGGCCTTTATATCCAATCCCGGCGCAAAAGTCGCACCCGACCGCTTTGTAAATACTGACGTCTGAAGGGATGCTCATTTTTTGAAGTAAATCTTCATCCGGCTGGTATTTCTTTTTGCACCTTGGACAAAGCTGCCTTAAAAGACGCTGGGCGAATGAGCAGTTTAAAACATCGCTGATCAACCCGGTTTCTATCCCAATATCCTTCAACCGGGTAATGACGCCGACGGCATCATTCGTATGAAGGGTGCTGAGAACCAAGTGCCCTGTCAGAGCAGCTCGAACCGAAATTTGTGCCGTTTCCAGATCCCGTATTTCGCCGACATAGATGATGTCGGGGTCCTGACGCAGAATAGATTTGAGGGCACCGGCAAAAGTAACCCCCGCTTTGAGGTTTACCTGGCTTTGGACTATCCCTTCGATTCTATACTCAATGGGATCTTCAATGGTCATGATATTCTTATCTTCTCTGCGTACGGCACTGATCGTCGAACAAATCGTTGTTGTTTTGCCGCTGCCCGTAGGACCGGTAGCCAGGATTATTCCTTTCGTGGCTTTGATCACATTCTTGAAGGTGATCATATCCTCTTCGGAAAAACCGAGCTCTGCCAGTGAAGGGACCCCTCTGGATTTGTCCAATATTCTGAGAACAACATTTTCACCAAACATAGAAGGCATGGTTGAGGTTCGAATATCAATATTCCTGGTTCCGACCATAAGACCCATTCTCCCATCCTGGGAGACCCTCCTTTGAGAAATATCCAAACCGGACAAGATTTTTATCCTGGAGGTAATGGGTGGAATAAGGTCGGCTGAAATCCGATCCCGGATGTAGAGATAGCCGTCAATACGAAAACGGACCACCATGGCATCTTCCTTGGGTTCTAAATGGATATCGCTCGCGCCTTCCATTATGGCCTGGGCTATGTAACTGTTGACAATCTTTACGATCGGTGCCTCCGAGGCTTCTTTCTGGAGATGCAGGGCAATGATTTCTCTGTTTATTTGAGATTTATCTTCCAGGTCTAATTCCTTTTCCTTTAATTCCTCGCCCAGTACTTCGGTTATTTTTTTCCTTAACTCCCCCACCCCGTACCACTGATCAATCGCCTCCCGGATACTTTCGCCAGGGGCTATAAGAGCCTCAACAGATAATTTACCCGCTTTTGAAAGGAGAAGCTCTATTTCATCAACCGCGAAGATGTCCAAAGGGTCATTCATGGCAATCGTCAGAACCTCTTCTATCCGGAACAGGGGAATGATTAAATGTTTTCGGGCGATCTCTTCGGGGATAAGCTCCAACACATTGCGGTCTATGGTATAATTTTTTATATTCACATAAGGAATATTTATTTTATCTCCAATAAATCTGGTCAGTTGTCCCTCGGTTAACGTCTCTAATTTTATCAATGAAATTCCCAGGGATTCATGGTCTTTCTGGGCCTTCATCTCAGCGGCCCGCAACTGGTCTTTGGTCACCAGACCTTCTTGGACCAGGTCCTCCTTGAGACGGGTAAGGACTTTGAGCGTTAAACTTTCGCTTTTTATAGGGGAGCTTTTAATCATGGTGCGTCCTTTTCTATTCGTCTGTTATTGGATCAAACTGCTGATACTGGATACTGGAAACTTTAATTAAGGAATTAAGGAATTGCGAATTGAGGAATTGAGTACCTTTAATTCCTAAATTCCTAAATTTTAAATTCAATTCCTCAATCCCCCTGCTCCTGCGCTTGCACGCCCGCAGGGCAGGCGCAGGTCCCTCAATTCCTAAATTAACTTTCAATCTTCCCCCTGGCGAAATCCACCAGTTCTTCTGTTGAAATCCCGTCTTCCGGATAAGTTGCGGCAGAAGCAACAAGAAATCCGCTGCATTTCCCGGCAGCCTCTCCGGTGCCGATGATATATTGCCTTATCCTTTTTTGTGCTTCTTGAACTCCTGTTTGGTCAGTATTGGGCATAATCAGCATTATTTCATGGTCCGGCAGAGACACGGCTATTTTGTCGGATGTCTTTATTCCTCCCGATATTATCTTTTCTTTAATCCTTTCAAATAAAGAATCATTATCTTTTTCACCAAACGCCTTTTTGAGGCCCGCAAGATCCCTCACTTCGATAAGCAAAATAGATAAAGGCTCGATTTGTTGTTTCGCTTTCAAAAGATCACTTTCAAGAAGGTAATAATATTGTTTTTGGAGATCTATCAAAGGAAGGGTAAAATGAAAGGTACTCCCCTTGTCTTTAATGCTTTCGTACCAGATTTTTCCCTTGTGCCCTTCGATGATGCCTTTGCAAACGGCCAGACCCAGGCCCGTACCGCTTTGATCCTGCTTCTCCAAAGAGTGTGCCGCTTGATAGAATTTTTCAAAAAGACGCTCTTTATGTTCCTCCGGTATTCCAATACCGGTGTCGGCAACCGACATCTCCACATATCTCATCACATTTTCCGCCCTATTGGATGCCGCTTCCCTTTGATGAACATCAATGGTTACCGTTCCTTGTTCTGGTGTAAATTTGATGGCGTTCCCGACAAGATTTATCAGTACTTCCTCTATCCTGTCGACATCTCCAAAGATTATAGGCAAATCGGGAGGAATATCCATACACAAGGCAATGGTTTTTTGGTCGGCCAACGGCTGGAACCTATTACTCGCACGCCTTAATAATTCTCTAAGGTCTATCCATTTATATTGATATCTCATTTTGCCGGACTCGATCTTGGCAATATTCAGCATATCATTAATGAGCGTGCTCAGTCGGTTGATACTCCTTTGGGCCATAGACAGGAACTTTTCCTGTCCATCGGTTATGGCTCCGGCCTTGCCTTTCGCCATAATGTCGACCGCATTCTTGATGGAGGTCAAAGGCGTTCTCAGCTCATGGGAGGCAATGGCGATAAACTCCGATTTCAATTCGTCAAGCTTTTTGTGTTCCTCCGCCGTTTTTATTAATGAGGCTTCATACACTTTGCGCTCGGTTACGTCACTGATCAATGTCAGGTAAGCACTTTCCCCTCCCCATTCTGTTTCAATGGTCTGCAACTCCCCTGCGCCCACCGTGCCGTCCTTGCGAACGATGTCGATCTCCGTTAAACTATCTAATCCTCTCATGGGAATGAAGAACTGTTCACCCACCAGTTCGTCATTCTCGCGGTTAATAAAATATTTTGCGGCGGGATTGGCAAAACCTATGATCCCGTTTTTATACGTAACCACAATACCGGTAGTTTCTCTCTCAACGATGTTGTGAAAACCCTCTTTGCTGGCCTGTAGTTCCTTTAGAAGCAACTCCTTTTCTCTAATGGAAGCCTGAATTTGTTCCTCTGCTTTCTTGTGGTCGGTCATATCATGAACATTCATGATAAAACCGGCAACAGACGGATTAGTAAAGAGATTTTTTCCCAGCCCCTCCAAATACCGTTCTGAGCCGTCTTTATGCACTATGCGGAAGGCATTGGGTATGGTTGAATCTACGATCCGAATAGCCCTGCCAAAATCAACGACAGCCCGATTAACATCATCCGGATGAATAAGCGTTAGCGCACTGCTACCGATTAATTCCTCAGGCTTGTATCCGGTATAGCGCTCGATGGAACGGCTGCAATATTTTATGTTTCCATTTCTTTCGGTAATGATAATGATGTCTGAAGAATTTTCCGTAACCTCTTTAAAGTATTCTTCACTCTTTTGCAGCGCTTCCTCCATTCGCTTGCGCTCGGTGATGTCTCGAACAATACCCCGGAAACCGGTCGGTTGCCCCAGGGAATCCCTCATTAGGGCAACGGATGTTTCCACAAATACCCTGCTCCCGTCCTTCTTTATTTGTTCATAATCCACTTTAGACAAAAGGCCGGTCCGATAGACCTCATTAAAATGGAGAAATATCTTTTTGGCGTTTTCTTCGTCCACGTATACTCGGTAGTTCATGCCCATCATTTCTTCTGCGGGATAGCCGATTATTTTAGACATGGAAGAATTAAAGAAAGTATAATTACCGGCCAAATCAACCTCATAATAGCCTTCCTGGATATTTTCAAGGATGCTCCAGGCCCTTTTTTCACTCTCCTTTAAAGCCTGTTCCGCCTTTCCAAGCTCTGATTTCGATAGCGCCTGTTTTGTCTTGTATTGATCTTTCATGGGGTCTTTCTGGACTTTGATTTTAGAGTCCGTTATTGGATTAAAATACAGATACTGAATTAAACTGCCGATACTGAACACTAAATTCTGGAATTGAGGAATTGAGGAATTAAGGAATTAATAAATAGGAGAATTAAGTAGCTTCAATCCCTCAATCCCCCTGCTCCTGCGGGCGTGCAGGCGCAGGTTCCTTAATCCCTTAATCCCTAAATTTCATAATTTATCATCCCGCCTCAAATTGAGGCTAATCCAGATATTGCTTCACCAGGGTTATCAACTTATCCATATCGAAGGGCTTGGTCACGTATTCATTAGCCCCGGTTTCCTGACCGAGCTTGACATCACTTTCCTGGGCCTTGGCCGTAAGCATAATGATGGGTATGTGTTTATAATCCTCGTCAAACTTGAGCAGCCTGGAGACTTTATATCCATGCATCTTGGGCAGCATGATATCCAGAAGAATGAGGTCGGGATTCTCCTTTCGGGCCTTGGCCAGGGCTTCTTCGCCGTCATGGGCTTCCAGACATTCGAAGCCTTCCAGCTCCAGACTAAACTTTATGGTCTCGACAATATCAACTTCATCATCCACAATGAGCACTTTCTTTTTATCCACGCTTCACCCTCCTTTTTATTTTGAAGTTGCGTCGGCACCATCTGCCGGGTATTCGGTTGGGATTTCATAATCAACCTTCGGCTTCTTCACTGCCGACAATAGTTCTTCCAGGGTCACTCCATCCTCCGGGAAGGCTACCGGTTCCGATACGGTGGGAACGGATATTGATCGGCCCTCAAAGAAAAAGGGATGCCTGGAAAAAGCCCCTTCAATCTTTTTGCGGACAATCACAGCCTTTTCTTTGGTCGTTTTGTCCAGTAGGATTACCAGTCCGCCAGAAATCGGCTTAACGATAATACGATCGCCGTCCCGGTGGACCACTTTACGGATAACGCCAACTATTCGCTCATGCAGTTGTTCAACATCGTCGCGGGCTTGACAATTCAGACTTTTCATCACTTCCTGAACAAAATTTACTTCCAGCAATGAAAAGACTGGAGAATTGGGGTGAATGAGCGCCATCTTTTCCAGCGCGGTAACTTCAACGGAATGTGGAGAATAAGCCGGAAGCATGAAGGAAAAACGGCTTCCCTGGCCCCTTTTACTCTTTACCGAAATCTTTCCGCCCAGGGCCTCTATTAGTTCTTTGGTGATGGCCAGACCTAATCCTGTTCCTTTGGCGGCCATCATCAGGTTGTCTTCCACCTGATAAAAAGGTTCGAATATGTGCTTTTGATCCTCCGGCAATATTCCTATTCCTGTATCGGTTACACTGAGTTCGAGCCATTGCGACAGGGCGCTTCCGCTTCCTTTGGTTTGTGCAAGATAGTCGTGCACACCTTCCAAAGCTGCGCCTGCAATCCTCGCGCTCACCGTCACCCTCCCCCCCTCCGGGGTAAATTTCAGGGCATTCCCTACAAGGTTATAAAAAATCTGTTCCACCCGCTGTTGATCCCCATAGACCGTTGGCAGGTCCTTGGGATATTCCAATTCCAGCGCCACGGATTTACCAGCAGCTTGAGGGTTGAATGTCTCCAACAACTGTTGAAGAATGATGACCACATTCACCTCCGACAAATGAAGTTCCGTTCTCTTGGACTCTAATTTGGTTAAATCAAGCAAATCGTTAATCATGGCGGTCACGCGGTTGATATTCCGGGACGCCATGCCCAGAAAGCGCTCCTGGTTGGCCGTCAGCTCTCCGGCTTTTTTCGAAATTATGATGTCAACCGCATTTTTAATGGACGTCAGGGGGGTCCGAAGTTCATGGGAAGCCACAGAAATGAATTGCGTTTTCATGGTATTAAGTCTCAATAGCTCTTCGTTTGCTCTCTTCGAGGCTTCACTTCCCGCCTTTATAGCCGTGATATCAAAAAGTGATGCCAGATAAGACGGCTTCCCCTTCCAATCCAATTTCGTAATGTGCATTTCAGCCACAGCGGTTCCATAATCGGAGGAACGGACAATATCAATCTCTGCCTTCTCTCCCGCGACAGTGGGAAATCCGAAGGAACTTCCAATTAATTCTTCCTTCTTCCGACCAAACAGGTTTTCTGCGGCTGGATTTACAAAATTGATGATGCCCTCCTCATCTACGATCAACATGGCAGTGGCATTGCTATCGATGATCAGCCGAAATCGGGCTTCGTTGGCATTGAGGAGTTCTTCCGCCTGCTTTTGCTTTGATAGGTCCTGAACTATTTTCACAAAACCGACGATTTGACCTTCCTTGTCCCTGGTCAGTGTAAAGACTGCATGGGCAGGGAATCTCGATCGATCTTTCCTGAGCATCTCACCCTCAAAGGTAAACCGCCCCTTTTCGAGAAGTTCTGAGTTGATATGTTCAATTCCTCCCGACCGCTTAAACTCATCCGGAAAAAAATCCTCGATGAGTTTCTTGCCGATCACCTCACCCGGGTTTAGCCCAAAAATCTGATGCGCCCCTTCATTATAGGCAATGATGTTGCCGTCGAAATCGGCGGCAACGATGGCATACCCAACCAGGTTGTCAAAGATGGTGGATACAAAATCGGTGTTTGCCCTGAGGTAATGTATCCGGTCCTGAATTAGGTTATCATTTGATTTCATGCTGCCTCGTATTTCGTCGGGTCACAGGTTACGGTATTAGATTCTTGATTCTGGATTCTGAAATTGTGGGACCTGCGATCAGCAGGGGAATTTAGGAATTGATGGTACTTAATTCCCCTATTTTTTAATCCCTCAATCCCCCTGCTGATCGCAGGTCCCTCAATCCCTCAATCCATCAATTCCTCAATTCCTCAATTCCTAAATTCCTAAATTTGAACTTCAATCCCTCAATTCCTTAATTTAAATCATTTAAAAAGGTCTTTCACACGATCTACTTCCTCCGATGAGGAAAAAACAGGGTGGCCCGAGAGTATCCCGGTGACATTGCTGAACGACTTGCCGATGTGCATGCCGTTACCGTCAATGTTGAACTCCCGGATATCCTTGTCGTGCATGGAGCCCCGCATCTTAAGCGCCGTGATCCCCCGGCGCATTTCTCCGAACATCTCTACGTACCTAAGCAGGATGATGGTATCGGTAATGGTTGAAATGTGCGCTTCCGTCACCGACGTGCCTCCCATGAGTTCGCCGGTGGTCGAGGTGAAGAGTCCGGCAATCTCCTGATGTTTGATGAAGGAGGTGAGAGCGATGACAAATTCCCGGAATCCTTTTATGGTGGAGACGCGCTCCAGGGCCGAGAGGGAATCCACGATCACCCGGTGGGGTTTGAAGTCCCGGATGATGCTCTTGATAATGATCAGATGGTCCTCCAGTCCTTCCGCTTCCGGGTAGCGGCAGACCACCTTCAGGATACCGTCATTCTCCATCTGTTCAAAGTCGATACCCCAGCCGCTGGCATTGCGAAAAAGCTGCTCCCGGCTTTCCTCGAAGGCCAATAGCAGCGCCTTCTGCTGGTTTTTCGCGGCTTCGGCTGCAAACCCGGCCGAGAGCATGGTTTTCCCGCAGCCCGTGGCGCCGGATACCAGAATAATGGAGTCCCGGAAAAAGCCGCCGCCGCACATCTTGTCCAGCTCGGGATTTCCGGAGCTGATGCGGACGGTGGAAGAACGCTGTTTCAGTTCAATCCCTGACAGTGGTATGGCAACGATGCCGACGTTCTTGATCACGGTAAACGGGTACTCCCCCTTCTGGTGGCTGGTGCCGCGGAATTTGAGGATCTCCATGGTCCGTCGGCGTTTTTCCGCCTCCAGGACATTGCGCAGGATGATCACGTTGTCGGCGACAAACTCCTCGATGCCGAACCGGGCGATATCTCCATACTCCTGGGTACGCTCGGCCGTGATGATGGCCGTGACGCCCATTTGTTTCACGGCGGCGGCAATTTTGAAGAGCTCGCTGCGCACCATACCGGCTTCGCTGAACCTCCCGAAGATCGACCCGAGGGAATCCATACTGATCCGCCTGGCGTCAATCTTGTGAACGGCATGTTCGATACGCGCCAGCAACGCCCCGAGGTCATATTCTCCGGCAATGACATGGTCTTCTCCCACTACGGGAGAGGCATCCACAAAGGCCCATTTCCCTTCCAGCTCCCACTTGGCCACATCCCAGCCCAGGGAGATGACATTCTTTCGGATATCCTTGGGCGGCTCCTCAAAGGTGACAAAAACCCCCGGCTCACCCTTTTTGATGATCCCTTCGGCAAGAAACTGAACGGCAAAGACCGTCTTGGCGCTGCCTGAGGTGCCGGCAATCAGGGTGGTGCGCCCTTTCGGCAGTCCCCCCTCACTGATCAAATCGAATCCTTCAATGCCTGTTTCTGTCTTTTCAATGCCTATATGTTCGCTGAGCTCGTTCATGATTGGTCCTCCTTACGGTCATTGGGGCTCGAACAGGGTGAAAGATCAAGCCCGAGCAGGACCTTCTCCGAGTTAGACAAATCGCCGATAATCCGCTTAAGGGGCGGAGGCAGGTCCTTGATCAGGGTCGGTGTGGCCAGAATCTTCTCGTCTTCTGCAAGTTGGGGATGTTCCAGGACGTCTATGATCTGAAGCTCATAGAGACCTTTCAGCTCCTTTTCGCAAATCTCCTTCAGGTTGGCGATTGCCCGCTCGGATTTTGGTGTTTTCCCGGTGACGTACAACCGTAACTTGAACTTATCCATTTCCTACCCCCTTTGTATTGGTATCTTCGTCTATGCTTTCCATTTTTTGATTTGGAAGGACGCCCGTGCTTAGCGCCCGGTTGCGGTAGAACGACGCCAGATGTCCCATCAGTTCAAGGACCATGAGCCATCCTTCCCCGGTATAGGCCTTTTTCTTCTCGATGGTCGGGGCCTTCCGGGTATTCTCCTTCAGGGCAGCGGTGTGGATATCCACCACATCGCGAGGTCCTGCCTTGTAAAAACCCAGCGTTTCAGCCATAGCACCGAGGCGCCCGGATATATCATGCTTTACTTTGTAGGTCTGCTGCTCCAGGGCCAGATCCATCAGCTCTTCATAGCGGTCCACCAGATTGCGGAAGGTATCGGGAAAACCCTCGATCAGGGTTACCAAACCGTACATCCTGGCGGTCACGCCGGTTTGGGGAAGGGAAGAAAGTGCGGCCAGGGAATGCAATTCCTTCTCCAGCCGTTCTACGCGTTCTGCGTTCTCCCGTGCCTGGAGGGTTATTTCTTCCGCCTGTTTTTGCTCGGTAAGGTCCTGCACGATTTCCACAAAACCGACGATTTGACCGTTTTTGTCCTTGGTCATGGTAAAGAGGATATGGGCAGGGAATCTCGTGCCGTCTTTCCTGACCTTTTCCCCTTCATAGGAAACCCGCCCTATGCCGATCAGTTCAGAAATAATACGCTCCAGGCTTCCTTCTTTGATAAATTCTTCCGGGAAGAATATCTCTATGTTTTTCCGGCCTATGACTTCTTCAGGGGCATATCCGTAGATGTAATGCGCCCCTTGGTTATAGGCAATGATATTGCCGTCGAAATCAGCCGCGATGATGGCATACCCGACCAGGCTGTCAAAGACGGCGGATATAAAATCAGTATGTTCCCGGAGGTATTGTATCCGGTCCTGAATTAAGGTATCTGTTGATTCCATGCTTCCTCGTATTTCGTCGGGTCAAAGGTTACGATAATTTAGGAATTTAGGGATTTAGGGATTTAGGAATTGACGGCAGACAATTCCTCAATTCGCAATTCCTCAATCCCTCAATTCCTCAATCTAGTATTAATTTTATATCTCCCTATCCCTTCCCCCGAGGGTGCTGACCATCACCCGGCCCGAATCCAGATGAAAGTCGACATTTCTTCCGTGGTCGGCCCCGGTATCTTCACCGACGATGGGAATCTGTTCATTTTTTAAGATTTGTTTTATGCTCTTTACATTCCGGCCACCGATGGACTTTTCATAATGTTCACCATCGGCAAACATTTTTGCCCCGCCGGCGATCTTGGCCACCATATCCGGGAGACAGGCCCCCTTTTTTATCATTTCCTTTAAAAGGGCCACAACAGCGGTATCCGCATAGTGGTAAACGTCTTTCAGAGAGGTATGATCTCCTGCCGTTGCCGGGCCATTAAGACCGCTGCCCCCCCTGCTCGACAGGAACGTAGAGGTAACTTCAGGCAGGGAGGTTTCGAATCTTTGGCTTTTTATTCGTTTCTCTTCACTCGTCTCTCGTCCCCTTTCATCACCAAGTGGGTTAGTCGTCCTTCGGCGGTTACCGGGTAACATGATATGTGCCAATCCTCCGATGCCTCGTTTAGTATCATAAAGGGTGACCACGACGCAGGAACCAAGCCCGACCGATGAAAATACGGCCGGAGACCTGCTCACCACTCCTTCTCCGACAATGATCATGGTCTTTTTATCTGCCAAGAGACCTCTTTGCCTCCCTGATCGAATCCATAAGAACCTGATCGGAACCTTTAGAGGGAATCATAATCAGGAACGTATCAATGGCTTTTTCGTTCTGCAGGGTTGAAGAAAATTTATTGACAATGATAATGAGTATTCTGGCGGTGACTCCTAAACGGGCGATGGTTTCATCCATGAGGGACTGGACCATGTCTACCGCTAATAGCGGGACGGTATGATAGATATTTAAATGGCAGAAATCGTGAATAGCGGTAAGGTACACACCGGCCAGGATATTGCCGATCTCCACTATAATGGAGAGGTCCGGGTCGGAGCCTTTCTTTTGTTCCAGGCCTATTGAGGATTGTGCTAATTCCAGAACATAATCTAACTGGTTGCGAGGAATCATAAAAAACAGTTCACCCTTGACATCGCCTATCATATTCATCTTTACGCCTACCACAGGCTTGGAAGGTTCACCAATGGCCGAAAAGGCTTTATGGGGCGGCAGAATGTGGACCAAGGGGAGAACCATATCAAACCTGTATTTCAGGATTTCCTCCAGGGCCCCGGCCGCGTTCCCCGCGCCGATATTCACCATTTCCTCTAAATAATCTTTAATCTCTTCAGAAATTTTTTCTTCTTTCATGCCGCTGTCTCCTTGAATGATTTAATGATTCACAGTTCCAGATTCTGGATTCTTAATTCTCAATTTAGGAATTGAGGAATTTAGGAATTGATGGTATTTAATTTCCCTATTTTTTAATCCCTAAATTCCTCAATTCCTCAATTTTTAATTTAATTTAAGTTCCTCCCCTCACACCACATACCCCTTTTCTTTAAAGGTCTCAAAGCCGAAAAGACCCGGGACATCCAGCAGGAGGGCAACGTTGCCATCCGGTAAAATAATGCCCCCCGAAAAACCCTTTAACTTCTGAGTTACCGTATCCAATGGTTTGATGATGTTTTCTATCTGGTCAATGACTGCATCCACACCCAGGGCAATAAAGTTATTGCCCCGGTAGATAATGACGGCCACGAGGGTTTTATCCTTTTCATCAATGTTGATATTCAACAGATCTTTCAGTTTTATGAAGGGAATAACCTCATTGCGGAGGATGAACACGTCCCGGTCACCGACCTGTTTGATATATTCCGGCTTGACTTCCGTTGTTTCCAGCACCATATCCGCGGGTATGACAAAGATGTGTCGGCCAACCCCTACCATGAGGGTCTGCATGATGGCCGGGGCAATAGGAAGGCTTAAGGAAAATCGGGTACCCGCACCCTTCCGGCCGGCTATTTCCACGGTTCCGCCGAGCTTTTCCGTGGCGGTTTTGACCACATCCAGTCCTACCCCTCTCCCGGAAAGCCCTGTGACTTCCGATGTGCTGCTGAACCCCGGTTTAAACAGCATGGCCAGGGCATCCTTTTCCTGCATTGTTTTGGCTTCTTCGCTGCTTAGATAGCCTTTCCTTTGCGCTATCTCCCTTATGGCTTCTACATCAATCCCTGCTCCGTCATCCTCCACCTCAATAAGGATCTGGTTTTCGGTCCTTTGGGCAATGAGTTTAATGGTGCCGATTCTTCCTTTTCCCTTAGACTCGCGGATCCCGGGCGGTTCTATTCCGTGACCAACCGCGTTACGGAGCAAATGAATCAATGGCTCCCCGATTTCATCCAGCACGGTTTTATCCAGTTCCGTCTCACTACCCTCGGTAATCAGTTCTACCTCCTTATGCATAGCCAGGGCGATATCCCGGACCATTCTGGGAAATTTTTGAAAGATTTCCTCCACGGGCACCATCCGTGCCGAAGAAACCTTCTCCTGAAGTTCAGTGATGATATGGTTCATGGAAATCATTACCTTCTTCAGTTCCTTGGTAAATACTTCCGAAAAAATATTATTAAGTCGGTTCCGGGTTATAATCAGTTCGCCGACCAGATTAAAAAGGGCATCGATGAGGTCGACGTGTATCTTGACGGTTTGTATCTTTTCGATGGCCTTGGTGGCCTGACTCTTTATCTCGTAAATGGACATATCTTTTACAATCTCGACTAATAAGTGCTTCTCTCCTACCCAAATATCAGTTATTGCCAATTCCATGGGAAAGGACGTTCCGTCCCGGCGAAGACCGTGTAAAAGATCACCTGCACCTATCGCTCCGGCCTTTCCTGTTTTGAGGTATTGACTGACAATGACCTCATGATGTTCCTGAGAAGGCTCAGGCATGAGCAAGTTCACGTTCTGTCCCATGATCTCGGCGGCGGGGTATTGGAATAATCGTTCAGCATCAGGGTTAAAGGCTTCAATCGTACCATTTTCATCAATAACGATAACACCCTGTCGTGAAAGCATTTCCTTTGATTCAAAGTGCTCCATCTTTTGTTTGACGGCTTCCACTCGATCGATGATAACCCCGGATAACTCATTGTCCGCGCCTTTCCCTGTCCTTTCCTTGACCATGGCCTCTAACGTATCAGTGATTTCAAAGAGAAAATCCACCGTATCCTTATTGATGGGGATCTCCCTTTTGCGCAATCGATCCATGAAATCTTCACATTGGTGTGAAAATCCACTGACATCCAAAAAATTCAACATATTTGAAGAGCTTTTTAAGGTATGAAACGTCCTTAACACGTTATCCAGATGTTCTGTCCGGGTATAGTCCTTCTCCAGTGCAAGAAGGGCGTTGTTTGCTTCCTGAAAACCTTCCTTGGCGTCCGAAAGGTATTCTTCGGTGAACATGGACAAATCTAATTTTTCTATGTCAGACATAATCCCTCTTGTTGATTGCGGATTGCGGAATGAAAACCCGGAAATACTACGTATTGCATTTTTCCGAATTCCGAAATCCCCAATTGAAATGTTTTTGACTTTGAATTCCGAAATCGGAAATCCGAAATCCGCAATTGCTTCTTCACATCATCCTCATAATCGTTTTCGCTATGTCCGGTAAGGGCACCACGGTGTCCACACATCCAAGGTCTATGGCCGCTTTCGGCATTCCGAATACCACACAGGAGGATTCGTCCTCCACAATCGTACTTCCGCCGGCATCTTTGATGGCCTTTAACCCTCTTGCTCCATCGCTCCCCATACCGGTTAGGAGAACACCGATAATGTCCCCGCCATACACCCTTACCGCCGATTTCATGGTGTAATCGATCGATTGCAATTTTTCTGCCCCGTTACTCAGTCTTATCCTTTTAACCATACCATCCTTTTCAATACCCGTTTGGAACCCCCCGGGGGCAACCAATACCCTTCCGGGTTCTATCAAGTCGTTGTCTTCGGCCTCAGAAATATTTAGAGGGCATTCCAACTTGAGCTGTTCTGAAAAATACGGAGTGAACTCTTTACTCATATGTTGAATAATGACAATACCGGCTGAAATCGTTTGCGGAATACCGGAAATGACGGTAGCGGTCGCCTTCGGCCCCCCCGTGGAGGCGCCGATAAGGACAATCCTTTTTCGGGCCGCCCCTGGGGTTTTTCCAGTCACATACGACTCTTCGGGAAGACAGAGATCAATCATACTGACATTGGCTATTGAAGCCAAATGCACTTTGGTTATAATATCGTCCCTTATTTCATCGATATCATAGGAAATGGAACCGGCCGGTTTGTGTATGTAATCCACCGCCCCCAGACGGAGGGATTTAAGCACAACCGAGACATCTTTTTTGTCAACTCCGCTCAATATCAACACCGGGGTGGGACATTCAGCCATAATGCGGGTCAGGGCCGTCAGTCCGTCCATCATGGGCATGGCAATATCCAAAAGCACCACGTCGGGATGAAGCTCCTTTACTTTCTGCAAGGCTTCGGCCCCGTTATCGGCAGTGTCCACGACCTCTATGGTCGGATCGGTCTTCAGCATATAAGATAGAGACTTTCTCATGAAGCTCGAATCATCAACAACCAACACTTTAATCATTTAGACCTCGTTAAAAATGCCGATACGGGAAACTGGATTCTGGAATTTAGGAATTGAGGGATT
Source organism: Deltaproteobacteria bacterium RBG_13_43_22 (assembly GCA_001797675.1). Taxonomy (GTDB): domain Bacteria; phylum Desulfobacterota; class RBG-13-43-22; order RBG-13-43-22; family RBG-13-43-22; genus RBG-13-43-22. Next base: position 105,932 of record MGQB01000031.1, on the reverse strand, counting down.
GAGGAATTGAGGGTACTTAATTCCTCAATCCCTCAATTCCTAAATTATATTTTAATTCCTAAATCCCTAAATTTAAGTTCCCAGCACCCTATCAATCTCTTCAGTTACATCTTCCGGTTTAAATGGTTTTCTTATATAACCGGATGCCCCTAATTTCCTGGCCTCTTCCTGTTTTGATTCCTGTCCAATCGCAGTGACCATGAGGACTTTGGCCTGAGGGTCCTGTTTTATCAGTGCTTTTAATGTGGTCAGGCCATCCATTCCCTTCATGAGAATATCAAGGGTGACCAGATCGGGGGTCAGTTCCGGATAGAGAGCGATGGCCTCCTTCCCGTCGGCCGCAGCCCCGACCACCGTATGCCCATGCTTTTCAATAATATACTTCAAGGAACTCCTCATAAAAGATGCATCATCCACAATCATAATCTTTGCCATTTCTTATCCTCCTGATTACTCTTTAGTCGGCTCTATTTTTTTAACCTCGTCTATGACCTGCTTTAACGCTTCGGGTTCGATCGCCTCTATTTTTTCGAGAACCTTCTCCACGTTCAGCATGATAATCATTCTTTTGTCCAGCATGCCTATGCCTTTTATATATTCCCCTTGAGTCATGGCGCTGGTTGATTCGGGCAGTTCCTGCACTAAATCATCCCCTATCTTTATAACCTCTTCAACCGAATCCACAATGATGCCTTTAGGAAACCCGAGGTGTTCTATAATGACAAAGCGGGTGTCTTCGTCTTGTTCTTTTTCATCAAAGGCAAATTTCTTGCGAAAATTGATAATAGTAGCCAACTTGCCGCGAAGATTGGTTACCCCTTCAATATAGGGAAGTGAACTGGGAACCAGCGTTATTTCCAATGGTCTTGAGATTTCCTGAACCCACATGGCCTGAATACCAAATTCCTGGTTTTGTATTTTAAAAACAATATACTGGTCCTGTTCGACCTCTTCGGCTTCCATCTCATCTCTCAATATCTGACCGGGCATAATTTACCCCCTTTCTTGTTCGTTAGGCTGATTCGGGTTGCGGGTTACGGGTTAAAAACCAACCCGCATATTTTTATTCTTTTTATTCCGCAATCCGAAATGGAATCAACCCGCAACCCGTAACCGTCTTATGCTCTCGCTTTCTGCTACGATCTTTCACCTGCCGTATGCCTTTTCATCCCCGGTTGAGTTTTTTTCAGATCTCCTTCTTCCTCAACGGTAAACCGTTCCACGGTCTTCTGAAACTTGTCCGACATATCGGCCAGGTTGGTGGCAATAGCGGTCAGTTCCTGCATTTTTCCCAGCAGTCTTTTTGAGCCTTCAGCCGACTGTGTAGCGGAGGTGGAGGTATCGGCAGCAATACCGCTTATCTTGTCAAGGCTCTGGGAAACCGCATCGATGCTCCTCTTCTGATCGGCGGCTGCCACCGAGATTTCTTTGGCCGTTCCGGAGGTCACTTCGATCGAGAGGTTGGTATCTTTAAAGGCCCGGGAGGTTGATTCGATAGAACCCTTCACCAGACCGACATTTCCGGCCATGGTCTTGATCGTTAAGGCCGTATCCTGTGTTTCTCTAAGTACAGACTGAACCAGGGTGGATATCTTTTTTGCCTGAACTTTACTGTCAGCAGACAGGGTTTTTACCTCTTCGGCAACCACAGCAAAACCTTTTCCCTGCTTGCCCGCCCGAACCGCCTCGATAGCGGCATTAATAGCCAGGATATTGGTTTGGGTGGCAATATCCCGGATCACATCGACAATTTCCTGTATTTGTTCCCTGCTTTTGCTAAGAGACTCAATTCTGCCGACCGACTCATTCGAGCCTTCCAGCATCAGGTCTGTGTTTTTAATAGTCTCTTCCATGGCCTTACTGCCTTCACCCGTAGCCTTGTTGGCTACTTCCGTGTACTGGTTCATGCTCTCCGCCTGGGTCAGCGTATTGGAAGCGGTCTTTCCAACCCCCTCGCTTTCCCTTGAGGCCTCGACAATCTGTTGAGCCTGAGCCTTGGCGCCATCGGCTATCTGTTCGATAGAACTGGAAAGCTGGGATAACAGGGCATTCATTTCCTGCCCTGCGCTTAGGGTCTTCTGGGAAACAGACCCTATGTTTATTCCGGCTTCCCGGAGTTCCGAAACGATGCCTTTCAGGCTTTCAATGGTGCTGTTAATGCCGTCAACCATGGAAGCAAATTCGCCTGAGGAGTCAACCTCGATCATCCGCGAAAGCACCCCCTCGCCTACCATGGACATAACGGCATTGATATCCCCGATGATATTGTTCAAATTGTCAACCATGCCGTTGATGGTGTTCTTTAATTCAAGGATTTCGCCGCGGGCTTCAACGGTGATCTTTTTGGAAAGGTCCCCGTTGGCAATGGCTATGGTGACCTTCGATATATCCCGCACCTGCGAGGTAAGGCTGGCCGCCATGGCATTGACGTTGTCGGTCAGCTCTTTCCAGGTGCCGGCAACCCCGGGGACCTGGGCCTGTCCGCCGAGTTTCCCTTCGGTCCCGACCTCCCTGGCCACCCGGGTCACTTCGCCGGCAAAGATGTTGAGGTTATCCACCATCCTGTTTATGGTATCTTTTAACTGGAGTATTTCCCCTTGCGCTTCAACGGTGATCTTCTGGGAAAGCTCCCCGTTGGCCACGGCCGTGGTCACCACCGCGATATTTCGGACCTGATTGGTAAGGTTGGCCGCCATCATGTTGACGTTGTCGGTCAGTTCTTTCCAGGTACCGCCCACCCCTCTTACCTGGGCCTGTCCGCCGAGTTTCCCTTCTATGCCGACCTCTTTGGAAACCCGGGTCACTTCCGAAGCAAAAGTGCTCAATTGGTCCACCATCTTGTTTATCGTGTCCTTCAATTCAAGAATTTCGCCTTTGGCTTCAACGGTGATCTTCTGGGAAAGTTCCCCGTTGGCCACGGCCGTGGTCACCTTGGCGATATCCCGCACCTGCGAGGTAAGGCTGGCGGCCATGGCATTGACGTTATCCGTTAAATCCTTCCAGGTCCCGCCTACCCCTTTGACGTCTGCCTGGCCGCCTAACTTTCCTTCGGTCCCGACCTCCTTGGCCACCCGGGTTACCTCGCCGGCGAAGATGTTCAGATTATCGACCATATTGTTCACGGTATTCTTTAATTCCAGTATCTCACCCTTGACATCAACGGTGACTTTCTGGGAAAGTTCCCCGTTGGCCACGGCCGTGGTCACTACCGCGATATTTCGGACCTGACTGGTAAGGTTGGCCGCCATCATGTTCACGTTGTCGGTCAGTTCTTTCCAGGTACCGCCTACCCCCCTCACCTCGGCCTGGCCGCCCAGTTTGCCTTCGGTGCCGACCTCCCGGGATACCCGGGTTACTTCGGAGGCAAAGCTGCTCAACTGGTCCACCATCTTATTGATGGTATCCTTCAACTGGAGAATCTCCCCTCTGGCCTCCACGGTGATCTGCTGGGAGAGGTCCCCGTTAGCCACGGCCGTGGTCACCTTGGCGATATCCCGCACCTGCGAGGTAAGGCTGGCGGCCATGGCATTGACGTTGTCCGTTAAATCCTTCCAGGTGCCCCCTACCCCCTTGACCTCGGCCTGGCCTCCCAGTTTGCCTTCGGTCCCGACTTCCCGGGATACCCGGGTCACCTCGGAAGCGAAAGTGCTCAACTGGTCCACCATCTTGTTTATGGTGTCCTTCAATTCAAGAATTTCACCCTTGGCTTCAACGGTGATCTTCTGGGAAAGCTCCCCGTTGGCCACGGCCGTGGTCACCACCGCGATATTTCGGACCTGACTGGTCAGGTTTTCCGCCATCATGTTCACATTTTCAGTAAGCTCCTTCCAGGTGCCCCCTACCCCCTTGACCTCGGCCTGACCGCCCAGTTTGCCTTCGGTCCCGACCTCTTTGGAAACCCGGGTCACTTCCGAAGCAAAAGTGCTCAACTGGTCCACCATCTTATTGATCGTATCCTTCAATTCAAGGATTTCACCCTTGGCTTCAACAGTGATCTTCTGGGAAAGCTCTCCGTTGGCCACGGCTGTGGTCACTTTGGCAATATCCCTCACCTGGGAAGTAAGGCTGGCCGCCATGGCATTCACGTTGTCAGTCAGTTCTTTCCAGGTGCCTCCTACACCGGGGACCTCGGCCTGTCCGCCGAGTTTGCCTTCGGTCCCGACCTCCTTGGCCACCCGGGTCACCTCGCCGGCGAAGATGTTCAGGTTATCGACCATCTTGTTCACGGTATTCTTCAACTCCAGTATCTCGCCTTTGACATCAACGGTGACTTTCTGGGAAAGTTCCCCGTTGGCCACGGCCGTGGTGACCACCGCGATATTTCGGACCTGACTGGTCAGGTTTGCCGCCATCATGTTCACGTTGTCAGTCAGTTCTTTCCAGGTTCCGCCGACCTCTTTCACCTCGGCCTGTCCGCCCAGTTTCCCTTCGCTCCCGACCTCCCTGGATACCCGGGTCACCTCGGAAGCAAAGCTGCTTAACTGATCAACCATCTTGTTGATGGTTTCTTTCAACTGAAGGATCTCACCCTGGGCTTCAACGGTGATCTTTTGGGTGAGTTCCCCGTTGGCTACCGCGGTGGTGACCACGGCAATATTACGGACCTGGTTGGTGAGGTTGGCTGCCATCATGTTGACATTTTCCGTTAAATCCTTCCAGGCACCGCCGACCCCCTTCACCTCAGCCTGGCCGCCCAGCTTTCCCTCAATGCCGACCTCCCTGGCCACACGAATCACCTCGCCGGCAAAGGTTCTCAACTGGTCAACCATCTTGTTGATGGTTTCTTTCAACTGCAGTATCTCCCCCTTGGCCTCAACGGTGATCTGCTGGTCAAGGTCGCCGTTGGCAACGGCGGTGGTAACCACGGCAATATTGCGAACCTGGTTGGTGAGGTTGGCCGCCATCATGTTGACATTTTCCGTTAAGTCCTTCCAGGTACCGCCGACCCCTCTTACCTCCGCCTGGCCGCCCAGCTTTCCTTCGGTCCCGACCTCCTTGGCCACCCGGGTCACCTCCGAGGCAAAACTGCTCAACTGATCTACCATCTTATTGATGGTATCCTTCAACTGAAGGATTTCACCCTTGGCCTCAACGGTGATCTTCTGGGTCAAGTCCCCTGTGGCAACCGAGGTGGTCACCTTGGCGATATCCCGCACCTGCGAGGTAAGGCTGGCCGCCATGGCATTGACATTGTCCGTTAAATCTTTCCAGGTACCGGCTACACCGGGGACCTCGGCCTGACCGCCGAGCTTCCCTTCGGTGCCGACCTCCTTGGCCACCCGGGTTACCTCGCCGGCAAAGGTACTGAGATTATCGACCATCTTGTTGGCCGTATTCTTTAATTCAAGCATTTCGCCTTTGACATCAACGGTCACCTTTTGAGAGAGGTCCCCGTTGGCCACCGCAGTGGTCACCTTGGCGATATCTCTCACCTGTGAGGTAAGGCTGGCCGCCATGGCATTGACATTGTCCGTTAAATCCTTCCAGGTGCCGCCTACTCCGGGAACCACGGCCTGGCCGCCGAGTTTTCCGTCTGTGCCGACCTCCCTGGCCACACGGGTCACCTCGCCGGCAAAGATGTTTAGATTATCCACCATCTTGTTTACGGTATTTTTTAATTCAAGTATCTCGCCTTTGACATCAACCGTCACCTTCTGAGACAGATCACCGTTGGCCACCGAGGTGGTCACCACAGCGATATTCCTCACTTGATCGGTAAGGTTGGATGCCATCATGTTCACATTATCCGTCAGCTCTTTCCAGGTGCCGCCTACCCCGGGGACTTGTGCCTGGCCGCCGAGTTTGCCTTCTATGCCGACCTCCCTGGACACCCGGGTCACCTCGGAGGCGAAGGTGCTCAGCTGATCAACCATGGTATTGACCCTGTTGCCGATTCTTAAGAATTCACCCTTCAGGGCCCTCCCTTCAAGTTCAATGGACATCTTTTTGGAAAGGTTGCCCTCGGCAACAGCCGCAATAACACGGGCAATCTCCGCAGACGGCTGAGCAAGGTTGTTGATCAGGCTGTTGATCGCCTCAATCCCCGTTTTCCAGGAGCCCGTGGCTGTTCCAACCGTTGCCCGTTCCGTAACATTGCCTTCCTCTCCGATAATTTTACTCACCCGAATGAATTCAGCGGTCATGTTCTCATTCATTTCTACAATATCATTGAAGGTATTGCCGATTTCTTCCATGATTCCGTCTGATTCGACATCGAGCCGAAGGGTGAAATTGCCCTTTTTCATCTCTTTCATTGCGGCAAGGAGCGCCTTCAGCTTTTGGTTGATGCCTGAATCAGAATTCACACCGGTCATAGGGGGCACTAAACCGGTTGTATCCTGGGAAGGTTCATCGCCTTCTTTGTTGAAAAAGACCGAACTGCCTGATTTCCTGACCTTCTTAACCTCATCCATTTTTCATGCCCTCCTTTTTTAGGTGCTTGCACTTTGCAATCTAAAGATTTATGGCTGACTTTTTATTATCTCGGGTCCAATCGCTCCAACGGAGTGATGCTGGATATTCGATACGGGATTCTGAAATTTAGGGATTTAGGAATTAAAAAATAGGGGAATTAAGTACAATCAATTCCTCAATTCGCAATTCCTTAATCCCTCAATTTAAGTATCCAGCATCCCAACACTTCATGAGGAGTGATTTTTAATATGCCGGGTCAATACCTCATAAGCCCTGCCGGCCCTATCCGATGGTGCATAATGCGATATCGGGAGGCCGGCCTTCTGAGACTCATAAATCTTCGCCGATTCAGGAATGGTAAAAACGTCTTTACAGGTTTTCCTCAGCGCTGCTTCAATCTCCTCGGATGGGGTATGCCTCCCCAAGAGGATCTTAAACACATCGTCTTGCTTTACATATTTGTTGAGGACTACGGTAATCCGGTCTATAGGATGCCCGGTCATTTCCAGAATAACATTGAACAAAGTTCTCAGACCGTCGAAGGCTTCAAGCGAGTAGATGCACGGGTCAAGAACAATGACGGCATGGTCGCAGGCGCAGAGCCCGTTAATAGTAAGGAGTCCCGACGTGGGCGGAAGGTCAATAAGGATATAATCATAACTGGAACGCATAACCTCTATCGTTTTGTTAAGAATAGCGGTCTTATCGTTTTCGTCCTGTATAATCACCTCGGCGGCAATGAAGTCCGGCTCTGAAGGGGCCAGGTGAAGATTTTCTATCCCCGTGTCAAGGATCACCTGGGTAAGGGAGACTCTTTGATAGCCGTTGCATTGGCTCAGGACAGCGTCGTAAATGGAATATTTAAGAGAGGTGCCGTCAATCCCCAGGCCCGATGTGGCATTGGCATGGGGATCAAAATCTACCACCAGGACGGTATTCCCGGTTTTCGCCAGAAATCCTGCAACACTGATGCATGAAGTCGTCTTTCCCGTTCCGCCTTTTTGATTGGTAAAGACAATACACTTAGCCCGTTTCGTCATAAGTAAACCCCTTCAATGTAAAAACCCGACATGAAATCAACAAGTCAAATGAACGTAATGACCTTCCACCCTCATCCTCACCCTTTCTTTTACATCCCGAAATCCGCACTCCGAAATTCATAGGCTCCCCAATCCAACATGGTACCAACCCGCAACTCACAACCCGCATTTTTTATTCTTTTCATTCCTCAATCCCTCAATCCCTCAATCCCTTAATCCAGCATCCAGTATCACCCGAAAGAAAACCCCTTCTCCCTGAACAACCCTGAACAGGTTTCCACCACCCGGAAGTCGTACAAAATCCCCTTGTTCTTTTCGATCTCCTCCAGGGCCGCCTCAATCCCTAATGCGGGACGATAGGGGCGGTAGGAAGCCATGGCCTCGACCACGTCGGCCACCATTAGAATCTTAGTCTCCGGGCGGAGTTGATCTCCAGTCAAACCATTAGGATACCCGGACCCATTCATTCTTTCATGATGCTCCAGGACGATCCGGGCTATGGGCCAGGGAAAATCAATATCTTTCAGGATGTCGTATCCAATTTGAGAGTGGTTTTTAATCAGGCTGAACTCAATATTGGATAATTTGGTGGGCTTGCTTAGGATTTCAGCGGGAACGGATATTTTCCCCAGGTCATGGATTGCTCCGGCCATTTGCAGGCCGTTCACCTGGTCTTCTAGGAGGCCCATTTCCTGTGCGATGACCCTGGATAAATTGGCGACCCGCTTTTGATGACCGGCGGTGTAAGGGTCCCTGACTTCCGAAGTCATAGCCACAGCCTCTATAGTACCCCCCAAGGCCCGGCGGATGTTTTCCAGGGCTTGCTCAAGATTCTCCTGGGCTTTTCGTAGTTCCGTGATGTCCCGTTTCGTACTGGTAACGTATTTCTGGCCCTTAAAATCAAAGGTCTCAGCGGACCAGAGCATGATCCTGACCTTCCCTGATTTTATACGTATCTTGGATTCAAAGTTTTTAAGACATCCTTCTTTCCTGATAATCTCCACGGCCCGGTCCCGATCATGAGGATCCACCAATATGCCCAAATCAATTAAAGTTTTTCCTAAAGCTTCTTCCCGAATGAAACCGGACGATTCTACAAAGGCATCATTTACATCAATATATCGTCCTTCTTCAAAAGTGCTTATGGTCATCCAGTCCGGGCTAGCCTGGAAGGCCTTAGAGATTTTTTCCTCGGATAGCCTGAGCGTCTCCTCCGTCTGTTTGCGCTGCGTTTCATTTAGGTCCCTTTCCAGTCTGGCCCTTAAAACCGGGGCTATGAATTCAGCTATCCCCTCCAGCCATTCTTTATTGGCTTCTCCGTATCCTCCCTGCCTGTTTGCCACTTGGAACTCGGCAATGGCCTCCTCCCTAAAAAGAATGGGCACACACAAAATATTCTCGATAGGGATATGTCCCTGGGGGACCTTCCTGGGTTCGTTTTTCCATAGACTGCGTTTTTCGAGGATAGCCCTGCCCCAGATACTGTCACCCCAAGTCTCCCTGGGAAAGACAATCGTCTTATCGGGTAGCTGACACTTGTCCCAGATGCCCCTGGTCATTGATGGAGCGATGAAAGTGCCGTGTTCGTCAAGGTAACCAAAGACGCCGTACTTACTTTCCATCTCACGGAGGATTACCTTTAACACTTCGGCATACATTTTCTCATCCGGAACGTTGAGAAAAATTCTTGCTATTTCGTTCTGGGTGGAATTTTTATGCAGGTTCTCCTGTAGTTCCTCCTGCCCCCGCTTGCGTGAAAGTGCGATGCCGATGCTGGCCCCTAGTCCTTCAAAGAATCGGATCATTTCCGCGTTGAACCGGTCAACACGGCGATCATTAAGCTGCAATAGTCCGATAATTTTGTCACCGAATCGAAGAGGAATGAGGGCCACGGATTCGTAGCCTTCTCTGTTGCAGCGATTGCGTGTAGGTGACTGGCGATCCTTTTCCGTAGTTGAGGCCAGGAGTTTTGTGGTGCTGTTGGTCCAGAAGCTGCCGCCCTTGGTAAAAAACGGCAGTTTGTCATTGGTCCGGCCGCGCAGAATGTTCCCGCACATGCACTCCAGCACCGGGTTCCCCACTTCGTCACTCACGATATTCCCCTCTTCATCATAGAGGCACAGAGACCGTTCAGCGATTAGGAAGTCCTCACTAAAACCATTGGTCTGGTAATACGGGAAATCATCACCTTCACTTAAACGGATCCCAACGGCTTCGAAATTGGTATGGCTCTTGACCATCAATAAAATATCCGAGATCGAGTCCGCCACCTCCTCTTTCCGATTCAGCAGGTCCAGCACCTCCCGTGCAAGTCGTTCCCGTTCTTCAGCTTGCTTGCGCTCGGTGATGTCGGTTACTGCGGTATGGATCACCGTTGCTTCCCCGCTCACCTCCATCCGGATGCTTTCCAAACCGGCCTGAAAGAAAGAACCATCCTGCCGCTTGAGCATAAGGTCGCAAGTCTGCTTCTTTCCCTGCTTTAACACACTCAGGAAATGATTATCCCACAGGTCCTGGTCTTGGGTCGTTACCATTCTCCGAAACCGGGAGTTGATCAGTTTTCTTCGGTCCTCCCCCAGGAGTATTGCGCCGGTGAGGTTCACCTCTTTAATCAGGGCCGCCGGGGTGAGGGTAAAGTACCCCATCGGGGAAAAATCATATAGGTCTGCAAACCTTTGCCTGGATTCCTCCAGAGCAAGCTGCGACTTTCGGAGTTCCTCATTCTGCATCTTCAGCTCGATCTGGTGCACCTGGAGTTCATGGATAACATCCTCAGGTGCCCTTTTTTTCATCTTCGATGACGCACCGGAAAAACTCACCAGTTTCTCCTCTACGGTATTCCTCAGCAGTCGTTCGCTACTCTCTTTTTCTTCCGACTTCTTTGGTTTTTTCATTTCAAACATTTTATTTTTATGGTTCATTTCATCCCCTTTGATCCTTTATGTCCAGATGCAGCTAACAGCCTTTTTATGGTAGGGATCAATTCGGTTTTCATCACCCTCTTCGGGACAAAGGCGCTGGCACCGGCCGACATGGCCTCGGACCTATAGGCTTCGTCCTCATGGATGGTCAATATAACCACCAGGGTATTTGGCACCATGGTTAAAAGACTTTTAGTGGTTCCGATACCATTCAGCCTGGGCAGACCGATGTCCATCAAAATCAAATCGGGTGTAATGTCCCGGCATATTTCTATGGCTTCCTCACCGCTGGCCGCTTCGAAAAAATCACACTGAGGGAAAACCCCTCCCAGCCACTCCCTTAAAGATTTCCGAAGGGCCTTGTGGTCTTCGACAATCAAAATATGCATATTCATTCAATTTTCCCTTTGAATTGAAGAATCGAATTGAAGCTCCCTGCACCAAGGTGCAGGGAATCTTCCAGGCAAGGAAAGGGTTTATTTGTTGTAGTTCGCTCGCTAACCCACGCAGCAAGCTGCGGGGAATGCGCTCGCTATTCCTGTTCAAAATTCTGGAATTAAGGAATTGAGGAATTAAAATTCCTAATTCTTTAATCTAATTAAGTACTTTCAGTTCCAGAATCCCTAAATTCCCTAATCCCTTAATTTTTAGATTCTAGAATTTCAGCCTAACCAGATTACTCCGGTCAAGTCTATCTGTCTGTGGGGAAAGTTTGAAAAATGATGTGGGGAAAGTTTGAAAAATAGTTATAATTGAGGGATTGAGGGATTTAATTCAATTATTGGGGAATTGAGGGATTTAGGGATTGAGGAATTAAATTCTAAAAACCCAGGAATAGGAAATGGGGGATTGGGGGATCAAGATCAATTATTCCGGAATTGGGGGATTGAATTCTAAGATTTATGAATTGCGGAATTAAAAGGTAGGGGAATTAGGTACCATCAATTCCTTAATCCCTTAATTCCTTAATTCCTAAATTTTATTTGGCATTTGAATTGTAATTTCGCAAGTACTTTCTAAAACCCTTGATTTGTTTTCTACATTCAGAGGCGAGATGATAAATTCGATCAAATTGATCCTGGGTAATATATTTCGCATCCTGGGATCGGTACAACTGGGATTGGACTTCACTACATGACCTTTGGGCATAACCTAAGAATTTTATAAATTCTCGAGGCGACCCATCTTCAAAACCTTCAGCAATATTATCCATTATTGATCCCGCGGCTCTCCAAATCTGATCCTTTAAACTGAAATCCCTTTGGAATTTACCTTGATTAATCAATTCAAAAATCTCTTGGCATAATTCTCTTGCTTTTTGCCAGCAAGGAAGATCCTCAAATCTCTTATAATTCATAATCGCTCCATATAATTTTGGAATTTAGGAATTGATGGCACTTAATTTCTCAATTCCTCAATTCCTCAATTATATTTTAATCCAACCCCGTCAATCCATGGGTAATGGCAAATTTGACCAGAGCGGCCGTATCCTTAAGGTCCAGTTTTTGCATCATCCGGCTGCGGTAGGTCTCGACGGTCTTCTGGGATATGAAAAGGATATCGGCGATGGCGGCACTGGTTTTCCCCTCGGCCACCAATTGGAGGATCTCCCGTTCCCGAGGGCTGAGGTTCTCCAGAGGGGTTTTAGGCTGAATTTCATGGCGCCGCAGTAAATAATCTTCAACCAGGACTTCATCCACCTTCTCACTCAGAAACCGGTGACCCCCATAAACAGCTCGAATGGCCTGGATCAATTCTTTGCCGGCAGAATCTTTTATTACAAATCCCCTGGCCCCGGCCAGAAGGGCCTGATAAATATGCTCCGTACTGTAATGCATGGAAAGAATGATCACCTTTACCGATGGGCATTCTTCGATGATTTGCCGGGTGGCTTCGATCCCGTTTAACTCCGGCATGGCTATATCCATGATTAATACATCCGGTTTGATTCTCCTGGCTTCTCGAACAGCTTGACGGCCATCGGCGACTTCCCCGGTCACGATGATGTCTTTTTGCGCGTCCAGGATAAACTTCAACCCTTCTCTCAGAATCTGGTGATCATCGGCCAGTAAAATCCTGATCTTTTCCGCCATGCGTTTTCCTTTGATTACTCTGGATACTGGATTCTTGATTCTGGAATTTAGGGATTTAGGAATTGAGGAATTATAGGATTGAGGGATTACGAATTAAGGAATTGAGTACCTTCAATTCCTAAATCCCTAAATTCCAGAATTCCTAAATTTAAGTCTCCAGAATCCCGCTTTATAATTCCACCGGCAATTGAAGGATGATCCGGGTCCCTTTTCCCGGTTCGGAGTATATCTGGAGATCACCCCCCAGGGCAATAGCCCGCTCCCTCATCATAGCCAGACCCCATCCCCTCTTTTCACCTCCAAAATCAACCCCCTTAAAATTAAAACCCCGGCCGTCATCGGTTATCGTCAGTTGCATCCGGTCCTTAACTTTTTCCAGCCGGAGGTCAACCCTCCCGGCTGAGGCATGTTTAAGCACATTGGTCAGTGCCTCTTGAGCAATCCGGAAGATAATAGTCTCCAAAAGGGGGGGTAACCGGGAAGGTATTTTTTTCCCTTCCACCTTCGTTTGGATGCCGGTCATTCCATTGAATCGCCGCCCATACCAGCGAAGGGCAGCGAGTACACCAAAATCATCCAGTACGGAAGGACGTAATTCAGATATGACATCCCGGATATGCTGGGTTGTCTCTTCCAATAATTTCTGGGAATCTTCCAGTCGGGAGATCCGGAGGGGATTTTGATCTTCCGGCATCATTCCAAAAATGATGGTCAGGTTTAAATTCAAGGCCGTCAGGTTCTGCCCAACCAGATCGTGAAGTGTCCGGGCGATCTCTTTCCGTTCCATTTCCTCAACCTCGGACAATCTAATGGCCAGAGACTGCAACTGTTTTTGATATTTCAGTAATTTCTGTTCGGCCTCTTTGCGCTCGTTGATCACATCGAACACCGCCACAAAATGTTCTTGCGCCGGACTATACGCTGAAACTGAGAACCACTTCTGCAAAGCGTCGACGAACATCTCGAAACGTTTAGGCTGGCTGGTCATGGCAACCCGGCCGTAGATCTCTAAAAGCCGTTGGTTAGCCTCTCGGAAGGTTGGAATAACCTCGGTGACCTTCCTGCCGACAACGTTCTTCAGCCCGGTCAGGGACTCAAAGGCATCATTGACGGCGAGGTAGATGAAGTCCTGCGGTTTTCCGTCTTCAAACAACATGCGACAATAGGCGAATCCGTTCAGCATGTTCTTGAACAAGGAACGATAAAGTTTTTCGCTCTCCTTGAGCTTCTTCTCCGCCAGTCTGCGCTCGGTGACATCATGGGCCATACCGCGCACAAGGGGAACACTTACGCCTTCGGTCCGCAGGGTATTGTTATATTCCCAGAAGCGGGTTTCGCCGGCGGCGGTTTGTAACCGGAGAATGCCGCTGGCCCGGCCTTTCTCTTGTATTTCTTTCAGATAGGCTCTCCACAGGTCACGCAGCTCAGGGGCAAGAAGATCGCTCATTTTCGTGTGCAACAGCGATTCACGCGAGTACCCCAATGCTTTAACCGGCGCCTCATTCAGGGAGAGCAGGTTTCCTTCCAGGTCGTGGGTGCAAATCAGGTCTTGGCTTTTCTCCACCAGATCTCGATAGCGGTCCTCGCTGCTGCGCAGCGCCTCTTCGGCCTGTTTGCGTTCGGTGATATCACGACAGATTCCCCGAAATCCGACAACCCGGCCTTCCCGGTCCCGCAGGCAGGATATAGAGTCTTCCATAATGATCGCCGTTCCATCTTTTCGGATATTAGTAACCGGATACCTTTTGATGATCTCCCCTGTCCGAAAGACCCGGTTAAAGGTTTTATAGACCCCTTCCACCTCCTCCGGGGGTATATAGGTCCGGTAGTTCATCCCGATCAATTCTTCACGGGAATATTGAAGCTGCCGGATCATGGAATTGTTGACAAAGGTGAAATTACCGGCCAAATCCACCTCATAGTAGCCTTCTTCAATCTCTTCGATTACGGCGGTTCGATATCTTGCTTCCGATTGCCGTACAACCTCTTCCATGTGTTTGCGTTCGGTGATGTCGGTTACCGTTGTATGGACCAGAAATGCTCCCCGGCTTACTTCCATCCGGATACTTTCCAAACCGGCATAAAAAGTGGAACCATCCTGCCTCTTGAGCATCAGTTCACAGGTCTGTTTTTTTTCCTCCTGTAACACACTCAGGAAATGCTGATCCCATAGGTTCTGGTCTTTGGCTGTTACTATTCTTCGAAACCGGGCGTTGATCAGTTTTTGACGGGTTACCCCCAGGAGGGCTGAGCCGGCAAGGTTTACCTCTTTGATCAGGGCTTCCGGGGTAATGGTAAAGTAACCCACCGGGGCAAAATGATAGAGGTCCGAATACCTTTGCCTGGATTCTTCCAGGGCGAGCTGGGTATTTCGGAGTTCCTCATTTTGCATCTCCAGCTCAATCTGGTGCACCTGGAGTTCGTGGATAACTTCTTCGGGGGTCTTCCCCGGCATCTCGCCTGGAACAACGGGGAATTGGGCGAGCATTTCTAATGCTTTCTCTCTCAATTGGCCATCGAGATCTTCGTTTTCAATTTGGCTTTTTTTCTTTTTCAAGGGTCTCCTTACTTTCTGGATGCTGGATACCCGAATTTAGGAATTTAGGAATTAAAAAATAGGGGAATTAAGAACCCTCAATTCCTCAATTCCTCAATTCCTCAATTTTAAATTCAATTACTCAATCCCTTTTTCAAAAAAGTTTGGTTAGGCTTCAGGTTATATTTTATTTTCATCATTCTATGAAAAAAAACATTGATTCTTGCCTCTGGCCTTGGCCTGATACATATTCAGATCAACCCGTTTGATAAAGGCTTGGGAATCTTCCAGGCTTTGATACTGGGAGAGGCCGATACTGCAGGTCACTTGGAACCCGGCCTTGGAATCCGGATTAAAGGGCGTCTTCTGAATCTCGTTTCGAATTCGTTCGGCCAGAATCAGGGCTCGTTTGGCCGAGGTTTCCGGCATGATGACAACGAATTCCTCCCCGCCGAAGCGAAAGGCCGAATCAGTCCGGCGGATGCATTCCCGGATGATATTGGCCACCTTTATCAAAACCTTGTCCCCCTCCAAATGCCCATAGGTATCATTGAATTGTTTGAAATCGTCCAGGTCCAGTAACAACATGGCCAATTGGCGTTTATAGCGGTTGGTCCGTTCGATTTCCTGCTGCAATTGTTGATAAAAATGCCTCTGGTTGAACAGTTGGGTGAGGTCATCGGTCATACTCAGTTCGCGAAAACGTTGTTCACTTTCCCGCAAGGCTTCCTGCATCCGTTTGCTGTCGCTGATGTCGCTCATGACTGTGCGGATCAAAGGGATTCCGACCTCCGCTTCCTGCCGGACACTGTCCAGTTGGGCCTGGAAGGTGTAGCCATCCGCTCTTTTGATCGCCAGATCACAACTCTGCCCCTCGCTCTGATTTAATACACTCTGGAAATACTGGTCCCAGCGTTCCTGGTCCTTGGTCTCTACCATTCTTCGAAACCGGGCGTTGATCAGTTTTTGGCGGGGCACCCCTAGTAGCATTGCCCCGGTAAGGTTGACCTCTTTGACCAGGGCTTCCGGGGTAAAGGTAAAGTACCCCACGGGGGCAAAATCATAGAGATCCAGGTACTTGTCCCTGGACTCCTCCAGGGCCAGCTGGATCCTTCGGAGTTCCTCATTTTGCATCTCCAGTTCAATCTGGTGCACCTGGAGTTCATGGAGAAGTTCCTCTGGGTTCTTTCCTTTCATCTCAGGGGATAAACCGGGGGACCGGGCAAAACTCTTTTCAGCAGCATCTCTCAGATGAGGGTCAACGGGGTTTTTGCCTTTTTGTTTGCTATTTTTTTTCATTAATCACCCAATTCGGGTTGCGGGTTGCCGATTTCGGAATGCAAAATCCTTTTCCAGTTACGCTTTCCTATTTCCTGTTGTGGATTCAGAATTTACTGAGTTCCGTTCGTCGCCTGCGATCGGCAGGAGCGTTCGTCGTTCGGCGATATGGATTTCAACAATCCGGTAATCATTCGAGACAAATCACCACAATCAGACCTCAAATCTCTTTTCATTTCAGAGGCAAGATAATGTTGTCGAAACGAAACCTCAACAACAGCCACACATTCTCTAACCGAACGTCTCGCAATTATCAGAAAATGTCTAAATTCTGTTTTAGTACCGCCACTGCCTTCCGCAATATTTAGGGCAATAGACACCGAGGCTCTTCGAAATTGATCTAAAAGACCAAACCTTTCTTCTTTGGGAAACAGTTTGGTGATTATATAAACTTTATCTATGAACTCTAACGCTTTCTGATAAACTCTTAACTTTTCAAATTGAAGCTCCCTGCACCAAGGTGCAGGGAATCTTCCAGGCAAGGAAAGGGTTTATTTGTTGTAGTTCGCTCGCTAACCCACGCAGCAAGCTGCGGGGAATGCGCTCGCTATTCCTGTTCAAATAGTTATTCTACTATTGATTTATTCCTTTTTGCGCCGAACGCCGAACGCTCCTGCCGATCGCAGGCGATAAATGGGACTTTCCTCAACTCGTAACCCGTAACTCGCATTTATTTCCCGGTAATGTCTTCCATGGCCAGGAGGATCAACGAGGCTTGGCCCTCTTTCCCGGGGATCTGCCGGGCGTTCAAAAGTATTCTCCGGTGTCCTAAGTTAACAAAGTCGTGCTCCACTTCCATTCCCTCAAAGCTTGAATCTTTCGGCAAAATATTTTCGAGCAATTCCTTCAGGCGGGGAATATCCCACTGCCGGTTACCCAGGTCAAATAAACGTCGTCCCACGGTATCCTCATTATTGACTTGAAAGGTTTGATAAAAAGAACGGCCGGCGGAGACCACCCTAAAATCGCTGTCCAGAATGATCAAGGGCTCCCGGATCGTCTCCACGATACTTTGAGCGAAGTTTCGGGCCTGCAGGATCTCGGCTTCGATTATTTTGAGTCCGGTGATGTCGTTAAAAGTCAGCACCACACCCTGGATGACATTCTCCACAGTCCGGTAGGGCATAATACGGACCAGGAACCATTCCCCGCCGGTGGTCTTGATCTCCAATTCCCGGGGTACCAGAGAATCGAGTACGGCCCGGGCTTCCTCCTCCAGTTCCTCCCTCTCAAGATTGGATTTGATGTCCCCCAAGGGCCGGCCGATGTCCGTCCCCACCAGACGAAAAACCTGGGCCGCCTCCTGGGTAAACCGTTTTATGGTCAGGTTTTCATCCAGAAAGATGGTCCCGATATGGGTATTGTCGATGAGGTTCTTCATGTCGTTCTGCATCCCGGCCAGTTGTTCTATTTTGGCCTGAAATTCGGCATTGACGGTCAGGATTTCTTCATTGACCGACTGGAGCTCTTCCTTGGAGGTCTCCAGTTCCTCGTTGGTGGACTGCAACTCCTCGTTAGTGGACTGGAGTTCTTCATTGGTGGACTTGAGTTCTTCATTGGCGGCTTGGAATTCCTCGATGGTGGCCTGAAGATTTTCTTTGGTGTACAGAAGTTCCTGTTCCAGTTCCAGGATGCGGCTGGACTCCCCTTTCCTGGCCGGGCGGCCGGCTTTGGCCGGCTTGCCCTGGACCGGGGGTCCTTCCTCCTGGAAGCAGACCAGCAATAATCCCTGGGTGGTCTCCGGGCTGGTCAGGGGCCTTATGGTCAGGGTAATCCCCTGTTTATCTCCATTGGTCTTGACCAGGAGATCTTTGCAGACCACTGATGTATTCTGCTTAACCGCATTGTGGATGCCTGTGCGCAGTTCCATTTGGAGACCTTCGCGGGCCATTTCGATCACATTCAGGCTGGCCTGACCCGGGGCCGGACGCAGGTATTTGCCGGTATCCCCATGAACGAAGAGGATATTTCCTTCCTGGTCGGTAACCACCGAGGGGGGCGCATAGGTCTGGAGCAATACTTGTTTGGTGAGTTCCAACAAATTGAGCTCCCTGGCCTTTTTTATCGGTTCATCCGATTCCTTCCGAACTGGGTCCTCTCTCCAGGTCAACCCCTCTGCGGCTAAACCCTCACGAGGCGCAACCAGGGATTCCCTGGCCTGAAAGAGCTTCCACTTTTTGTTGATGGGTCCAAAGAGGTCGGTAAAACTCCCGATGCTTTCCGAGGAACTGAGGAAAAGGACCCCACCGGGTTTCAAGGCATAATGAAAGGCCGGGAAAAGCCGGCTTTGGAGTTCCGGTTCAAGGTAGATAAGCAGATTCCGGCAGCTAAGGAGATCCAGTCGGGTGAAAGGCGGGTCCTTGATCACATTCTGGGTGGCAAAGATGACCATTTCCCGGATCTCTTTTTTGATGCGAAAGCCGGCCTCTTCCTTGCTGAAAAACCGTCTCAGCCTCTCCGGAGAGACATCGATCCCGATATTGGCCGGGTAGATACCGGAACGGGCGGCCGCGATCGAATCCTCGTCAATATCCGTACTGTATATCTGGACCTTGTACTCCTGTTTGGTTTCATCCATAAACTCCCGGAAGAGGATGGCAATGGAATAGGCCTCCTCACCGGTGGCGCATCCGGCCACCCAGATTCTAAAGCTGTAATTGTCCGGTTTTTGCTTAAACAGTTGAGGCAGGATTTCCTTCTTCAGTACTTCAAAGGCCTCCGTATCCCGGAAAAAGCTGGTGACGTTGACCAGAAGCTCCTTGAACAGGAGATGCACCTCCTGGGTGTTCTCCTTCAGAAAACGGGCATAGGTGTCCGTGTCTTCAATGGTGTTGACGGTCATCCGTCGTTCGATCCTGCGTCGGATGGTGGTCTGCTTGTAGAAGGAAAAATCATGGCCGGTTCTGGACCTTAAGAGCATCATGATCTTGTTAAGCGCACTGGTAGGGGGAGGAACCGGGACGGCCGGTTTTATCTTTTTTTCAAAAAAGGCCTTTTTGTAGAGAACCAATTGTTCCGGTATCTTTTCCACCGGGAGGATATAGGTGGCCAGGCCGGCCTGGATGGCACTGGTGGGCATGCCGTCATATTTAGCGGTAGTCGGATCTTGTACGAAGGTTACTCCCCCGGCCCCGATAATGGCCCGCAGACCCAGGGTCCCGTCGGACCCGCTTCCGGAGAGAATCACCCCGATGGCCCTTTCCCCCTGATCCTCGGCCAGAGAGCGCAGAAAAAAATCTATCGGCATCCGCTGGCCCCGATGCAATTCCGGGACCGTAAGCTGGATGGTCCCGTGAAAGATGGCCAATTCCCGGTTGGGGGGAATCACATAAACCCGGTTGGGCGCAACAATTATCTGGTCCCGGGCTTCCATGACCGTCATGGTGGTGGTCCTTTGCAGGATCTCGGTCAGCATACTTTCATGCCCCGGATCGAGATGGGAAACCAGGATGAAAGCCATACCGCTGTCCGGCTCCAGGTGACGAAAAAAATTCTCATAGGCCTCCAACCCCCCGGCCGAGGCCCCCAGCCCGATGATAGGAAAGTTGAGCTTCGACATTGGCCTCTCCTTTGAATTGAGGGAATTTGCCGACTTCAGGTTTTTAACCTTTTTGGTCTTCACGGTTTTCTCCTTGGCAATATGCCGCACCCGGCTGACAAAGACTTTGCCGGCCTGTTTTGGGATAAACAAAAAGAATAATTTCAGCCATCCTTATTGCCCGAAACGGCTTTGGTCGAAAAGCATCGCACTTTATATATTGGGAACGGAATTGAAATGGTAAACAGACAAACCGATTGATGGTTGAATAGGCAAGAACAGGGCAACCTGGTTTTTCCATAACGGTTAAATCCTTTTGAAGGGTTACCTTATAGAAACCTGGCCTAAATTTCGGATTTCTCGTCTTGTGAAGATTTACATAATATTGTAAGGATTTGAGGGAAAGAGTCAACTGAAAAAATGGAAGGAAAGAGGGACGCTTTATTAAAGTAAAATTATCTCGCCCCTTGTTGAAAAACTTATACCCCTGAATTATGTTGATGGGCCAGTTTATCCCCACTCAAACAAAAGCCGAGGGAACCCCTCCCGAGGCAATCGGGATGGGAGTGACCATAGGGAACAAATCCGGAATTATTTAAAAGAGCAGATAATAGATTGCTTTCACCGCAGAGACCCAAAGGGCGCAGAGAAGAATATTTTTTGCTTTCCGTTGAGAGGACGGAAAGCAAAAAGAGCTTTTTTCCATTTGCCGCCCCTCACTGGCAAATGAAAAATCTTATCTCAGCGTTCTTCGCGTCTCGAACGAGTCTCGCTTTTATCGGGACGAGTGGGCGGTTAAAAAATGTTTCCATGATGTAACCTATTTTATGCTCTCAGTAATAATAGACTCCAAATTATTCCGCTGCCCAAATTACCGAGCAATTTCGTCCTGTCTGCTTGGCCTTATACAAGGCCTGGTCGCTCCGTTCCAAAATCATTTCCAAAGAATCCTCTTCACCTGAACACTCGGCGATTCCAATGCTGACGGTCACCGAAAAAATTTGGTCATTGGCTTGAAATTCTACGGCGGAAACGGCCAGACGTAACCGTTCAGCCAGCAACCGGGCGTCATTCACCCCGGTTTCGGGGAAAAGAAGGCAAAATTCCTCCCCGCCCAACCGGGCCGGCAGATCCATAGAGCGAACATATTGCCGGCAAACCTGGGCAATTTTCTCCAGGACTGTATCCCCGGCAGCGTGGCCATAGGTGTCGTTCACCTTTTTAAAAAAATCAATATCCAACATCAGGAGGGAGAGGGGCCGCCGGAGCCGGATGGCCACACGGACCAGTTGGTGTGCAGCGATGTCAAAACTTCTTCGGTTGTTCAAGCCGGTAAGCGGATCGGTCAAGGCAAGCTGCTCCAATTCATCCTTGAGTCGACTTTCCTCAGCCAGGGCCTTTTCAAGTTCCAGGCTCTTGAGGTACAGATCCCGGCTTTTTTCTTCGGCGATTTCTTCCGCTTGCCGGCGGGCTGCTTTTTCCCGTTCCCAGCGACGACGTAACAGTTCAAGCTCGTTATTCATAGGGCTTTCATTTTGTATCATTTTAGGTTTTTGAAAAACAATGAAATCCTTAAAAAGTTTTTGCCACGGACCCGACAGACAAGGACAGACAAAAGGATATTTCCCCTGTGAGGATTTGCCGGGGAAAAAGTCTGATGTGGTCTGTGTGGGTCTGTGGCAAGAAAATATTAATTAATAAAAAGTTAAACTATTTACTCATGTTAAAGCAGTGATCGCAAATAAAACAGCAGGAGGATTTTCGGCAACCTCCGTTTTTTCGATGGCCAGCGATTCTCCAAAGTATTCCGCACAACCGAGGATCAAGCCTTCGGCCAGGTCCGGGAGATTACGCGTCGATCGGTAAGTCATTTCCAATTGCCCGGGTTTTGGCAAGACACAGGAAAAGGTCGGTAATTCGGCATCCGGATAAAGCTTTTTAACTTCCAGGTGAACAAAGCTTTCCACGCGAGGAAGAAAATCCAGAGTGGACGAGATTCCTTCAAAAAAATGGGGAAATTTGGCAACGAAACGTTTCAATAAATAACGGCCGAACTCCTTAAGAAGATCCGGCACCGAATTCCCGACTAAACCGGACAGATGAGTGACCAGGGTAACCATCTCATGGTAATCATAGGTCCCCACCGAGGTATAAATCCCCTTTGAAGGCAAATCGGCCTGTTCGATCAGTTGTTCAATGGTCTGAGCCGAAAAACGGTTTTCGGCCATTTCCAAGAATTCTGTAAATACGATCCCTTTCATGGTTCCTCCTCTTTTATATTTTACCTGAACTTTAGCCTTTCTTTTTCCTGTTGCCTGTTGACGTTATCCCCTTTTTTCTTCCCATTCCCCAATACAAATTCCGAAATGGAACCAACCCGCAACTCCCTGCCCGCCCGCAGGCCCGTAACCCGCTTTTTTTCATTCTTTTCATTCCGAAATCCCAATCCTTCAATTCCTCAATCCTTCAATTCCTCAATCCCTCAATTCCTTAATTCCTCAATTCCTTAATTCCTCAATCCAGCATCCAGCATCACTCAAAAGAAAACCCCTTCTCCCGGAAAAGCCTCAAACAGACATCCACCACCCGGGAGTCATACAATACCCCCTTGTTCTTCTCAATCTCCTCCAAGGCCGCCTCGATCCCCAGGGCGGGACGATAGGGGCGGTAGGAGGCCATGGCCTCCACCACATCGGCCACCATAAGAATCCGGGCCTCCGGGGAGATATCTTCTCGCTTGAGTCCCCGGGGGTACCCGGATCCATTCATCCGTTCATGGTGCTGGAGGACAATATCGGCGATGGGCCAGGGAAATTCTATCCCCTTAAGAATATCAAATCCTGTTTGAGAATGGGTCTGGATCAGGCGATATTCGAGATCCGTCAAACTGGTGGGTTTACTTAAAATCTCCGCCGGGATGGAAACCTTGCCCAGATCGTGAATAGTCCCGGCCATCCGCAGCCCGTCCCGCTGATCCTCGGCCAGCCCCATTTCCCCGGCAATGGCCCGGGCCAGGTCAGCTACCCGTTTCTGGTGCCCGGAGGTATAAGGGTCCCTGGTCTCCACGGTAGCGGATATGACCTGGATGATCCCGCCCATGGCCTTCCGAAGGTTCTCCAGGGTCTGGTTGAGCCTATCTTCGGTCTGTTTTCGTTCGGTGATATCGCGAGAGATTCCCCGGAACCCGATAACCCGGCCTTCTTTGTCCCGGCGACAGGATATGGAGTCTTCAAAGAAATGCGGCGTTCCATCCTTCCGGATATTGGTGACCGGATACCATTTGATAATCTCTCCGGTCCGGTAGGACCTGTTAAAGATTTTATATACCCCGTCTGTCTCCTCCTGGGGTATATAGGATCGGAAGTTCATCCCGATCAACTCTTCTTTGGAATACTGGAGTTGCCGGGTCATGGAATCGTTGACAAAGGTGAAATTGCCGGTCAGGTCCACCTCGTAGTAACCTTCATCGATCTCTTCGATTACGGTTCGATATCTTTCTTCCGACAGCCGGATCGCCTCTTCCATTTGTTTGCGCTCGGTGATGTCCAGAATACTGACCAACACCATCGGTTGCTTCCCGATGGCCAGTTTGGTAGTAGAAAAAAGAAAGGTGGCTACGACCTCTTTCCCGTTGATGGAAAAGGTGAGGTCCGCTTCGATGTTCTGATGGTTATGACCGGTTTCGAAGGCGTCCTCAACGGTACGACGTATGGTGCAATGCCCGCAAAAAGACCCGAACCCGCACCCTTTGGGATCATCAAGGGCATGAAGACAACGCAGGACTTCTCCGATACGCCGGCCGATCAGCTTTTCGGAGAAGCGACCCAAGGATTCAACAGCAAACCCATTTATTTTACGAACCCTTCTTTCTTTGTCCAGGAGAATCATCATCAAAGGTGAATTCTGGTAAATCGCTTCCAATTCCTCCTGATGCTCCCTGTTTTCACGCTCCGCTTCTTCTTTGGCTGACCGAATCTTTTTTTGTTCCAGGGCTTCTTTGATCGCAAAAGGCAGCTTTTTTAAGTGCCCTTTAATCACATAATCGGTTGCCCCCACTTTCATGCAATCCACGGCGGTCTCTTCATTCATCGATCCGGTCAGGATAATAAAGGGAAGAGCGGGGTCCTTTTTCAATGAGATTTTCAAGGCCTTCATACCGTCGAATCCCGGCATAGAGTAATCCGAGATGATCAGGTCGGGCTGGAATTCTTCCAGGGCTTTCAGAAATTCTTTTTCAGTATCCACCCGGATGGATGAGAAATGAAGGCCTTCTTTTTGAAGGACCCGCTCGGCCAGTTCCGTATCCGAAGGAAGATCTTCAACAAAAAGAATGCGAATCAGGGGTTCAGAATTCATGGAAACTCCTTTATTGAAGGCAATAGTCAATAGGCAATAGGCAACAGGGAAAAACATTACTTCATTTTGGAGATCATTGCTGAAAGCATTTTGTTTATTTGAGCTATTTCATCTATAATTTTTTCAATATCGCCCATCCCAAGATAATTCAATCTTTCGCATAAGATAACCTGAGTTTCAAGTTCACATATTGACCCTATCTTATTGCAAGAAATTGTCTGTAACTTCCAGTCGATTGTCTTCCGTATCCTTCAGCGATATTCGATGGAATAGAAACCACTGCACTTCTCATTTGTGAAATAAGCCCCCATTGCTCGCTCGCTGGAAGCTTCTTCGTTACTATATAGATCAGCTCAACTAATGTCATACCCCTTTGCCATACAATCAGATCCTTATAACTCCTAATTTCCATCCTCCCCCCTCTTCCCTGTTGCCTGTTGCCTATTGCCTATTTTTTACTCGGAATTGAAAACCAAAAAGTCGCCCCTTCTCCCACCTCCCCCTCGGCCCAGACCTGGCCGCCGTGGCGGTGGATGATGCGCTGGACAATGGCCAAGCCGATCCCGGTCCCTTCGAAATCCTCGGCTTTGTGCAGTCGTTGGAAAACGGCGAATAATTTATGGGTGTAGTCGGGATTAAAGCCTATCCCGCTGTCTTTAACGAAGTAGACATTCCTCCTCAGGTCCGTATAACCGCCGACTTCGATTTTGCGTTCTTCCTTTGGTGTCGTATATTTAACGGCATTACTAAGCAAATTGCTCCATACCAGACGCATCAGGGTTGGATCGCCCTCGGCGTCTGGCAGGGGAGAGACCGAAAACGAAAACATTTTCAGCATTTCCGGAGAAACAATCTCGCGGTAGATCGAGTTGGCCATGGTGGTCATATCAATGTGTGACAACTGCATTTCAGTGCGCGTTGTCCGCGACAGCTCCAGCAGATCAATGATGAGCTGGTCCATATATTTTGTATTGATGCGAACAATGTTCAGGAGCCGTCGGCCTTCCTCATCAAGCTGGTCCCCATAATCTTCCAGAAGAATGCGGGAAAAACCGTCCACGGCCCGTAAAGGCGCCCGCAGGTCGTGAGACACGGAATAGGCAAAGGCCTCCAACTCCTTATTGGAGGCTTCCACCTGAACCGTTCGTTCGATGACCCGCTGTTCCAGATCGATGTTGAGTTGACGGATTTCTTCCTCGGCCCGTTTGCGGTCGGTGATGTCGCGGAAAATGCCCAGGAGGCAATGGCGCTGCTGTAAGCGGATCACCGCCGAATTAATGTCAGCGTAAAACACCGTGCCGTCCTTGCGTCGCACGGGAATCCCGGGGGCCAAGGTGATTTCCCCACGGGCTTGCTTCGCGAACTGCTCGAGTACGGCGGGCAGATCGGCGGCCGGATGAATGTCCGCCACCGTCAACCGCTGAATTTCGTCTTCCGAGTAACCCAACAGTCGCTGGATTTGCCGGTTAGCAAGCGTAAAGCTTTGGGTTTCCATGTCCGCCAGCAGCATCCCGTCGGTGGCCTGCTCAAACAGAGTTCGGAACCGCTGTTCGCTCTCCCGCAGATCGGTCTCCACCCGCTTACGCTCAGTGACCACTGCCGCCAGGAGCAGCGAGGGAATTGCCGTGATGGCCAGGAACAATTGGACCACAATCACTTCATCCAGCACGCCGGGAGTAAAAGAGAAACCGGGCACCCGGCCCGACGCGGCAAAGGGGACGGCAACCGCCGCCACGATGACCATCGCTGTGGCTGTGCCGCGAATCCCGAAACGCAACGCCGACCACAACAGGAATGGAAAGATCACGTAGGGCAGAAACAGGGCGAACAATTTGTGCTCTGCCAGTTGGCTGAAGAATACGAAGTTCAGAAGGGCCAGCGTAACGAACAAAGCCAACCCCTCCAGAGTCCGTTTCCTATCCCAAGCCATCGACCCGCTTCTGACCCAAGAGGCCCAACCGAGAATGAAAGGCGTCGCCAGAAGATTGCCGACGCCATCGGAGGATACCCACCAACCCCACGAGCTCCAGAACGAATGGGTTCCGGGAAGATGCACGGATGCCGCCGCCGCCACCAGCGCTACCAGGGCATTGCTGAGCAGGACGGAGAGCACCAGCCAGCCGACCGTATCGCGAACCTTCCCGAAATCGATCGGTTCCCCTACAAAACGAATCAGCAGCCAGGAACTCAGCACCGCGTCGCCCGTCAGCGCCAGCGCATAAATGCCGCTGACCATGAACGGCGTGCCTGCCAACATTTCCGCGATGAAGTCGGTGATGAAGAGTGTTCCGGCCAGCCAGGGCCTCAAGTCACGCCGCGTCAGCAGAATGGCCGCGAGAAAAATACCCGAAGGGGGCCAGATGGCGGCAATCCCCTCCGGCTGGAACAAAAGCAACAGACTGAGCCGGGCCGTGGCAAAATAGATCAGCGCAACCGTTGCGATCCAAAGCGTATTCCGCCACCAAGAGGGACGTACAGAGGAAGGAGAACCGATGTTGCTTTCAGGGCCCATGGGAACCTCTATTCGTTTTCAATTTTATACGCTTGCTGCTGGAACCCTTGA
Source organism: Deltaproteobacteria bacterium RBG_13_43_22 (assembly GCA_001797675.1). Lineage (GTDB taxonomy): Bacteria > Desulfobacterota > RBG-13-43-22 > RBG-13-43-22 > RBG-13-43-22 > RBG-13-43-22. Next base: position 79,133 of record MGQB01000031.1, on the reverse strand, counting down.
ACGTCTATATGCATTGTAATGCTTCAAGGAAAAGAATCAATAATAAAACAAGGCTCTGCTTTATATTTTCATGAACCCCTCCTCGCAACTCACCTTATCAAGAGATCACAACCCGGTTTCTCCCATCGGCCTTGGCCTGATACAAAGCCCGGTCCGAGGCCTTCACTAATTGGTCGGAGGTCTGATCGGGAGTCGGGGTGATAGTGGCCAGGCCCAGGCTGATGGTCACCCATTTAGCGACCGGTGAATTCTTATGGGGAATCTTCTGCCCTTCGACCCTGGTTCTAAGGGCTTCGGCAACCCTGCGGGCCCCTTGCGGTTCAGTGTCCGGCAGGATGATTGCAAATTCCTCACCCCCGTAACGGGCCGCCGTATCCCCGGGACGGTTCAGGGTTTCTTTTAAGGTCCGGGCCACTTCTTTAAGGCAGTCATCTCCGACCTGATGCCCATAAGTATCGTTGAAAATTTTGAAATGATCGATATCGGCCATAATGAGGGACAGGGACGTCCGTTCCCGCAGGCAACGTCGCCATTCCTGGTTAAGAACTTCATCGAAACGTCGGCGATTGGCAATGCCGGTCAATCCATCCAAAAAGGAAATTTGTTCCAGTACCTTTTCAAATTGTTTCCGTTCGGAAATATCCCGGGCAATGGTCAGGATGGCCTCCTGTCCTTGAAAAGGAAAACGACGTTCGGTGATCAATCCATCCACCCAGGTTCCGTCTTTTTTCCGGAACTTCCTCTCCAGACCTTCCTGTTGTTCAGGGTCCTGAAAATCATCGGGTTTCATTTGGATCAGTTCTTCAGCAGCATAGCCAAGCCACTCGGTCATCATGGGATTGGTGGAGAGGATCTGTTTGGTTTTTGAATCCTGAATAAAGATGGCCTCGGGTGAGTTCTCAAAGATTTCCCGGAAACGGCTTTCTGAGAGGGAAATCTTGTATGAGGCCTCCAGCCAGCGTTGACCGCCGACAAAGGCCCCGATGATCAGAACACAAAGGGTTAAGGTCAGGAGGATGCCGAACAGGCGGTAATTCCAGATTTGAGCAATAGGGGTCCAGATCGCCACTGCCCAGCCTTCCCCACCCACCGGAATGAAGCTGATCATATATTCAATGCCTTGAAAAGAAATCAGATCGCCTTGTTTAAATTTTTTGTCCAATACGGCGGGAAAAGGTCTGCCCCCAAACTGTCGGGATTCGATAAGGTTTCTCTGTACTTCGGAGGTAACGGGCCAAAGGCTGTGCATTAACATAGCCGGCTGACCGGATAGGAAGATGATCCCATGCGGATCAATAAAGAAGGCAAAAGGCCGTCTTCTTAATTCCAGTTCAAAATTATCCAAGGTACCCTTAATGACGGCCACCCCGACGATACGGCCCCTGGGATTGCGCACCGGGTATCCGAGATAGACCCCTCTTTCCCCGGAAGTCACTCCCAGGGCAAAATACGGGCTTAACACCCCTCTGGAAGCATTCAAAAAATATGGACGAAAAGCATAGGAGTTACCGACAAAACTTGTCGGGCTTCGGCGGTTGGAAGAGGCTACCGTCCGGCCGCTTTCATCCATGAGATAACAAACCGAGGCCTTCAAATTCTGTTGATACCGATCCAGAACCAGGTTGGCCCGTTCTAGATCTACTTCCTTTTTTGAGGTCAACGCCGGATAAAGCCAGTTGGAACCGGCCATGATCATGACCGATTTTTCCCAGTCCCTGATTCTGTTCAACAATTGACTGGAAAGGGTCAGGAGCCGGTCTCCGGCCTCATGTTTGATATCCTCCTGGGCCCGTCTTCCCAAAAGCTCCGTCCAGAACCACCCCGAACCGAGCAGGATCCCCACGCAAAAAACGGCACCCCAGAATATATATCGGGACCTCCGGACCAGGGATTCAAATTCGGTGGTCTGCCAGAGAGAGAGATGGGAATAGACGGTTACGGCTACCGTCACCCAGACGGCTAATATCCCCCGGAGGAGTTGGACGGGAAACCCGGTCCATTTCAAAAAATTCTCGGTATTCAGGAAAGAAGCCGGGAAAATGGCGATTCCTGGCACCACCAGACCGGCGGCCAGTGCATACAACCCCATCCCAATTCCTACGGACTTGAGCCAAAACCCTCTCCTTCGATCTTGAACTTGAGCAGCCCGAAAAAATACATAAGAGGACCATAACCCGCCCACAAGCCCAAGGCCGTAACGGGTAAACACCCCGAACCCTTTCCAGCCGAATAATAATCCACCTATAAGAGAAATTAGTAATAAAGGTAAAAATATCCATCGGCCGGGTCCTTTTCCAAGAACCCGCCGATAGGCCGCTCGGGCGAACCCAACAAGGATGAGGAAGGAGATCAGCAGAAAAACGGAGGCAAGCAATGTAAAAATCTCATTTTTAATGAAGTTTCTGGCTAAAAGGTCCATCCATTCATTCAATCCGTGAATGATGCCGAACAGGCTCAGGAGTCTCCAGGGAAGGGCCCGGCGCTCTTCCTCCCTCATGGCCAAGCAGGCCCCGGCCATGACCATAAAGGCCAGACCATAGAAGAAAAAGATATAATCTGTTTGAGTTTTAAAGAATTCAGTCATGTTTTTTCAGTTGAAAATGTTTTGGCTTATTTGTTCCGGATTGCGTGTTACGGGTTGCGGGATCAATTGAATCCTTACTTTCGATTGCGGAGAACGGATTTCTGGATCCGAGTTACGGGTCAACGGTTAAACAACAAACCGAGACCCTCTGGGGTTTTGGCTTTCTTCTCTGCTTGTGTGCAAAAACCATAAATTTGAACGTGCCAAATAGATACTATTCTTGTTCTTCTCAATTCATAATCAAAAATCTGCAATCTTCAATCAACGACTCCCCAACTCGCAACCCGCAACCAAAAAGGTTCAGTTGATTCTGTAATCCGAAATCAGCAATCCGCATCACCCTACCGCCTCTCGCCTATCCGAATCCAAATCAAATCTTTGGTAGTTATTGCGTCCCTGTTCCTTGGCCCGGTACATGGCCCGGTCGGCGTTTTTCATCAACAGGTTGGCATTACGCCCGTCTTTCGGATAGAAGGCCATCCCGATACTGGCCGTCACTTGGACCGTCTGAGTTTCCAACGGGAAGGGCCTTTGAACAATTTCCAGGATCTTTCCGGCGATTTTCTCCACATCGGTCTCATGGCCGACCTCAGAAAACAAGATCATAAATTCATCCCCTCCCATCCGGGCCACGGTATCGCTCTTCCTTAGAAATCCGCTCAGACGTTGGCCCACCTCTTTCAATAACAGATCCCCCTGATGGTGGCCGAAGGCGTCGTTGATCTCTTTGAAGTTATCTAAATCGAGCATCATCAATGTCAGATTCTGTTGATTTCGTTCGGCCTGGACCAAAGCAAAGGTTAACCGGTCCAGAAATAATACCCGGTTGGGCAGACCGGTAAGGGAGTCCTGGTAGGCCAATTGCCGGATCATTTCCTCGGATTCTTTTCGGTTGGTGATGTCCATAAAGCTGGCCAGGGTGGCGGGCAGGCCCCGGTAGCGGATGGAGGTAAGGGTTTCCAAAATCCAACGGATACGGCCGTCATGGGTCATGATTCGAAATTCATAGGGTTGGTGGCGTTCTCCCTTTAACATCTGAACGGCATTTTTTTTAACTTCATCCCGGTCTTCCGGGTGAACCAAGCTCAAAGAAGGAACCTCTATTAATTCTTTCTCTCGAAAGCCTGTCACATTGGCAAATTCGGGATTAGCCATCTTGATCTTTCCGAATTGGGCGATGTAGGTCCCTATGGGCGATTGCATAAACAAGGTCCTGAACAGCTTTTCCATCTCCTCACGCTCGGACATTTCCGCTTGTAACGCCTCGTTGGCCCTGAAAAGTTCATCGGTTCGTTTCTGAATCCGGACTTCCAGATCGGCATGGATCTTTAAAAGGGCGTCTTCGGCGCGTCTCCGTACCGTAATTTCATCTCTTAACCGCAGGGTGATTCTTCGGTCTTCACCGATGATAACCACCCCCGTGGCCTCCCCTGATTTGTCCTTCATAATCGAAATGGAAATTTTTACCGGGATCAGTTCTCCGTTTTTGGTTTGGTATTCAACCTCCCGGTCTGGCAGAGAAAACCGGCTGTCGGTTATCCTCAGGATTATTTCCTGGACGACTTCCTCATCCCGGCAAATCATTCCGATCGGCTGCCTCAATAGTTCTTCTTCCTGATATCCGAGCAGTTTTTCGGTTTGGCGGTTTATTTTAATAATCTTCCCTTCCGGGTTGGTCAGGATCAGAATGTCTTTCATGTGGGTGAGGATCTCCTCAATGGCAATGGCCGGGGTGAGGACCCCCAACCGGTACTTGACGACCGCCCGCCAGGTACCGTAAGCCCAGACGAGTATGATGATCTGGGCAATAGCCGGAAAAATCTGCAGATGTAAAACCGGAAAAACAATATTGGTCAAAGACCCCAGCATAAGAGATAGGATTACGGTTTGAATGATTATTTTGGCCTGTTTTTTTTGAAAGGGGAAAGGGGATTTCCTCCCCCATTGGTACATTAAAAAAATAATAACGAATATCCAGGTAAAATAATAAAAGATTGAAACCCACCACCAGAAGGATTCCGGTGTACCAACCTCAACCCACCCTAAAGAGGTTCGGACAAAATCTTTGGGGTCTAACACCCCTGTCCAAACTTTTATCAAGATGACTATCCCCGGCAGATAGAGGATCGGATAAATCCACCATTGTTTAAGCAGTCTGTCTTTTTGAGTCAAAACTAAAACCAGATGTAAAGCAATACCGCCCAACAGACACCATCCGATAGCCGAGAGTTTAAACCAAACCCAGAGTAATTCTTTATCCGGGGCGGAATAAACAAAAGCATACGAGAAGGCCCACCAGGCCAAATTGAGACACAAGACTAAAAAAATCCTGTTTAAGGCCGATCGGGAATCCTGTTTGAAGGTATATAAACCGAGATAAATATAAACGGTAAAGGATACCAGAGATAAAAGAGAAAATAAATTCACGTTTCTATCCTTGATAAGGACATTAAATTAATTATCCGATCCCAAGGGGGGCGTTGGTTTAAGCTCTTAGGGCCTAATTTCTATTCGGGGGTTGGTAAATTCAAAATTCGAATCCCGAAACTGGGAACCCGTCCCGATACATTCGGGATGGGAGTGACCATAGGGAACAAATTCAAAACAAATCCAAATACCAAAATCCAAAATATCAAACATTCAGACGAGCTTTGTTAATGTTTTTGGTTCTTTTGATAATTATTTTTTTGAGATTGTTTCGGATTTCGTGCTTCGTGCTTCGGATTTCAATCTCTCCGAAGGCAAAGCCAAGAAACAATGATTTGATCCTGAGGACCATATTTTCAAGACCCTAACAGATGAATGTCCTCTGGAGTGTCCACTTCGAAAGAATCCTGGGCACTTTCTATAACCTGGACAGGATACCCTGACTCCAAAGCCCTCAATTGCTCCAACTTCTCTGCCGCTTCCAAAAGACCGGTGGGTAACTGGGCAAAGACTTGAAGGAAGGACCTGGTATAGACATAAATTCCCAGGTGTTTGTAATATACCGGATATTCCTCCGGGTCCCGGTAATAAGGGATCGGTGAACGGGAAAAATATAAGGCCTGACCGGAATGATTAAAGGCCGTCTTGACATGTTTGGGATCGGGAATCTCAGCCGGATTGGTGATCCGATAGATGAGCGTACTCATCAGCCATTCCGGGTGAGCCTGATGGCTGGCAATCAAATCAGTCACCGCTTCGACGGGTAGAAAAGGCTGGTCCCCCTGGCAATTGACTACCAAGGTCTCGGGAGTCAAATGCAATTGGACGGCCGCTTCAGCCACTCGATCCGTTCCCGAACGGTGATCCGCCCGGGTCATAACCACCTCGGCCTTGAAAGATATGGCGGTTTCGGCGATTCGAAGGTCATCGGTGGCTACTACAACCTGTGAAATACCGGGTATCTTTCTGGCCCGAAGGATCACCTGGCCGATCATGGGCAGACCGTTGATCAAGGCCAGGGGCTTCCCCGGAAAACGCGTAGATTCATATCGTGCCGGGATGATGACGACGGGTTGCATAACATTTCTCATTCTTTCACCGCAAAGCCGCAAAGAACGCCGAGAAGGACTTTTATTGATTGCCGGTTAGAAACCGGTAATCAATAATCTTGCCAACCATCCGGGGGAAATTTTGTCCGGAGGCCGGTCGTGTTATGTTCAATCTCGCCTCTCACGAGATTGAACATAGAAAATGATTCTCTCGGCGTCCTTTGCGTCTCGGCGGTGAATGCAAATTTTTATACAATTTTGCTTGCTTCCGCAACCAACTGCTCCGCCTTTTTAAAAATATCTTCTTCCATCCGGATATTGATGGGCAGGACCAGCAGGCAGGCCATTCGCTCATCGGTGCGGGACAGGAGGTTCTTGGGATAGTTCAGTTTCCGGATGCCGTCTTCAATCTGAAATGGCCAGCCGTTGCGGCTGGCGGTTTTTTGGAGAAGCAGGTGCTCCCAATTTCGATAATAATGCCACCCGTTTTCAAAAAAATAGACCAATCCCAGCCCCACCTTTTTACCCAAGTCTTTCAAGGTCCAGGTCTTCTCCTGATCGGGCAGAGAAAAGGCCAGGAAGGTGGCGGTGTCCCCATCGGGATCGACCAGTTCTCGAAAACGAATACCTTTGATGCCGGCCAGGATTTTCTTCAGTCGGGTTTTATGGGCCTTTTGATGATCAATCATCTCCTTTAATTTGGACAACTGGGCCAATCCCAAGGCCCCTTGCAGTTCCATCATACGATAATTAAAACCGATAAAGCTCCGGCTTTCCAATCCACGATCGGGGCCGATATGATCGTGGCCGTGATCGTGATATTCCGAAGCCCGGCGGTAAAGATTGGGGTCATCCATGATCACCATCCCCCCCTCGCCGGTGGTCAGGGTCTTTACCGAGTCAAAAGAGAAGGTGCCGACGGCTCCATAGGAACCCAGGGCCTTTCCTTTAATAAATCCGCCGCAGGACTGCGCCGTATCCTCTATCACCGGAATGTTGTGTTGATCGGCCACGCTCATAATCTCCTCGATACGGGCTTGGGCGCCAAGCATGTGAACCGGGATGACGGCTTTAGTCCGAGGGGTGATCTTTTTAGGCAGTTCTTTAGGATCCAGATTCAAGGTATCATCGATTCCGCAAAAAACCGGGACGGCCCCGCAATCCAAAACAGCCTCCCAGGTGGCCACGAATGTGAATCCGCTGGTAATGACCTCATCGCCAAAACCCACCCCCAGGGCCGCTAAGGCCACTTTTAAGGCCGCACTTCCGGAGGAAACCGCCAGGGCATATTTCCGGTTGGTAAATTCGGCAAACTTTCTTTCAAATTCTTCAACCTTGTAGCGCCCTTTCCGCTGGGCGGGAAACCCATACCGAAACAGGACACCTGTTTCCAAAACCTCCAGGATCTCTTTCTTTTCTTCTTCGCCTAAAACTTCGTAACCGGGCATTATTGAAAACTCCTTTCGTTGGTAGTTCAGTATTCGTCGAACGTCGAAAAAAAATCTTGGTTATCCTTCTGTTGCGAGTTACGGGCCTGCGGGCGGGCAAGGAGTTATGAGTTTTTTGAGAAAGGGTTTCGATTTTTGAACCCGCAACCCGTAACGCGTAACCCTTAATACATCTTATGGTATAATCGAACGATATCCTCCACCGTAATCGGTCTGGGATTATTTTCGATCGGCCGGGCAACCTTGATGGCGGCTTCGGCCATGGTCCGAATGGCTTTTTCAGGAATCCTGAGTTCCTTCAAGTTTTTGGGAATGCCGATGGCCCGAGAGAGATTGGTGATTTTTTGGATGCATTTTTTTGCCCCGGCCTCGGCGGAAATCGCTGCTACCGAACCGCTCAATAAAAACTCCATTCGGGCAAAACGTTCCGGACAGGCGACCCGGTTGAATTCCAGGACATAAGGTAAAAGCACCGCATTTGCCAATCCATGGGTGATGTTGAACAAAGCCCCGAGGGGATAGGCCATGGCATGGACCGCTCCTACCCCGGCATTGGCCAGGGCCATCCCGGCCAACAGACTCCCCAGGAGCATCCCTTCCCGGGCCTTTAGGTCTTTTCCGTTTTTGACCGCTTTTTTCAGATATCGGCCGATCAGCGTAATGGCCTTTTCGGCTGCCATATCACTTAAGGGATTGGCCTTGTTGGAGGTGTAGGCTTCCATGGCGTGGGTCAAGGCGTCCATCCCGGTCTGGGCGGTAATCTGCGGCGGCAGACTCAAAGTCAGTTCCGGATCCAGCAAGGCCACCGTAGGATAGAGAAAGCGGCTGTTGATCCCGCCTTTGGTCTTGGCTGCCCTATTGGTAAAAACCGCTGTAAAAGTCACCTCACTGCCGGTCCCGGCCGAAGTCGGGACCAGGATCGTGGGCAATCCGGGATGGGGCACCAGATCCAACCCGACATAGTCGCTGACCTTCCCGCTGTTCAGGGCCAGCATGGCAACGGCCTTGGCCGTATCCAGCGTACTTCCCCCGCCGATGCCGATGACCAGCGAACAGGTTTTTCTTCTGGCCAGTCTGGCTCCGGCCTCGGCTGAGGCCGGTGACGGTTCCGGTTCAATTTGATCAAATAATATAGGAGTTAAGCCCTTTTTTTTCAGATCAGAAAAAAGTTGGATTTTGAGAAAACCCCGGGAAAGAAAAGGGTCCATGACCAGCAAAATCGGACCCGATCCATGTCGGGCGGATAGATCCGGCAACTGATCGATCGCCCCGCGGCCGAAATGAATTTCCCCGGCCCCTTGAAATGAAAAAGTTTTTTGCATTGGGTTAAACCTTTCTTTGGTACAAAAATAGGGTCCTATGGTAGTGTATCTGTAATCACTTTTCAGTCTTGTCATTCCGGACTTGATCTGGAATCCAGTCGTTTCAACCTGGATTCCCGCTTTCGTGGGAATGACGGTATTAGGACATAAGTTTTTCACTTGAATCCTTTTTTTAATTATGCCACCTTAAACCGCCTCGGCTCAATGCCGTAGCGGTCGATTTTATAATTGATGATCCGTTGGGTAATGCCCAGTTCATCTGCAGCCCTGGTCCTGTTCCCATTGGTTTTTTTAAGGGCTTCGATAATCAATTCCTTCTCCACCGCTTCAACCGCCTGGTCAAAGGAAAGTTTGCTCTGAGTATTGGAGCTTTCGGCGGTCTGAAGTGTGGGCGGAAGATGATGGGCCTTGATCGCCTCCCCTTCGCAGATCAGGACGGCCCGTTCCAGGCAGTTTTGAAGCTCGCGAACATTGCCCGGCCAGTGATACTGCATCAGCATATCGATCGCCGGGGTGGAAATTCGCCGGATATTCTTCTGGTGTTCTTTATTGAATTTTTCCAGAAAATGTTCCGACAGCAGAAGAATATCCGTCCGCCGATCTCGTAAGGGAGGCAAATAGATAGGAAAGACATTCAAACGGTAATAAAGGTCTTCTCGAAACCTCTTTTCTTCCACGGTCTTTTCCAGGTCCTGATGGGTGGCGGCGATGATCCGCACATCGGACTGAATCGGCTGGCGGCCTCCCAGCCGGTCAAATTCCTTTTCCTGAATAACCCTGAGCAGCTTGGTCTGGACACTGGGGTTTAAATCGCCTATTTCATCCAGGAACAGGGTTCCGCCCTGAGCCCTTTCGAACCGGCCCGGTTTGAGGGAAGTGGCCCCGGTGAAGGCCCCTTTTTCATAACCGAACAACTCGCTTTCCAGAAGGGTTTCCGGTAAAGCGGCACAGTTGACCTTGATAAAGGGTTTGCGGGAGCGCAGGCTTTGATAATGGATGGCGTTGGCCACTAATTCCTTCCCCGTGCCGCTCTCTCCGCGGAGCAGAACCGTCGCATTGCTTTTCGCCACCTTATGGATCATTTCATAGACTTCCCTCATAAGACGGCTGTTGCCGATGATGTTTTCGACCTGATATTTTTCGGTCAACTCTTTTTTAAGCCGGATATTTTCATCTAAAAGCTGTTCCTTTTCCCGGTTCAGGTACTGCACTTTCTTAACCGTCTCGGCAATCAAAGCCGCAATAATCGTCAGGAACCGCAGGTCCTCCTCCAGGGAGATCTCGTTGGAAAACAACCGGTCCACACTCAAGGCCCCGATCGTACTTTTTCCGATTTTGATCGGCACACAGATAAAGGATATATCCCGTTTCTCCAAATCCTTTCGCGTGCGGGTCCGGTTCAAAAACATCGGTTCTTCACTGATCCTGGGGATAATGGCCGGTTCGCCGGTTTGAACCACCCGTCCGGTAACCCCCTCTCCCAGGCGGTATTTGCCCCGCCGTTTGGCCTCGGGGGAAAGATCGTGGGCCACCTCAATGGATATCTCCGAAGTATCCGGATTCAGAATGGTCAGGGTGGCCCGCCGCATCCCGAGTAACTTGGAAATAATACTCAGAATTTCTTGCAGGGATTTGCTCAGGTCCAGGGAGGCATTCAGGGCCTTGGCAATTTCATAAAGACAATAGACCTCCCGCACATAGGGAGAGTTGTCTATCCCCTTGCTTTTCAAAAATATTTCCTTCAAGCGATTTCTCCTTTTTCGTTCGAAGACACCTTAGCACAGGCCTGATTATTAAACAACATTTTTGTAATAAAAGAGATTTAATTTGTCAAATGGAAGAAGGGGTAAAAAAAGTTGACAAATTATTTTTAATGTTTACAACTTAATGGCATGCAATCTAATTTAAAGAATAATTAATAGAGGACGCCCATTGTATTTTTTCATGCCAACCAAGGACAGTTCGGAGAACCCCGGTTTTCATGCTTAGCGCTGCCCCATATACTCGTCTGTCTGGTGTCTTTTGGGTCCGTCTTCTCTATCCGGAAGGACGGAAAAGACCAAACGACATGGCAGGGACACGACGGTTTAGTGGAGTAGAAAAAAATTTAAAAAAAGTTTCTTTTTAAAGTACTCTTTTTCTAAATGTGTTATCTTACTATTAATCACCGAAGAAAAAAATACTCAGCAAAGGAATTGAAGCCTTGAAATGAAAAAAGTGAAAATTCAAAAAGCCGTCGGCATGGTCCTGGGCCATGATCTGACCCGTATCGTACCCGGCAGTTACAAAGGCGCTGCTTTTAAAAAAGGTCACATCATACAGGAGGAAAACATCCCGGCCTTGCTGGATATGGGCAAGGAAACCCTTTTTGTTCTGGACATTCCTCCCGGCCGGCTCCACGAAAACGATGCAGCCGAACGTCTGGCACAAGCCCTAAAGGGCGATCACCTCTTGCTTCAAGGACCGGTGGAAGGGAAAATAAGCCTGATTACCCAAATTTCCGGTCTGCTGAAAATCCGGATGACCGATCTCACCCGAATCAATTTAATCCCGAATATCATCGTTTCCACCCTGCATAACAATAGTGTCTGTAAGGCCGGCGATATCGTGGCCGCCACCCGGATCATTCCCTTAACGATGCCGGAAAAGGGCATACTCAGGGCGGAAACATTCTGTTCCCGGTCAGGACCAGTAGTTTCGATCAAACCTTTTTCGAAAAAAAAGGTCGGAGTGGTCGTGACCGGATCGGAGTTTTATACGGGTCGGGTGCAAGACGGTTTTGAAGAATGGGTCGGCAATAAATTGGAAGCTTACGGATGTGAAATCATCCGGAAAGAAACTGTTCCGGACAAAGTCTCACGAATTGCCGGAACCATCAAGACCCTGATCGATTCTGGTTGCGACCTGATCATCACCACCGGAGGGATGTCGGTCGATCCGGACGACGTCACCCGGAAAGGAATCCGCCAGGCCGGAGCCAGGATTGTTTTTTACGGCACACCGGTATTGCCCGGGGCCATGTTTCTTTATGCCCGAATGGGACGGACTCCTCTCCTGGGACTGCCGGCCTGTGTCTTTTACCATAAAGTTACCCTTTTTGATTTGATCCTGCCATTGATCCTGGCCGGAGAGGAACCGACCCGCAAAGAAATCGCCCTGATGGGCCACGGCGGTCTCTGCCGCAACTGCCCGGAATGCCACTTTCCCGTTTGCCCGTTTGGGAAATAGGGGGGTATCCTTACTACAACTGGTTGAAAACAGTTTTTGTGGACAAATTTTGACTCCCAATTTTCCTTTATAAAATAAAGTAGTGTATGTTACTATAATAAAAAGGCAAGGAGGTGGAAATCATGTTAGAGATTCATAAAAAAATAGTTCTCGATGAGCATCAGAAACCGTTCGCCGTTCAAATATCCATCGATGAATTTGAGCGATTAGAGGAAGTTATAGAAAATTTTGGATTATCAAAATTGATTGATGAGGTAAAAGACGACGAAAGGCTGTCGGTAGCAGATGCTCAAGACTACTATAGGACATTGAAGGCTGATGTGGAAGGTTAAATATACCCGACGTTTCCTCAAAGAACTATCCAATCTGCCGAAAGAAGCGCGGGCTCAAGCAGAGGATATTGTTTTTCAGAAGTTTATGACCACCAATCCTTTTTCGTTGGGATATCTTGAGCGCATGAGAGGCTATCCTGACAAATTCAAGATTCGTATTGGCGACTATAGAATCGGAATCACGATAGAAAAGGAAAATGACTTGATTTTTTTTCAACGTATTGCTCACCGAAAAGATATCTACAGGATATTCCCATGATCTTTCTATAACTCATACCGGCCATGGGATTGACTAACAAAAAACATTTAAAAACTAAATCTCGATAGTCTCCCCCACCAGATCATAGGCATGGGCTTCGGTAATTTTCACCTTGACGATTTCCCCAACCTGCGGCTCCCCATCGGTGATAAAGACCACCCCATCCACCTCCGGGGCCTGGAAGCGGGTCCGCCCCTGAATCAACAACTCGCTTTCCGGACTGACCCCGGATATCAGGACCGGCTCCACCGAGCCGATCCGGCTTTGATTCTTTTTTAAAGAGATTTCTTTCTGCCTGGCCATCAGGAGTTCCATCCGACGATAACTAATCTCTTCCGGGACCTGATCCGAATAACGGGCCGCCTTGGTCCCTTCTTCCGGGGAATATTTGAAAACGCCCAGGTGATCAAATTCCACCTCCGAAACAAAACGAAACAGTTCTTGAAAATCTTTATCCGTTTCCCCGGGAAACCCTACCATAACCGTGGTACGGAGGGCTGCCTGGGGTAATGTCTTCCGAATTTTTTGAATCAAGTCCCGTATTCCCTTTTGTCCGTAAAGCCGGTCCATAGCCTTTAGAATCCGGTCACTGACATGTTGTATAGGTATATCCAAATAAGGGGAGATTCTGTTTTCCTGAGCCATCAAGGTTAATAGTTCCCGAGTGATCCTTTCAGGCCTCAAATAAAGCAGACGCAGCCATTCAAAAGAATCGATCTTCAGAATTTCTTTGATCAGATCGACAAAAGAAACCGGTCGGCAAAGGTCGGAACCATAGGCCGTGGTATCCTGGGCTACCAAAATAATTTCTTTAATCCTCTGCTCTGCCAGAACTTGGGCTTCCCGGATTAAGACTTTTGGCTCTCGGCTGCGAAAAGGTCCCCGAATAGAAGGGATAGTGCAGTAGGCACAGCAATTCGAACATCCTTCGGCAATTTTTAAGTAAGCCGTTCCCGGGGAAGTGGTCAGGAGACGGTGATAAGGTTCCATCCAAAGTTCGGGATCGGAATTCAGGATCATCTTCGGGGTCTTTCTTCCGGCCAAGAGGGTGGAAATGTGATCGGCCAATCCTAAAAAGGATTCCGTACCCAGGAAAAGGTCCACTTCCGGCAATTGTTTGACTAACCGGCTTTTATATCGTTGAGGAAAACAACCGGTAACCACCAGGGCCTGACAAACTCCTTCTTTTTTTAACCGGGCGGCTTCTAAAATGGTTTCGATGCTCTCCTGGGTGGCAGACTCGATAAAGCTGCAGGTATTGACGACCACCACTTCGGCCTCATCAGGTTCCCGGGTCAAGGTAAAACCTTGACGCTCCAGTTGGTGGAGCATCATTTCACTGTCCACTTGATTCTTGGCACAACCCAGGCTGATGAAATAGATTTTAATAGGGAAAGAAGGGGTCGAGGGGTCGAGGATTCGAGGATTCAAGGGTTCATGAGTTTGCTTTTTGGATCTCCCGAGTTTTTCACTTGAGTCCTTGACTCCTTGAATCTTTGAATCCTTTTTCATTTTTCGTAAATCGCCTTGAGGTAAATGAATTTAACAGCCGAAGGAACGAACCGTATAAAAATCAATAGCCGCAAACATAACCCCATAAAAAAGAAGCCACAAGGGAACCGCCTGCCAGAAAATCTTCTTTTTCCCAACCGGGTGGGACTCCAACAACCTTAAGAAATGGACCATGACAAAACATTCCAGGGCAAACGGGGGAAAACCGAAAAAACCTAAGACCGGCATTTCAAACAGCTTTATCTGTCCGACCCAGGGAACGGTGTAAATCCATTTGGCCGCCGCCCAAAAATTCCAAAATTCCCAAAGCAGGCCGCAGATCATACCGGACAGCAGAAGCTGATACAGGTTTCCAGCTTTCCCCTCTTGCAGGTCCCTTAACAGGGATTGTCTTCCGGTCCGATGATTGAAAGGCTCCAGGAGAAAAACAAAACTCAGCCAGACCAAAGGAAAGCAAAATAAAGGAATAAGCAAGGCCAGGAGCAGGCCTAAGGCCCCGGCAACAATCAAGGGTCGGTACCAGGTGGTTTTAACTGGGATCGGGGTCAGACGGCTTTTCTCAAATAATCCCAAAGCGGATACAAGGTCTTTAGTTTCCAGGATAGCCGGCAGGACCGTCCCGTAGGCCACAAAATATCCCGGCCAGCGGAAGAACATCTCTTTGGGAACCCCGACATAATGCCAATTCTTCAAGACCAGATTAATTCCTTCAAAGACCAGCCAGATCGCCGTTGACCAGGGGATTAACAGCAAAAAACGTCTGGTCTGATTGACCATCAGGGACTGCCCCCGGAGATGGAAGATGATCCCGTCGATCATAACGATATAAGACCACCAGATCAGGGAATAAAAATAGGTGGTCACCGGCTCAAGCCTCATAAATAGGGCGATCTGAAAGATCACCAGAAAACCCAATCCGGCCCAGAAATGATAAGGTTTTTTCATATTAAGCCCTCATGCCTCTGGAGGTAGCCACGAGGCATGAATAAGGATTCAAGGGGTCAAGGGGCCAAAGATTCAAGTGGAAGGCTTTGAGATTTGTCACCCGAATCCTTGAATCCTCGAACCCTTTTAAGTTACGATTTTTCTTCAATCAACTTTTTAATCCTCGGCATAGCCTGCTTTGCAGCCTGAATACCGGCATCCATCAATCTTTTCTTTTGTGTAAAATCGGTCATACCCACATCCCCCACATTGGGCTCAATCAGCACATCATATCCCCTGGATTTATAGGTGACCAATTCCCGCCCCATGATACTAATGGACTGCATGATGACATCAATCAAATTGTTGATCTGAGGGTTTCGAATACTTTTTGAGATACTGACGGCAATGATAATATCCGCTCCTCTGGCCCGAGCCACATCCACCGGCAGGTTGTTGGTCACCCCGCCGTCCACATACATTCGGCCGCCCAGTTCCAGAGGTTGAAAAATACCTGGAATGGAACTACTGGCCCGCACGGCCTTGGCCACCGAACCCTTTTCAAAGACCCAGGTATTTCCTTCATTCAGATCGGTTGCCACGGCATAAAAAGGGATCTTCATCTGTTCCATGGTTTTGGCTTTGACATTGGTTTGAATGAATTTTTCCAGCCGTTCCCCCTGAACCGGCCCCATTTTGGAATAAAACAAGGAATAATCGAAGATATCTTCTTTTTCTATGGTAAAGGACAGCCATTCCAGGTTTAAGCTGTTGGGATCAGCCGCATAAAGGGCCCCGATCAGGCTGCCTACACTGGTTCCGACGATCATATGAATGGGGATTTTTTCTTGTTCCAAAACACGGATCACCCCCACATGGGCAAATCCTCTGGCTGCTCCCCCGCCCAAGACCAGAGCGATCTTGGGCGGCCCCTTGCCTTCTTTGGCCGGGGGAACGGTCCCGCAGCCCCAAATACTGATGAGGACAATTAACAACATTCCAACTAACCACTTTTGTAACTTCATTAAGAAACCCTCCACTTTAATAGACGGTTTAGGGGCTTTTTGACCTTAAGCCTCACACCTTGGACCTTGCACCGTCTGTTTTTATAACGTCACCAACTCCATCCCCCCCCACGCCCCTATCTGATCTCCGACAATGATCAAAATCCCTTCAACGTCCGGAATTTGCTGTGCCCAAACCAGGGCCGGCTGAATATCGTTTTTGGTTAGAACCCGGTTCCCCACAGCCGTAGCCACGGCATCGGAAAGGGTGGCCGATGGGGATAAAATAGTCACTGAAT
Source organism: Deltaproteobacteria bacterium RBG_13_43_22 (assembly GCA_001797675.1). Taxonomy (GTDB): domain Bacteria; phylum Desulfobacterota; class RBG-13-43-22; order RBG-13-43-22; family RBG-13-43-22; genus RBG-13-43-22. The sequence goes on along the minus strand of MGQB01000031.1, from coordinate 62,745 downwards.
CGGCCCGGCCGAAGCTTATGGAATGACCAACAGTCCCGGAAGACGTGCATAAACCTATCGGTTCATCAGAAGGGGGCAACCGAATCCCCAACCGTCCGCTGAAAGAAGAATCCCCCGCATAGATCCCGACCATCAAGGTTTCATGGCAGACGATAAATAAATCCCCTCCATTTTCAATAATTACGTCTGGTGAAAAAGCCGACAGATCTTTCCCGACCAGTTCGGCGATGGCCCCGGCCACCGCAGCCATAGGACCGACCCCGGCTATTCGGCCTGCCTGAATCATAGCCTGGACCACCGGCGGGGCCATAGAATCAAAATCCAGAGGCTGAAGCGAATCTTTAAATCTGGGGTTCTGATGGATATAGGTTTCCAGGGCATGTCGGTATTGAAAAACCCTTTCATACCCTTCGACAGACAGGTCTTTCCTGGCTCGAATCCACAGGTCGGTTTCCTTGACCTGGATGGTAAAAGAGACCCAATCCGGAGTGCTGATTTGACTGCGGTAAAACCGATCTTGGTAGAGAGTCATAAAAAAACCATGTTACGAGTTTCGTGTTGCGAGTTTTATTGGGATATAAAGCGTCGATTTTCTAACCCGTAACTCGTAACCCGCAACCGGACCACTTTATATGATCTAGCCTGAGAATCTCCAAGAAGAGGACAAAAAACTGAAAAAATCTATTACGAATACACCACTTCCAGAACAGGATTGCAGGAGAGTCCTTTAAGTTCTCTTCTCAGCTTTGATGAGGGACGGATATTTCCGGTTTCCGGAAGACTTAAAAGGACCTGGCTTTTGTCAGGCAGGCAGGCGCAGATCTGGACCGGGCAGGAACCGGTATGATCTTTTAAAAAAGCCTTTAGCTGTAAAATCTGATCCCGGCTAAGGCCGGTAACCGCTATCTTAAGAACAGCATGCTGGGCCATTTTTTCTTCAGCCTCGGCCAACGGGAGTACCTCATTGGCAATCACCTTGATCCCTTTTTCATCCTTGGAAATAATACCGGTCACCCACAAGGGAACTTCTTCTTTCAATATTTGGGAACATTTGCGATAGGGATCCGAAAAAACAATGATTTCACAGGAACCGGTCAAATCTTCAATCGTGGCAAAGGCCATTCGCTCCCCTTTTTTACTATTAATCTCTTTCAAAGCCGCTACCATACCGGCTATCCGTACATTACCTTTATCTTCCAATTCGGACAAGGATTGGATGTCCGTTGTTTTCAGGTCTTGCAGGGTCTCGGCATAGCGGGTCAACGGATGACCGGTAATATAAAAACCCAGAATTTCTTTTTCATAGGAAAGTTTTTGACTTTCTCTCCATTCTTCAACCAAAGGGGGTTCTATTTCGGGTCGGGTTAAACCCGAATCTCCGGCCATGGCAAAAAGGCTGAACTGGTTTTCGGACTGCTCCTTTTGACGTTGTTGTCCTAAATCCAGGGCTTCGGGTAAAAAGGCCATCAGCCTGGCTCTCGCCACTCCCAGGGAATCAAAGGCTCCGCATTTGATCAGGCTCTCCGCCACCCGCCGGTTCACCCGGCGCAGATCCACCCCCCGGCAAAAATCAATCAGGGATTTAAACTCCCCGCCCTTATCCCTGGCTTCCAGGATGGACTCTATGGCTCCGGCCCCGACATTTTTTACTGCGGCCAGCCCGAAACGGATCTTGTCTTCGACCACCTTAAAATCCAGGTGACTCAGGTTCACATCCGGGGGGAGGACCACAATCCCTTTTTCCCGACATTCGGCGATACACTTGGTTACTTCCGCAGAATTACCCATTTTGCTGGTCATCAGGGCAACCATGAAATCCAACGGATAATGGGCCTTCAGATAAGCAGTCTGGTAGGTGATCAAGGCATAAGCGGCACTGTGGGATTTATTGAATCCGTAACCACCGAAGGTTTCCATTTTGTCAAAAATGTCATCGGCCTTCTTTTGATCGATTCGCCTCTTTTTGGTCCCTTCCAGAAAACGGCTTCGCTGCTGGGCCATGACTTCAGGGATTTTCTTGCCCATGGCCTTTCGCAGGGTGTCGGCTTCTCCCATGGAATAATCAGCCATTAGCGCGGCGATCTGCATGACTTGCTCCTGATAGACGATGATCCCCATGGTTTCTTTCAATACCTCTTCCAGAAGCGGATGAGGGTAGGCAACAGGCACTTCCCTATGTTTTCTCCTGACATAATCATCGACCATACCGCTTTTTAAAGGTCCGGGCCTGTAAAGGGCATTAAGGGCGATGAGGTCTTCAAAGTTTTGGGGTTTACTCCTGATCAGCAAGTCTTTCATGCCCGAACTTTCCAATTGAAACACACCGGTGGTGTCCCCCCGGCCCAACAATTCATAAGTGGCCGGATCATCCAGAGGGATCAGAGACAGATCAACGGATTGACCATGGGTCCGTTCTATGGCCCTCAAAGTATACTCAATGATGGTCAGGTTGTTCAGCCCCAGGAGATCAAACTTGATCAACCCCATTTCCTGGACCGATTTCATTTCATATTGGGTCAGGGTTTCTCCCTTGGGGCCTTTATACAAGGGAACGGTTTCGGTAATCGGATGAGGGGAGATAACCACCCCGGCGGCATGGGTGGAGGCATGCCGGGGCAGACCTTCCAGGGCCTCGGCAATAGTCAGCAGTTCTTTGATGTTCGGATCGGATTCCTTGAGTTCCTTTAGGCGGGGCTCCATATCCAGGGCCTCACTTAAGGTAATGTTCAATACGGAGGGTATCAGTTTGGCGATCTTATCCACTTCACCGTAAGGGATATTCAAAGCCCTTCCCACATCCCGAATGACCGCACGGGCTTGCATCTTACCGAAGGTGATGATCTGAGCCACATATTCCTGGCCGTATTTTTCGGTAATGTATTTTAAAACCTCGTCCCGGCGTTCCACACAAAAATCCACGTCTATATCCGGCAGTTCCTTCCGTTCCATATTCAGGAAGCGTTCGAAAATCAACCCATAATCCAACGGATCGATATCGGTGATCTTTACGGAAAAGGCTACCAGGCTCCCGGCCCCGGACCCCCGACCCGGTCCGACCGGGATCCCTTTTCCCTTGGCAAAACGTACGTAATCGGACACCACCAGAAAATATCCGGAAAAACCTGTTGAGGTGATTACCGACAGTTCTTTTTCCAGACGATCCCGGTATTCTTTATAACGGGACGGCGGGAAGGCTGGATTCAGTTGTGCCTTCACCGCCAGCCTTTCTTCCAGACCGGACCGGGCCTCCTTTTTGAGACGACCGTCCATAGTCTCTTCTTGCGGCAGGGGATAGCGGGGGAGATACGAATGGCCGAAAGTCAGTTCCAAATTGCATCGATCGGCAATGTGCAAAGTATTTTCTATGGCCTCCGGCAGATCGGCAAAGAGCATGGTCATCTCTTCAGGGGACTTGAAATAGAGTTGATTGGTGGAAAAACGCAATCGGTTCGGATCGTCTACGGTTTTTCCGGTCTGGATACAAAGTAACACGTCATGGGCCTTGGCCTCCTCCTGGGTCAGATAATGGCAGTCATTGGTGGCCACAATGGGGATGCCCAATTGCTGATGGATTTCCAGTAAGCCTTGGTTGACGATTTCCTGCTCCGGAATATCGTTTTTCTGAAGTTCCAGGTAAAACCGATCCTGATCAAAAATTTCGGACAATTCCCGGGCGGTTTTCAAGGCCCGTTCAAAATTGTTTTTAAGCAGATAGGAAGGAATTTCTCCATGCAGACAGGCCGTCATGGCGATCAGGCCTTTGTGATATTCCCTCAATAGCTCCCGGTCGATCCGTGGTTTGTAATAAAACCCTTCAAAATAGGCCTGGGTGACTAGTTTGACCAAGTTGCGATAGCCCTTTTCATTTTTACAAAGCAGGACCAAGTGAAAGGCGTTTTCCTGATGGGGATGGGATTCTTTTTGCCGCCGGCTTTCCGGGGCCACATAGACTTCACAGCCGATGATGGGTTTAAGCCCATGTTTTTGAGCCTGTTTATAAAATTCCACCATACCGAACAGGTTTCCGTGATCGGTCATGGCAACGGCCGGCAGTTTGAAGGCCTGGGCCTTTTCAAACAGCTCTTTAAGCCGGATCTCTCCATCCAGCAGACTATACTGGGTATGGAGATGAAGATGTACAAAAGAAGCGTGGGGCATAGCAGCCGTTCAAAGTTAAAAGTTCAAGATTCAAAGTTAAAAGTAAAAAAACAGATACTGGATGCTCGATAATGAAATTGACTATCCGTCATCCGTTGGGTTTCCCATCTTTTTTCGTTTTTAATTCCGCAATCCGAAATCCGCACTTAAAGAATTCGCATCCGGCATCATTCATCTTTCATCCAGTATCGAGTATCCAGTATCCAGAATCGGCCATCATTTTATTCCCATTCAATCGTACTTGGGGGTTTGGAAGAAATATCCAGGACAACACGATTGACCCCTTTAACCTCATTGATAATCCGGTTGGATAGTTGGCCCAGGAGGTTGTATGGGATACGGCTCCAATCCGCAGTCATGGCATCCAGACTGTCTACGATACGCAGGGCGATGACATTCTCGTAAGTCCGCTCGTCCCCCATAACGCCCACGGTCTTAATAGGCAGCAAAACGGCAAAAGACTGCCAGACCTTGGTATATAAATCAGCCTTTCGCATTTCTTCCCAGACAATGGTGTCGGCCCGACGAAGGATATCTAAACGGGTTTCGGTCACCTCTCCCAGGATGCGGATAGCCAATCCCGGCCCGGGAAAAGGTTGGCGGCTGACGATCTCTTCGGGCAGGCCGAGACTGCGGCCCACTTCCCGTACTTCATCCTTGAATAATTCCCGCAAGGGTTCGATCAGCTTTAACTTCATCCGGGCTGGAAGGCCCCCCACATTATGGTGGGTTTTGATGGTCGCCGAAGGCCCTTTGAAAGAAACCGATTCGATGACGTCCGGATAAAGGGTCCCCTGGGCCAAAAAACGGACCGGTCCGATCTTCTTGGCTTCGGCCTCAAAGATGCGGATAAATTCATGTCCGATGGCGGTCCGTTTTTTTTCCGGGTCAATTATTCCCTTGAGCTTTTTGAGAAAAGATTGTGATGCATCCACATAAACCAAGGGGATATGAAAATGACCCCGAAACAGCCGGATTACTTTCTCGGCCTCACCGCTGCGCAAAACCCCGTTATTAACAAAGATACAGGTCAACTGTTTTCCAATGGCCCGATGGAGCAGAACGGCCACTACCGAGGAATCCACCCCGCCGGAAAGGGCGCAGATGATCTTGTCCTTCCCAACCTCTTCTTGGACAGAGACGATGGTCTGTTTAATAAAAGAACTGGGGGTCCATAGCGGTTTCAGACGGCAGACCTTAAAAAGAAAATTTTTCAGGATACGGTGTCCGGCCGGGGTATGGACCACTTCCGGATGAAACTGGACTCCGAAGATGGTATGTTGCCGGTTGCACATGGCCGCCACCGGGGCATTATGGCTTTGGGCAATCGCTTTAAACCCTTTCGGAAGGTGTTCGATTCGGTCCCCATGACTCATCCAGACAATCCGGCCTTGGTTTTTTCCTCCTTTGTCGAGTCCGAAAAACAGGTCCTGAAAATCCAGGAAACCGAGTTCCACCCGGCCGTATTCCCTTTTGTTGGAGCGGCCCACCCGGCCTTTCAAATGATGGGTAATCCACTGCATCCCATAACAAATCCCCAGCACCGGCACCCCTAAATTCAAAATTTTGGGATCCGGACCCGGGGCCTTGGGATCATAAACACTGGCCGGACTTCCGGAAAGGATGATCCCCTGGGGGGAAAAAGCCTTGATTTTTTCCAAGGGCCAGTTAAAAGGATGGATCTCGCAATAAACCCTGGCTTCCCGGATCCGGCGGGCGATAAGCTGGGTCGTCTGAGACCCAAAATCCAGGATCAGAACTCTTTGACTGTGAATGTCCATGGGTACCTTTTAAGGCGTTCGTCGTTCGGCGATAAAGATTTAAATAGTCCGGTTATCATTTTTGACATATCGGCACAATCGGATCTAAGTTTTTGTTTGATTTCGGGAGTTACATACTCTTGGCGAAAAGAAACCTCTAAGACAGCCACACATTCTCTTATGGAGCGTCTGGCAATTATTAAAAAATGTTTGAATTCTGTTTTCGTGCCGCCGCTTCCCTCTGCTATATTAAGTGCGATAGAAACGGAAGCCCTTCTAAATTGATCTATCAGGCCAAATCTTTCTTCTTTAGGAAATGTTCTGGTTAATACATAAACCTTATCGACAAATTCCAAAGACTTCTGATAGACCTTCAATTTTTCAAATTCAAAAATTTCTTCTTTCATCAACCCTTATTTCGACGAACGACGAACGCTGAACGACGAACGTTTTTTTCTATTCCAGCCTATAATTCGGTGCTTCTTTGGTGATGATCACATCATGGACATGAGATTCTCTTAGACCGGCCGGGGTAATACGGATAAAACGGGTCTTGGTTTTTAGTTCTTTCAGGGTGCGGCAACCGGCATAACCCATGCCGGCCTTCAATCCTCCCACCAATTGATAAATCGTATCGGCCAGAGGCCCGCGGTATGGAACCCGGCCCACAATCCCCTCGGGAACCAGTTTGGCTTCGGTCTCATAATCATCCTGCCCATAACGATCACTGCTGCCCTGTTTCATGGCCTCGATGGAACCCATGCCCCGATAAACTTTATAAGTTCGTCCTTGATAGAGGATGGTTTCTCCCGGGCTCTCTTCGGTTCCGGCAAAAAGGCCGCCGATCATGACTAAATCGGCCCCGGCAGCCAGAGCCTTGGTTATGTCTCCGGAAAACTTGATTCCTCCGTCGGCAATCAGGGGGATATTATATTTCTTGGCTGCCCGGGCGCAGTCCATGATGGCCGTAATCTGGGGGACCCCCACCCCGGCTACAACCCGGGTGGTGCAGATAGAACCCGGACCGATACCGATTTTTATCCCATCGGCCCCGGCCTTGATCAGGGTTTCCGTCCCTTCGGTCGTGCCAACATTCCCGGCAATGATCTGGAGTTCCGGGTACTGTTTCTTGGTTTCTTGGACCGCCTCGATCACATTCTGGGTATGCCCGTGGGCCACGTCAAAAACAATGACATCCACCTCGGCCTGTCGCAAGGCCTCAACCTGTTCCCGGCGATTTGGTCCCACACCCACAGCGGCCCCGACCCGTAAACGCCCCAATTTGTCTTTGGAGGCCAGGGGAAATTTCTTGATTTTCTCAATATCTTTAATGGTGATCAGACCTGCCAGGTTTCCCCGATGATCCACCACTAATAATTTTTCAATTCGATTTTTATGAAGCAGAGCCTTGGAATCCTCAAGGGTAATGCCGACCTTGGCCGTAACCAGGTTGTCCTTGGTCATGACCTCGGAAACCTTTTTATTCAGGTTGGTTTCAAAACGCAAATCACGATTGGTAACGATTCCGACCAGTTTTTGGCCTTTGACAATCGGTACCCCGGAGATACGATACTTTTCCATGACCGCCAGAACTTCATGGACCTTTTGATCCGGTCCCATGGTCACCGGATCCACAATCATCCCGCTTTCCGACTTTTTGACCTTTTCCACTTCCGTTGCCTGGTTTTTGATTCCCATATTTTTATGAATAATCCCGATTCCCCCTTGCTGGGCCATGCTGATGGCCGTTTGGGATTCGGTGACCGTATCCATGGCCGCGCTGACGATGGGAATATGAAGACGAATGGATTGGGTCAGGTTGGTCTGGACATCAACCTCTCTTGGCAAAACCATGGAATAGGCCGGTTCGAGCAAAAGGTCATCAAAGGTCAACCCGTCCCGGATAGAGCTTGCCGCTGTGGTCATTGGGTGCTCCTTTCACAAAGTAACTTTTAAAAAACCAGGGTTTTCTGGTGAACTATTGTTGGTTGTTGCGAGTTACGAGTTACGGGTTTTTTAAACTCGGCCCAGTAAGTATTCAACCCGCAACCCGCGACCCGAAACGAATCAGGCATCCAGAATCAATCCCTCCAACAGCCCGGCATCACTGACCAAAAGGACTGTCTGGGAAAAATAAATCATAATCTCCAAAACCAGCAAGATCCCGGCCCCGATGATATCGGACCTTTCCGGTTCCAAACCTTTCAATTCGGCCCTTTGATCAAAGGACAGGGATAAGATTTTATTTGATAATTCAACAAGGGTTTCTTTGGTCAGTACCGTCCCGTTGATCTGATCCGGATCATAAACGATAAGGTTTTTGGCTATAGCGGCCAAAGTGGTCACAGTACCTGCTGTTCCGATTATATTATTAATTCTATCATTCTTTGCCAAATTTTTCTTTAAAATATTTTGGCAATGAACTCTAAGTGATTCCAATTCATTGGATCGTGGAGGATTAGAAATTAAAAATTTTTCGGTCAATCCCACTACCCCGAGAGGCAAACTGATCCTCTCATCCATTTTACCATCGTTCATAAAAACAAACTCGGTGCTTCCGCCGCCCAGGTCAAAAATAACGGTTTTTCCGTAAGTCGAAGGAAATATAGAAAGAACTCCTTTAGCCATAATGCGGGCTTCTTCAAGGCCATGGATAATATTGACCAATACCCCGGTTTCCCTGGTTACTTGGTCTATAAAAAACAGGGCGTTTTCTGCTTCTCGCAGCACCCCGGTACCGACAACCCTGAATTGAGCCACCCCTTCATGTTCGGCTCTGACCTTAAACCGTTTCAAGACCATGAGGGCTGCTTTTATAGCTTGGGCGGATAGAAGACGGTCAGGATAAAAGTTACGCCCTAATCGGACGATCTCCCGATCCCGAAAAAGTGCTCGAAACTTTTCCCCTGTTTTTTCGGCCAGCAATAATCGTAAGGTATTGGAACCGATATCGATGGAAGCAATTTTTTCCAATAGTTCTTTACAACCTGCTCAAAGGCTATACGTTGTTGAATCTTTAACAGAACCCCTTCTTTAATTCAAGATCAAAGATGTGCGGAGAATAAGGGAAGGATAATCATTTGTCCAATTAATAATTATTATATTATTTATTAATAAGACAAATAATTGTCGTCATAGGGAAGATCGAGTTCAAATCGGTCTAAGATGATCAAAATACTCTCGTAATGGTTTAAGGACTCCTGGAAGTGTTCTTGGTTGGAATCCAGTTTGCTTCTGTTCATTATTCTGCTTTGCCAAGAATTCCCTTTAAACTTAATAGATTATAAGATACATCGAAAGAGCGGATAAGGAGAAAAAGAAAAGTGGTCTATTTCTTTAATGACACCCAAAATAATTTTTGATATTTTTGAAGCTCCCTGCACCAAGGTGCAGGGAATCTTCCAGGCAAGGAAAGGGTTTATTTGTTGTAGTTCGCTCGCTAACCCACGCAGCAAGCTGCGGGGAATGCGCTCGCTATTCCTGTTCAAAGAAATTAAAAAGGAATTATCTCATGAAATCAGCCGATGACTTAAAAAAGACCTTATTCCGTATTCATGATAAAGGCTATAAGGCCTACCAGGATATTGAAGGTCTTTATCTTTTTTCCCAGTATGAACTCTCTGTCGATCGCGTTCAACCCGACCCTTTTGCCCCGCCGTCCCGGGTCCGTGCCGTTATCTCCTTAAAGAAATGGAAAATTTTTTCCGATCTCTGGGAAAACAAGACCCGCCGCATTGCCTTTTGCGATTTTATAGGTCGGCAGGTCCACCAAGCCATTTTGAACCTGACTTCCAAACCACGGGGAACCGGTAAAAGCGGAATGATCGGCATCGAAGCCGGAGGACCGGAAATCTTGGAACGAACGGCCGTTGTCATAAACGGGGAAACCATGGAACTGCGTTTAACTGTCGGCCTGCCGGCTGCCGGGCGAACCGTCCAGGGAATGGAGGCTGTTTCCATTTTTTTCGAAGACCTGCCCAAGGTCATTCAGCAGGGGGTCTTTCAGTTCCCTAACCTGGGTTTGGAAGTGAAGCATTTTGTGGATGCCTTTGAAGACCAGGAGTGGCTGCGAACCGCTCTGGATGAAAAAGATTTGGTGGCCTTTGTCCCCGAAGGGGCCATCCTGCCCAGAGAAAGCGGCATCAGTTCCAGACCCTTGGCCATGGGGCCGGTTCCGTTTTATCCTCCCCAGGAATTATCAATGTCTCTTCAACTCCCCCATAAAGGAAGGATGAACGGCCTCGGACTGCCCAAAGGGGTTACCCTGATCGTCGGCGGAGGCTTTCACGGCAAATCAACCCTTCTGCGGGCCTTGGAATTGGGGATTTACAGCCATATCCCGGGAGACGGTCGGGAATACGTGGTCTCCGATGCGTCGGCGGTCAAGATCAGGGCCGAAGATGGAAGGTTTGTGGAAAAAGTCAATATCAGCCCTTTTATCAAATCCCTTCCCTTGCTGCGGGATACGCTCCGTTTCAGTACCGACAATGCCAGCGGCAGCACCTCCCAGGCCGCCAATATCATGGAAGCCCTGGAATTGGGGGCCAAGGTTTTGTTGATCGATGAGGACACTTCGGCCACCAACTTCATGATCCGGGACCGGCGCATGCAGGAACTGGTGCAAAAGTCCCATGAGCCGATTACCCCGTTTGTCGACAAGGTCCGTCAGCTCTATCAGGACCTGGGGATTTCCACGATTTTGGTCATGGGAGGATCAGGCGATTATTTCGAAGCCGCCGATACGGTGATCTGGATGAATAATTACCGTCCTTTTTGTGTGACCGACCGAACCCGGGAGATCGCCCAACAATTTCCGGGCCATCGTCTTGCCGAAGGCGGAGAGGGCTTTGGAGAGATCACCGCTCGTCTGCCCAAGCCGGAAAGCTTTGACCCCAGCCGGGGAAACAGGGAGGTCCGAATTGAAGCTAAGGGCCGGGAGACCCTCGTTTACGGGGAAAAGGACATTGACCTGTCGTTTCTGGAACAATTGGTTGAAACCGGACAGACCCGGGCCATCGGCCGGTTTATTCACCTTTATGCAACCAAGTATTTGGAAAACAGTGCCCATCTCAAGGAAGGTCTGCTGAAGGCCCTGGTGGAGATCGAAGAAAAGGGATTGGATTTTCTGATGCCTTATAAAATCGGAAACCTGACCAAACCCCGGCTCTTCGAAATCGCCGGGGCCGTCAATCGCCTGCGCAGTCTGCAGATTAAACCAAAATAGCTGAACTTCACCTTAGAGATCCTATGAGCCGGGATTACCCAGATCTTCTTTTTCTTTTTGGAACATTTTAAATAACTCACTGGCGATAATCATCTTTTGAACATTCGAGGTTCCCTCCAGGTATTCCATGCCGCGGGCGTCAGCACCAAGCTGATTGATCAAATCATTTCTGAGGTAACCTCTTCCACCCATCAATACCTGAGCCCGGGAGGCTACGTCCATAACCATCTGGGAGGCGAATAGTTTGGCCTGTGAGGAATACACCCGGTAATAAGGACTGCCGACTTGTTCTATGGCCTGTAGACAAAGCCCTCTGGCCGCATTTATTTTGGAAAACATGGCGGCAATCTGGAAACTGATGTCCTGGCTGCTGGTCAAGGGATGATCGAATTGCCTTCTTTGTTGTGCATATTGATAAAGTTCCCGGAAAATCCGGTAAGCCAACCCACAGCAAATACCGGCGATGTGAATCCTTCCCTGATCTATGACCCCAAGGGTCAGGAGGAGTCCCGCACCTTCCTCTCCAACCATGTTCGTCAAAGGTACGGGCGTGTCTTTAAAAATGAGACGCCCGGTAGGTAAAACCTTTAAGCCGTCTTTTTCAGGAAGTCCCTCTATTGAGAAACCCGGAGTTTTATTTTCTACAATAAATACGCTTAAAGAACGCGGGCCTTTGGTGCCTTTCGTGTTGACCAGAACGCTGTATATCTCGGCCAATCCGCTGTTGGAAATAAATATTTTCTGACCGTTCAGCAGAAAGTGATGATCCGCCTGCCTGGCCATCAGCCCGATAGCACTGGCATCGGACCCGGCCTTTTCCTCGGTCATAGCGATGGCTCCTAGATGCCCGTCGATAAGCCGGGGAAGGTAATCCTTTTTTTGGGTTTCGTTGCCCCGACAGACGATATCAATCGCCCGCCCGTGGGAGACGAAGATAATACCTATACCCGGGGAGGCGTAGCCTAACAGTTCCATAAGGCAATAGATTTCCAACTCGGAGGTTTTTTGGCCTCCAAACTCAACGGGTACAAATTGCTCAAAAATATGCGCCCTTTTAAAGGCGGAAAATAAGGGATCCCACTCTTTTGTGAAAACGGCCTTGTGGTTTTCTATTTTTGATTCAAGATAGGGATAGCCTGGAATGACGATCTCTTTGAGAATAGCGATGAAGTCTTTTGCGTATTTCTTTTCTTTCCAACCGCTTTGAAATGAATCAAGAATGTTCACGAGGGCATCCATAATGTCAATCTCCCTTACTGAGTCGGTATCAGGTAGTGTTCGGTGTTAATAACCACTACCTTGCTGAAAGAAATCGTTTAAAAATACTTTTTGTTTTTGAAAGAATATAGAATAAGGGAACTTTGGGGTCAAGGAGAAAAATGGACTCTTTACCTTTATTGGGACACCCGGCATGGTGCTACCGGTTGAAAGTATTCGGCTTTTAGGTCGTTATTGACTCTCTGGTCCAATTTCGCTATGATTCACCAACGATAAATTAATAATCCGCCGGCACGGATTCTTCGGCGGAAGAGCCTTTAGCCCAAAGTCCTAGGCGACTCAGGCCGGTGGCCCATCGAAGGGAGCTTTTATGGAGAAGAAAATCCTCATTGTGGATGATGAGGAGAGCGTTGTAAAATCCATTACCGGGGTTCTGGAAGATGAGAGGTTTGACGTCACCGCGGCGAAAAACGGGGAGGAGGCCCTGGATATCTTCCGGCAGGAATTACCCCTGGTAACGCTTCTTGACATCTGGATGCCGGGGATGGATGGCATCGAAGTATTGAAACGGATGAAAGGTATTGCTCCGGATTGCCCGGTGATCATGCTCTCGGGGCATGCTACGATTTCGACGGCCATGGCCGCCGTTAAACTTGGTGCCTTTGACTTTATTGAAAAACCTCTGTCCCTGGATGGTCTTCTCCTGACGATCCGTCGGGCCATCACCTACCAGGAAGAAATTATTTCGATTAAAAAAACAGTCGAAATCGTCACAGAGGAAACCCCGCTCATCAAGATGATGAAACCTTTCGAAGAGTCGGCCGAAGACTTCGCCGAACTTCCGCTCTCTTCCATTCAGGATTCTCCCTCATTGTTTGAAAACCAGCCGAAGCCAAAAGAAGCCTCCCATTCCCGTCAACGCACCCTTAAAAAAAGTATGGTCCTTTACGGCACAGGACTCCATTCGGGGATGAAAACCGGTCTGCTGTTGCAACCCCTTCCTCCAAACCGCGGCATCCTCTTTGGAAACGTTTCCTCCGATGAAGTAGTTCCATTGCATGTCGACTATGTCCAGACAACGGAAATGGCCACTTCCTTGAGAAAAGGATTGGCGGTCGCCAAGACCATCGAACATCTCACGGCCGTGTTTCATGCCTACCGGATCACCAATCTGATGGTTAAAATGATCGAAGAGATTCCAATCATGGACGGCTCGGCCCTGGAATTCTGCAAGTTGATTGAGGAAGCCGGAGTGGAAGAACAGGAGGAAAAGGCAGAAGAACTGATTATCAACCGGCGATTTGAGATCCATCAGGAGAACAAATCACTGGTCATAGAACCGGCAGAGGTTTTTTCCGTTCACTATTTCCTGGATTATCCTCTTCCTATTGGGCAACAAACATACCAATTTACCCTGGAAAGTGAGGACGGTTTCAAAAAAGAAATCGCACCGGCGCGCACGTTCGGTTTTCTAAAAGAATGGGAGATGCTCGATCGCCTGGGCTTGGGAGAAGGAGGAAGGCTTAATAATTTCATCCTGGTCGATGATGAGAAAATCGTTAATACCGATCTCCGTTTCCCTGATGAATTTGCCCGGCACAAAATTTTGGATTTGATCGGAGATTTTTATCTGCTCAACCGACCCATTCGAGGCAAAGTCACGGCTTATCGAACCGGCCATACCGACAACATTTACATGATGAAAAAGCTTTTGGAGGAGGCGGAAAATTAACGTGGACGCCTACGAAGAAGTTACTGGAATAAGGAGTACGATAGACCGGTTTCCTTGAACCTTGAACCCAGAATCTCCCTGTCAAGCCTTCAGCTTCTTTTTTCAATTTCTTTTATGAGATTCCTGAAAATAAAATAATGAAAGGGCAAGAAAATATACCAGTAAAGTTTTCCTAATAGGGTATGCGTATCGAAGTAGGTGACCACCGACAATTTCCTCCGTCCCTCTTCCTCGCGAATATGAAATTCAAGCCAGGCCTTCCCCGGTAATTTCATTTCTGCCCGTAAAAGAAGCCGTTCCGCCGGTTTGAGATCCTCAACCCTCCAAAAATCAACCACATCATTGATTGCCAGATAGGTATGGCTTTTTCTCCCTCGAATCGACCCCACCCCGAGAAGGATGCGATCCAGCATGCCCCTGGTTCTCCACATCCAATTACTGTGAAACCAGCCTTCCTTACCCCCTATTCTGCAGATCGATTGAAAAAGGACGGAAGATCCTTTTTCGGTGAGCAGAGAGTATCGGGCACCAAAAGCCACCTGGCCGTGAAGCTCATGAAGTTTTAGGGCCAGGACATGGGCCGGAGGATAGGCGTCGGACCAGCGTGTGTGCACCCGATCCTGCTCTTCACGCGACATGGCCCGTATAATGGCCTCTCTATATGAAATGGGTTCAAAAGGGATCAGTTTTTTGATCGAATCATCCAGAACGATGACCTCATTCTTTAATCCTTCCATCAGACATTGGGTTATCATATTGGGTACAGGAGTCAACAGACTGACCAGATAAGTATAAAATCGCAAATAGGAGAAAAAGAAAGGAATGAACAGAGTTTTGGAATCGAGAATCCTGGAAAGAACTTTAAGCATTTGCTCATAGGTTAAAATATCCTGCCCGCCGATATCAAAATCTCTCCCGGAAGTTTCAGGCACCTCCAAACAGCCGACCAGATATTTGATGACATCGCGGATCCCGATGGGCTGGCAGCGATTCTTTGCCCAAGGAGGGACAAAAATAATCGGTAGTTTCTTAATGAGATGTTGAATAATTTCGTAAGAAGCACTTCCCGAGCCGATGATAATGGCCGCCCTCAATACCGTTAAGAAAGTCCGTCCTTTTTTAAGCTCATCCGATACGGCGATTCGATTACGGAGATGAGGAGAAAGAGGATTCCGGATATCTCCCAGGCCTCCCAGGTAGATTATTCTTTTTATCTCTTTTTCTTCGGCCGCCGTTCTAAAGACAGCCGCTGCCTGGATATCGGCCATTTGAAATTCCTTCGGTCCCAGGCGCAAGGAGTGAATCAAATAGTAGGCCGTATCAATGCCTTCGAAGGCCTGTCGGAGCTGATCAAGATTCGTTGCATCGGCTACGGCCAATTCGGCATCCGGCCAGAGACTTCGATTGACGGCCGAGGCTCCCCTGACCATGACTCTGACCTGATATCCCCTGGCCAATAACTCAGAAACCAACCGGCCTCCGATGTAGCCAGAGGCGCCGGTCACCAGGATCTTACCCGTTCCCGGCAGAGGTTTGGTGGGCAAATCAAAACAAAAAAAATCTTGACTATCCAGGATTGGTGTTTCTAAATAAGGGATCATAGAAGATTTTTAGTTCGAAAATAAAAATGAAGAATCCAGAACCCAGGAGTCAGAATTCAGAATAAATACTCTTAACTGCTTGATTCCAAGTTTTATTTTCATGATTCGTGGCGCCTCACGGGGTTATGAGGGTTTAATACAGCCATTAGGATTCGAGAGAAAAACAGGCAATGGGCACGAGACAATAGGCAATGAAGCATTGGAGAAATCTTATAACCGAGAGCCTATTGCCCATCACTTATCGCCACCTCAGCATCCTTTGATTAAATGCCCTGCTTCGTACCGCCCCAAAGGGCTTGAATAGGTAACAAGATAATATAGGGAGGAAACTTTTTATGGTCGCTTACGAGATCATGCGCGAAAAATGTCCAAACATCAAAGAAAATATGAAACAGTGCAATTGCAGTTATGAACCGTGTGAACGAAAAGGACTATGCTGCCAATGTCTCCATTACCATCGACGTAACGGTGAACTGCCGGCCTGTTATTTCTCGGATGCCCTGGAGAAGACCTATGATCGATCCATCAGCCGGTTTATCCAAAGCCGGAATACCGTTCGGCGTTAAGCGTTCGGCGTTCGGCGCTCCACCTTTTCTTGCCTTGTATTGATCTCAAGGACCATAAGGGATTAGCAATTTGTTTTGAGTTCGAAGAGCTCTGGGAAAACCTTAAAGATGGTTATTCCGCCGAACACCGAACGCCGAACGTTTTTTTCCTCACCCGGTCAGTATCCGCAGGGCCTCTTCATACTTGGCCTTTGTTTTTTCAATGATTTCAGCCGGTAATTCCGGGGCCGGGGGCCTTTTATCCCACTGGATGGATTCAAGATAATCTCGTAAAAATTGTTTATCGAAGCTTTGTTGAACCCCACCTGGTTTATATTGATCTTTGGGCCAGAACCGGGAAGAATCCGGGGTCAGGACCTCATCGATCAAGATCACTTGGTCATTGAAAAAGCCGAATTCAAACTTGGTATCGGCTATGATAATCCCCTTCTCTTCTCCTAAGCGACGGGCGCGTTCATAAAGGGCCAGGCTGGTTTCCATCAGATAAGCGGCCAAGGCTTCGCCCAAGAGTTTTTTTACTGTTTCTATGGTGACATTTTCATCATGGGTCCCAATCTCCGCTTTGGTGGAAGGGGTAAAGATGGGGAGGTCGAGGCGGTCTGATTCCTTTAGCCCTTTCGGTAAAGGGATCCCGCAGATCTGTCCCGTGCTTTGATAATCCTTCCAGCCTGACCCGGACAGATACCCCCGGACAATACATTCCACGGGCAAAGGTTTGGTTTTTTTAACCAGCATACTCCGATCTTTTAAATCCGCTTCGTAAGGCCGGCAGACTTGGGGGAAATCTTTCACTTCGCTGGAAATCAGATGATGGGGGGTAATGGATTCCAACATCCCGAACCAGAATTTGGATATCCGGGTAAGAATAATCCCCTTTCCCGGAATGGGATTGGGCATAACCACATCAAAGGCCGAAATCCGATCCGTGGCCACAATCAAGAGGTGTTCTCCAAGGTCATAGATATCGCGAACCTTCCCCCGGTTTAGAAGTTTCAAACCATCAAATTGGGTTTCCATTAATCCGTTTTTCGGCATCTTTCCTCCTGTGGTGCTTTTTTCATTGATCTATAAGACCTCTTCCTGATAAAAATTCCAGATTGTTTTTCCTTGGGCCTCTTCCAGTTCTCTAATCCAGGCCTGGACCTTTTCCCGACCGTAAGCCTTTTCCCAACCGGCCACGATTATATCCACCGGAATATCGGCATAGGTTCCTAGAAATTCCGTATACTCCATATAAAGATGGTTGTCTAAATTATAAGGTTGAAAAACCGAATCTTCCAGACCGTTGAATTCCAAAGGGGCGACTTTATGACGTTCACACAATTCCTTGTTAAAGGCCGGAGTGGCCTTGACCCATTTTCCATTTAAGAAAAAGTCCGTATATCCATGGTAAACGAACAGGTCGGATCCTTGGCGTTCCAACAACTGCCTGGTGGCCAGATGGTTGCGAACCGTGGCAAACCCTACCCTGGAGGGAATTCCCAGACTCCTGCCCAGGGCACATAACAAAGCGGCTTTGCAGACACAATATCCCCGTCCGATTTTCAGGACATTACTGGCCCGATAGTGTTCCGGACGATAAAAGGGACAATAGGGATCATAACGAATCCCATCCCTGACGGCCAGATAGATTTTTACGGCCTGATCAAGAATATCCCGGCTGCCGTCAATGGCCTTCTGTGCGAAGGCGATGATGGCCGGATGATCGCTGTCAATGATGGATGTGGGATTAAGATAAGCCTGATCAATAGGTTCGGTCATATTTCCTCTCTAAAAACAAATAAAGATAGTTGAAATTTGGGTTCAAATTCGAAAAACTAAATTCAAAATTCGAAACAAATTCAAATGACCCAATTTCAAAATTGAAGCTCCCTGCACCAAGGTGCAGGGAATCTTCCAGGCAAGGAAAGGGTTTATTTGTTGTAGTTCGCTCGCTAACCCACGCAGCAAGCTGCGGGGAATGCGCTCGCTATTCCTGTTCAATACTTTTTTTCATTTTATTTTGGACTTTTGTGCTTGTTTCGGATTTGTTCCCTATGGTCACTCCCATCCCGATTTCATCGAGAGGGGTTCCCGGTTTCGTGCTTCGAATTTCGGATTAAAAGATCAGTTAGTTTAAATGGTTGGGATAAATTCTCAGATTTAAACCGTAAGAATCCGCCCGATTAACAACGCCCAAAATCATCTTCAATCCGTTCAATATCATCTTCCCCGAAATACTCACCGGATTGCACCTCGATGAAGGTCACATTCTCCGACCCGATATTTTCAATCCGGTGAACAGCCCCCCGGGAAATATCAACGGCCCCCCCCTTTTTTAAAGGAATTTTGTCCTGGTCCCTGGTTACCAGGGCCTCTCCGGAAATGATATACCAGTGCTCTTTTCTATGGCGATGTCTTTGAAGACTCAGCCTTTTCCCCGGATAAACCACGATTCTTTTGACCTTATGGTCAGGTTCATCGGCCAAAACTTGATAGTATCCCCAGGGACGATGATCTTCTTCCATGATTTTATAGGCTCCTGTAGATTCTTACACCTTAAATCTGAGAATTTATCTCTAAATTTTGGCACCAAGGTCAAAGGGGGTCTTATTTTTGGGGTTGTCCACCCTGAAGCTGGAAGCTTCTTTGCCGGGCCAAATATTTAATCCCGCCGTTGGCGGGACAAGCCTTCACCTATGCCCGCAATCCCGCCTGCGGCGGGACTGGACAGGCCGGGATTCTTCGCATTAAAGGCCATGCTCAGACCCACCCCTTCGGAGTGGGTCCCGGTTTGGGCGATAAGTTACCCTTTGGACAATCTCCAAAAATAAGACCCCCTTTAACCTTTTTTAAGATTTCAAATATTTTGGTTATTTTTTCTTTATATATCAAAAACAGCTCCCCTTCGAAAGTTTTTTCTTCTCGGAGGTTTGCCGAAAAGCCGAATGGGCCTCCTCAAATACCCTTTCAAAATCAGCGCTATATTTAGGGGAAACATGAAAAGGGATCATTCGCTTCACTCCGGCCTCTCCGGCCATAATCCCGGCCTGTCGGGCGGTAAGATGGCTTTTCTCCCAAGCCCGTCGGCCCTCTTTTTCCAGAAAAGCGGCTTCGATAAAAAGTTGGTCGGCGCCGATGACCAGGTTTTTTATGGCCTCTTGGGTTTGTCTATTATAAATAGTATCCGCCACGTAACCGATTTTCTGGCCGGGCGTAATTTTAATTAGGCGGTTTCGTAAGGGTCCCAGGGATATGGATTCCTCTTTCAACTTCCCGCCCCTGTATCCGGGAACCCGAAGAAGAAAGTCGTCATTTTCCCCCTTCCATATAGCTTCCTTCAATCTCTGCAGCCAGGGACCTTTGGATAAACCCATTCTTTCAAGTTCTGTTTTGATGAGATTGAGATGGGCTTTTTCTTCCAAAGCAAAGGCCAAACAGGGAATCTTATGGTCTAAAAAAACAGCCCGGACCAAAAATGACCATTCTTCATGGAGAATGCCGTCAAAGGGTTTTGTTTTCAGGTCCAATTCAATTTTGAAAGCGTTGGATGATTTTAATTGAGCCGTTTTTAAATAGTCGGGATGAACCTCAACAACAACAAGGTCCAAGGGACAGGAATAGCTTTCAATCAAATTCCAGGAATAAGCCGCCAGTTTATTCTCTAACTGGTTTAAAAAATTGGGTGGGCCGAAAAAATGGACTTTTTTGTTCCTGCCTAAAAAGATTCTGAGGAGGTGATCAAAACCGATAAAATGATCCATATGGGTATGAGAGATAAATACATGGGAAATCTTCAATAATTGGCGTGGGGATAACGATTGAATTTCTCCGAGATCAAACAAAATAGCCCGCCTGGCAAATTTCATATCGATATAAAGGGCCGGATCCCCCAGAGGACCGTTGACCAGTCGGGGATGGAATAAGGGATTCATGAAAATCATTATAGGCTATCCACCTTAATTTTTCCACAATGAGTTCGGCTGACTTTAAGGACCCATATTCCCGGTTGCATTGGAGGGCTTGCCTAGGTTATAATGATTAAAAATGAGTTATTCGGCAACGTTGAAAAAATGAAGGCCGGGGCTACCCATGTCTGTTCTACGTCAAATTCTGATTATTGCCGCTGTGCTTCTACTGGCCTGGTGGTTGGGCCGCGGTTGCGGACCAAAAAAATGACCCCTCTCCGGGAATCCGGCCAGGTCCTGGTCAACCGTCAGTTGTCAAACAGCCTCCTTATCGACCCCTTCGCCGAAGTGGATAAGATCAGGCATCAGGTCTGACCAACCGTACAAAATAGAAGGGATAATATGAGTCAACCCGACTTTAAAAGGAAAGAGGGGTCCCCAAACTCCCTATCCAAGTACGTTTTTATTGCCTTCCTGATAGCCGTTCTTTATCTGTTCTACCTGATTGTTCGCCCCTTTCTGACCGACATCTTTCTGGCCATTGTAACGGCCATGGTTTTGTATCCTTCTTATAAATTGATCCAAAGACTTTTTAAAGGATGGAAAATCGTACCGGCCTTACTCACCCTTTTTCTGGCCATCCTGATCTTCCTGGTCCCCATCTCGTTTTTATCCGGGCTGATTACCAGCCAATCTTTGGATTTTTATCAAAAGATATCCGGCGGGCTCACCGACGGATCATTTAAAAAATTCCTTGATTTAAAATTTGTTTATTTCAATCTTTTTTTTGAACGCTGGCATATCGATATTCAATCTCTGAGGGTGGAAGAATATATAGGGAAATTTTTGGCCGCCTCCTCAGAATTCATCTATAAAGAAATGACCCATCTGGCCAAAGGGGTGGCTGGTTCCCTGTTTGATCTCATCATAATTTTGTTTATCAGTTTTTTCCTGTTGATCGATGGAGAAAAATTTCTGCGGGAACTAAAAATTCTTAGTCCCCTGGAGGTCACCCATCATGACCGGATCATCCTTCAATTGGAACGGACCACCAAAGCCACGTTAAGGGGTTCTATTATCGTTGCCTTGACCCAGGGATTATTGGGGGGGATAGGGTTTTGGATCTTCAGTATCCCTTCAGCCGCCTTCTGGGGAGTTTGTATGGTCTTCAGCTCGGTCATACCGCTGGTCGGAACCAGTATCATCTGGATTCCGGCAGCCCTTTATCTGGCCTTCACTTCTTCTCTTTGGATGGCCATCGGTTTGGCTTTATGGGGAATCCTGATTATTTCCGGGGCCGATAATATCCTTCGCCCCCTGCTGCTGAAAGGAAACGCCAATCTGCACCCTTTACTCACTTTTCTCAGCGTTCTGGGCGGGCTTATTTATTTCGGCTTTCTGGGATTTATCCTGGGACCGATTGTCCTTTCTTTTTTGATGACCATGTTCGAAATCTATAAAAAAGAATTCTTGGAGGTTTAACCAATGAAACTAAAAATTTCTCTGGGTTTTATCGGCGGCGGTAATATGGCCGAGGCCTTGATCCGAGGCCTTCTGAGCAGTAAAACCATGACCCCGGTCGATTGCCGGGTCTGCGATATTCTTGAGGATCGACTGTCCTACTTGAAAAGGACGTATGGGGTCCAAACCGTCAAAGACACCCCCCAGGTCATCCGTTCTTCCCGGGCGATCATCCTGGCTGTGAAACCTCAAAACATCGACAAAGCCCTTTCAACCCTTTCTTCTATCTGGTCCAAGGAAAAAATACTTATTTCGATTGCGGCTGGGGTTCCCATGGCTTACCTGGCTGGTTTTTTTCCCAAGATTCCGAGAATCGTCCGGGTCATGCCCAATACCCCGGCCCTGGTCTTATCGGGCATCAGCGCCCTGTCAAAAAACGACGTGGCCAATGAAAAAGATCTGGACCTGGCCGAATCCATCTTTAAGGCCATAGGAGAAACGGTGCGAGTGGAAGAGTCTCAACTTGATGCCGTAACCGGTCTTTCGGGAAGCGGGCCGGCCTACGTCTTTACTATCCTGGAAGGGTTGACCGAGGCCGGTGTCAAAATGGGTCTGGCCCGATCAGTCGCTTTAAAATTAGCCGTCCAGACGGTTTGGGGATCCAGTCAAATGGCCCGGCTGATGAACTGGCCCCTTTCGCAATTAAAGGAAATGGTCACCTCTCCCGGAGGAACCACTATTCACGGTCTGCATGTCCTGGAAAAGGCCGGTCTGCACGGGATTTTGATGGATGCCGTGGAAGCTGCTACGAATAGATCTAAGGAACTCGGAGAAACCATCGCCAAAAAAGCTTAAAACGTATAACACGTTAGGTGATTGAAAAGAAAGTTTTGTTCAACGCAAAGACGCGAAGAACGAAGAGACAAGCCTTTTCATTTGCCTGTGAGGGGCAACCAAATGAACAGAGCTGTTTTTGCTTTCCGCTCCCTCAGTGGAAAGCAAAAAATATTCCTCTCTGCGGTAAAAACAGGTATTTCAAAAAGCTAAACAGAGACCTTAAAACTATTTTGCCACCGACAAAGGCAGGATAGAGAAAGACGACCTTATCTTCCCCCTACCGGGCAAGTCCATCTTGCCGAGTCTATCCTGTCAAAGACTATCTCGCCTTAACATTTTTTTGTCCTGTCTGGACAATTTTTGTCAAAAAACAGCTTCAACCAAAACCCCCTCTTCCCCCCCTATTTTTCAACCAATTAATATTTCAGATAAATTTCTCTCAAAAACTTTCCCTTTATTTTGGTATTGATCTTGCATATTTAAAAGACAACAAAGCAATCATCATTGGAAGACAAAACGATAAGACCAATTAACAAGGAGGTGAAAAATCGGGAAATAAATGGGTAATGAAAATTAAAAAAAAACCGAATCTTTATTAAAAATTTTTAAACATTAAAAAAGGAGAAATAATCATGATTCAAAAATTTACCAAAAAAAGAAATCAAAAAGGTTTTACCCTGGTCGAATTGTTAATCGTCATCGCCATCATCGGCATCCTGGCAGCCATTGCCATCCCGCAGTTTAGCTCCTATCGATTAAGGGCATACAATTCCGCTGCTAAATCGGATGCTAAAAATGCCTATACCTCTGCCCAAGCTTATTTTTCAGATCATCCGGGTTCAACCCCAGGTCTCACCGATCTAACCGCTTATGGTTATAACCAAAGCTCAGGGGTAACCTTAGGCGGAACCCTTGGACCGGAAGCTTCTTTAGCCATGACATCCGTACATTCCGCCACCAATGCACAAAGTTATGCCGTTTCTTCAGCGGGCGTTATCACCCCGTAATAAATCGTTATTACCCTGTTTAATTAATCACCCATGAAATGAAACCGATCGTTTTCATTTCATGGGTGACTGCCTCTAAAGGCAAAAAGCAGAGGAGGTTTCCCGGAAGTAAGGCAACCTCGACCAAACGATTCATAAGGCGTAACTTACCGGTTAATTTAATTCAAAACGAAAATTTCGTGACGAAAAAAATGAAATCCCTTAGAAATCAAAAAGGTTTTACACTGGTGGAGTTATTGATCGTCATCGCCATCATCGGCATCCTGGCAGCCATCGCCATTCCTCAGTTTAATACCTACCGCCTGAAGGGGTCTAATGCCGCCTCCAGATCGGACATCAAAAATGCCTACACGGCCGCTCAGGCTTATTTTTCCGACAATCCCGGTGGGGTCCCTGGCCTGGCCAATCTTGTTTCCTACGGTTACACACAAACAGGCAATGTGATCCTCGCCGGAACCTTGGGCCCAGAGGCTTCATTATCCATGACCACCGTTCATTCAGCCTCTGGGGCAACCACTTATTCCATTTCCTCTACGGGAGTAATCAGTCCTTAATCAAACTCAATTCCTCATCCAAACAACCACCCGTGGAAGGGAACGAAGGATTTCATTCCAGGGGGGAACCCTCAGCCTCGTAAAAACCTCCTGGAATGAATGACTCTCATCCTGGCCAGTCGGAAGGTCAAGGCCGTCCATAAACAGCCGAACCCATACTTGAGGCTCCTTAAGAAATTGATTGAAGAAGATTCAGCGTAATACCTTGTCGGACAGCTCACCTCGGCAATGGTATAGCCATTCCAGACAATTTGAGCCAGCATCTGATTATCAAAAACAAAATCAAATGAATTAATTTCAAAAGGTATTTTTTCCAGCAAGCTTCGGGAAAAGGCCCGGTATCCGGTATGGTACTCGGATAGTTTTGCCCCCAGCAAGATGTTTTCTGCAAGCGTTAAAAATCTATTGGAAAGGTATCGCCAAAAAGGCATCCCACCCTTGAGGGCATACCCGCCCAAGATCCTGGACCCCAGTACGCAGTGATAAAGATTATTCCCGATTAGAGAGGCCATGGCCGGAATCAGTTTGGGAGTATATTGGTAATCCGGGTGGACCATGATAATGATATCACCGGCTTCCTCCAGGGCCAGCCGATAGCAGGATTTTTGATTGGCTCCATACCCGAGATTTTTTTTGTGAAGATAAACCTTGGTATGAGGCAGGGAGTCGGCGATAGTGCTGGTTTCATCTTGACTGCCGTCATCGACGACAATGATTAGATCCACAACGCCTTGATCCATAACTTCTTCATAAGTTTTTTGCAAAGTCTGGGCGGCATTATAGGCTGGCATAACCACAACAACCTTTTTGTCCTTATACATAGGCTATGGAGTGGCTCCTCTCTTTTGAAGCAGAATCCGAAGGCTCACCTGAGCTTCTTTTAAATTGGGATTGATGGCTAAAGCTCTTTGAAAAGAGAGGATCGCTTCTGGGATCCTTCCTTTTTGTGCTTGAGCCCATCCCAGATTATTTAAAGCCTTATAGTAATTTGGTTGAAGACGCAAGGTCTCCTCAAAATGTTCGATGGCTTCATCCATCCTTTTTGTAGCGAGTAAAGCGGTTCCCATATTATAATGGGCCAAGGGATAGAAAGGCATTACCTTTAAAGCTTTTGAATACTGGGAGATGGCCTCCTTAATCTTTCCTTGCTGTTGAAAGGCCACCCCAATACCATTATAGGCTTCGGCATAATTTTTATTCGTCTTCAAGGCCACCTCAAAATGGAGAACCGCCTCCTGGAGTTTCCCCTGGTGGAGCATGATCATCCCCAGATTGTAATGGACATCCGGCGCCCAGGGTTGAACCTTTAAGGCCTCCAAGTACTGGGCCACGGCCTCGTCGGTTTTTCCGTTTTTTTCCAAGGCCACCCCGAGATTATTATAAACAGGACCGTAACCAGGTCTGATTCTTTTGGCTTCTTGAAAATGGAAAAGGGCTTTATCAAATTTCCCCTGCTCCGTTAAAGCAACGCCCAGCAAATCATGGGCCTTGAAATTCTGGTTGTTGATCTTAATAGCGTGTTGAAAGAGAGTAATGCTGTTCTTCCAATAACCGACTTGCAGCCACGATAGTCCGATTAAAACCGGCAAGAATACACCGGCCATGACACCAAGAACGATATTTCGGTATGGTAATCTAACCAATAAATCCGGTATCCCCCAGGTGATCATAATAAAGATCCCGATTAAAGGAAGGTAGGTATACCGATCGGCCATGGCTTGACCACCCACCTGTACCAGACCGATCACCGGCACCAAAGTTCCAATATACCATAACCATCCCACAATCAAATAGGGATATCTTCTCCAATTCCAAACCACCCCGAGGGAAATGAGTCCCAGTATCAGCCCGGCTCCGATAATCTGCCAAATCGGTAAGGAAGTGGAATAGACATAAAAAAAGGATAAGTTCTGCGGCCAGAACATTTTATATAGATAGCAGATATAAGAATTTATAGCATTTGAAATTCGAGGACTCAAGGATAAGACCTGATTTACTGCGCCGGTACTTTGCTGTACATAAAAGGTCACCAACGACGATCCGGCTGAAAGCAAAAGCAAAGGAACCTTTTCCAGAACAAGGGAAAACTTCTTCGATCTCTTTTGAACGAGTGGGACGAGTTTGTCCTGCCCTTTTATTCCCTCACCGAAAGAGAATCGACCTAAGGGCCAGAAGTCCAGCAAGAGCAGAATAAAGGGAAGAGTAACCAACATGGGTTTAGCCATGAGACCAAGGGAAAATAACAAAATTACCCATAGATATCTTAAGATGCCGGGACATTTCACATAATAGAAGTAAGCCCCCAAGGTCACGATACAAAAAAAGGTGCTTAAGACGTCTTTCCGCTCAGCAATTTGTGCCACTGATTCCACATGGAGGGGATGAATGGCAAAAAGGGCTGCGACTGTTCCACTCTGCCAAAGTCCGCCCGTCATTTTTCTCAAAACAAGAAATAACAAAACGGTGTTGGCCAGATGAAAAAACAAACTGGTCAGGTGATGTCCCCCGGCATTCAAACCGAAAATTTGAAAATCCAGCATATGGGATAACCAGGTCAGCGGATGCCAATTAGCGGCTTGAAAGGTGGTAAAGGCCCAAAGGAAGCTTTGGAGAGTCACTGGGGCTTGAACATTGGGATTATTGAAGACATATAGTCCATCATCGAAATTGATAAACTGGTATCGCGCCACTTTTAAATAGACCACCAAGGTCATTCCAATCAAGACCATAGTGATCCATACCTTGTTATTCAGATTCTGAAAGGATTCTTTTCCCATTTTATCGAAGCCGGAAGAGATAATATGGACCCTTATTTTTTTGCAACGTCAAGTATTTTTTCTGAAAGTCGAAAAATTTTTCTTTCTCTTCGGGTGAAAAGGTGCTCAGATTCCCGGAAATATAATTCAGATCATAAAGCACATGGGTGAATCCTTTGTCCCTCAAAACCGCATAAACATCCTCTGTTGAGAGGGATCTCGTGAGGATCTTCTGGATGGTATAGGATTCAAACATGGAATCGGAATAATAATCCCGGTCCAATAAAAAGCCCCGGTTCTTCATATAGATCAAAAATAGCCTGGAACGTTCCGGTACATTGTTATTGATATAGTTGATTATATCATAGGAGGGGAGTCTTCGCCTCAAGAAAGAATCACGGTCCTCTGTTCCGATAACGACCCCTATGGGTTTGATTTCCAGAAAATCCCGTATCATATAAAATCCGTTGAAAGCCATACTTCCCAGGATCAGGCAGTAAAGGATAGGTAAAAATACCTTCTTTTGCTCATAACGGGTTAAAATATAACCAACCAGTATAGACAAGAGAGGAAAAACAGGGATCAGGTACCTAATTTGTTGGGCCGAAGAGGCCCAAAACAAAAAGGTGAAAATACAATATCCTGAAATAATCTTGGTTGGAATCTGAATTCGGCGGATTCCGATCAAGAAAGGCAATGTGAGCAGAAAGATTGGTCCTAATAGCCCATCAAATTCAGGACTGCCTATCTTTGCTCTCAAACTTATATTCCAGGGTAGTAACAGATAATCCCAAAACCCTCTCCCCCTGCCCAAAATCGAAACAAAGTAATCATATAATCTGGCCTGGTCGGTATCCCATCCCCTGCCCCCGAAAATCTCGTAAAAAAAAGGATAAAAGGGATTTCCGGTCATGATCCAGTTTTTGAGATAAAAGGGGGAGCCTAAGAGAACGGTGAAAGCA
The DNA here is from genome assembly GCA_001797675.1 of Deltaproteobacteria bacterium RBG_13_43_22. Lineage (GTDB taxonomy): Bacteria > Desulfobacterota > RBG-13-43-22 > RBG-13-43-22 > RBG-13-43-22 > RBG-13-43-22. The sequence goes on along the minus strand of MGQB01000031.1, from coordinate 35,022 downwards.
AGATACAAGAAAAGGCTCCTCATCACCGGCCTCCAGGAAACTCGATCTCGGTAAAAAGACCAAAAAATCCCAAAACACCCCAAGAGAGGCAGCAGAAGAGCAGTATACTTACTGCTAAGGGCTAACCCGGAAAAAATACCACTCAATGCCAACCATCCCGGTGACCTCTCCTCATGCCAGCGTAAAAAAGCCAGAACTGCGGCCAGGGAATAATAGGTAATGAAAAGGTCAACGTAGGCCATATGGGAAACGATAAAAACAGAGGGAATCGACAAAAAAATCAACATACTGAGAAAAGGAAAGTCATTTTGAGAGATCCTCGATTTGGAAAATTGCCAAATCCCCAAAAGGATCCCGAGAAGAGCAACCCAATGTATTGTTTTGGCCAGTATTGTGTTTCTTAGAAACAAACCAATCAGAAACAACATCTCATTCAATAACGGGTAATTGGAAAAAATATTTCCGGATATAAAATAGAATCCCCTGTGTTTTAAAAAAAGTTTGGGTGCGGCCAGGTGATAGATCAGGGCATCCTTTCCGGGATCCGGCGTTAGCGATAAAATAAAGCTTCCTAAAAGAACCAACCCAAGAAACAAGACGGCGAGTTGTTCTATTCTTGAATTCGGTATTCGGAAAACCATTGGCCTGCCTGGTACAGATTGAGGATTGAACCATCCGAAAAAAGATAAGAGGGTAATAAAGGATAGGAGTACGTATAAGACGACAGGATGCAGAAACTGAAATATCCCTAAAACGAATATAGAATATCCGAGAATCGCAAAGCCTAAACCAATGGAAAAGAAAATCAACTCACCCAAATCGGCCGAGGGTGCATTTACCTTCTTTAATACCAGCATTCCCAGACCGATGGTAACAAAGACAAAACCGGCCAAAAGGAGAAGGTTCATACTTTGTTGAAAAAGGCTATTTAGCATCGTTATCAGAAAATAATGAAAAGGTTAATGTTCCAAAAATTACCTCGATGTTGCATAACCCGAGGATGCTACAGATCTGAGGTAGCAAGGGTGAAGTTCCGCCATCGGAGGGATATTGCGAACCCTTGACAATCCCACCTATGAGGGGACAACATCACACTGCTTTCCCGACCGGTTTCCCGGCGAACCAAATTCGAGGCAAACCTACACCGCAAAGTAAGAGACGTAAGAAGCAACTGCCCAGCAGGCAAGTAGACCATACGCAACCGCCCTGACGAACCTCTGCCGAGTCAAGAGATCGAATCCTTCAGTACCGATGAGCGTAAAACAGGGAATTAATCCCAAGGCATAGCTCGCTTTCGCGTTACTCCAAATGGGAACAGTCAGAAAAAGGTAAAACGTCGCCACCAGATAAAAGGTGATGCAGGCCGTGCAAAAACGAAGCAGCACAACAGGGCCGTGATTCTTTCTAAATGAAGAAAAAAAACCGATTAGGATGGCCGCCGAGGGGAATAGCGACAGCCAGAGACCGCTCAGCATAAATCGGTAGTTCCAAGGGGGACGGCTGAATGTGTACGCGCTTAGATAGGCATCGGACCAGAAAGAGGAATAAATGCCGTCCCAGAACCCAAAAATCGATGAAAAAACCGGATAAAATAGGGATACCCCGAAAGTATAAAATTGCCGAGGTGTTCTGTATCCAGGATCCTGCCACCAGACAATTTCTCGGGAGGAATCCCAACCTCCTATAAAGAGGCCTCCCATTTCTAAATAATTACGCAGGTAATACCATCCAGAAACGGTCAGGGCTATGCCAAGGAAAATTGCTATAAAACGAACAGTCAGCCTGACCCCCTCGCCCGGGGTAGCGCTTCCTTTCAGAATTTCAGAAGAAATGAAAAATAAGAGGGGCAAAATAATTAAAATCGGTGTCGCCTTGGTCAACAACGCGAGTCCCAGCACAAATCCCATCAGAATTGCGCTCTCCCTGTTCGCTATTGAGACGCGAGAGATAATGCGCAAAGCAAGCAGAATAAGCATGGCGGTCAGACAACCGGCGAGGGGTTCGTTTCCCAAAGATTGCGACATGTAAAGGTTCATCGGGATCAGTCCGCCCAGCAGGGTCCCGACCACCTGCATACCCTCCCGATCCGGATAGGCAACCCTAACCGTACGGTAGCTGAGTTCAACCTGAATCAAGCCACAAAAAAAAGGGAAGAGTTTCAGAATGCGGATCACGGTCTCCGCGCTGAAAAGTGGTTCAATGAATTGATAAATAGAAGACGTCACAAGGTAGTAGAGGGGCGGTTGAAACATTTGCCATCCCGCCGTTGCGAGCGGTATACGCCCATGTTCAGCAACATGGAGGATATACTGCATATGCCCCTTGAAATCCATTCCCATTTCCAACGGAATCTTCCAGAAATTATTAAAGGCAAGCAGCAGCCACCCCCCCAGAACTATCCAGCGGACCGAGCCAGCGGAAAGTGATGCCTTTTTCATCCACGATGGCGGTAGGTGGTCGTTCAACCGGAGACTCCAAAAAAAGAAAAAGACAAAAATGGAGAGCAAAAGAGGGGAGAGAGAACCGATGGCCCGGTCGGCGCGGAGAAAGGTGAGGGAGATGCTGAAAGGGGAGATACGGTCGACTGAAAGTGCCGGGTACCACTCTCTGCGGTCTTTGCTCGCCGCCCAGCGGCTACCGCTGAAAATGCTCAACTGCTCGGAATAGGCAATCAGGGCTGGATGACCATTGAAATTCGACACCTCAAATATCAGTTCGTGTTCACCAAGGCTAAGCCAACGGGAAATATCGAAACGGTGTGGTTCCTTCCATTTCCCCTCCGTCGTGCGAAGGAGAACCGATCCATCCAGGTAGATAACAGCATTTTTCATCACACGAAAGTTCAAAACGGCCTTTTCCGGGACCATTTGGACATCGAAGCGATAGCGAAAATAGGTAGACAGTTGCTCCGACCAGCGGACCGGTAACCGGAACGGCTCTGGAAACCGTATCCATTCCGCACCCCCTTCATTGATTAGAAGATGTATTCGGGGGTCCTCCAGAATTCGGTTGAACCCCACCACAATGACCAACAGTATAATGAAGGCACCTATGGAGAAGATGGGTAAAAAGACTTTTTTTCTCCTATTATTTATCATCCTTTTCCAAACCTTCTGATACCACTTTATCACCCCCGAGAAGGATCATTTTACATTTCGGTCAGTAATGGGCATTGCAGTGCGGTTCCCCCATAAATTCTCCCGGTCTCTCGCAGGACTCGGAATACAGGTCATTTACACAACAAAAACCCCACCGCCTCTCTTTTAAAAATGGGGTTTATTATTCTTCCATCAACGCTCCCTTATTATAATGTTGTCAACAATAAAACCAAGTTAACTTAATAAGGATTTCCTTTCCTTTTTTTAAAGTGAACAAACTTCAATGTCCTTTTCATTAATTTCAGTTTAAACTCTTCTCTTTTATTCAAAATGAGGGTTTGAAGATTTCATGAAAAATTCGTTAGTCCTTCCGATCCTGTTAATTGAATTAACTCGAGGTATTTACCTTTCCCTTTGTTGAAATAAGAATGGCGAGTTCATATTGGCTACTAATTCTATAAAAAAATAATGAGGCAATTCGTGCAATGTTAAACTGCCAACCTAACAATATTGCGATAGGTTGCCCGGAGGGAGAGGACAATAAATAATGCCAATCCCCTACTTTCTGTCGGTCACCCGGTGAACCAACTAGGATTACTGTTTCTCTGCATACACACATAAGGTTGCCCCTTTGCCCAATATTCCGGAGACCAGGTATTCCAGAAGGGCAAAAGGGAGGATCAAGGCAGCACCCCCCGCCCAAACCAAGAGGCTAAAGAGCGAAGAGGAGCCGTCAATTTTTTTCAACAAGGCATAAAATCGGTTAGGCCGGGTAAAAGGCAATTTATTGAAGAAGCTTTGTATAAACCCGAATGGGTTTTGTTCGATGGAAAAGGTGTTTTTCCCGATTAATTTAAATCCACTCCGGTTCAGGCATTGGGAAAGGGTGTTCGGATCAAAATGATAAGTATGCCTGGGAAGATCCAGGTGAAACCAGGCGGATTGAAATAACTTGGCCTGAAAACTTCCAAAGTTGGGCACAGCCATAGCCACTATTCCCCCGGGTCTGATAATCCGGGCTGTTTCCTTTAGGATAGCCATTGGATTATCGGTGTGTTCCAATACATGCCAGAGTATTACCTCATCAAAAGAACTTTCCTCAAATAACTGTTCGTTTAAATTTCCCTTTAAAAAATGGATGCCTTTAGAAGGGCCGATATCCGGGAATTCCACCCTTTCTAAGCCGTAACATTCACAGCCCTTATCTTTAAGAATCCTTAATAGGTTCCCACGACCACACCCTATATCCAGAATTCTGGGAGAGGTGCCCACCGAAAACCCCTGTTTACTTTCCAAATGGGACAAGACTGAGCCGGCACGCCGGTAATTCAACCAATAGGTTATGGTTTCCGCCAGGCCCTTAAATTTTTCTTTTCCAGTACCGTAATACGGTAAGGAATAATATTTTTGGACTTGGTCCTGGCTTAAAATGGGTTCGGTTCTAACCAGATGACATTGGACACATTTCTTTAAATGAAAAACTTCTTTCCCCTTATCAAAGTCAAAGGCGGAAAAAAGAAGATTAAAAAAACGCCCTCTGCAAAAACAACAAGAAACCTTATCGCGATCTTCAACATCACTTCTCATCTTTTTCTCATCCCGGTAATTCTATTTTTAAAAAAATAATTTTATTCCTTATGGACTCTTTGTTTTAATAAAGATTGTTTCTCTTCTAAGGCGATCTTGAAATTTCCTTTTGCGCTTACATACTCCGGATCAATGACCAATGCTTTTTGGAAATATTCAATGGCAATATCCAATCTCCCCTTTTTAGCCATTAACACGCCCATATTATTGTAAACTTTAGCTTGTCTGGGTTTGATCCCTAATGACCTTTGATATTGGTCCAGCGCCTCCTCATATTTCCCCAAACCCATAAGAATATTTCCATAGTTATTCCTGACATCGGGATGGTCCGGATTGTAACGTAACGCTTCCTGATAATGGAAAATGGCTCCCTGGATATTCCCTTTTGAGAATAGATCATTACCGATCCCAAAATGGGCTTGGTAGTTTTTTCTCGTTACCTTTAAGGCATGCTGGAAAACAGTCATACTGTTTTTCCAGTTCTGCAACTGCTGCCTTGAAACGACCACGAAAAAAGCGACCACCATCAATACGGTTATGGTAACCAGTATCCTCTTGACTTGAAATTTAGAAAAAAGATCGGACAAGCCCCAGGTCAACATGATAAAAATCCCTATTAAGGGCACATAGGCATAACGGTCAGCCATAGAATGAAAACCCACCTGTATCAATCCAATAACCGGGACCATAGTCCCCAAATACCAAAACCAACCGACAAAAAGATAGCGCCATCGGCGACAGGTAAAAAGCACGAAAATTGAAATACCGAAAATCAGCGAAAAAGCAGCAGCCACTTCAAAATAATTAAATTTCCCTTCATAAGGATAAAATATCGCTAAATTATAGGGCCAAATCATTTTATTCAGGTACATTATATAGGATATCAGCGCATTCAAAAAACGAATATCCAAGGGATACTTCTGAAGTGTTTTGATGGCTCCACCTTCTTGGGCGGCATATACCGTAATAAAACAGGATAAACCGGCAAGAATGATCAACGGCAGCTTCTCAATGATTAAACCATAATCCCTCCAGCGGTGCCTGCCGGCAGGTTTCTTGGAAAATTCCAAAGAAATCCTCCGTATAGGCCAGTAATCTAAAAGAATCAAGATAAAGGGCAAGGTTACCAGAAAGGGCTTTGTCATAAGCCCTAAAGCAAAAGTCAGAACAACCCAAATATACCTTTTTAAAGAAGGGGCTTCCCGATAAAAAACATAAACCATCATCGTAAGCAACCAAAAGAAGGTACTCAGGACGTTTTTTCTCTCGGCGATCCAGGCAACCGATTCTATGTTTAACGGGTGAATTGAAAAAAGAATGGCAACCAGGGTACTTTTCCAGACTTCTTTGGTTGTTCTTTGAAGAAAAACAAATAAAAGAAGAGCGTTGGCAATATGAATCAGAAGATTGGTCCAATGGTAGCCGGCAGGGTTCATTTTGTATAGATCGAAGTCCACCATCAAAGAGAGCCAAGTAATGGGATGCCAGTTGGTTGTATAGGTTGTCTTAAACGACCAGAGGATACTCCGACCGGTAAGCCCTGATTGGACATGTAGGTTTTCAAGTATGTACATATTATCGTCAAAGTCAATAAAGTCATAATACTGGACCTGCCAGTACACAACAAGAGTGAGGGCGGTCAAAAAAGCACAGACCAGTAAGGTATGATATTTATTGAAGTCTAATTTCAATTTAAGGTATTCCATGATTTAGAATAATAAATCTAATAAGTTCTATCCCTAATCCCATTCCTTCTTCAAATACACAACACTCCCCTGGTCCGAATAGACCTTTTTCCAGGCCGGCTCCGTTCGCATGATGAAATCGGCGGCGCTATTCGGTTTGATCAGCACCATATCATGGGGATATTTCTTAAGGAAATCCCGTCCTCGCTCTTTACCGGATAAAAAAAGAAAATACTCTCTGGATACTTGGTCCTGATAGACCGTCTCGTAGCGGCCGTCCATAGCCACACGGCATAAAGGAGAAAAATACCAGATCAGGAACTCCCCCCATTCAAAATGGGGCAAAATATTTCCCTGAAAGCGGTTCGCCTTTATCCATTGATAGGCCCCTGCCGGGAATTGAGGTGAGGGGGTCGCCAGGGCAAAACTGGGGGACACCTGGAAAGACAGCGAAGGATTGCTGAACAGATAAACAGACAGCAGAATAATCACCAGGCCCCCTTGAGGAAACCACGACCACGAACCGCCGATCAATCGCCTCTCCTTTAAGGCCGCCCAGTATTCAGTCAATACGAGGGGCAGATACGATCCGAAGACCAGACCGAAAAAGACGTTGTGCCGAATATGTGTCCATCCCCAGTAGAGGGTCATAGCCACGACCAAAATATCGGTATAGTCCCTCCGGCGTCGAAAAACATAGAAAAAGGAACCAATAAAAGTCATCACGATGAAAATAGTTGCCGGCACGCCGTAAATCCCTTTTTTAAAAGCCCCGAGAATCGAAACCCATTCATTGATCTCCGGGCGGGGCATGAAAACGGCCTGGATGGTATACTGCCAATACCGGATCCCATAAGGATTGAGCAAGGTCACCAGAGCGGCCATAACCCCAATTATAATAAAGGGAATAGCCTTTCTCCTGGAAAGCCCTTCACCCAGACCGTAAAGAACGATCAATCCCAGTCCGGCCAAAAAACCGCCGTGAAGGTTGCACCACAAGACCTGAATCGGCAACAGCCACCAGAGAAGAGACCACTTGAGGTCTTTTTTAGCACTTTCTAAGATATACAGGGTCAAGATAAAAAAAAGATAAGAAAAAATTTGTGCTCTGACGGGGACATAGCCAAAAGAGATGAGTAAAACGGCAGGAATGAGGGCGATGAGTCCCCAGATAGGGTTTCCCCCTCTCCTGATAGCCGTCAGATACGTCAGATAGATGGTGATCAATACGAGGATATAACGGAACAACTGGAGCCCCACCGGTCCGGAATATTTATAGATGAAATAAAAGATCACTCCAGTCAGCCATTCATGGTAAACCCAAATCACCTTTGTCGGAGTATAGGAAAACACATCTTGAAAAGGGAAATAACCTTCTTCCCAGAAAATGCGCCCAAAAGCCAGATAACCCCACAAATCATAATCGGCAATAGGATTTGAAAATAAGGCAACAAATAAAAGATATAACCCGGCACCCAGGAATGGAACCTTTATGAATGCATACCGGTCAATCGTCAAAGGGAATATCCTCCGTTCTAATGGGTTAACGTCGGAACTTCAAATCTGTTAATGGAGGTTGGACTTCTTTAGCTTTAGTATTTGTTCCCGGACTTTTATATTACCAGGGTTCAACAAAAGGGCCTTTTCAAAAAAAGGGAGGGCCTTGGACCTATTGCCTTTCAGCTCATAGAGAAACCCAAGATTCATATATCCCTGATCGACGGTCGGGGATAATTCGACAACTTTTAAAAAATTTTTTTCTGCCGTTTCCAGATTATTTAAAAGGGCATAGGATTTCCCCATTTGGTTATAAGCCGGTGAAAAGAACGGTGCCAGGGCAACGGCTTTTTGATATTCCTCGATAGCTTTATCATAGACTCCCTTTCTAAAAAGAAAATTTCCTCTTAAATTATAATGTACCCGAGTAGCCTGTTGCCAGCGATCCAAGACGGCAACTTCTTCTTTGAAAGGCAATACGGTCACCAGCAAAAGAACAACCGCGGTTCCGAATAAAAGGAGCCCTTTTTTAACTTGCTGGTTCTTAACATAACCGATTATAACAACAATGGGATGAGCGGCAAAGAGGGAAAGAAAGGGGACCGCCGGCAAACGGTACCGGGAGGCATTGAAAAAAATGAGAATGGTCAGCCAGTAGGCAAAAACCATTATAAAAGGCCAATAGGCTTGTTTAAATTGTTTGCGGGTGGCAATCATCCCCAACATAGCCAAGGATGAAATCAATCCGAAAGGAATCAAAGGCCAAGTCCTGATGATTTGATAATAGGCAAAGTTGGAATCAAGATCGTGAACTTCATAGTTCAACCAAAAAAAAACGATCTTTTTCATAAACAACCAAAGGGCGGAATTTAAATGGGCTTTCATATAACCCAGGGTTTGTACTATCCAAAATCTGGAACACTCCGACGGCGTCAAATTGCGACCGGTAATTTTTCTGGCCGTATTTCGAAATAGTACATGGGCATAATCCGGTTCTCCCCTGCTTTCTTCGATAAACCCCTGTTCAGGCAAATCGGCCCTTTGCAATCCTGTGGCCCCCGGTCCGTTTCCATGGAAAAAAACCTTGCCCATGTCGGCGGTTACCAAAACAGGGTCATGGAATCGGATATAATTTCTCAAAGTAACGGGCAGGACCATCAAGGAAACCCCCAAAACCAAAAGGAAGGCATATTGAATTTTTTCCTTTTTTCCGGCTACGGTCCAAAAAATCCAAACTATGGCCGCCAGCAGAAAAAGCAGGGCATTGGCCTTGGTGATGATCGAAAGGCCGAGAATCACCCCGGCTAAAAGCCAAAGCCAGGGAAATGGCTTAAGAAGGCTTCTTTCTTTTATCCACAGCAAGGTAAGCACAAAAAGGGAATTAAAAAACAGGACAAAAGACTCCGGTTCCAGGGTCATCTCGAAAAGGACAAGATTCCCATAAAGGAGTAAAATAATGGCGGCGATAAATCCCACAGCCCGGTTAAAAACCTTCTCCCCGATCAGAAAAATAAAGACGACGGTTATACATCCGGTAAGGAGTTGAAAAACGATCATGGCCTCCCAGTTCGGACCATAGATTTTCTGGAGCAGAACCATCCCATAGAGATAGAGGGGACTCAAATCCAGGATTCGTTCCCCGATATCTATCCCTTGATTAATTTGATCGGCAAAAAAAGGATATTTATAAAAGACCAGCGGTTCGGAGAGAGAAAAAAAGAGAAAAAGCTTTATGGAAAAAGCAGAAGCAAATAAAAGGAGGCAGAGGAGGTATCGGTTACGCAGCCAGACAGGCTTTTCTTCAAAACCCGATCCTTCTGCCGCTTTTCTATTCATGGGTTATGGATTCTCCTTGAAAAAGGCAAGGATATTGGGGACTGCCGCAGACAGATCGTCACAGACCCAATCCGGCCTGGTCCTGGTTTTCCCGGTCAGGATTTTTTTTAGAGACTCCTTGCCCTGGCCGGTTTGAACCAGGACGGTTCGACACCCGGCCCGGTTTCCTGCCTGAATATCCTTAAGATTGTCTCCGACAAAAAAACACTTTTTTAAATCCAATCCCAGTTCCCGGGCGGCCTTTTTGAGCATCCCTATCCGGGGCTTCCGGCACCGGCAGTGCGCATCCGGATGATGAGGACAAAAAAATACTTTAGTAATACGGCTGCTTGATTTTTGTACTTCCTTAAGCAGGCGGCTGTGAATGACCGACAAGTCAGCTTCGGTGATGATTCCTCGCCCGACAACCGATTGATTGGAAATCACCACAACCGGGATACCGGCTTGATGAATCTGTTTTAAGGCCCGACGGACTCCTTTGATAAATCGGAATTCCTCCCAAGATTTTACATAATCCACCCGATCTTCGTTAATAACCCCGTCTCGGTCTAAAAAAATAGCCCGATCCAATGATTCCTCCATTATTTGAGCAATAAACTTGACAATACTGTAACTGTTTAAAAGAAAGCTATTATTCACCGCAGAGACGCAAAGGGCGCAGAGGAAATATTTCTTATTGCTTTCCGTTGAGAGGACGGAACGCAATAACAAGCCTCTGAAAAGCAGGCTACTCATCTAATTTGTTGACTACTCTTGTTATTCCATCCCTCATTAAAGGCACATTAAAGTTTAGAATCAACCCCAGTTTCAGGTTTGATAATTTGAAATAAGTCAAGAGCTGTGCCCTATGAATGGGCTCAAGTTTATCACATACTTTCAATTCCAGTATAATCGCATTTTCAACAAGGATGTCCACCCGGTAACCACACTCCAATGTATTACCTTTGTAAGTGATTGGTAGTGGTTTCTACCTCTCGAAACCGATTTCTCTAAGTCGAAATTCATAGCACATACATTCTTCATAGGTTGACTCAGCAGTCCAGGCCCCAATTCTTTATGTACCCCAATGGCGACGCTTATAATTTTACTGCTTAATTGGTTAAGACCCATCTCTTTTCAATCTCTTGAAGACAATAGTTTTTTCTGTCTTATTATATACAAAGGGAAATTTCATTCCAAGTTATCTTCTCCATGACTTTGCAAAAAATTACCCCGAGGGAAGCGAAGGTTATTATTTGCCGGCCCCTCACCGGCAAATAATAAAATATCTTCTCTGCGTTCTCTGCGCCTCTGCGGTGAAAATCCTTTTACCGGACCCCTTTTACTTCGGCCTCAAGCCTTTTAAAGAACCGAATCATGAATCGGTGCCGGCCTTCGGCCAGGGATTTTCCCGAAGAGGTCAACATCCGATCTTTGATTTTGATTAATTTTATCTGAAACTCTCGATAAGCGGTATCTTCCCGACTGTAGGAAATAGTCTGGGAAAGGTCCCGATGGGAATTGTGAAGCCTGGCCCCGACCTCACCGGCAAAAAGAAAGGCCCGGCCAACCCCCACGGCCCCTATGGAGTCCAGTTTATCGGCATCAAAAAGGATCTTCGCTTCCAATGAGTTAGGGACCTGTTTTCCCCGAAATCGATGACTGCGAATGCAGTCCAGGACCTCTTTTTTTGCCCGGTCGGGAACCCCCATCCCGGATAAAATCCTCTCAGCCTTTACAGCCCCGACCTGAGCATGACAAATTTTTCCTTTGGAAGTTTGCTCTTCTTTTCGACCGATATCATGCAGTAAAGCGGCTAGGCCTAAAATGGTTAAGTCGGCCTTTTCCTTCTTCCCGATTTTGATGCACAGCCCGGAGACCCGCTTGACATGATCCCAACCATGGCTGTTGGGAAATGACATCATTTCTTTTTGTACCAGCTTCCGGATGGATTCCCATTGTTCGGACGAAAAAAAGAATGCCGGACTGTCCATAAAACTTACCCTTTCAGAAAAACATGAACACGGATGACCGGGAAGAGTGAATATGGGGTTGGCAGAAGGAAATAATGAATGACCTGGCTTCCTGATCGCCTGTCCACAGAAAAACGGCACATCAGTAAATGATGAGTCTATCTAAAAACCGTTTCCCATAGGCGTTCAAGGTTTCCGGGTCTTTGACCTCCAACCATTGATTATCCGACATTAAACCTCGTAATTGAATCTGAAGAGAAATTCGTGTGGTCAGGGGATCAAGACATCTTATTTCCAACTGAGACTTCTCTTCCATCTTTATAAAAGGGTCTAAGGGCAAAGGGGTGGTGTTCAAGGGCCCGATGGATAGGAGCCCTCGATCTTTGTCAGCCCAAACAAAAGGGAGTTGTTGGTTTTTACATTCCCTGAGAAGCCTGTCTTTAACTTCTTCACAGGGAACATCATGAACCATAACATTAACCCCGGACGGATTGGATCTTTTTGGGATCTCCTTGGAGGCCGTTCCAAAGGCAATTAAAAAAAAGAACAGAAAGAAAAGAAACAGCGATCTCATCAATAATCCACCCTGACAAAAACTTGGTTGCCGTTCGTCTGGTATCGAACGCCTATCATCTTTGCTTTCAAAGAAGGAACAGGAGTGATAGTATAGCCGTAAGGATTTGAATAAAGGAGGTTCATAAAGTTCTGAACTGGCGAGGTGATATTGGAATTACCCCCGTCAGGATCCATAAGCCCGCCATCGGCGGTATGACCGAAAAATCCAAGGGCATGGCCCATTTCATGGGTTACCGTATTATCAAGACCTCCCCGACAAAAAATCTGGTTGGTTTCAATCTGCACCACGGCCTGCGTAATCCTTCCGGAATTTAAATAATAAGTATTCGTTACACCGCAGTAACTACCCGAACTGGTAAAACTAAAGGAAACCCCATCCGAGGGAGGAGAACTCACAAAGTTAAAATTGACCGGACCAGCCCAACGATTGATAGCCGATTCAGCTCCGGATATACCGCCGGTATATACCTTGATCGTATTAGATTCCCAACGGATAGTATGTCCATCCAACTCTTTAGCATTGTGTTCAAAAAGGAATTGATAATCTGCGGAAGAACTGCCGCCTCCGGAAGATGATCCGCCGCCGCTACAGGAAAGAACTATTACCGGTAATACCAAAAGAAGCAGAAAGAATTTTTTCATTAAGTGCTTTTAATTTTGTATTGCCGATAACAAGAGGTTGAGATTGAATAGATCTTCCTTGATATTTAGTCCGTTGAGGTCAACCGACCTTTTTTCTATTGGGGTGAGTGAAGGGACTCGAACCCTCGACCCCCAGGGCCACAACCTGGTGCTCTAACCGACTGAGCTACACTCACCATGACTGTTTTATTATAGGTAGAAGTAATAAATCTTGCAAGGAAATTTTATAATTGAAAGATGGTTTTCATTTATCCTTGACTTGGTTGTTGTTTTTTAGATATAAATATAACTCCGGCATTGAGAAATTGGAAAGGGTCTCCTAATGAAAGAAGAAGATATCGTCGAAACATTTAAACGCCGAACGCGCAATCCCTTCCGCCCGAGATCTTCACACCTCATTCAAACCCTCTTTACCCATTTTAAGCCGTTTTCACCGACCGGGGAATCCTTGATCTGCGGAGAGGCCAAATATCTCGAAAAGCGGGTCTTGGTTATCGGACAGGAAAAACCGACCCTGGAAAAATTACGGAATCCCGAAAATGCCAAGAAGCTTAATCTGGGGATGTTGTCAGCGGATGAACATTCCCAAATCCTGGGAATCCTGAAACAGGCCCGGACCATGGATCCCAATGAACTGGCTATCCTTTGTTTAATTGACACCTACGGGGCCGATATTTCCATGACCTCGGCCCGACGGTTTCAGGCCTATTTCATCAGTCATCTTATCTATGAATTTTTGACCATTCCGATTCGGACGATCTCCATAGTCATCGGAGAAGGGGGAAGCGGAGGGGCCCTGGCCCTTCAGGTAACCGACCGCCGGGCCCAGTTTGAAGACGCTTTGTATGCCACGGCCCCTCCCGAATCCATGGCCTCGATTATTTTTCGGGACGATTCGCGAATCCGGGAGGCCCTGTTGATCTCCAAACCAACGGCCCATGATCTAAGAAAATTAGGAGTGATTGATCAGATCCTCCCCGTACCCGAAGATATTAAAGATGTGAAAGGATTTGCCGCCCCGATTGAACATTATCTGCAACGATCCTTTAGAGACCTTTTTCATACCAAGATTAAAAAACTCCTGGAGCACCGGGAAAAGAGGGCCTTGGCCTATGGAATGCCCCGCCACCATGGAAAACTCCATGAACTGAAAAAAATTTTAGAAAAACCCATCAAGGATTTTTTTTACAAGGTTCCGCCGGACATCCAGGTGGTCACCTATAACAGCCAGACCCAAATCCCGGACGACTATGCCGGCAGCGAACCCTTGGAATTGAATCAGGAATATATACGCTGCGGCCAGGAAAGAAGCCCAAAACCTTCCGGTGGCTGCGGCCGTTTAATCAAACTAGAGGAATACTTGAAGAATTTTCAGGTGTGCCCTTATTGTAATCGACAGAACATCCTGGATGCCGGGGGCTGGATCGAATGTCTCACCGATCCCGAAACCTTTTTCGAAATAAACCGAAATTTAACGGTTGACAGTCTTTTGGACGATCAATCGATTACCGGTTATTACCGGGAATCTCTGGAGAGGCAACGTTCTCACTTCAACGAATCTCTGGTTACCGGCGAAGCGCTTATTTTTGGGCAACCGGTCATACTGGCCATTTCAGAGTTTTATTTCAGCGGCGGTTCCATGGGGGTGGCCTTTGGGGAAAAGTTTAATCGAGCGATTGAACTGGCCATTGAAAAAAAATACCCCTTTATCAGTCTTTGTTGTTCCGGAGGGGCCAGATTGTACGAGGGGATCCTGGCCTTGATGCAAATGGTCAAGACCATCGCCGGGGTTCACCGCTTAAAGCGCCAAGGTCTGCCCTTTATCTCCATTCTTGGCGACCCATCAACCGGCGGAGCCATAGCCAGCTATGCCTCTTTGGGAGACGTCATCCTGGCCGAACCCAATGCCCTGGTGATTTTTACCGGCCCCCGGGTCATGGAGTCCCGTGGGTTTGAAGTGGATGAAAGCCTGATCCGGTCCAATTCTCTCCAACAATTATCGGGGCTGATTTATTATTACCAGGACTATTTTTTTGATATCCGTGGAATTCATCAGGTAACGGAACGAAAAGATTTCAAACGGGAACTCGTTAAATATCTCGAGTTTTTTCAGAAAACCCTGCCCAAGTAAAAACCCATGCCCCCTGTAGATCCCAATACCATTTCTTTATTCAGGGAAAGCCGGCACATCCCCGAACACTATTGGCAGGAACTGCAGGCACTGGACCCTCAAGAAGTCTGTCAAAGGGCTTTGGTCTCATTTCATCCCGAACAGGGATACCGAATTCCTTTTTTAAATCGGATTTATTTTTGCCACCCCGGAGAAAACCGAATCCGGAGAGAGGACGACCCCGAAAAAAACCTGAGTTTTCAGGAATACCTGATCCTCTTGGTATATTTAATCCAAGCGCAGAATATACCGATTGTTGAAAAGAAGATCCATGAAAGGGAGATTCCCGGCGGGGAACTGTTTTTTCGCGGGCCCCATGCCCTTCTTAAAGAACCTTTGGAAAAAAAATTCGGGAAAGACCCCAAAGGCTTTCTTCAAACCGCCCTCAGCCTAGGCGGACGAGAAACCGGATTAGGAGATGCCTCTTTTGAACTCTTGGTCCTTCCCCGAATCCCGGTCGAATATATCCTTTACGTTGAAGATGAGGAGTTTCCTTCTCAAATAACCATCAATTTCGACAGCAGTATTCACCGGCATCTGCCTCTGGATGTTATCTGGGCCATGATTAACCTGACCGGTTGGCGTTTGCTTTTGAATGTTAAGGAGTGATGGTCTCGTAAAAAGTGGGGGCCGGGAGGTTCTTTTTCCCGGGTTGTCCACTTTTAGGCCAGGACCTTCTTTGCCGGGCCAAGACTTGGGTGGTGTTATTGGCGCAGGTCTACACCCAAACTGGAAATTGGCTTAGCAATAATCTCTGTTTCCGATCAACTGGGCTTTTGGACCGGGGTTGGGCGAGGGATTACCTTTTGGACAACTCGGGAAAGAGGATCCCTCAGCCCCTGTACACGGGATATAACTTTTCACATGACGGCAAAATTGATATCATCTTCTCCTTTTTCCCTTGAACTCCCCCAGAAGATCCCGGGGTGGGAACAATTTATCCAGGCTTGGGTTATTCAAGGCAACCCGACCATCGTTGTGGATGTCGGCCCAAGGGCTTCGGTCGATTCGTTAATAAACCAACTTAATGAAAAGGAAATTAATAAAGTCGACTATGTTTGGCTGACCCATATCCATATAGACCATGCCGGAGGCTTGGCCCCTTTTTTAGTAGAATTCCCGACTGCCAAGGTCGTGGCTCCTGCCCGAGCAATCCCACACTTAATTGATCCCACCAGGCTCTGGGAAGGAAGTCTGGCCACATTGGGCGAGAAGGCCATCGCCTACGGCCCCATAGACCCGGTGGCAAAAGACTGTTTTATATCCCAGGAGGATATGGCCCTGGAAGGGCTATCCATCCTGGAGACCCCGGGTCATGCCCCGTTTCATTTGAGTTTTTGTTATCAGGATTTTTTATTTTGCGGAGAATCGGCCGGAGTTTTTCTTTCTTTCGGGGGGAAAAAATATCTTCGTCCCCCCACCCCGCCTCGGTTTTTCTTTGAACAAACCGTAGGCAGTGTAGACAAGATGCTGGCCTTAGAAGATCGGGCCATCTATTTCAGCCATACCGGAATTTATCCCAGCAGTCAGGAAATCCTCAAATTATATCGTGAGCAGCTCTTTCGCTGGAAAGAACTGATTACCGAAATCCTTCGGTCCGGTTCAAACAAGGTGGTGGAACGGGCAATTGAGATTCTTTTAGAAAAAGACCCCTTATTGGCCTGTTTTCAACAGATGGATATCCTGTCTCAACAAAGGGAACGGTTCTTCATGGCCAACAGTATCGCCGGTTTTGTGGGTTATCTGAAAAGTTTGTCTTGATTTCTGGAATTCAGGAGCCAGGAGTCAGAATTCAGAATAAGGAGAGACGATAAAAAGATTAAGAAGTCATTCTGGATTCTGGATTCTGAATTCTGAGTTCTGAATTCTAATTTCTTGTTGAGTTCTCTCCCCAAATTGATTATATTTGAATCATGCCCCCGTAGCTCAGGTGGATAGAGCGGCAGATTCCTAATCTGTAGGCCGTGAGTTCAAGTCTCGCCGGGGGCACCAGTAATTTTTAGGAAAATCGAGACCTCGGTTGACAAGTTGTATGGAGAAAAAGAGAATCCTAATCGTTGATGACGATCCGGATCTGGTGGAAACCGTCAGTATGATGCTTGAGGCCAAGGGCTTTGTTCCCATCCTTGCTTATGGTGGAATCGAAGGTTTGGAAAAAGCCCGGAAGGAAAGACCGGATCTGATCGTTCTGGACGTCATGATGCCTGACAAGGATGGATATGCCGTTTGTAATGAGCTCAAAAAGGACGCCTTCTTCAAAGAGATCCCGATCATCCTGTTGACCGCAATAGGGGATCATATCACAACGACCACCTATACCCTCAGGGGAGGGATGGAAACTCTTGCCGATGACTTCTTTCAGAAACCAGTGAACACCCAATCGTTGGTCAATCGAATCGATCAATTACTGAAGGGATAATTGTTTCACCGAATCGGTCGAAAGAAAGGGGTCGAGGATTCAATAAGGATTCCAGGGAAAGAGATTGTATCTTTCTAAAAAAAAACACCCAAACGAACCCTCGAATCTTGGAATCCCAAGGCCCTGTTTTCATATTTACACCCCAAATTTGAACCTGTTTTCCTTCCTTCCTAAAAATATTCCCAAACCCGAACAATTTTCTTAATTTTTTCCGAAAAAATCCCGATAACTAATATCATAACCGTAATTTTTTTCGTGGAAAGCACCGGGGGCAATCTCGGTTCTCTGAGTAGCCCTTGAACCGGGAAGGTGGTATTGGCAGAAACGATATTCAACCGATTGGGACCAATGACCATGAAAAAAGAGAGCGAACGATTCCCAAGACCTGTAACCGTAAAAACCTGTGGAATATCAGAAACTTTAATCGAAAACGGGGAAATCGAATTCAGGGATCGGGCCAGGCAGGATAAAATTCAAAGATACGCTTTGTCCCGAATCAAAAAGCGTCTATTTTGGCATCCCAAAAACCCGTTAGAGGAAGAAATCATCCAATTGGCCTTTCTGCAGGCTGTTCAACGTTCCTTGCCATAAGGTCTTTATTGGCCTCCCGGCAAGGATGTTTTTCGATATACCTTTTGTCATCCTGACCCGACCAGGTGAGGATGACAAAAGGAAATAGTTTTTTCGGAAGGAAATCGTTACCATGATACTGGTCGATGGGATAATCGAAAATATTAAAGAATTTTCAACGTTACCTGCGGTCTACTCTTCTTTGGTGGATATCTTGGCCGACCCTATGTCAACGACTGAGGATGTCTCCAATATCATTGCCTGCGATCAAGTCTCCACGGTTAAAGTCCTAAAGATCGTCAATTCGCCCTTTTATGGTTTTTCAGGACAGATCGATACCGTCTCACGGGCCATTGTCATTTTGGGGTTTAATGAAATTTATAATTTAATTTTGGCCTCCCACGTAATGGATTTTTTTACAAAAAGAGAGGCCGTGTTGGATTTCCGCCCTGTGGATTTTTGGGGACATTCGATTGCGGTCGGCATTGCTGCCAAGCTGATCGGGCAATCCCTGGGTCTTCCCAACCAGGAAAATTTTTTTGTAACCGGGATTTTACATGATATTGGTAAATTGGTTTTTTTTGAATTTTCGGAAGATCAGTTTGCAGCAGCCTTGGCCCTTTCTAAGAGATGCCGACAATCTCTTCAGGTTTCCGAGGCAACGGTTTTTGGAATGGATCACACTGAGACGGGGGCGCTTATTACTGAAAGATGGCAGTTTCCCTCGTCTATAATTCAGGCTATTCGCTATCACCAGGTAGGAGTGATTCCGGGGGAAAACGATGAACTGACGGCCGCTGTCCACCTGGGAAATATTCTGTGCCGGGCGCTGGAACTGGGCTATCCGGGAGATGATTTTATCCCTCAACCAAATCCCAAAGCTCTGGAAATCATTAATGCCCGACCGGGCCTGTTGAAAAAAATAATGCCCTCTCTTTTGAAAAATTTTGAAGAAACGACTCAATTCTTACAATAAACAGAAAAAGACCCGGGATTCGAATTTCTGAAAAGCAGATAGCTTCAATTCGATGAACGACCTGCCCCTTGCCGGCGCTTAACAACGAACGGGCTTTACCGGTTAACTCCCGGTCGGCCCGGCACTCCTTACCTTGGATGAAACCTTGGGGGCAAATTGTTTGAAGTTCTCTCTGAACCTCTCAGCCAGATCACGGGCCTTGATATCATATTCCCTGGGCTTGCCCCACGTAGATCTGGGATTCAAAATCTCCCCAGGAACCCCTTCACAGGATTGAGGAACCCGAAGGCTGAAGATGGGATCGCTCTGAGTGGGTACCTCTTCCAATTTCCCCTGTAAGGCCTGACGGATCATGGCCCGGGTATAGGCAATCTTGATTCGCTCCCCGACTCCGAATACACCCCCGGACATCCCAGTATTGACCAACCAGCATTTTACCTGATGTTTTTTAATCCGTTCCCCCAAAAGTCCGGCGTAGACCGTCGGAGGAAGGGCCATAAAGGGAGCACCAAAACAGGTACTGAAGGTGGCCTGGGGCTCTTTTCCGAGTCCTTTTTCTGTCCCGGCCACCTTGGCCGTATATCCGGAAAGGAATTGATACATGGCCTGTTCCGGAGTCAACTTGGCAATCGGAGGCAAGACGCCAAAGGCATCGTAAGTGAGCATAATGATATTTTCAGGATGACCGCCCACACCGGAACGAATAGCCCGGTTGATATGACTGATGGGATAGGCGGCCCGGGTGTTTTCCGTCAAGGAGCCGTCGTTCAGATCGATCCGGCGGGTTTCGTTATCAATGCCCACATTTTCCAGGATGGTACCGAACCTCCGGGTGCATTCATATATTTCAGGTTCGGCTTCCTGGGAAAGTCGAATGACCTTGGCATAACATCCGCCTTCAAAGTTAAAAATGCCTTTGTCGCTCCAGCCGTGTTCGTCGTCGCCGATCAATAGACGCTCCGGATCGGCGGACAGGGTGGTCTTTCCCGTTCCGGACAGGCCGAAAAAGATGGCCGCATCGCCTCTCTCCCCCACATTGGCCGAACAGTGCATGGAGAGGACTTTTTCCTGGGGATAGAGATAATTCAAAACGGTGAAGACGGACTTCTTGATCTCCCCGGCGTAAATGGTGCCGCCGATCAAAATCAATCTCTTTCCGAAATTTACAATGATAAAGGCCTCGGAATTGGTCCCGTCCAATTCAGGCATGGCATGGAATTTGGGGACATTGATGATGGTAAATTTGGGAACATGATAAACCAGCTTCGAACGGTCTTTCACCTGAACGAACATATTCCGGGAAAAAAGGTTGTGCCAGGCACTTTCGGTAATGATCCGAATCGGCACCTGGTATTTGGGATCAGCCCCGGCATAACAGTCCTGGACAAAAATATCCTTGCCCTGGAGATAAGCCAACATCCGGAAATAGAGGACTTCAAACTTTTCCGGCTTCATGGGCACGTTGACCGGGCTCCACCAGATCTTGTCTTCACTGGATTTTTCCCGGACGATCCGTTTATCATTGGGCGACCGTCCGGTGTGATGCCCGGTTCGTACGACGATAGGCCCCAGGTGGGCTATCATCCCTTCTCTCCTTCGAACGATCTCTTCGTAGAGAACGGGGGTGGGCGGATTCCAGTATATGTTCCCCACGTTTTTGATTCCATGATGTTCCAGACCGTAATGGGCCTGCCTGTTTCCCGGGTTCATAACTCCCTCTCTTTTATCCTTTTGAATTGGATCTCGTGATTATTTAAATTCTATCATCCTTTAGGCTTGATTTCAATACTATCTCACCCCGTAATTTTACCATCGACTCTGCACCTCTTGCACCTCCTGAGATCTGACCCTTATCCTTAGTATTGACAATTTCAGACGAATATGGAATTATTCTTTTCGGGCCGGCGTAGCTCAGGGGTAGAGCAGCTGATTCGTAATCAGCAGGCCGCGGGTTCAAATCCCATCGCCGGCTCCAAATATATCAACTGATTGCGAATTAGTTGACCTACCATTGAGACCTCCTTTTAACCCTCTGCTACCATTTTGCTACCATCGGTATTTTCGACTTCCTTCTCCTTGAAGGCGATCTCTCTCAATTTGATGGCTGCATCTTGATTAGTTGATCTGAGCAGGTGACCGTAAATGTCCATGGTAACCTGGATACTGCTATGACCTAACTGCTCCTGGATATACTTAGGATTCTGACCTGCTTCGATTCTCAAGCTGGCGTTTGTATGCCGAAGATCATGGAATCGGATCTTGGCTACCTTAGCCCTGCTTAGTGCTGGATAAAATATCCTGCGAAGCATATGCGTGGCATCCATGG
Organism: Deltaproteobacteria bacterium RBG_13_43_22; assembly: GCA_001797675.1. Classification (GTDB taxonomy): domain Bacteria; phylum Desulfobacterota; class RBG-13-43-22; order RBG-13-43-22; family RBG-13-43-22; genus RBG-13-43-22. The sequence goes on along the minus strand of MGQB01000031.1, from coordinate 13,688 downwards.
GATTTCCCACAGAATTGGGAAACACCATCTCGTATTCGCCTTTCGGACACCGTAGTTTCCATTTTTTCAGTTCTGTCAAAAGGCCCGGGTCGATGTCTATCTTCCTCCTGGAGGTCTTGGTCTTGGGATTATAAAAACCTCCCTCCTGAAGCGTCCTGTTAATATATATTTGTCCTTGGTTCCAATCGATATCTCCCCATTGAAGGCCCAGTATCTCCTCCTCCCGCATACCTGTGAGAACAGCAGTAAGGATTATAGGCCCCCATTTTGGATCTTCCTGCTTCAAAAGCAGTTGAATCTCCTCGGGGGTGAGAAATCGTTTCTCCTCTTTAAAATTACCCGCCTCTTTTCGGAACTTTTCAACATTCGGTACCGGGTTTGATTTGATGAACCTTCTCCTGGCAGCATATTTAAGGATGGTTCCCAATGCAGTTACCGTCTTGTTAATGGATTCTTTGTCAATGACCCGCTTAAGGGAGATTTTAGTTTCTTTTTTTTCAAGTTCCTCCTTTTTCCGTAGATACTCCTCATAATCCCCAAACTTCTTTGACATATACTTTTCAATTAGACTGAAGTCGATCCTGTTGACTTTAACCTTCCCGAAGTAGGGAACCAGATGGTTATCTTTAATGTTTCGGTAATACCTGGCTGTTTTAGGCCTTTTTTTCGGGATCACTTGAGTTTCAAACCAATCCTTGGCTACTTCTTCAAAAGTTTTAGAATTACCACTAACCAGGAAGGTTCCTTCCTCAACCTCCATAATCCTTTCGGCCAATTTTTTATTAGCCTTCCTTTCGCTGGTGCCTACAGTCTCCCAGTGCCTTTTTCTAAACTGATCATAAAAATCAATTACCCATTTTCCTCTTCGCTTTCTTACGCATGACATTTTTCTCACCTCCTTTCTTTTGATTTATTGCTTCGAGGGCCAGATGAAGAAATGAAGGAATCTTTCGCATTTCTGCCTCCCAGCGAAAAACGCTGTTCTTGGCAACCCCAAGGATTTCTCCTAATTCCTCTTGTGTTAGGTTCCGTTTTAAGCGCCAGGATTTCAATTCTTCTCCAGTCATGGGGTTAGTCTACCATTGGTAGTCTAAAAAGTCAAGTAAAATATCATCTTATTATGGTAGCAATTTGGTAGCAGGCTCTGTAACTATTTGTCATAATTTAAAAATAATAGCAGCAGATGATAGGATATCAGCAGGTCATTCCTGACCCTTTAAAAATTCGATCACCTCCGGAAGGTTAAAGCGTACATATTTTCCGATTTTGATACATGGAAACCCGGAGGTCTTATCCCGTGTTCGATCATAAAGCCAGCCCTTCGGCACGTTGAGGTAGGTGGCCAATTGCTCAACATCCATGAGGGAAGACCGAATTTTTTCATCCAGCCTGTCAACCAGCCTGTCAACGATCCGATCAATGAGATCCTCTGGTAGTGTCAACTTGGCATCCATCGAATAACCTATTGCCTGCTTTCCTTTGCTATACGTCCGGCCCCATAGCCCTCATGACCACCCTCTTTGTCGCGGCAATGAAGGTATAATCTTTCTTTTCTTTCGCCACCTCAGCCGTGATAGGTCCATGTCAAGGCAGTTCTCAATAGCATCCCGAAGCTTCCCCTGAAGCAGGTCAACTGGAGCCGCGTCCAGTTCGGCAACGTGGACCCCGTGACGTGCAACAAACTTCTTATAGTTCGGTGATGATTCCTTCGCTTCCAAGTCGGATGGCAAGCCGTGATCTCGAACATCGTCCCCGGAAAGGGCCACCTTGTGAGCCACGATCTTTGATAAACCGAAGTCGTCACGTAGTGATCGGGGGAAGCTGGCCGCTATCTCTTCACCATCAGGATCGAGGTCACTCAGGATGAGAAGGATCAACTGATCCTTGCCGGATCGCTTAAACCGCTGCACCATTTTCCACCTGGGCGTCAGGCTGGAATAACCCCGCCCCGTGGTACATGGAATTGTGTATTCATCGGCCACCAGTTCAACGTGCTTTCGGATAGCGTTTTTCTCCACAAGGATCTCAATATGGTGAGCCTGCCCCCGGAGAAGATCCCGTGCGTAGTGCCGGAGGAAGTCTTCCGTCTCCTCCCTGATGTAATCAGCCGGGTTCTGGTGGGTCGCCACAACCCTTATGGGCCTTGTCTCATCTTCAATGGCTGCGTGGGGGATGTCGCCGGTAAGCCGTGCCCGTATCAGTAGGTTCGTTAATGCCTTGTAGCTGCCCAGGTCGTTTTGATAAGTCGAGCCCGGTTTCTTATCATGGCGCAATGGCGGATCATTCAACAGCAGGTAGTGGACCCGCCGCACGGTCAACGGCCAATATTCCGATTCCGATTCAATGGCTTTTTGTGCTGCCCGAAGAAATGCCTTGGTGGTGATTCTTGCCCGCTTCTTGATAACACCCAGGGTAATGTTATCCTCAATATCAACCTGCCGTCGGTTGTTTCGATCCTGCAGAAGGCGTTCATAAGCTTCATCCGGGTCAATCTCCAGCATGGCCTCCCGAAGACGCTCAGCGTGGCTCTTATCCCTCTGCTTATTGTATATGGCAAGTACGCTCAAACGTTCATCTGCTGTTAGATCATCAAATACAACATCATCGGCAATGATACATGGAACCGTCTCCAGGCCAAGCCGGTCAGCGGCGGCAAGGCGACGGTGTCCAGAAAGAAGCACGCCATCCGCTGAAATGTGAAGCGGTTCCCTGATCCCTTCCTCCTTGATTGAATAATAGAGTTTATCATCGTCTTCGTCGGCGTTAGGAGCAAAATTATCGTATAGTAAGCCGTTCTCATGTGCCGTTATGATCTCGCTCGTTGGAAAATAGGATATGTCCTGTTTTTTTATTTTGCCCATTTTACGTTCGGCCTCGTCAGTTTTAACCATTCACTGGCTTTACAGAAGGCCCTAGTTTAAACGATATTCCCCCCAGGGTATAAACACCTATGGGTTAAGGTGACTTTGCTCTGAAATCGGCCTGTCTATTGGCGAATTCCTGGAAAAACGGGGCATTCTACGGCCTATCAGATCCGGTCTTTTGATATTCGGATTTTTGCCCATCCGGAAAGGATAAAGCGAACATCCCATTTGAGGACATCGATTAATTTCTCCCATGTTCTGACCTGAACAATCCAGACACTTGGCCCGGATAGGTTTGAGCTTTGATCCGGGTCCCCGGCCACGCCTTAGAAGATATAAAGCGCAATCCTCAGAAGGACAGAGTTTTACTTCATTGGCCTGGCCATTCATGCACCAGACACAAAAATCTCTAATTGCTCTTTTCGGTGTTGTCATAATACTCCACTTAAGATCATTGCCTTAAAGATAGGTGCTAATTTTATAACTGTGAGTGGTGCTATTTTTATACCCGTCAAAACTGGTTTTTAAATTCATGTGGTGCTAATTTTATACCTTGTTTGCCACTTTTAAGACCTTTTTAGTGGGGCTATTATTATACCCCCTTATAGAATTTGCCATATCCTCTGTCTTTGGTTCTATGCCTTTCCATCCCTCTATGAATTTATAGATATTAGTTCTTCTAAACATACCACCGACAAAAGACTTCTCAATAAAACCAAGCTCGGCAAGTTGATTAATTGAGTCCCGGAAGGTATGCCGGTGCATATACTTCTCAGCATCCGAAAAAGGAAACTTTACCTCATCTTGGTCAAAGTGCTTGCATTGAAATTTTAATAAGAGATAGGCCGTCCGTGAGGCATTGGTCAGTTGAAGATATGCAGGGCTTTTTATCATATCTTTCAGGATAGGGACAAAGGGTGGCAGTTTTTTAGAACGTCCCCGGTCACGATATCTCATGGTGCGCCTTCCGACAAACCTGGCTTGCTTCACGAAAAAGCCAGATACTGGCATTTAATAACCGCATGGCAGAGAGAGACTTTACTCCTGTTCGTGCAGGGTTGGTGATCCCTTTTCTGATCCGGTAAAACTCCTTTTTAAACTTATTCCCGTAAACAGGAGAAACGCCTTTCTCGTTCTTAGATTTCCACCAGAACTCAGCAGTAGGCGATTTGCCGGTAGGATTGAAAATGCGAAGCAGGTTTTCATTTGACAAAAAGGTAGGATTGCTGGTATAATTTTTCATAAATATTTTTCCCAATCATTTTCTTTCGGCCCCTTAGCCCGCCCCGGCTGAGGGGTTTTTTTTGCTCTTATGCGTTTTGATTTTTCTTTGCTTCACGCACGGGAATGAAATTTTCTATAATCAGTTGTTGAAGGTCACTTTTTCTGAATCGGATCGTTCCCTGGATCTTCACGACTGGAAGGAAGCCTCTGTTCCGCCAATAGCGGATAGTCCCGGATTTTACGTTTAAGAATTCAGCGGTTTCGTTGACGTTAAGCAGGTTTTCTTTTTCCATGTCCAATGTCCTCCTTTGGGCAAAAAAAAAGGCGAAAACTGAGTTGCAAGCCCCAGTTTTCGCCTTTTGGTTTTATCGACCTCCGCTCTTAAATGTCCGGCCAGACATTCGGTGCGGATCTAATTTTTACTTAGAAGTAATTTCTCCCTTTATTAATATTAAACACAATTAAATACTCATTGATTAAGTTTGTCAAGTAAAAAAAATAATGTCTGCAATTCACCTTCTCTAAGATATTTATTTAATTAGATATTCCCTGGGTGGGTCAATGTGTGCTTTATGTCTTTCCTCAAAGTCCCCTCCGTCCCCTAACCTCCCTTGAGCCCGAGCAAAGGTTCTTTTCTGCCCTTACATGAAATAACCTTTCCAATTCCATCAGCGTGGCCCGATCAGGTTGAAAAGTTTATCGGCCATTGCCGGATTAAGACGTCGCAATTCCTGGACGGCATCCAGGGCGGCTGAACGGTTGCCGGAATTGGCGTAAGCGACTCCGAGGTTGTACCAGGTATCGGCAGATTTCGGATCGATACGCAGGGCCTGCCGATAGGCATCGATGGCGTCGTTGTAGCGCTCAAGTTTGTTGTAAGCGAGACCGAGACCGTACCAGGCATTGATATCCTTCGGATTGATGTTTAGGGCCTGACGACAGGTTTCGATGACATCATGGGGACGATCGAGATTGTAAGATTTAAAGGGATCTACAAAATCCAATACAATTTCTGGCTGTACTGATTTCAAGCCGGTTTCTTTCCCAAACAACCTCATTCCCAGACCGCCAAGAGTCCCAAAGACGGTTAATAGAATAAAGATGATAGAAATGATACTTGAAGTAATTATTAGCAGCTTACTACTCTTTTTCATATTATGAAGAACAACAAAGATAAATGGAATTATTATAATACCAATAAACTCTCCCATCCTGTAGAATGGTGAGAGCGATTTAGGTTCGGGAAAGGCTATTAAATACAGAGGAACGCCTATTAATAGATACAGAATGAATAATACATTGGGCAAGGTTATAAGTGGCTTGAGGCGTACATCAATATTAGCACCTTTTGTGGCCATTAGTAATAACCCTCCCTGTTGCTTTACCACAAGGGTACTGGCCATCATGTCATGCAGTCCTTGTTTCCTCCGTGTCCAGCCAACCATCATTAACCCAATGCCCAGCAGCAGTGCAGATACAGATGTCGAGAAATAGCGCCCCGTAGCCCGTCCGAAGGAAATTCTTTGACCGCTCAGGTCTGTGACCTTGAGGCCCAGCACTTTCTTTCCAACGGTTCCCTGCCAAACCGACGACACAAGGACTGCGGAATATAGCCACCAGATTACTCCGTTATAAAAAAAATTCATGAGGTTGATCTCTGATGCGGGCGTTGAGGTACGTAAAAGAATTAAAACCAGACAGCCGGGAATGAACATCACAACCATGTCAATCAAAAAGGCACTGACACGTATCCAGAAACCCGCATAGTTGAGAGGTTCTTTCTCTTTTGCTGTATTTATTTTTTTCGACAGCCTTTCCTTCTTCCATTCTTCTCCAATACCTTTGGCTTTCATCTGATCCAGATTTTTCTGGGCAGCCGAATTCCCCTGACCTGCCGCCTTGCGATACCACTTCATGGCTTCAGTATAATCGACTGGAACTCCTTTACCACTTTGATACATCGTTCCAAGGTTGTTCTGGGCAGCCGTGTTCCCTTGCTCAGCCGCCTTGCGATACCACTTCATGGCTTCAGTATAGTCGATTGGAACACCTTCACCACTTTGATACATCCAACCCAGCCAGCATTGGGCAGCCGCATCTCCTGTCTCGGCCAAGTTCTTGTAACGCATGATATCTTCGTGAGTGCTCATCGGATTTTCCTTTTCCTCAAGCTTTTTTCGATATTTTATTATTGCCTCTTTTTCTTCTTACTGAGAGGTAGGTCTTGTACATATTCTTCAAGGGATTTACCAGCCTGACCCGCCTTTTCCAATAGCCGATTGAAATCCTCACGGTTTTCTTTGGAATTGAGATCAGCTTCATCAATCATAAAGGCACTCCCGGACTTTCCTGAACTTCTATCAACCGATGGATTTCCTCTGGCAATTCATACTATTTTCAATCACAAAAAAACCCCACCTCTCTATGAGAAATGGGGTCAATAGTTTTCCATCATTGAATCCTCTATTTTGAGGTTAATAACGAAAGACCTAATAAAAAGATAATCAAAGAATCCATAACTTTTATGGTTTTTAAATGAATTAATGCCAATACAATAATTTTGTCAAGTTTTTTCTATGTATTAGATGGTTATTTGCTCTCCAATTTTCTGGCAACATATAAACCAGAAATAAGGAGGGTTAAAAGTGGACACCAAAAAGATGATAGGCATCCGGATTTCGGAGATAAGGAAGAAGAAGGGATTTACTCAAGATCAATTGGCTGAAAAAATGGAGATCAGTCCAAAATACCTAAGCAGCATAGAGAGGGGACGAGAAAACCCAACCTTAAACACTCTGATAAACTTGGCCCAATGCCTTGAAGTAGACTTGGGTGTAATTTTCAGCTTTCCTCAGATAGAAGATCCCGCCAAAAGGAAGTCCTTAATATCTTCCCTCTTGAACAAGGCAGATGATGACCAATTGAAGCTGGCGTTAAAGGTTTTGGCCACAATAATTAATTAGTTTTTCGTTTTTGGTTCGGTTTCAACTGTCCCATTTTCGGGACACTCATCAGGGTAATACCATCTTTTTAATGTCCCTTGAGGAATCCCTATCTCCTTGGATATTTCCCGGATAGCTGACCTTATTCCTAATTTTTAACATCCGGAAGGATCGGTCAGACCCATTTACCACGGGAGTTTGTCCAATAAAGTCAAGTTTGAAGAAAAAAATAGCTGACAGGGCGATTTTGGGATATCATGGGCCAGAGGGATGGGGATTGGCCTATATCTTCATTTAATATCCCGTCTATTTGGTATTAAATCGAATGGTTAAACAAGGTATGGCTGGTTTTTGAGGTGGGGTAGATAGATTAGGTGGGAGATCCTTTCGAAGAGTACTTCCTGAAGTCCACAAGTTGCCTCTTTTGAAAAAAGGCAAGAGTTCAATCGTTAATCATTTTCAGGTCACCTGGACATCTAAACTATCGGCAACCCAATCAGAGATCCCCAACCAAACCCAAATCCCTCGAACTTCAGATAGACTACTCGGAATCTCAGCTTCCATCCCCCGCCTTTCGACCTATTTCACTTCTTGACCCGGTCTTTTTCTTATTTTATACTCTGACTATTCAAACGCAAAGTTCTATCAAAGAAAGTTTCAAATGCTTTATGATAAACAATTCTTAGAAAGTATTCCCCAACCAAAGAGTACGGAACAGCGGTCATTAGTCAATCTCAAAGCTAACTTCCCTTGGCTTCTACTTAAAATGAACGATTGGTAACGGTATTCAATAAAAGCGGTTGGGCAAAAAACTCAGATATTACGAAGTTCGTATTTTCTGTTAATAAGGAGTAAATATATATGGTAAAAAATTATGTTCCTTGGTATATTAACTACCTATATTGCAATAAAAATTAATTTGGACCATCTTTAATTATAAATATCCAGGAAAGGCGAACTTCGTATAATAATTGTTCCGGCGCGCTGCGCACGCCGGAACGGCGAGTTGCACTTTGCGCCTCGCCCGATTTATTCCGATGTGCGCTGATTCGCGTCCCGGAACAAAATCGTTCGAGTGCATTCGTCCTCGGACTTGGCGAGCAAGCTCGCCAGCCCGATTACGAACCGCTCAACTCGCCGTTAGGCGGATCAAAACAGGACCTTAGGAGGCGACTCAGTGTCCAGTATCTTCCTTTCCCACAGCACAAAGGACAAGGCCTTTGCTAGGCGCCTTGCGCGAGATCTTAAAGCACATGCGCTTCGTGTGTGGGTTGACGACGCGGAGATGGTCGTCGGCGATTCTCTCATCAGAAAGCTCGACGAAGCCATTCGTGAGATGGAATACCTTGGCGTGTTGCTCTCGCCAGATTCGATTCGCTCTGAATGGGTCCAGCGCGAAGTCGAGATCGCTCTGAACCAAGAGATCAAGGGCAAGAAGATTAAAGTACTTCCCATTCTCTACAGGGACTGCGACATTCCAGGCTTCTTGACAGGCAGGGTGTGGGCGGATTTTAGAGAAGAGAGCTCATATGAGCCGGCTTTGACGGCCCTCCTTCGAAGACTCCTTGTTGCCGATGATGACGTCGCACCCATCGGTGTTCCCACGGACCCTGCGGATGGATTCCGTGTTCTAAACTGGAATATCGGCGGAGATAAGTTTCTCGAACTCGCCGGGGACACGCGCCTGAAGTTCAAGCGTGAACTAAACAGCGAACTGACTGAATTGCTGCAGCGATACCATCCTGACGTTGTCACCCTTCAGGAAGTGACGCGCTGTAGGACCGACACTGCAGAGATTGAAGATCTCATCGAACCAATTCACGGCTACAGCTACTACCCCGTACCACTAATCGACAGCACGTTGATCCCCGCGAGGTCGAAGTGGGCAAAGGTCCGTCAAGCGGGTCATTGGCCTGCTGGGACATATTTCACCAAGGGGAACGCCCTGCTCGTTAGAACGGACGCGCCCCTCTTCGGCGTATGGGATCTCCCTGCGATTGGTTCCACACCTGTATCGCTGGCGGAGCGGAGTGTAGCGATCGAACACGTCCATCTCGAATCGGGCCTCTACTTTGGTGATCGCAACACTGAGCCACGAGCCGCCCATGTCGCGCACTTCGTCTTCGCGTCTGCGAAGCCAAGAGACATTGGAACTAGTGGAAGTCGACCCCTGGACGTCTTTGTAGTGAACGTGCAACTTGGAACTGTGGTTGGCGAACGCCAAGGATTGCCAAACCTTGATGTCGAAGCAGCCTCGCGCAGGAAAGCGCAACTGGAGATCATCGTTCATGGCATTGTTTCAAGGTACAACAACTGGCGCCACGCGGGCTATCCATTCCGAGGCCAACGGCGCAGCCCTGAGGAACACGAGAGCTTCGATCGTTGCACGCCTATATGGGTACTGGCGGGCGCCTTTAACTTCACCGAGACTTCTGAAGAGTACGAGTTTGTGAAACGTATGAATTTTGTCGACACAGTACTCGACAAGGGGGCCGGCACCAAGGCCAGTGATGCTGGGCGAATCGTGCTCGACTACGTATTTGCCGGCCCAATGTTCGTAGCCATGGACCCCCGGATAATTCACGCGCAGGCACTCAGGATGAACATCGTTGATCACAGCACGAAGGTATCTGATCACTTCCCGATAATAGCGACAATTCCAATGGGTAGCTGGTCTTGACACGTCACAGTTCAATCGCGGGCCGCCTAACAGCAGCATGCAGCTGACGGGGCTGCGCGCCGCAACTGATGCTGAGCGTTCTCGCCGCCGTTTTGCTCAATTTCAATCGGTAATAGTTAATTTTAGAGGCTGCCCTTTTAGTGGATTTGTAGGTGCTATACGTAACATAATCTGCTTTTTCTATTATTATTAGTTAGTTAAATTATATTTTTCTTTTACTTATTTTTCTAATTACCTTCCTAATCATACTCAAGTGACTGAGAGCGTTCCATCACGACCTGCATAGCCTGGTAGTAATCCCGCTGTACCTTGAGATTGGATACCCGGCAGTATCGCTGGGTAGTTGTAATCTGGCTATGCCCCAGAAGGTCCTGGATGGTGGCCAGACCGGCGTCGGCATTGAGGAGCGAGTGGCCATGGTGTGCCTAAGTTGGTGGCAGGAAACATCCAGTTGGCTCTTTCGGCTATAATATTCAATCCTCTTCTGGATACCCCGGACCGATATCGCTTTCCCGCACATCGGACCCTTCTGCACCAGGAATAATCCTTTGGCTTTCGATGACCGCCCCTTCAGATACACCTCCAAGGCGGAACGCACATCATCACTCAGGTAGACGACCCGGTCCTTTCCCCCTTTCCCATTTATGACCAAAAGCCTTTTTCTTTGGTATTCTATCGCATCTACGGTAAGTCTTGCAACCTCTTCCACCCGGAGGCCGCAGCGCAACATAAGCAGGAACATAGCCCGATCCCTTAGATCAGTTATTATGGTAAAAAGCCGACCCACCTGGTCATCTTTCAGGTGCCGAGGAAGGGGCTTGGGTAGACGGATGGATACCCGGGTAACCGGATTGATCAGGTTCATCCCTTCCTCGTCGATCAGATAGTCGAAGAACAGACGTATGGTTTGGAGGTGACAGGTGATCGTCTTGGGTTTTAGCCTCTTTCGAAGCAAGTGATCCACATAGGACCCTATCTCCCGGCGGGTCACCTCGGCCAGGGGAACGGAGACCCAAAGGGTGAAGTGCTGTAAGATGTTCAAGTAGTTTTTCACCGTATGGATGGAGCAGTTCTTACGCCTCAAGGATCTCCGGTACTTGATCAGTTCAGTAGATTCCATTGATCCCTCCCCGCTCAATAAGAGCCATGGCCTGGAAGTACTCCTCTTCTCGGGTTCGGTCGGTGAGCCGGGCGTAGCGACGGGTTACCTCAATGTCCTGATGACCCATTAGCTGCTGCAGACATTCCAGACGCATTCCAGCGTTTAAAAGCTCGCTGGCAAAGGTATGACGAAGACAGTGGACCGTGTAACCTTTTTCTTCGAGCCCTGCTCTATTAAGATAGCGGCTAAAACGGCTCCGGGCAGTACTGTAGGACATACGGGTATAGCTTCGGGTATAAAAAATAAATTCCTTCCGCTGGTCTCTTTGACGGAGCCATCTTTTTAGGGCAAACAGCGCATCATCACTCAGGTAGACCACTCTTCCCATACTGTTTTTCTCTCCTTCAAAAAGATGGATTTTCCTGTCTCTAATGTCCAAATCGTTTAGGGTGAGACCCAGGGCCTCTCCGATGCGTATGCCGGTCCTCAAAAGAATCAGGATCAAAGCTCGTTCCTGAGTGTCCGCGATAACCGATAAAAGCCTTTTCACATCCGTGGGGATAATGGCCCGAGGCAGGGCCTCCGGGAGTTTCAGTTTGATACGCTTCCTAAGGATGGTTCCGGGAAGGATTTCCTCTTCGATCAGAAAATGCAGAAAGGCTATCAGGCAGACCAGCCGGGTCCTCACTGTGGTGATGTTAAGGCCCCGGTCCTGCTCGTGCTCAATAAAGGCCTCCAGATCATCTTTCGTGGTCTCTTCGAGCCGGATCTTCCCTAAGCCCTTAAAGAAGGCCAGGAAGAGAGTAACAGAATGGAAAGAACTAAAAAGTGTGCGAGGTTTATGATTCAGACGCCACTTGTGGCGCATATAACATTCAAGATGGTCCTTAGCCGGAAGGTCTATTCGGGTAAGCTTCTGGAGAATACGATCAATTGTGGTTGATGAAGAATGCTGTTCAAAACCTTTCTTGCCCCTCGTCAGGTCCGTTTTAAAAATAACATTGGCCTTGGTCATTTCTCATCTCCTTCTCTTTAGAAAAAGCAGATTAAATAATGACCCTTAGCCTTTCTTTCGGTCAATTCATTTTGTTACGTATAGGTAGGTGAAGTCGAAAAAAAAGGATGAAGAGGCAATTTTCGTGGGAACTTGAGGACTTTTTCCTGAAAGCCTCAAACCTTCATTTTGGAGAGGGCTACCCTGCTCACGGGATGTAGCCAAGCATGAGGTGGGAATGTAAAAAGGCGGTAGAGGCTTTAAAGTAGAAAGGAACTGGCAATGACAGATTCAGACAATACAGGTCACATTGATTATCCACGAGAAGGATTTACCATTTTCTGGGACGCACACGGCTTGCGCATTGATGTGATTGATTATAATGCCGAGCCCCTGTATCTTTCTTGGGATACAATACTTGATCTTGCAAAACGTGCAGGGTCAGGAGATTCTTTCACGGATGAGATGGGGCTGGTAAGAAAGTAAATTGACAAAAACGGTTTCTGTGGGATTCCGGATTTATGGACTTGGTACTCAGTCAGGCGAAAGAAGGCTACGAGCGCCGACTATCAAGGAAATGAAGATACCAGTTGCAAAATAACCATGGACCCTCACCTAAAACCAAAGCCTGTGAACTTCAGATAGACTCATCGGATTCTCAGTTTCCTTTCCATGAGGAAGCCTTTGACAACAATTTCGGGGCTTTCGCAGATCACTTCACCGTTTAAGCAAAATTCGGGATGCAAAGGGAGTAGTTTGTCCAATTTTTGGAATTCTGACCCTTTATAATTCATGGGTTTATTTTGACAGTTAAAAAATCGCCCGGATCATTTATCGATCCAAGAATAACCGGCAAATAAAACATTCGCTCCCTTAGATTTGCGGCGGCCATGACCTCCCATATCCCCGATTACAGAGAAAACTATTTTACAGCGGTCTTCAGGCCCTTGCCTGGAGTGAACTTGGGGACCTTTCTGGCGGCGATCTTCATCTCCTTACCAGTTTGTGGGTTACGTCCTTTCCGGGCGGCTCTCTTGGTCACGCTGAAGGTGCCAAAACCAATCAGGGTTACTTTGTTGCCCTTCTTCAAGGCCTTTGTAATAGCCCCAAAGATGGTATTAACCGCAGCCTCCGCTTCTTTTTTGGTACATACGACTTTCGCCAATTCTTGGATCAGATCACCTTTATTCATAAGCTTCCCCTCCTATAAGGTTTAGTCCTTTCTATGGGACCTATTAGCGCTATTATTACAAATTTATTGAAATATCAAGTAAATTAATCGATGAGAGCTCCTTCCTAAAGTCCTCAAACTTGTCATTTTGAAAAAAACACAAGAGTTCAAACGGTCCAATAAAAGGGACTTGATATTTTAGGAAATTAAGCAGAGAATAAAGTTAACTTACTTAGGAATAGGAAGTTAACCTGTTTTTGTTGCCAACCCACAATAAAGGTGAGCAAAGCCGGGCAAGGAGGAAAATTAACCCCATTTCTTGATCAAAAGAGATGGGGTTTTTTATTGTAAATTCTAATTTGAGAATTACAAGATGAATGATACCCATAGAACCAAAGCGGAACTGATCAAGGAATTAGAAGCACTGCGTCAGCAGGTAGCCCGTTGGGAAGAAACAGAGTCTAATTCCCGATATGCCGAGGAGGCCCCTAAGGAGGGTCAAAAACGATATGGGGCATTAATTGAAAACAGTCCTTTCGGCGTATGGGAAATTAATCCGGATGGGACCACGATTTATATAAATCAAGCTATGTGCGCCATGCTTGAAATTGAAAGTCCCGAGGATCTTAACGGAAAGACCTATCATTCTTTTTTCACCCCCCAAAGTCTGGAAACCATTGCCAAGGAACATGCCAAACGCTATCAGGGGGT
>MGQB01000030.1 GCA_001797675.1 Deltaproteobacteria bacterium RBG_13_43_22 | reverse complement strand
GCCAGAGGGTGGTGGGATGGAGGCCTAATTCCTTTGCAGCCAAAGTTCGATTGCCGTGATATTTTTCCAGAGATTTATGAATGAGAGTCCGTTCCTGGTCTTTTAATTTGGATTCAAAAGAGGGAGAGGGATCGCCAACCTCCCCGTTGATGAGCTCCGGAGGCAGATGGGCCAGCTGAATGGTTGAACCATGACAGAGGACAAAAGCGTGTTCGATGATATTTTCCAGTTCCCGGATATTTCCAGGATATTCATAATGCATTAATAGTTGAAGGACTTTCGGGGAAACCTGGGTTATCTTTTTGCCGGTTCGAAAATTGAATTTAGTAATGAAATGGTCGATCAAAAGGGGGATATCTTCACGTCGCTCTTGTAGTGTCGGCAGGTCGATCTGGATCACTTTAAGACGATAATATAGATCATCTCTAAAGGAACCATTCTTAACCAGTCCCTTAAGATCTTTGTTACTGGCCGAAATCAATCGAGCTTTGAGCGGTTTACTGATATTTGAACCCAGAGGCTCAAAATTTTTTTCCTGAAGGACTCTTAGAAGTTTGGCTTGAACAGTCAACGGAAGATCGCCTATCTCGTCCAAAAATAAAGTCCCGGAATCGGCTATAGCAAACTTTCCGGGTTTGTCTTTTTTGGCGTCAGTAAAAGCCCCTCGAACATAGCCGAAGAGCTCGGATTCAAGTAGAGTTTCAGGCAATGCACTGCAGTTGAGGGCTAAGAATGGTTTTGCTTTCCGGGGACTCAGGTTGTGAATGGCTTTAGCCAGAAGCTCTTTGCCGGATCCACTGGCTCCTTGGATTAAAACGGAACTATCACTCTGGGCAATATCCGGGAGAGTATTGAAGATATTTTGCAATAGGTCGTTTTTACCGATAATATCGTTTACTGTATATTTTTTAGTGATTTCTTTTCGCAGAGCCTCGATGGTGCTTAAATCCCGGAAGGTTTCCACCCCACCTAGCATCCTGCCCTGGCTGTCTTTTAGAACAGCGGTCGTCACGCTGATGGGAATCACCATGCCCCGGGCATCCAAAATATTGACCGGCTGATCCACAACGTTTTTTCCGGTTCTCAGGGTTTGGGCCAGGGCGCAGGATTCCTGACAGATGTCGGCCTGAAAAACTTCAAAACATTTCTTGCCGATCGCGTCTTCTTTGGGGAATCCGGTTATCCTTTCAGCAGCCTGGTTGAAGGAGGTGATCACTCTATTTTTGTTGATAGTGAAGACCCCTTCGGTAATACTATCCAGAATGATTTTTAAAAAGGCAGGAGTCGACTTCATTAATATATTATTATCGTTTTCGGTAATTTTTTCAAGTTCTTCTTTTGTCCTACTTTCCGCTTGGTAACATTTAATTATGATTCAATTGGCTTAGCTGTCCTGGCTGAGTTTCTTCGCATTAAAGGCAATGCTCAGTCACTCTTCTACGGAGCTGGTCCCAATTTCGGTTGTGGGTTCCCTTTGGACAACCCAGAAAAGAAGACCCTCCAAACCCAATTCCGGCTGACCTTGGTAGGTCAAAATTACAATAAAACCCTTAACATCTTGAGCCGGTCAACGTTCCTTTGAATTAAGCCTGGAGGTAGGGGTTAAGTCGTTTCTGTCAATTGTCGATTGGCCCGAGAGGTAAAACCCTGACGACCTGCCGTCCATACCTGGATGAATCGGCCAGAGCGATGGAAGATCCTAAACAAAGATTACGGAGAAACTGGCCCGGAAAACCGGAATAAAGGATTTTCAATTAGTTAAAAATCTTTTGGGCTTCTGTTCTCATCAGAATGATGCCTTTTTATCAAGCGATCAAAAAAATTATTGAAAGAAAATAAAAAACACTTGACAGAGATACAACAATGTGGTGCTATAACTACCATATTGTAGGATAATAAATACTAAGTTGAGGTATTGAAGGGAGATTCCATGTAAATTTAAAAAACAACGCTAAAGGAAAATCTGAACGAAGGCCCTTTTTTTTCGTAGTCTGTATTTAAATTGAAAATAGTCCTTGCCTTGGAACTCTAATTTAAAAGGAGGAGAATATAGATGAAGAAAATTATCATTTTGGGTTCAGGTGCCGGTGGAACCATTATAGCCAATATGTTACGCCAAGAATTGAGCGAACCCGACTGGCAGATCACGATCATTGACCATGAAGAGATCCACCACTACCAACCTGGCTGGCTGTTCATTCCTTTCGGTATCTACACCAAGGAAGATTGTATAAAACCTAAAAGGGAATTTATTCCAAAGGGTGTAAATTTCGTCCTGGATGAGGTGGTTGGAGTCAATCCCGATAAACGCCAGGTAGAAGGCAAAAGAAGCCGCTATGACTACGATTGGCTGATCATCGCCTCTGGTTGTCGGATCATGCCGGAGGAAGTCGAGGGCATGAAGAATGACTGGTATGGTAATGTCCACACCTTTTATTCCTTGGAAGGGGCCTTGGAACTCCATAAGAGGTTGAGGAAATTTAACTCCGGCCGGGTGGTAATGAACATTGCTGAACTTCCCTATAAATGTCCGGTGGCACCCATAGAATTTATTTTTATGGCCGATTGGTTCTTTACCGTCAATGGCTGCCGGGATAAGGTCGAGATTGAATTTGTAACTCCCGTCGCTGGCATTTTCACCAAACCGATGGCGTCCAAAGCTCTGGCCGTCATTGCCGAACAAAAGAATCTCAAAGTTACCCCGAATTTCGATATCGCCCAGGTCAACGCCGATGAGAAAACCATCGAGTCCCACAAAGGGGATAAAATTAACTATGATCTGCTGGTGTCCATCCCACCCAACTTCGGTGCTCAATATGTTTTGGACTCAAATCTGGGGGACCCAATGGGGTTTATCGATACCGATCATTTCACCCTCAAAGCCAAAAATTATGACCATATTTATGTTCTTGGGGATGCAACGAATGTACCTACCTCCAAGGCCGGCGCAGTGGCCCATTATGAGGCCAATACGGTTCTAAAAAATATTTTGCTCGAGATAGAGGACCAAGAGCCTAAACCAACCTTTGATGGTCATGCCACCTGTTTTATCGTTTCCGGATATGAGAAAGCGGTTCTGATTGATTTTAATTACAAGGTCGAACCGCTTCCAGGGAAATACCCTTTCCCGGGCCTCGGCCCTTTTACTTTGCTCGGGGACAGCAACTTTAACTACTGGGGGAAGATGATGTTTAAGTGGGTTTATTGGAACATGATGCTTAGGGGCCTTGAGCTGCCTCTGGAGCCTCAATTTACCATGGCCGGAAAGTTAAGATCGGGCCTTGTCTGACAAGAGGAGGCATAGCATGAATATGAATATCGAGAGATTAATTCTTGAACGACTTGAGAACATCGAAACGCAAATTGCGCCTTTAGCGCAAAACGCAAAAGGAATAAAGGAGCTTAAGGATGATTTAAAGCCCATGGGTAATCAGGCTGTTCAGTTGATGATCAAAGAGCTTGAAGAAGTCGAATCTGCCTTCCAACTCGAAGACCTGATGGTTCTGATAAAACGATTACTCCGAAGCGTAAAAAATATTACCTACGTCCTCGGCCAACTGGAGAATATCATTGATTTTGTTAATACCTTGGAACCATTACTCAAGTCGGCCGTACCTCAGATGATCAATTATCTGGATGAAATGGAAAGAAAAGGGATTTTTCGAATCATTCAGGCTACCTTGGATTTACGGGCCAAGTTCGCCCAGGCCTTCTCCCCCGAAGAAATCGACCGGATCGGTGACAGCATGGTCTCCTTACTTAAATTGACCGAAAAAATGGCCGATCCTCAAGCCTTAGCCTTTCTGGAAAAAATGGCCGAAGTACCTGCCAACGTGGACCTGACAAGGTCAAAAAAAGTGGGTCCTATAGGTCTTCTTCGTGCCTGCTCGAGCTCGGAAGTGAAGCAAGGTCTCGGAGTCCTGATGGAGTTAACCAAGGGGATCGGTAAAATAAAGAACAATGGCCACAAGGTAAATAAGTCAGCCAACCTTTCCTTTTAATACTTTTGGTCAAGGAGGGAAAGAAATGAAAAAACAAATGGTTTCTTGTGAGGATGGGAAGGAACGTGAGGCTCGCGTTTACGGAATACCCAAAGAAGATGGTGATTTTGAGATCTTGCAGGCTGGGGTTCGAATTAAAGGCCGACACGTGACCGGCGAGGCTTGGTTCAGTCGAAAAACCTCCTCCTGGTATTTCTTGACCGGGATTGATGGACGGAACAAAAAATTATTGCCCCGATACAAAGAGAGACCCTTTGAAACGCCGTTTTCTTTGCTTCGATCACCAAGGGTACGAGCCGATTAAGTTAATTTAAAAAATGTTTGATCGAGAAAAAGATGCCATCTGAATGATGGTCGAGAGGGTGATGGGTAGAGTTGGTACTTGCCCTTAACCCTTTATCGCATCAGTGATCCGGTGCCGGATAAGAAAACGGAGAGTACTCGAAATCTTTAAGGGTACAACCCTTTTCTTTGGTTGGGATGTTGAAATCATGGTCCTTCAATCGATTGTGGAGTGCCTATTTGAGCATTCAAAGCAACCCTAGCAAGCGAAGTGGCAGAGGGATTATTGAGAAGATCTACAGTTAGAGAGGACAACTTCACCCATCCGCTGATAAGGCCTCGGATTAATTGGTTCTTTTTGTTACAGGAGAGGACATGATAGACTGAAATATATCGCATTGGCGGCATATTTTCATTTTTTTCTCCCAAGTATCTTGTACCTCTCCCAGACAGATCGTACCGTTAATAAACCAACAGAGATGCCCCACTTGGAATTCCCAAGCCGGACATTTTCGTTTGATTTCCGTTGGACACTTTTTGATAATCCAACAAGGTTTCTTTTTCAAGGTGTCAGATCGTTGCATGGCCAAAATAAACCACATTTGTCGTTCGATATGAACAGGAATTTTCCTAAGGCCTTGTTCAAAGCTTTGTATGGCTTTGACGGAGACGCCCAATAATTGTGACATTTGATTTTGGGTTTTATCTAAATATCGTCGAATTTCAAGAAACTGTTTTGTATTCATTTAACAATGCCTTCTCTCCCTTTAGTTTCAGGTATTCGATTGGTTTGATTAAAAATACACAAATTAATATAATCATTGTATCTGAAATTAAATATATATTATAGTAAGGATCATTTTGCGGATGTCAATATCTCTTTAAACACTTATGGTCTCGACCTTATTTTTTGAGGGAAAAACCTCCTAATCCAAATAATGAAAATCCAAAGATAGAAGGTGATCCATGGTCTTCTCGATCAGCTTATATGCCGCTTTAATTCTTTTAGGGACGGGGACCGGTTATAAGGTTTTTATGTGGTTTCGGAGTGGGACGGGTGATTCGACCGAAAGCCCCTCCGGGGGTAAAAGAATTAAGGAAGCGGTTAAAGGGATATTCGTAACTTTTTTCAGCTTCAAATTATTCCGCCTGATGAAGATCTGGTTTTGGGATGTATTTATTCAAAAACAGATCGCCCGGGAAGGATTTGCCCGCTGGTTCATGCACTTTTGTATCGCCTATGGATTTATTTTTCTCCTCCTGATGCACGCTTTGGACCGCTATGTAAGCCAGAAATTATTTTCCGAATACTTTTCCACCCTCAATCCCTTTCTTTTCCTTAGAAACTTCTTTGGGGCCATGATGCTGTTAGGTCTGGCTATGGCCGCCTATCGCCGGATCTTCAACCGGGTAATGCGCTTGACGACCCGCCGTATGGATATCTATGCCCTGGTGGTTCTGGCTTTGATTGCCCTTTCGGGTTTCTTTTTGGAGGCCACCAAGATTGTTTCCCATGAGCGTTATGAAGAGATGGTTTCCGAATATTCTTCCATATCCGATGAGGCCGAGGCCGGGGCTTTGAGAGCCTATTGGGCCAGGGAATTTGCTGTGGTCTTCCCTAAGACCCCATCCACGGATACCGGTTCCTTATCCAAGGGGAAAGAAGTCCATACGCTCAATTGTGCTTCCTGTCATTCCAGGCCGACTGCGGCCTTTATCTCTTACGGGTTGGCCAAGGCGATCAGTCCATCGGCCCTGGTTTTGAGTCAGAAAAATGTCAGGGAATTCTTGCGGTACTTTCATTTTCTGGTCTGTTTTTTAGGTCTGGCTTTGCTTCCGTTTACCAAATTTTTTCATGTCCTGACCAGTCCTTTAGTGCTTCTGGTTAACGGGGTTATGGATCGCCAAAAGGCCTCACCGGCCAATGTGGCTACGGTACGAGCGATGGAGTTGGATGCCTGTACCCACTGCGCTTCCTGCAGTCTCCATTGTTCGGTGGAACCCATATACCGGGAGCTTTCCAATATTACTATCTTGCCTTCGGAAAAATTGGCTGCCATTATTTCACTACCCCGTCTCAATGGAAAATTGGCGTCGTTTTTGCCGATCATTGGGGAAGGGAATTCGATTTGTACTAATTGTTATCGGTGTACTGATGTTTGTCCGGTGGGGATTGTCCTTCAGGATCAATGGTTTCATCTGGATAAAGACCTAACGCAACAGCAATGCCCCGAACCCTTCATTCGTTTACGAAACGATTTTACCGCCCGATTTGATTCGGACAGATCCAAAACCCTTATTCCATTAACGCCATCCGGAAAGAAATTCAAGCAGGGGGTGGGTCTTTCCAGTCAAGGGGCATCCTTTAATAACTGTTTTACCTGCATGACCTGTTCCAACGCCTGTCCGGTGGTGACCAGTTATCAATATCCGAAAGAAAAACTGGGATTGCTGCCCCATCAGATCATGTACAGCTTGAAATTCGGCATTCAGGATAATGTCCTGGGAGCTGGCATGGTCTGGGATTGTCTGGGTTGTTATAATTGTCAGCAGAACTGCCCCCAGGGGGTCCGGGTGACGGATATCTTTTTTGAACTTAAAAATAGGGCCTTTCAAAAAACGAGGAATGATGTTGTCGGATTGGAAGTATTAGGAGGCAGATCATGAAAATTTTATTATTCCCCGGTTGTAAAGTTCCATACTATGTGCCCCAATATGAAACTGCCAGCCGTTTGGTTCTATCAAAATTCAATGTCGAAATTGAAGATCTTGAATTTAATTGTTGTGGATACCCGGTCCGCTTTTTGGACTTTAAGTCCTTTATCTTTTCCTCAGCCCGCAATATCGCCCTGGCCGGTAAAAAAGGACTGCCTTTGGTCTGCCTGTGCAAGTGTTGTTACGGGACCTTACGGTATGCCGATCTTTTATTGAAGCAATATGAAGATCTTCGTAAAGAAATCAATGGATTGTTGAAGGATGACGGCCTACATTATCCGGACCAGGTCGAAATCAAACATTTATTAAACGTCTTCTATGAGGATATCCTTCCTGAGAATATCCAGAAGAAAAATGTCCGCTCTTTTCAGACCTTCAAGGTGGCTGCCCATTATGGGTGCCATATCCTGCGTCCCCATGATGTGGTCCATTTCGATGAACCGGTCAATCCGAACAAATTTGAAAGGCTCATCGAAGCAACCGGGGCGAGCGGGGTAGATTGGCCCCTGAGACTTCAATGCTGCGGAGATTCCCTATATGGGAAAAATGATGTTTTGGCTCAAGAGCTGGGGGAAAAAAAGATGCGCTCGGCCAAAGAGGCCGGGGCCGATTTGATTTGTGTCGGCTGCACCCATTGCCAGATGCAGTTTGACCGCATCGGAACAAACTTGAAAGACAAGGGGAAAACCGAGACCGTCCTGCCCACCATTCTCTATCCCCAATTACTGGGTTTAAGTTTGGGATTGGAGGCTTCAGCCCTGGGGATTGATAAAGACACTCCGGGCCTAAAAGATCTTACTGTCTGATTTGAAATATCCCGTATGTGGCCCGGAGATTCGGCAGATAAGTAATTAATTTCCCTCTCTTATCCTCGTCCTGGGTATTGATGGCTGCTGATTTTATTATTTTAAACCCGACTTGTTTTGAAAATCGTTCAAAATCCTTGATGGTGATGACCCGGATATTCGGTGTGTCGTACCATTGATAGGGAAGTTGAGGAGTAACCGGGGCATAACCTTTGGTCAGTAACTGCAGACGTACCTGCCAATGGCTGAAATTGGGAAAACTGACGATCCCATTATGCCCGATGCGCAATATGGAATGGATCAATTGGTCAGGTTCAAAAACCTGCTGAAGGGTTTGACTCAGGATTACATAATCAAAGGCCTTATCGGGAAAATCGAGTACCTCGGTATTGATATCTCCTTGAAGGACCGAGAGGCCCTTGGCGATGCAGCCGGCCACTTTTTCTTCTTCCTTTTCTATCCCCGTTCCCTCCACCTGCTTTTGCTTTTTTAGGAAATTAAGCAGATTTCCGTCTCCGCATCCTAGATCAAGGACCTTGGATCCCGGCTCAATCCAGGAGGCAATCAGTTGGAGGTCAAAACGAATCCCGTTGTTTTCAAATTTCACGATAGACACGGTCTAAAAACCCCTTGATCAATGCGGTCAAACGTTCGCTGGGCAGGAGAAAGGCGTCATGACCCCATTCGGCTTCGATTTCACAGAAGCTGACGTCGATCCCGTTTTTCTTCAAGGCTCGGACGATAGCTTTGGATTGATAAGTGGGATAAAGCCAATCGGAGGTAAATGAAACCACCAGGAATTTAGCCCGGGTTTTGGAAAAGGCCCGGACGGTCGATCCATCCCCGTGCTGAAGCCCCAGGTCGAAATAATCAGCGGCTTTGGTGATGTAGAGGAAAGAGTTGGCATCGAACCGTTCCACAAATTTGGTCCCCTGATAGCGGAGGTAGCTTTCCACCTGGAAATCGGCGTCGAAATTATAAGAAAAATCGTTTTTGTCCTGAAGCCTGCGGCCGAATTTCAAGCGCATGGATTCATCGGAAAGATAGGTGATGTGCCCGATCATCCGGGCCACGGCCAAGCCCAGAGAGGGTTTGGCCCCCGAATAATAATCCCCTCCGTTCCAATTAGGGTCGGCCATGATCGATTGCCTGGCCACTTCATTGAAGGCAATAGCCAGGGCCGAATGCTTGGTGGTGGTGGCCAGGGGGATGGCGGAGGTGATCATTTCAGGATATCTGACCGCCCATTCCAGGACCTGCATCCCGCCGATTGATCCCCCGATAACGGAGAGGAGTTTATTAATCCCGAGGTAGTCCAGCAGCTTTTTTTGAGCCATCACCATATCGCCTATGGTGACTACAGGAAAGTCCAGCCCGTAAGCTCTGTCACCTTTAGGAATGATGGAAGAAGGCCCGGTGGAACCCATACAACTGCCCAGGATATTGGGGCAGATGACGAAATATTTATCGGTATCGATGCCCTTTCCCGGACCGACCATCATATCCCACCACCCCGGCTTGGGATCCTCCGGGGAGTAATAACCGGCAGCATGGGAATCCCCGGAAAGGGCGTGCAAGATAAGGACGGCATTATTCCCTTTGAATGTCCCGTAGGTTTCATAGGCCAGGGTTATGGGTCCCAGCCGGGTCCCGCATTCCAAAACCATCCCATGGGGAGGTTCGGCAAAGGTGAAAAACCGCTTCTCCACCAGTCCCACCGAGATGCCCTGGGGATCATTTTCTATATATTCGCTCAACGGGGCAGCCCCTCCAAGGCCTGGGCCAGGTCCTCGCAGAGATCTTCGGCATCCTCGATCCCAACGGAGAGGCGGATCATATCGGATCCAATCCCCAGGCTATGCCGTGTATCTTCGTCAAAGGAAACATATTGAGAGGAAGCCGGATGGATCACCAGGGTTTTACAGTCTCCCAGATTGGCCAATTGATAAATCAACCGCAGACCGGAAATAAATTTAAAGCAGGTTGTCTGATCCTTAAGGCCGAAGGTGATCAGGCCCCCGAACCCTCTGCCTTGAAATTGTTTGACAGCGGTTGCCTGGGAAGGGTGTTCCTTGAACCCGGGATAGTTGACCCAGGTAACCTCAGGTCTTCCTCTCAGGTACCCGGCCAGCAAGGGAGCGTTTTTCATGACCCGTTCCATGCGCAAGGCCAAGGTATCCAGTCCCAACGTGGTTAAATAAGAATGAAAGGGAGATTGGGTGGTGCCGAAATTGATGTGGTGTTCCCTCCAGATTTTGTCTAAAAAGGCCAAAGGGCCTTTGCGGTCGATAAAGGGTTTCAAATCCGGAAACCGTCCACCGGCCCAGTCAAATTCCCCTTTGTCGATTACCACTCCGCCAACGACCGCCCCATGACCGCTCAGATACTTGGTGGTGGAGTGGATGACCACATCGGCTCCATACTCTAAGGGACGGCAAAGGAAGGGGGTGGCCAGGGTGTTGTCCACGATCAAAGGGACCCCTTCCTGATGGGCTATTTGACCGATCTCCCTGATATTCGGGACATCCAGCTTGGGATTGCCGATGGTTTCCACAAAGACAAACCTGGTTTTTTCATTGATAGCCTCGGCGATGGCTTTTAAATCGGTCGGTTCGACCATCCGGGCGGTCAAATTGTATTTGGAAAACACCTTGGTAAAAAGCATATAGGTGGACATGAAAAGGGAGTTTCCGGTGACGAATTCGTCGCCGGCCCGAAGCAAAGCCATACAGGTGTTGGCTATGGCGGCCATGCCGGAGGACATAACTATGGCCCCCTGGCCTCCTTCCAACAAGGCTAACTTGTTTTCCAGCACCCGGTTGGTCGGGTTGGTCAAGCGCATGTAAATGTGATCGGTTGTTTGCCCGGCAAAGGTCTGGCTTAAATTCTCTGCTGTCGGATGGAGGTGCGAGGCGGTTTGGAAGATCGGGGGCAGGGTTGCCCCTTCCCAGGATTGGGGAGATTGTCCGGCATGAATCACTTGGGTGTCAAAGCGGAAGGTTTTTTCTTGGGCCATGACCATTTACCTCCGATTATTAAAAATCCAAAATAAGTTTAAAAACTTTACATTTCCTGCAAATTTCAATCTTCTCGTGCCAACCATGACGGACTTTCCCTTCACAGATGGTTCCGGTGATAAACCAGCACAAGTGGCCGGTTTTAAACTTCCAGGCAGGACATTGTTTTTTCCGGTCTGGAGGGCATTTTCTCTGCATCCAACATGGTTTCGGATTTCCAAGGGCGGTTTTCTGCCGGGAGATCAAAAAAAAGAGTTGCCGTTCCACGTTTTCAGGGATATTGCGCCAGCCCTGTTCGTAGCTGTGGACGGCTTTTATGGAAGCCGCCAACAGCTGCGCTAACTCTTTCTGAGTCAATCCTAACCGTTTCCGGTAATATATTAGTTTTTCACTATCCACGACAAGGTCAAACCAGAGAGGTTGAAAATCAATTTAAAAAAGAGTACCACAACGTGGCACTCCTGTCAACAAAAAATCAGTGTTACATCAGGGGGATCGGATAAGATGAACATGAACATCGAGTGCATTCCCTGAAGCTTGCTGCGTGGGTAGCAAGCGAACCTCAAGAATAGACCTTTTCCTTGTAAGGAATCCCGCCCGGGCGGGACTGCACCTATCGCAGGGAGCTTAAATTTATTGGAAAGTTTTTCCCCCCCGCCGGAGGGATTGGATCAGCTTCAGCCTCCGGAATCGGTGTTTTCTTGAACTTTTAAAGGAGAAGGGGTTAAAGAATCAGGGTTTCTATTTTTTCCCTTTGCAGGGACGATTGGAGAAGAAAGGGAGGAATCGGGAGAGGTGGGTTTTGGTTCATTTTGATCGCATTCTTTCTGGGTATCCGGCGGAGCAGGAGGGAGAGTCTTTTTCTCCTCGGCAAACAAGAAGGCAGTCAACAACATCAAAAGCCCCAAAGACCATGCCAGCGTCTTGAAAAATTTTTGCATTGTTACCTATCCCTTCTTTCCCGGATTATGTGTGCTTTTCAAGCCAGCCTTTTATCTGTTTTTTGTTGGGCACCTGCCCGACAGAGACGACTTTTCCATTCCCTAAAGTGTTACAAAAACCCCTCTAATTGGGATTTGAAACGGGAAAGATATAAAGCGACAGGTTAAGGAAGTCAAGAAAAAAGATTTAGATAACAGTTCAGGCTGATAAAAAAGGGTTGGCGATGAAATAAAGACCCAGAAGCCCGATAAGTACCCCGGCCCCGCGGCGGAACCACTGGCCCCCGCTCTGCCAGGATTGATTTTCAATCACCTTGCGAACCGCGGCGGTGGAACTGCCGGCCACTACGATAGGCAGGCAATGACCCAGAGCGAAGAGGAGGATCAGGATGATCCCGTTAAGGATCATTTTTTGAATGGTGATGATGGCCAGGATGGGGGCAATAAACCCGAAGGTACAGGACCCGGAAAGGACCCCGTAAGTCAGACCCAGGACAAAGGCTCCGAAAATTCCTTTTAAATTCAACCGGTACAATAAACTGCCGGGAAGAGAGCATTTCTCAACCCCGAGCATACCCAGGGCCACCCAGACCAGGACCAGACCCACAAGGACCTGCCAGTAATTGCCCACATCCCCCAGCATTCGGCCCAGGAGGGCACAGATAATACCGATAACGGCAATGGTGATAAAAAGGCCGATGGTAAAGGCCACCGAATAATAACCGGCCTGCCGGGCCTGGACCCTTTTTTCCTGTCCTCCCACATAGGCCACGATCAGAGGGATGGAAGCCAGATGGCAGGGACTGAAGACTACACTGATCATGCCCCAGAAAAAGGCCCCCAGGGCAGCAATAACGGTTCCTCCGATGAGCCAGTCATTGACGGTCAAAAAAATAGCTTCCAGCACAGTGTTCAGTTGACCCCCACCTTTTTTAATTGGGTAACAATATCCTTTTCGCTCATAAATCCTTCATGCCGAAACACTTCCGTGCCCTTTTTATCATAAAAAATTTGTGTCGGTATGACCCGGATACCAAAACGTTTGGCTTCATCCGGGAATTTCCAGACATCAATAAAAATGACCGCTGCTTTTCCTTGATAGTCTTTCTCTAATTTGGCGATGATAGGGGCCATCATCTTGCAGGGAATGCAGCCATTGGCCCCCAGGTCAATCAGGTTCACCTTGCCTTTGACCGGGACTTCTTTTGGGATGACGGCCCAGGATGGCTTAGTCCCCAGCCATAAAAATACGAATAGCAGGACAATCCCGGTTTTCAAATAAAGCAGATTATTCATCTTTCATTTTCCTTCCTTACAATATCAGTCCGAATTGCTACATTTCGGAGACTACCAGGATACCAGGTTTTAATTTCCTCAAGACCGCCGAGGACAGGGAATAGGTGGCCAAGTAAGGATAAATTTCCGATACTGTCTTGGTGCTTTGAGCCTGAAGAGGTCCGGCCAAAAGAATCAGCAAAGTACGAATGAGAAAAGGAAAGGTTCTAAAAGGAGAAGAATGCATTGAATCAGTTGGTGACGCCCATCTGGGTTAATTTTTTTTCAACCTCCGCCTGGGGGAAAAAACCGGTATGCCGGAAAATCTCCAGACCGTTTTTGTCAAAAAAGACCTGGACCGGAATGGATTGGATCCCAAAACGGGCGCCCAGTATCTGCTCCTGCCCCACATGGACGAAAAGCACGTTCAATTTCCCCGGTAATTTCTTTCTCAGGTCGGCCAGTATGGGGGTCATCATATCGCAGGGGACGCAGCCGGTGGCTCCGAATTCAACCATAGTCGGTTTACCGGACTTCCTGGCCCGATCCACCGGGTTATCCAGAGCCAAGCCGCTTTGTTTTTTTACCCACTCCTCGTTCATTCGGATGGGGGTCCGCTTTCCAAGGGTCAGGAGGTATTGCTGAACGGCTTCGTGTTTCTTTTGCTGGGTTAGATAATTCTTTAACATCTCCCGAACCTGTTCTAAAGGGGCGCTCCCTATTATCTCTTTGTTCTGACTATGGAAATTTTTTAATTCTTCTTCCGAGACGGCAGAGATCTTTATTTTTTCCGAGAGAAAGTCCGTGATTACTTCGTCCTCACCGCCCTTAACAAACCCGGCCTTCTTGGCTTCTTGGAGAAGCAATCGTTTGGTGGCCATGTTTTCAAGTAAAAAAAAGGCATTTTGGGTTAATTGCTTCCGTACCGCCGGTTCCGATTGGCTGATAACCTTAGTAATTTCTATTTCTTTAATAGTCAGACCGCTGGCGGTAAGCAAGGTCCCTTTAGGGAGTTTGGCCAGGGTTGCCGACATAAGGGCACCGCAGGCCAGACCGGGGTAAAGATCATCAATGGTTGGGTTGGTCTGTCCCTGGTTTGAAGAATGACCCGGATTCAGGGAAGATATGGAAACGAAAATAAAGAGTGCTACGATCCTGTTAAGGCGATTAAATTTCACTATCGTCCTCATTAAATTTCATCTAAATATATCGGTTCTCCGCAACAGGATCTGCCGATTAAGGTTTCTTTCAAAGGCAGGAGAACTTCCTGCATCCGAACCGGTGACCAAGTTCAGGAGGCGGCTTTTTCTTTTTTAATCCAATTGCGCACTTCCTCTTTCTTGGGGATCTTCCCCGCCGATTTAACTTGGCCATCCATTACTACCGCCGGGGTACTTATAACCCCGAAAGTCATTATTTCCATGATGTCGGTAATTTTTTCTACCTTGGCCTCCACCCCTGCTTCAGCCACGGCCTCTTTGACGATTTTTTCGGTTTGCTGACATCTGGGACAACCGGGTCCCAACACTTTAATTTCCATAGTAGTTCCTCCTCACTGAGCCTTATGTGATGAAAAATGATTATCCTTGTATAAGGTACACAATAACTCCTTCGATTCATAGGCTTTGGTTTCAAACTGCAGAATCGGATGATCGATGTTAAACCTGGACAGGAGTGAAGCCCTTACCTTTTTGGCCAGATCATCAACCCGTCCCAACATTTGATCGGGCACAATCACATGAGCGGCCAAAGCGATAGTCCCGGACGAAGGATTCCAGACATGGAGGTGATGCAGACCGTCCACGCCCTCAATGGATTCCACTTCTTTTTGTATGGCCTCCAGGTCTATTCCTGGGGGGACGGCGTTCATTAAAATGAGCAAGGCTTCTTTCAAGATTCCCCAACCGCTGTAAAGAATCAAGATCACGATAGCCCAGGAGACGATCGGGTCCAGCCAATACCAGGGACGAAACAACCAGATAATCCCCAGCAGAGCCACACCCAGGGAAGTCAATGTATCGATCAGCATATGGAGGAAGGCCCCGCGCATGTTGAGGTTTTCCTTGGCTCCCGAAGAGAGCATCCAGGTCGAGATCCCGTTGGCGACAATACCAAGAAGGGCAGCCCAAATGACCAAATTTCCCTGAATGACAGACGGGTTTTTTAAACGAATCCAGCCTTCGACAGCGATGTAAAAACCAGCCCCAAAGAGCAGGGCCACATTGAACACAGCGGCCAAAACTTCTATTCGACGATAGCCAAAGGTTTGATAAAGGCTGGGACCTTGTTTGCCGATTTTCAAAGCCAGGTAACTGGTCAGGATGGAAAAAAAATCCATTAAGTTGTGCAGGGCATCGCTGATCAAGGCCATACTGCCCGCCATGATCCCGGCCGCGATCTGAACGGCCGGGACAACCAGGTTCATCATCATGGTTATGAATAGACGTTTCCCCCAGGAGGTCTCCGGATTATTATTATGATGAGATTCCATAGACCGCTTATTAACTATATGAATAATTAGTAATTTAAAAACTAAAAAAATTATAATCGGGTCATTAAACGATGCTGCTCATTGGCCTGGGCTTTTAAGAGTTTGGAGACCCCGGTCAGCAAGTTCAGAATCTCGGGCGTTTTTATCCGGTAAAGGATGCGCAGGCCGTCCTTCCGGGAGTCTAAAATACCTGCCTGTTTCAAGATCGAAAGGTGTTTGGAAACATTGGCCTGTTCCTGATGAATGGCCGGAAATATTTCACAGACGCAGCGCTCGCCTTCCTTGAGAAGATCCAGAATCTGTAAGCGGGTGGGCTGTCCCAGGGCCTTGAGAATCGATGCCTGGCCTTCCAATATTTTTTGGTTTATCATTCCTAATTTTCCCATAAGTGCCTATATGGTTATACGGGTTTGCTTTTAAAGTCAAGAGAAAATGGTTACAAAAGGGCGTTAAAGAGAAAACCTACCAGAAGAATCCCTGTGGCGACCACCCCGATGAAAACCAAGATTAAACGGGGTTTTAACACCTTTCTTAAAATGATCGTTTCCGGTAGGGACAGGCCAATGACCGCCATCATGAAGGCCAACACCGTACCCAGAGCCGCCCCTTTTTCCAGCAGGGCTTGAACAATAGGAATGATCCCGGCGGCATTGGAATACATGGGGACCCCGAGGATTACGGCCAGAGGGACCGACCACCAGGCTTCCCGGCCCATGAAAGAGGCCATAAAACCTACCGGCACATAACCGTGGATAGCCGCCCCTACAGCGATACCGGCAATGACATATATCCAGACCTTACCGACAATATCCTTGACGGCCTGCCAGGCATAGTCGATTCGGCTGGACCAGGTCATGGTTTCCATAAATAAGGGAGTACCGTTTGATCTGATTTCCCGGACCCAGTCTTCGATATGTCTTTCCATACCCAACCGGCCGATCACCCAGCCGCTGACCATGGCGATTAATAAACCGGTGGAAAGATAAAGGGCGGCTACTTTCCAGCCGAACAGACCGAACAACAATACCAGGGCGATTTCATTAATCATGGGGGCGGCGATCAAAAAAGACAAGGTGACCCCCAAAGGAACCCCGGCCTCGACAAAGCCGATAAAAAGCGGGATGGCCGAACAGGTGCAGAAAGGCGTGGCTATTCCCAGTCCTGCGGCTAACACGTTGCCTACGGACTCTTTTTTTCCGGCCAGGATATCCCTCGTTTTTTCCGGGGTAAAGAAAGAGCGCAAGAGCCCTACTCCGAATACAACCAGGACCAGGAGCATCAATACTTTGGGGACATCATAAAGAAAAAAGGCCATGGCCTCCCCTAAATGCGTCCCTCTCTCCAGTCCGAAAAAATCATAGGTGAACCACCCGGTAACCTTAGACAATTGATGGTAGGTAAACCACCAGGCTATAAGGGTTATCGTCAAAATAACCAATTTTTTTCTCAAGTTTATTTGATTTGAATCCCCAATGGTTGTTTCCATACATTCACAGGATACCTTATTGTTCATTATTGTTCTCTCAGTCGACCGTTCGCAGGTTTTGTCGGCCGCACTTTCTAAATAACTATATAGTAATATAGTTCCTACCGGCTTGAATGTCAAGCAAAAAGGTGGAAAAAAAAGTCACCCAATAACCTGATGGGATTGTTGGTGATTGAACAAAAAATGAAAGAATAAAAAATATTTTCATGAATAGTTGCGCCGTTGAGGCCTATAGTTCCAGTTTAAAAGGGCTTAAGTATTCCCCTAATCTTTTTCTGTTTTCAGATGACAGGGGGGGACAGTCCTCCACCCCTGTCATCCCTTCGGTAACCGACACGGCAAAGACCATACAGGTTGGTTCTCCGCATTCCCGGCAATTGGTTTTTGGGAGCAACCTAAGGATTTGCATGACCTGAGGTCGGGGCAGGCTTTCATAAGAAGGCTCGATTTTATCCCGGTTCTCCCAGGCTTCATTGATTTCTCTCTTCAGCCATTCTACGATCTTCCTGGCTTCGGATTCGTCCTTCAGGGCATTAATGGCTATCTTGTTCCCATGGACTGTGATCAATTTGCCCTGGGGCCGGAAGGTTACTGAAAGGGGTTCCTTGGTAAAGTTAAATCCGCCCAAGACAGCGTTTAAATAGGGGATGGCTTCGCTGACATCCTGATCCAAATGGGCGAAACAATGGACGGCCATGGCCCCCGGATTGCATTTTGAATTAAAAATTTCCAGGTGGTATGTTTCCAATAACATCCCCCAATACTCCTTCCTTAAGGTTTGCAGGTCACATGGCAGATCCCGGTTGGTGTCTCCACGGCAAAGGGGAAATGTTTTCGTTTAAACCACAAAGCCACACTGACCAGACTGATCAGGACCGGGACTTCCACCAGGGGGCCGATGACCGCAGCAAAGGCGGCCCCAGAGTTGATACCGAAGACAGCTACGGCCACGGCAATGGCCAGTTCGAAGTTGTTGGAAGCGGCAGTGAAAGACAGGGTGGTGGACTGCTCATAGGTGGCCTTGACTTTCATGGACATATAAAAGGAGATGAAAAACATGATAATGAAATAAATGGTTAGCGGGATGGCGATACGGATCACATCCAGAGGCAATTGAACAATGTATTCCCCCTTGAGGGAAAACATGACGATGATGGTAAATAACAGGGCGATGAGGGTGATGGGGCTGATTTTGGGGATAAATTTTTCGTGATACCAGGTTTTGTCTTTGATCTTGATCAGGGCGAATCGGGTGATGATCCCGGCAATGAAAGGGATGCCCAGATAAATAAAGACACTCTTGGCAATTTGGCCGATGGAGATATCGACCACCGTGCCTTTCAAGCCGAACCAGCCAGGCAGGATGGTGATGAAGATATAGGCATAGAGGGAGAAAAAAAGGACCTGAAAGATGGAATTGAAGGCCACCAGGCCGGCACAATATTCGGTGTCCCCGGAGGCCAGCTCGTTCCAGACGATGACCATGGCGATGCAGCGGGCCAGACCGATCATGATCAAACCGACCATGTATTCGGGATAGCCGGCCAGGAAGAGGATGGCTAAGAAAAACATCAAGATGGGGCCGATGACCCAGTTCTGAATCAGGGAAAGGGTCAGGACTTTATAATTTTTAAAGACTTCACCAAGCTCTTCATATTTGACCTTGGCCAAAGGGGGGTACATCATCAGGATCAGGCCGATGGCAATAGGGATATTGGTGGTGTCCACCTGGAAGAGGTTCCAGAATCCAACCACCTGGGGAAAGAGATACCCGGAACTTACTCCAACCAGCATGGCTAGAAAGATCCACAGGGTCAAAAACCGGTCCAGAAAAGAAAGTTTTTTAGGGGCGATGTCGGCCATTGGATAATCCTCCTTATAAAGCTTATTAAGTTTTAAGAAAAAATTCGATTTGTTCT
Organism: Deltaproteobacteria bacterium RBG_13_43_22; assembly: GCA_001797675.1. GTDB lineage: Bacteria > Desulfobacterota > RBG-13-43-22 > RBG-13-43-22 > RBG-13-43-22 > RBG-13-43-22. The sequence continues at coordinate 131,439 of MGQB01000030.1, read as the reverse complement.
CTTATCAATGATTCCGGGGGCATTTTTGAGAATCGACCATCCTCAGAGACATAAACCCGTCAGCCCATACCCGTTTGCGAAAGGTTCCTGGCTGAGGGCTCTAAATCGAACCCATTGATTTTGACGGTGGGAGAGCCTAAAAAATTATTTCTCCGGGATTCTTCTTCGTTGGCAATTAAAATTTCTTCAATCGAGCCGCTGATCCGTTTTTCTTCAAGTAATTTTCGTATCGCTTCCAGCGTCCTGTCTTTGGCCGGTCAGCCTTGGGTATGAAGAAGTTGAATATTGAGCATAGGTTTCCCCCTAAATTTCAAACGATTATCTCCATCCGGAGACCCTTTTTCAGCTTCAGCCCTCGCTTTCGGTTTCTTCCTGAGTCTTTCCCGAAGGGGGTTTTAATGCGTCGGGGTTTGCGGTCTTATTTTCCGGAGTGGCCGGTGAAGGCCTTGAAATATCTGGCCCTGAGTTTTTCTTATCGTCTTCAGAACACCCCTGCTGGCTATTCGCCGGAGGAGGGGAGACGGTTTTTTTCTCCTCGGCAAAAGGAAAAGATCCGGACCCAATCAAAAAAAGGATGAAGGTTATTGTACTGACAACGTAATGTTTTTTCATGGATGTTCGTTCTTTCCCGTGGGTTGAAAGGCCTCTTTTTGCCTGGGGCTGTAAGTGACCTCAAAGACCGTTACACAATGGGGACGACTGAGGGCCTTTAACTTTTTGCCGATGGTCTCCCGGACAAAATTTAAGGCCCCTTCTCGGTCACTATCCAGATCAATGCGCTCTATGGTCTGAAGCTCTTCCTCGTTGAAGGTCAAGACAATCGGTTTGCTCATGTTTCACCCTGATACTTTCTTAATCCAATCGATCAGTTGAGACTTGTTGGGAACCGTTCCCTTGGCCATGAGGGTTCCATTAATCAGCAGGGCCGGACTTTGCAGGATACCGTACCTGGCGATTTCTTTTATGTCGGTCACATGCTCAAAATCAGCAGCCAGCTTTAATTCACCCAGGACCTCCATGATACGCTGGGTCAAGGCATGGCAATTTGGGCAACCCTGCCCCAGGACCTTGATGACCACACCCTGGGTTTCCGCTTCGGCTGAGACTTCCTGCCCAAGATATTTTTTAAATTCCCGGGCAAAGGCTTGACCATATTCGTCCCTGGCTTTTCCCGGAATATAATTCCTTTTGGCCAGCCGCTCAAGTAAGCCGCCAGCCATTTCTTCATCGGAGGCGTTGGCCAGTGTGGGGGCCAGCTCGGCCATGACTTCCTTCAGTCCCACTATACCGATCGGAAAATTTCCTATTTGGATTTGAATAATGTCGTCGGTTTCCATGGGGGTTCACCTTGTATTAGTATATATTACTACATAATAATATAGTTGGATATAAGGCCTGTCAACCAGAAAAAATGGGGTTACCGTTAACCGGTTCCTTTTTCCCTTAACATAGGATAAACTATCCCTAATTCGACAAAGATAAGGAGAAAATTCATGAGCAAAGACAAAATCCTGTTTGTCTGTGTCCATAATTCGGCCAGAAGCCAGATGGCCGAGGCCCTGCTTAAAAAAATGGCCGGTGACCGCTTCGAAGCCGAGAGCGCCGGATTGGAGCCGGGGTAATTGAATCCCCTGGCCGTGGAGGTCATGAAGGAAATCGGCATCGATATCTCCGGAAATCAGACCAAGAGCGCCTTTGATTTTTTTAAGGAAGGAAAACTCTACACCCAGGTGATTACGGTCTGTGATGAAACCAGCGCCGGAAAGTGTCCCTTTTTCCCGGAGATCACTACCCGCCTTCACTGGGGCTTTGACGATCCTTCCACCTTTACCGGAACCTGGGAGGAAAGGTTGGAGAAGACCCGACGGGTCCGGGAGGTCATCAGGGAGAAGATTGATGCCTGGCTCAAAAAATTTGAGGGGTAATTGAAATTCCCTGCCCCAAGATACGGGCACACACCCTTGAAGAATTAAATCAAGTCGCGTAAAAGGGATCCGGGCAGTCAATCCCTTCAGGCCGAAGGGGTCCTTCAATCACACTTTTCTTCTTGTTTGCAGGCCCCTTCATCCTGGGGTGGATTAAATATTGGATTGGGGGCGAACAAGGAAGCAGAAGGCAACACCGAACCGGAACTCCCGGTTTTCAACGTTGAATCCTTTTTGGGGACAGGGGCGACCGGCACAGAAGGGGTTGACTTCCCCGATGATTGGGAGGCGTCGAGATAGCGGTGAATGGCCTCCTTTCCGGTCAGCAGGAGCTTTTCGTTCCGACCGTTCACGAAAAGCGTGGGCACGCTATCAACACCCAAGCTCCTGAGAGTCGCCGTATATTTCTTGACGAGTACCGGGGTGATCTCGAGCTTGTTCTTATCGATCTCTTCCTTGATCTCCGCGCAGTACCTGCATTCCGTACTGTAGAAAAGTATCATTTTTTTGTCGGATGGAAGAGCCGTGCCTCGCGGCGGGAGGACGAACCCGACAAGACACAGGACCGCCGCGAATGCGGCGAAGCCCGCCGCCGCCTCTTTCCATCCGGCAAGCAGCCGCAGGAGGCCAAGGGAAACAAAGATACCGAATACGCTTAAGCAGAGCAGGCATACCTCTGTAAGCCAGAATACCTGGAAGCCGACGAAAAATCCCTCGGCGGCCAGGGCGGCGATGAGGGTGAGGTTGACCGCCGAGTCGAGCAGCCCACTCTGCCTTTTCCGGTTCAAACCGGACAATAAGGTAAGGAAAGCAAGCGCAATGAAACCTATGAGGATTATCGAGAGATCACCGAAACGGGCAAGTTGAGCCACGAGCCCGCACCCTCCAGAGACACAAAGGCTCCTTCCGAACACCTGAAGCCCTGCTTCCACCAACAGATAAATTGCACCCAGGAGGCTGACGATAAAAAAGTAAAATGTGCTGTCGTACCTTCCGTTCATGCCTTTCTCCCTTAAAGGATGCTATAAATATTATGATCCTAAACGATTAATGTCAAATCTAATTTTTGAACCCGAATCCGCCTCATTCACGGATAGAGCCATTTCAGGGTTTACAGACCCCCTTTTTTTTAGTATGAGGAGACAACGTATTAAAATTGCAGATTGCGGATTTCGGATTCCGGAATTAAAGAATCGTTAGGATTTCGGAGTGAGGAATGCACACAAAAATGAGGGACTACGGGAAATGATTAAGCATGAGATCTTGAATTGAAAAGAGTATGGGGGAAATCGATTATCAAAACAATCTGAACCGGGCCCAACAGGAAGCCGTTTTCTCACCCGACGGGCCCACCCTGATTATCGCCGGAGCCGGAAGCGGAAAGACCCGGACCCTGGTTTATCGGGTGGCCTGGCTGGTGGAAAACGGGATACCTCCGGAAAGGATTCTTCTTTTGACCTTCACCCGCAAGGCCTCCCAGGAGATGCTCCGGCGGGTGGAACAAATGCTGAACCGGTCCTGTCAGGGGGTGGCCGGAGGGACCTTCCACTCTCTGGCTTACAAAATCCTGCGGATTTACGGGGCTACCATCGGTCTTAACAGACCCTTGACCGTATTGGATCGAAAAGACAGTGAGGAACTGGTTGGAAAAATCATCAAGGCGAAAAAATGGGATAAAGAGAAAGACCTGCCGGATAAAAAAGAGTTCCTGGAATTGCTCAGTCGTTTAGTCAACCGGGGGCAGACCTTCGAAGAAGGGTTAGCCAAATCCTTTTTCGAGAACGGGGTCTCTCTGTCCAAGCTTAAAGAAGTAAATCAGGACTATGAAGCATTTAAAAGACAACACGGTCTGTTGGATTATGACGATCTGTTAAGTCAGTGCCTGCATCTCTTCCGGCAGGAAACCGGGGTGGTCCGAAAATTATCCGCTTTTTATCAGTATGTTCTTGTGGATGAATATCAGGATACCAACCTGCTTCAAGCCGAGATGGTCCGTTATCTGACCCAGGGGAATATTATGGTGGTTGGGGACGATTCCCAATCCATTTATGGATTTCGCGGTGCCCACTTTAAAAACATCCTGAATTTTCCGCACCAGTTTCCCGGGACCCGGGTGATAAAACTGGAAGAGAATTTTCGGAGTTCTCAGCCGATTTTGAATCTGGCCAATCGGATGATCAGCTATTCTAAAGAACGGTACAGCAAATGTCTGTTTTCTCGTTTTAAAGAAGGAGAGCCTCCCTGTTGCGTCGAATTACCTTATGAAGAATCCCAGTCCCAGTTTGTAACCCGGCAACTTCAGGAATTTCATAATCAGGGGATCCCCTGGCAGGAAATGGTTGTTCTTTTCCGGGCAGGCCATCATTCGTTTAACCTGGAAATTTTTCTCCAAAAGGAGGGCATTCCTTTTAAGAAATACGGCGGTCGTCGTTTCGTCGAAGGGGCGCATATCAAAGATTTTTTATCTTATTTAAAGGTGGCCCATAATCCCATGGATGTTTTGGCCTGGGAAAGGATACTGAAACTTCTGGAAGGATTAGGTCCCAAAAGGGCACAGGAGATCGTTGGGCAAATGACGATCTGCCCGGACTGGGTCTCCAGACTGAAATGCCTATCGAGGTATCCTCGATTGAAATCACAACTTAAGGGATTATCCTCCTTGTTTCAGAATTTAGTCGATCAACCCGATAGTTCGCCTACCCAGGCCTTGGAGACGATCTGGGAGTATTACCAGAACCTTTTGCCCGGTTTATATGAAGAACCCCAACGAAGGCAAAAAGAGATCGAAGAAATTATCCGAGTGAGTTATAATTACACCGAAACGGAGACCTTGCTGGGGGATTTGAGCCTGGAGGTCTATGAAGAGCCGGACGGCCAGGAGAAGGACCAGTTGACCCTGTCCACGGTTCATTCCGCCAAAGGTCTGGAATGGAAGGTGGTCTTTATAATCTGGCTTACGGAAGGCCGGTTTCCTTCCTCCCAATCCATGTTGGACCCGGAGGAAATGGAGGAGGAAAGAAGGCTCCTTTATGTAGCTATCACCCGGGCTAAGGAGAGGCTGTTCTTGACCTATCCTCAATCCTTATCCTACCGAGGCGGAGGCTGGCAAAAAAATGACCTGTGTCATTTCATCGCCGATATCCCCGAGGATCTTCTGGTGAGGCAGGGAAGGTCTGTCCCTAACCATTCACCTCTGATCCATTCATCCTATGTCAGTGAGATCTCCAAAGAGGATGATGACGGTTTTTCGAAGGGGACCAAGGTCTTTCATCCCCTTTTCGGCAATGGGGTGATCCAGGAACCTCCGCAAGAACGAAAGGTCCGGGTTCTTTTTAAACGCTACGGGTCCAAGGTGTTGCACTTGGATTATGCCCGTTTGGAGCTTGGATAATGAGTGCGTATTAAACCCTCATGTCCCAAGAGGGGCCACGAAGTATGAAAAAACTTCGATGGGGCAATAGGTAATAGGTTTAAAGCTTTCGGTGATTTTTCTATACTTATAGCCTATTGCCTTTTTGAGCAGGAATTTATTTTCGCACTAAACCCTCATGCCCGTTTGATGTGGGCGCCACGAAAAATGAAAATAGAACTTAGCATCAAGCGGTTACTGGATTTATTCTGAATTCTGACTCCTGGATTCTGGATTCCAGAATTCTATTTTCGTATTAAGAGGGAGATTTATAATGGCCGGTCGTCCTTTTGAGCGCTTGAGCTATGACCGTGTATATGATCAGGCCCTCTCCTACTTATATAATCTGCAAAAGTTCGGGATCAAATTCGGTCTGTCCAGAACCGAAAATCTTCTAAAGGCCTTTCATAATCCACACCGGGAGTTAAACTGCCTGCATATAGCCGGTTCCAATGGGAAAGGCTCGGTGGCGGCCATGCTGGCCTCTATTTACAGCCAAGCCGGTTATAAAGTCGGGTTATTCACTTCACCCCATTTGATCGATTTTCGGGAACGGTTCCGAATCAACGGCCGGATGATTTCCAAAGCCCGTACCCTCGATCTAATCAGGGAGATCAGGGAGAAAACCGAAAGGGAAGAGCCGCCCACTTTTTTTGAGTTTGTAACCGCCATGGCCTTGATTTACTTTTACCGGGAAAAGGTAGACCTGGCTATTATGGAAGTGGGACTGGGAGGGAGACTGGATGCCACCAATATCATTAATCCCCTGATAACGGTCATCACCACCATCTCTTTGGAGCACCAAGATTATCTGGGAAAGACCCTTGAAAAAATAACCTGGGAAAAGGCCGGGATTATAAAACCGGGTGTGCCTTTGGTGACCGGAGTGAGCCAAAAGAAGGTGCGGGAACAGATCGAAGCCATTTGCCGTGAGAGACGGGCTCCAGTGTTTTTGGCCGGTCGGGACTTCAAGACGAGAAAGCTGAAAAACGGGAAATTTTCATATTTCGGATTTCGGATTTCGGATTTCGGAATGAAGGAACCGTTCGGCCTTCGTCGTTCCTCGTTCGTCAATGGAAAAGATGTAAGATCCAGGATGCAGGATGCAAGATTGCCGAAGGACGAAGGACGAGGGCCGATAAAAAAGTCATTGGTTCCTCCGGACTCCCTCGGCCATATAGATTCTTTTATTCTGCAATCCGCAATCAGCAATCCGCAATTAAAAGGGCTTCACTTAGGTTTGCTCGGCGATCATCAGATCAAGAACGCCGCCCTGGCCTTGGCCGTGGTTGGATTGATGCAGAAAAAGTACCCTGTCCCGGATGGAAAAATACGGGCAGGCCTGAGCAAGGTGTCCTGGCCGGGAAGGATGGAGGTGCTGTCCGAAAAGCCCCGGATCGTCCTGGATGGGGCCCATAATCCCGGGGCGATGAAAACCCTGACCAAAAACCTTCCCGGGACCTTTTCCTATAAAAAATTGCTGATGGTCTTCGGTATGATGAAGGATAAAAACATCCAACAAACCCTTAACTATGTTACCCCCCTGGCAAACGGTATTTTTTTGACCCGGGCTGAATACGACCGATCGGCCGATCCCGAAGAATTAAAGCTATTCATTAAAGGAACCAGACTTCCTTTCCGTATTTTTCAAACCATACCTTTGGCCATAACCCAGGCCATAAAAGAGGCCGGACCAGAGGATTTAATATTAATCACCGGTTCGCTTTTTGTGGTTGGGGAGGCTCGGTCCTGGTGGGAAAGAAAGATTAAAGGCCGGGTGGAAGAATCCATGTTGACAAGGGGTTGAAGTTATGTAATTAATAATACTGGATTCCGGCTTTTCGTTTTTGCAAGGATAAGCTTGTCCGGAACAACCCGATAGGGAAAACAGATTTTTTTGATCAATTTATTCCATCATGCAAAGAGATAAGAAGAAATTAAGGTTAGGGGATATCTTAATCCAGGCCGGGATGATTACGCCGGATCAGGTGGCCGTGGCCATAGAAGCCCAGAAAAAAACCAAGGATCGTTTAGGGAAAACCTTGATCCGCATGGGCTTCATCACCGAAGAAAACTTAATTAAAACACTGGCCCATCAGCTCAAGCTCAATTATGTCAACCTCAAAGAGGAAAAGATAGACCGTTCGCTGGCCAAATTAATCCCCGACAAGGTGGCCAGAAGACATTTAGTGGTCCCTTTGGCCCAAATGGGCCAAGTCCTCATGGTGGCCATGGCCGATCCTTTAAATATTTTTGCCTTGGACGACCTGGCTTTTAAAACCGGTTTGGAGATTGAGCCGGTGATCGCTTCTGAACAAGATATTCTTACGACCCTGGAAACTCTCTATGAGTCCTCTTTGATGGACAAGATCGAAACAACCCCGGAGGATTTACAGGCCTATGCCGGTGAAGAGGAGTCAACCGAGACAGAAGATGAAGAGGAGGCTATTGTTGATGAAGGCCCAATCAGCCAATTAGTCAATTTAATTATCTCCGAAGCGATTAAAGAACGATGCAGCGACATCCATTTAGAACCGGACGAGAGGGCCCTGCGGATTCGGTACCGGATCGATGGGATATTAAAGGAAACCTCCTCTTTGGGACCCAAGTTTATTGCCCCGGTCATCTCCCGAATCAAGATCATGAGCAAAATGGATATCTCCGAAAAGCGTTACCCGCAAGACGGACGCTTTAAGTTCACCATGGATAACAAGGTGATCGATTCCCGGGTTTCGACCTTCCCGACTATTTACGGAGAAAATGTGGTCATGCGAATTCTGGATCAATCCAGCATTATCATTCGCCTGGAAGACCTCGGTTTTCTCCCCCGGGACATGGAAAAGATCAGGTATTTGATTCAAAAGCCCTATGGATTTATTTTAGTTACCGGCCCGACCGGCAGCGGCAAGACCACTACCTTATATGCCGTTTTAAATACCATTAACTCGCCGGAAAAACATATTGTTACCCTCGAGGATCCGGTGGAGTATCGATTGGATCTGATTCGTCAGTGCCAGATCAATGTCAAGGCCGGGCTGACCTTTGCCGTGGGCTTGCGTTCTATCCTCAGACAAGATCCGGACGGGATCATGGTGGGAGAGATCCGGGATATTGAAACAGCGGAAATCGCTGTTCAGTCCGCCCTGACCGGCCACCTGGTCCTTTCAACCCTCCACACCAACGATGCCCCCAGTTCCCTGATTCGTTTAGCGGATATGGGAGTGGATGCCTTCTTGATCTCCTCTGCCGTGGAAGGAGTTATCGCCCAACGGTTGGTACGGCTCATCTGCACCCGCTGCAAAGAACCATACACCGCTTCCGAAGCGGAGCTCAAAGAATTAAGACTTTCAACCGATCAGGAAGTGGTCTTGCATCGGGGGAAGGGCTGTTCCTTCTGTAAAGGATCCGGCTATAAGGGGCGGCTGGGGATTTTTGAAATTTTAATTGTGGACAAAGAATTGAAAGAGATGATCCTTCGGAAAGCGACCCAAGGGGAGATCGAAGAGTATGCCCGCCTGAAACAGCAGATGAAATCCTTACGGGAAGATGGGATCGCTAAAGTGTTGGCCGGGATCACCACGGTGGAGGAACTTAACCGGGTTACTCCCAAGGAAGCAACGTTTATTTAAATATTTTTCAGGCAAACGCCCTTTTCTTCCTGGATATGTTCCAGGACCTTGGTCATATGGCCTTCATCTTGAAATTCTTCGAAGTGTTTTAAAAAAAGAGGCTTTACTTTTGGATAGTCCGATTCCTGAAAAAACCGGGTTACGGGGACGAGAACGCCCTCATTTTTCAGAAAGAAATAAAGGGTTATTTTGTGAACCGGAAGCCACTCGACATGGACAAAGCTGGCCTTTTTTCTTTCGAATTCTTTTTGAGGTATCCAAAGGTAAATATCTTCTTCCGAGACGGTCACCTCATATTGGTGGGAAATAAAATATTTCCATAATTCAAACTCTTGATAAGGGATGAAGCGGGCTTCGGCTTTCTTTTTAGTCCCCTTTTTCTTGGAAAGAACACAATGGACCAATTTTATAGAATCTTTCGTCATAAAATATCCTCCTTAATAAGACTTATTTAACACATCTTCGAAGCTTAAATCAAGGTTTTAATTAGGTAAGGCCAACAAGCGATGCCCCAGTTCAGTTATAGAGCCAGAGATAGAGGAGGCAAACTCATTACCGGGCAGATGGAAGGGTCCAGTCGATCCGATATCGCCGGTCAAATCGGGGGCATGGGATATATCCCGGTACAAATACAAGTCTCGTCAGGAAAAGCCGTTTCCTCCTCAACAGGCCCGAAGGAAGGGACGGGTTTGGGGAAGGAAATTTCCTTTGGGTTTTTGGAAAAATTCAAAAAGGTCAAGCCCAAAGATCTTTTGTTTTTCACCAGCCAACTGGCTACGGTGATGCGGGCCGGTATCCCCATTACCACCGGCCTCTCCATCCTTTCTGAACAAAGTAAAACCCCTCTGTTGAGAGATGCCCTTCTGGATGTTTTGGACCGGATAAAAGAGGGAGACCCTTTATCCGACGCCCTATCCCGCTATCCCAAAATATTTTCAGATATTTATATACACATGGTTCGGGCCGGAGAGGCTTCCGGCAAGTTGGATGAGGTCCTGAACCGGATTGTTTTCTTTTTAGAATACGAAATAGAGACGAAGGCCCGTGTTAAAGCGGCCACCCGATATCCCAAGATGGTCATGGGGGCTCTGATCGGTGCTTTTTTCTTTGCCGTTTATTTCATCATTCCTAAGTTTTCCGTTATGTTTAAGGGATTTAAGACTGCACTGCCCCTGCCCACCCGCATAATGCTGGCCATGAATTATTATTTTTCCACCTACTGGTATCTGATTTTTGGGGTCCTTATAGGGGTGATCGCCGGATTCCAATGGTATATTCGAACCGAAGCCGGCCGGTTGGTTTTCGATCGATTCAAAATCCGGATGCCGATTATGGGACCCCTTTATACCAAGATCGCCATGTCCCGCTTTACCCGGATGTTTGTAACGTTAAACCGGAGCGGTCTTCCGATGCTGGAGACTCTGGCGATTTCCGCTTCTACGGTAGGAAATATTTTTATCTCCAATATTATTATGAGCATTCAACAATCGGTCAAGGACGGGGGGACTTTGTCGGAGAAGATGAAAGATAAATCCATATTTCCTCCTCTGGTCTACCAGATGTTTGCCGTAGGGGAGTCCTCCGGAACCCTGGATGAGATTGTGGAAAAGGTCTCTGATTTTTACGACAAGGAAGTGGATTCGGCCATCAAAAACCTTTCTTCCCTGATCGAACCCATTGTCATTCTCTTTATGGGGGGCATGCTCGTTTTCCTGGCCCTGGCCGTCTTTATGCCCATGTGGGACATGGCCAAGATGGCTAGAGGGGGGGGGTAGGGGAACCTGATTTTTTATTTGATTTAGATTGCTACATATATTAAAATTGACCGTATCGTAAAAAGTCGTCCCCCCGGTGAAAACCGGGGTCCAGAAGATATTAAACTACCGGAAAATACTGGGTTCCGGTTGGAGTTTATCCCGCACCCGATGCGGGACCGGAATGACAAAAATAGGCTATTTCGAACACTTTTCGAGGTCGCCAGAATTAATAAAGACGGATATCATTTTAAGACGCAGGATCAATCCGTTTGTCGAGAGAGAGCATAAAGTTTAACGATTGACATCAATATTAACTATAATTTTTAGGTGAGAGGAGGTGAAAACATGATCAAAAATCAAAAAGGTTTCACACTCATTGAGTTGATCATCGTCATCGTGATCATCGGCATACTGGCCGCCGTGGCCATCCCCCGGTATATCGATATGAGCGCCAAAGCCAAGAGTGCCGCCGCAGACGGTATAACCGGTGCCCTGAAGGCCGCAGCCGCCATTTGCTATGCCGACTATGTCGTTAATGGTTCTGCAACCGCGGGTCTTAATGCCACGACTATTCTTAGTACGACTTATATGTCCGATACCGGCGGGGCCGTGGCTACCTCGGCCACCGTGATTACGGCTACTATCAGCGGTACGCCCTATACCTGGACGTATACTGCCCCGAGTCAAGTTTCCGGCCGTAGCCCAACCACCTAAGGCATCAGGTAAGGAGGATCCAAAAGGGCCGTAAGCTCTTTCTGCGGCCCTTTTTTTATGAATAAAGATAGAGGGATAGGCGTTCTTTTATTATTAGGTTTCCTGGGCATCATCTTCCTCTACTTCCGGGAGGCCTTGACCCAAGCGAAACTGATGGTCGATAGAGATTTGCCCATCTTTTTTTTCCCCAACCTTAAGCTCTGGGTCGAGGCCGTTCAGGCCGGGGAACTTCCTTTATGGAATCCCTATTCTTTTTCCGGTCAACCCCTGTTTGCCTCTTTGCAGACCAGCGTCCTCTATCCGCCCAATAGTCTACTTCTGATACTCCCCATTAATTTTGCTTTTAATCTAACCATTGTGCTGCATTTTTTTCTGTCCGGCTGGTTTGTTTATTTATTGGCCCGGGAATTAGGGGGCAGCCGGATGGCCGGGATACTGGCCTGCCTTTCTTTTACCCTGGGCGGTTTTCTCCTTTCCATCCATAATGTCTTGAATACTCTCCAATCCGTTACCTGGACCCCCCTGATTTTTTTATTCTTTCTGCGAGCCATTCGTGCGCGGTCCTGGAAATATTCCCTCCTTTCCAGTATAACCATCCTGGTCCAATTTCTGGGAGGAGGAATAGAGGCCTTTCTCGCAACCCAGGTTGCGATCTTATTTTTGGCTTTCTTTCCCCAAGCCCTTTTGCCCGGGAACAGCTATGCCCCCTGGAAATGGCGTTTTCAGATGGTAGGGGTAGTATTCCTTCTGTTCTTGGGATTAGGGGCCGTTCAGATCCTCCCTTTTTGGGAAATGACCAAAAGCTCGGTTCGCCACCTGGGATTTTTATATCAAGAGGCCACCCGGTGGTCCCTGGGGTGGCGGGATCTCATCTATCTCTTCCTTCCGGATTTTTTTTGGCGGGGGGTCGAGTATTATAAAACGGATCAAAATTATCTTAAAAGTATTTACATTGGAATACTTCCTTTTATCATGGTCCTTTTCTTTTTTTTAGGACGAGATCGTAGAAAGGGTTGGGTGGGCCTTCTGCTTTTGGTCTCCTTACTCCTGGCCCTGGGAGGGAATACCCCTCTGTATCGATGGCTCTATAACATTGTTCCCGGCATTCATACCATCCGTTATCCGGTCAAATTTTTTTTCATTACCAATCTGTTTATTTGCCTGTTGACCGGATTGGGCTGGGATGCCTTGTCTGACCGCCTTAAAGGGGATCCACGGAAAAAATTATCAACCCTTAAAAAAGCTTCCCTGATTCTGGCTTTTTTATTCGTCTTAATATTGCTGATCCTTTCTCTCTTCCGAGATCCTCTCTTCTCTTTTTTGGAACATTCCTTCCCTATAAGCTATGACCGTCCCTGGAACTTAAATTTTCACAATATAGAACGTTTTTCTTTCTTTGCTTTACTGATTTTTCTTTTTTTTATCTTTCTGGCCGATCGCAAAATTTCTCTCAAGAAGGGACAGGTCCTTTTGACGGTCCTGCTGGTTTTGGATCTTTTTTTAGCCAATTGGGGGTTTTATCGAAGGGTGGACCAAAAGGCTTTTTATTCGCTAAGCCCTAATCTACAAGCCGTCCTTTCCGACCCTGAAAAAGGTCGTATTTATACCGATCCTTTGATGAGAAAGGTCATGGTCCCCAGAAACATGGAGATGGAAGAATTGGCCCAGGTTATTTTGAAAGAATGTTTTTATTTTGAATATCCCTTAGTGCATAGAATTTTTAACACTTCGGGCTTCGGGATCCTGACCTATCAGCCCTACCAGGACCTCTTGAACGTCCTCTCCGAGAAAACCTCCGATCCCGGGGCAACGGATATCCTAAGACTGATGAATGTAAAATTCCTTCTTTGGCCCGAAGCTATTTCAGATCCGACCTTTAAGTTGATTCATAAGGGAGAATCTTATGTGCTGCAGGAAGATTTTATTGAAAAACCCATTTCCCATCCTCCGAAAAATAAAACAATCGTGTCCCATCTTTACGAAAATAAGGCCGTGTTGCCCAGGGCCTTTTTGGTTTCCAAGTTTTCGGTGGTTAAAAATGGAAAAGAGAGAATGGCTTTATTCAAAAAGAAAGGCTTTGACCCGGCTCAAACAGTCCTTTTGGAGGAAGTCCCTGATCCGCCCCGCCCGGCCAAGGGGTTGGTCCCCGATAGGGATAGGGTTCGCTTGGTAAAATTCGCCTTGAATCAAATTGATCTCGATGTCTCCTGTACCGGACCGCGCCTCCTTTTTTTGAGTGAAACGTATTATCCCGGCTGGAAGGTTTGGGTTGACGGGAAGAAAGAAAAAGTTTATCGGGCTAACCACGCCTTCCGGGCCGTGGCTCTCAGCCCAGGGCACCATAAAATTCATTTTCAGTATCAACCTCTTACATTTTATTGCGGGTTATGGGTCAGTTTGACTACGCTCTTGGGAATAACGCTCTTTTTCGTCTGGAAAAGAAAAAGAACCAATCGGCTGCCAAAAACGGCAGATAACACCTGATCGCCATGATGCTTTTCAAAAAAGACATTGAATATAATCCTTCAATACAGGCAGTTAGTTTCTAACCAAAGCTATTTGAAATTGGGATGGTCATAGGGGGTCTTGTTTTTTGGGGTTGTCCAAAGGGTAATTATGAGTTTCCAAACCGGCCAGGACGGCAAAGTTTGATTCGAGGCAGGGCATTCACCCCAGCCTATTTCGAGCAATGATGTAGGCCTGTCTCCGAATTAGGTACAAACGATGGCCCGGCAAAGAAGCTTATGGCTTGGGGGTGGACAACCCCAAAAAACAAGACCCCCTATGACCTTTGTATAAATAGAGATAAATTCTCATTGATTTAAGCTGTTAGAATTTAACCAGGGCTTCTTTTAGGGAAGGGGAGCTATTGGAATTAACTGTTGATAAAAGCACTAATCCGGGCCGGCAAAACCAGGCTTTTAAATACGCCGGGATAACGATTTTGGGCTTGGCCCTCGCTTGGGTTGTCTGGGTCAATGGGAAAATTCCGGTTCTCCCTTATGATGACGGCTTTATCACTTTTCGTTATGTTCTTAACTTCCTGGCGGGAAAGGGCTTGGTTTACAATGAGGGTCAAAGGGTTTTTGGAAGCAGCACACCGCTTTATTTGATTTGGCTGACCCTGTTAAAAGTTTTATTCCCGGGATGGACCATTCCTTTTTTAGCCGTTCGTTTTAACGCCGTCCATTTCGGTTCGGCAGGCCTCGTCCTTTACTTTTTTCTTCGAAAAGTTACCGACAGCCGCTCCCTGGCGCTTTTAGGCAGTTTAACTTTTTTACTCAATCCTTTCTTATTATCCATTTCCGGTGGAGGGATGGAATCCTTTCTCTTTGTAACTTTGCTGTTCCTGGTCCTTCTCGGTCTGGCCGATAACAAACCGATTTGGGCAGGTATCCTCTGCGGTCTTTCTGTATTGGCCCGTCCTGAAGGACTGTTGATCCTGCCCATTGTCCTATGGCAGTTTCGAAATCGTTCCAGGGAACTTAGGCAAACGCTGTTATCTTTTTCTTTGGTCTTGCTGCCCTGGGTCATTTTTTCCTGGGGGTACTTTGGTACCCCTGTTCCCTTATCGCTGATCGCCAAGACTAAACCCATTTATTTCCTGCCAAAGGGGGCGGCATTAGCCCGCATCAGTCAAAGCATGATTAATTCGGCAACGGCTTTCACCTCAATCACGCCGTCTTATTGGCAAATCGAAATGATCTGGGGGCTATTAATCGGGGCTTCGTTTATCACCCTTTTCAGTCCCACAGCAAAAAAGTACTCCAAAGGGCCTGTCCTGTTTCTGCTTTGGTTTTTTATTCTTGCCTATGGCCTCGGGAATCCTCTTTTTTTCCCATGGTATTGGCCTCCTGTTTTCGTGCTTACGATGGTTACTCTAATGCTCGGTTTTTATTTTGCCGGTAAAAGATTGGTCCAATCATCCACCCGCTATGCCGGACTGGTTGGTTGGCTCATCTGGTCAGTCGGGATGGGGTGGTTGCTTTATACCACCTTACTGCCGTATCTAATGGTGAAACCAAGGGACCTCTCTAAAGCAATCCAGGTTTCCTGCCTGTTCATTAAGGCGGATTCATCCCGCTGGCGGATATGGACCTATGAGCAGGCAGCCCAAACTTTAAATCAAGAGGCCCTTCCGACGGATACCGTAGCCGCACCGGAGGTGGGGGCCTTGGGATTTTTTTTTAAGGGGGTCATTTATGATGCCTGCGGTCTGGTTAGTCCTGAAGCCCATCCCTTTCTGCCGGTTCCGGCTAATCAACGGGTAGGTCCCGGCGTAGGTGCCATATCCGTGCCGTTTTTAAAACAGGTCCATTCGGAATGGGTAGTGTCCATGCCTCTTTTTTCCGTAAAAAGTCTGAACCAATCGGACTGGTTTAATAAAAATTATTATGTTTTTAAAACCATCGCCTTGCCTTTCCCTGTGTGGGGAGATAAAAACGTCCTTATTTATAAAAGAAGGCGATGAATCAATACCCGACCCCGACCGTCTTGGAGGATTTCCCTGACAGCAGAAGGCAGATGGCTGAGGGCGCTCATCCGAAAATAATCATTTTCGGATGAGACCGCATGAGTTGTGACAAGTTCGTAACAAGTCGTCACCCCGGTGAAAACCGGGGTCCAGAAATTTTAACAACTTAATAATACTGGATTCCGGCTTTCGCCGGAATGACGCAACTCGGTTTTCGGCGACTTTTTGCGGGTCCATCAGTTGCCCCTGGCCCCATTTTTATGTTAAGGAATCAAGAAGTCAAGGATACAATGGGAAGGCATGGAAGTTAAAACCCTTGAACCCTCGAATCCTATTTTCGTACCTAACAGGCTGAATGGTTGCCAAACGATCTGGAGGAGGTTTATGCCCACGCATAATCTGAAATTATTTTTGATCAGTTTTATCATGCTGTTTCTGGAAATCCTCTTGATACGCTGGATATCGACCGAGGTGAGGATCTTTGCCTACGTCGGCAACCTGGTTTTGCTGGCCTGCTTTCTGGGAATCGGGGTCGGCTGTTTTTTCTCCAGAAAGAAGGAAAACCTTCTGATCACCATAGGCATGTTGGTTTTAATCGTGCTTGCAGTACGGTCCGAACCCTTCAGGCACATTACCGATATGCTGAGCGGATTTTCCGATTCGGTTGTCTGGTATCAGGCCGTCCGGACCCGGAATTTTGTTCCCGCATTGCAGGGGACGGCATTAACCCTCTTTATGTTCTTGATGATTCTGATCGGGTTTATTCCGTTAGGACAAATATTGGGGCGTCTGTTGGACGAGCACCCGAATATTATTGAAGGATATTCCGTCAATGTATTGGCCAGCCTGATGGGCATTTGGGCTTTCAACCTGTTTTCCTTATACTACGCCAAGCCCTGGATTTGGTTTATTTTCTGCCTTTTGGTTCTCTTTTTTTTCCTGTCCCGCTCAAAGGCTGATTTCTTTTTAGCCGGGACGGCCTCTATTCTGATCCTCCTGGTCACTGGAATATCCAGCCCCAATCTTCTTACTATGTGGAGCCCTTATCAGAAATTGGATGTCTCTCCCAATCAGGTCTTTGGCCTCCCCAATGGGTTTGTCGTCAACGTGAATAATGTCGGGTACATGTCCTTATTAAATCTTTCCGACGATTTTATTAATAAATTTCCCCTTATTTATAAACCATCGTTAAGGGAATTCAGCCAGTACGATCTTCCTTACCGGTTTGTCGAAAAACGCGATTCGGTATTAATTGTCGGGGCCGGTGGAGGAAATGATGTGGCCGGAGCCTTGCGAAACGGCCCGAAAGAAATTGATGCCGTGGAAATCGATCCGGGTATTATCCGACTGGGCCTGGCCCTTCATCCGGAACATCCCTACGAACAGGAAAAGGTTAAGGTAACCATAGATGACGCCCGGGCCTTTTTTAAAAAAACTCCCAAAAAATACGATTTGATTTCCTTCGGCCTCCTGGATTCGCACACCCTTTCTTCCAACTACAATAACACCCGCCTGGACCATTATGTTTATACCGAGGAGAGTTTCCGGGAAGCCCGCGGCCTTCTTAAAGAGGATGGGGTTCTTTCGGTTATATTTGCCACCCAGACCCAATGGATCGGGGAAAGGATATACGGGCTTTTGAAAAAAAACTTTGGGGAGGTGCCTTATACTTTTGTTGTTAATAGCCCTGGAAACAGCTATGGCTGGGGAGGGGTTATGTTCCTGACCGGCAATAATATCGAGGCATTAAAAAAGAGGGTTGAATCAAACCCGGCATTGAAGGATTTTGTCATAAAAAACCGGGTCTCTTATCCAGGACAGGCCCGTTTAACTTCGGATGACTGGCCCTATCTTTATATCGAAAAAGCCTCCATCCCCCGGATGTATTTGCTGATCATGGGTTCCTTGCTGATTTTGTTTTTAATGGCCAGGAGATTTATCTTTACGGCCGAGGGAGGAAGGATCCATTTTCATTTTTTCTTTTTAGGGTGTGCCTTTCTTTTGCTGGAGTTCCAGAATGTCAGTAAAGCCACCCTGCTTTTCGGATCAACCTGGATTGTCAATTCCTACATCATTTCCTCCATCCTGATTTTGATTTTGTTGGCCAATCTTTTGGTGGCCTATGTAAAAGTCCAACGGAGTCTCCCCTTTTATATCCTGCTCTGGGTTTCGGTCGTTCTCCTTTACTTCATCCCGCTGGATATCTTCAATGCTTTTGGTTTTTGGACCAAAACCATCCTGGTATCCCTGTTTCTCAATCTGCCCATCTTTTTTGCCGGGATTATTTATATGCTTTCTTTCAAAGAGGCCCCGGCCAAGGACCTGGCCCTGGGGTCTAATTTGATCGGGGCTGCTTTTGGGGGATTGTTGGAATCCCTCTCTTTCATCACCGGGATTAAGGCTTTATTGTTGATGGTTTTGTTGCTCTATGTCCTCTCTTATCTCTTTTTGTCCAAGGGGAGGCTGAAGGCCATAAAAAGCTAAGAAAAGAATTTTTCAAAAAGGATGCCTTCAAGGCCCGGGAGTGGAACACCCGTTAAAGTTGAGCCCGGTGGTTGATTTGGTCATAATTAAACGATAACCATGGAGGCAAAATTATATAACTTATTAAAATATGTTGACAAAATAGTAGAATAGCATAAAATGAAGTTAGAATTTAACAAGATAGCCTTTATTTTTTCTTGGATATAATCCGGAATTTTGCAATTTTACTTAATCAATCCAAGGTCTCTATCCGGCCGAACGTTTAAAGCAAAAATATTTTTGCTTTGAGCCGTGGGGGGCATGATGTCCAAAGGCTTTACCATTATTGAATTGATCATCGTGATGGTCATTATCGGCATCCTGGCCATTATGACCGTGCCCAGGATGATCAATGTCGGTTCCATCAGCGCCAGCGAGTCGGGACAAATGGTGGCGGCTGATATCCGCAAGACCCAGGAACTGGCCATGGCCGATACGGTTTCCCATCAAATTCAATTCACCAACGCCAGCAGTTCTTATATCATCGATCCCGGGACTGCAAATGCCCAAACCATTACCCTTCCCCAGGGAGTGACTATCAATACGACGAGAACCATTACCTTCACTACCAGTGGCGATCCCGGATCTTCAGATATAACGATCGATGTCGGTGGGACGTCGGTGGTGGTGACCAGGGAAACAGGCAAGGTGACGGTCAGCGGTGGTCCGAGCCCAGGGTGCTGAGGATGGAGATCCTGGAAAAAAATGACTTGACAATAAGAAGGAGACCAAGGGCTTATCGGGAAACGGGGAGCGCTTTGAAAAACCTTCAATTTTGGTTAAGGTCAAGGAAGACGAGAATTTTAACCACGGTAATACAATTAGTATTTCGCGGATTAAAATTTGAGTCTGACAAAGAAATTGGGCAAAAGGGGACGTTTTTCAAAGCGCTCCCCGGATTTACGTTGATCGAGATTATGATGTTTATCATCCTGGTCGGTATCGTCATGGCCCCGATTATGGGTCCGTTTGTTACCTCGGTTTTGCAAAGCGATAGGCCGGAGATCGTTGTCAGTGCAGGTTTCCTGGCTGCAGAGAGACTGGAACAACTTCAGCCGGCCGCTTATGGGTCTATTGTCGATGAAGCCAGTGCCTCCCTTACGGGAAATTACAGTGCTTTTTCCCGGCAGGTAGCGGTTACCCTGGTCGATGTCAATTTAGCTAATTCAGTGACAGATGTGGGCTATAAAAAGGTGGTGGTTACGGTTTATCATAGTCGATTACCGGCCGCCGGCATAAGTGTTGCTTCCGTTTTTACTTATTAATCCGAGTCAATGAAGAGCAATAACCAATTTAAATCCTTATCCTTGTGACCAGCGGAGAAACCTGATGACCTGTTTCGCCGAACGCCGAACGCCGAACGGAAAAAAGTTTTTACAAAATCCACCCGGCTTCACCATGATTGAGCTCATCATCAGTATCGTGATCATGGGCATCCTGGGGGTTTTTACTTTTTCCTTTCTGGGCGACAGCATGGGGGCTTATGTCCGCGTTAAGGACCATAAAATACTTTATGACGAAGCCAGGATCGCTATGGAACGGATGGCTATTGAGATTCAGAATTCCAGTCGCAGCTCCATTACAATCGGGACATCCAGTATCACCTTCGATCAACCTTCTTCGATATGGAATATAAGATACCGGCTTAACGGCAGCACCCTGGAAAGGATGGTGGGCATCATAGGTTATTACCCTATTGCCGATAACGTGTCGTCTTTTACACCGACTTACAGTTCGAATATCGTCACCCTGGAACTGGTGCTGACCCAGGCCGGAAGGGGTACGGTCCGATTCCGAACGAGTATTTATCCCAGAAGAAGCTGATGTATGATGTTTCAAGTTTTTTTATCTCTCTGAATTGATATTAAATGGACCTCTCCTCTGATTATGGACAAATTAGAATTCAGAATCCAGAAGTCAGAAGCCGGAATAAGAACCTCAAATTGTTTCAGCGATTCATTGTCGTTTAGTCCGAGGCGGGGGACGGTTCCCGGATTTCAAGATAGTAATTGTCTTAAGTTAGGCACAAAAGAATGGGAATGAAAATCGGAAGAAACGAGAGAGGGATGTCCCTTATTGCCCTGGTGGTGACTATTTCTCTTTTAGGGGTCATTGGTTTTATCATGTCCTCTTTGATGGTCAGGCAACAGGAGACCACCCCCCGTTTCCTGGATTCAACTCGGGCCTTGTATACGGCCCAGGCCGGAATAGAGTGGGCCACCAGATACGCCAAAAGTGATTGCACCACCTTTGCGACCAATCCCAGCAGCCTGTTTCCCCAAACCAGATCCTTATCCACCCCGGCCGGAACCTGGTCATTTACCGTCAGCTATTCCAGCGGATCCGGCGGAACCATAACCTCGGCCAGCACGGTGGGGTATGGGAGTCGATCGGTTTCTTCCACCGTTAATCCCTGTGAAATCATCCTGAATCCCTCGAGTCCGCCCTATAAGGGAACCGGCGGTAGTGGAGAACAAAAAAAGGTTTATTTCCCGCTGATCAATAATTATACATCCAATCTTTATGTCTATCGAATTGACCTGGCCAAAAGCAGTTCAGGAAGGTTGAATGAATTCTATCTGGGAAGCACCCATGTCTGGACCGGCAGTTCGGTTAATATATCAACCGCTCCCGGCAGTCCGACCCCCTTTCCTTTTAGTCTGGTGAGTTATTACACCCTACCTTCAGGTTCCACCACCGGCAGTTACCTTGAGGTTCAAGCCACCCCTGAAACCGGCGGGACCTGGTATATGACCATCTATTATTCCAAGCAGACCGACCTTTCCGATCCCACCAGTCTGACCCTTTCCTTTGTAATACCCTAATAACCCGGGCAGCTGCAAAAAAATCCGGGCCAACTTAAATTATCCCTAAGGCAGTGTCTCAAACTCTCCTAATACAAAGGCCGTCTTTCCAGCGAAAGCGGGAATCCATTTAAAAAAAGACATGATCCATATCTGGTATAATGATAATAAAATCATACCAGATGTTGAGTTTTTTCTTGACTTTTCCCCATTTTGAAAGTACACAATAGTTAAGCGGAAAAGTATCCCTTGATCAAGGAAGGCCGTGTATTCTTTTCAACTGACTAAAAATGTTATAGGAATCGATATCGGGACTTCTTCCCTGAAGATCGCCGAATGCCAGCGGGCCGGGGAGAAGGTCACCCTGCTTAATTATGATATCAGACGGCTGCCCAGACCGACGGGGTCGACGGATTCCTTGACCCGGCAAGAGCTTTCCGCTTTTATCCAAGATACCCTGAAAGAATTAGGCTTCCGGACTTCGGATACCGTATCGGAAGTAACCGGACCCTGGACGGTTGCCAGGCACCTCTATATGCCGGATCTGGCCGATGACGAAATGAGGGAGGCGATTCGATGGGGGGCCAAGACCGATTTCCCTTTTGCCCTGGAAGAGGCCATCATTGATTTTTATAAGTTGGAGGCCTTTCAAAAAGAGGAAGGGGAAGCGGAGGCCGAGATTATCTCCGCGGTGGCTACCCAGGAGGTGGTTGAAGAACAAACGGCCCTCATAAGGGATTCCGGGTTAAAACCCCTTTTCCTTTCCATACCCTCATTTACCTTAATGCAGGCTTACCGGTTTACCCAGCCTTCCCCCTGGTCTGAGACGGCGGCCATTATCGATTTGGGGCACAAAAGTACCCAGATCATCGTCCTGAAAGAAGGGAAGCTTAAATTTTCCCGTGAAATTGCCGTGGCCGGAGAGGTCTTTACTCAGGCTATAGCCGGAACTTACGAGGTAAACCTGGAGGCGGTGGAGATAGACGAACCCGCGGCCGAAAGGATCAAGCTCAAGACCGGCCTTTTGGAAGAAGGGGGGGCCGGCCAATTGGTTGAAGGCGTTCCCCTGGAACAGGTACAAAAACGGATGGGTTCGGTAATGGACCGGCTCCTTCTCGAAGTCGAACGGTCCTTAAATTATTATAAAAACCAGTTTAAAGACTACGAAATAAACCGGGTCCTTTTAACCGGAGGGGGGAGTCTTTTAAAAGGCCTTCCGGAGGCCTTGGAAAAAAACTTAGAGATTCCGGTTCAACTTTTTTCAACTGCCGGGTTGCTGAATCTAAAGAGAAAGATCAACAACGATCTTTTTTTGAGGAACCTTCCCTTCCTGACCACCTTGGTGGGCCTGGTCACGCAAGTCCACCCTTTTATCAATCTGATTCCCCAATATTCAACCCCTCAAGTTAAAAAAATTTCCCTTGGAAATTATTTTAAACCCGTGCTGGCCAGTGCCCTGCCCCTGGGGATCCTCTTTTTCTTCGGCTCCCAATACTGGACAGCCAGCCGGCAAGCGGCCCAGCTTCGGAAAGAGGTAACCTTTAAAAAGGGGCAAATAGCCCGGATGGGTAAGCCGGCTGAGGAATTGGCCCGTTTGGAACAAGAAGAGGCCCGGTTGAATAAAGAACTGGAGGGATT
Organism: Deltaproteobacteria bacterium RBG_13_43_22; assembly: GCA_001797675.1. Lineage (GTDB taxonomy): Bacteria > Desulfobacterota > RBG-13-43-22 > RBG-13-43-22 > RBG-13-43-22 > RBG-13-43-22. The sequence goes on along the minus strand of MGQB01000030.1, from coordinate 108,566 downwards.
TCCAAAAATCGAGATCAACCGACTCCCGATGCGGGATCTGTTTCAACAATTGCCCGGGCTGGTGCCAGATAATATGACCTTAACCCGGTTTGAATTTTCCAGGGCTCATGAGATTCCGATGAGTCAGGGAACCGCGTCCGGTAATCTTAAGTTCGCACCGGAGACCGGTAAAATAGAAGAGATTCAAAAGGCCGGGAGTCCCGGGGGGAGGAAACGGGAGTATCAATTGATTATCCAGGGTACAGCCTTCGGCTCCGACCAGGAAATTTTGGCGGCCTTAGCGGAGTTTACCAACCGCTTGAACCGGTCTCCTTTTTTTAAAGAGGCCAAGGTGCAAACCACATCAAAAAGCACCGAATATACGAAGGGGGCCGCAGAATTCAAAATTCTGGCCACGCTCAGGGAAGGAGCGGGTCCGTTTTGGGGAGTTTCTTTCTGATGGTCTTAAAGGCTCGGGAAAAGATTCTTATCGGGGCGGCCGTGTTGATCGGGGTCGTTATGGGATTTGATCAGTTTCTCACCCAACCCAAGAAAAAGGAGGTTAAGGCCCTTCAAAAACAGGTTCAGGAATACAATGAAACGCTGGCTTCGGTTATGGTGTCTTTGGCCGGGCTCAATCCGATCAAGAAAAGGGTGGAAGGTAAAAGAAAAGAAAAAGAATCGTTGTCCGGCCGGATTTACGATGACCGGCAGTTGGGACTTATCCTGGACCAATTAGGAAAAGAAAGTCAACAGAAACAGATGGACTTGATTCAATTGAACATCAATGAAGAGACGGCCGCAGGTCCGGTTGAGGACAAAAACATGCCGAAGGCGGGGTCTTTCAAAAAGGTGATACTGGAAGTGGGGCTGCAGGCCGGTTATGGGGCCATAGGTCCCTATTTGGAAAGTGTTCAAGCCTTGCCCATTTTTATGCAGATTGATAAGGTCGATATCCGCCGAAAAGAAGACTCCTTTCCAAAATTACAGGTCACCGTACAACAGGTTTTATATGTTTCTTCTTATCTGAAGAAGGAATCGCCAGGTCCGGGAAATGGTCAACCTATTCAGACCTCTCGTTAATAGAGACCTGTCCCCCCAATCCGCCTCTCCTATGGCCGAAGGGAAAAAGGGGAGAGGGGAGGGGATTCAAAGGAAAATAATTCAAATGGCCTTGATGGTTTTAATGGTCTGCTTATTGAACTGCTGGATACTCCTTGAAGCGGCCGCTTCTTCCGGACAACGGGATCCGTTTGCCTTTCCGCCGGGAGTTAAAAAAGGGGAGGGTCTGCAAAAGAAAGAAGGAACCGGTCAAGAAAAAGAGATTCAGGCATCGGCTCCTTTGTTTCGAGTAACCACGATCCTGATCAGCGGCCGGACCAAATGGGCGGCCGTCAACGGGGTCCTGAAGCAAAAAGGAGATGAGGTTAACGGCTACCGAATCATGGAGATCGAAGAAAAACAAGTGATTCTATCCAGGGGAAAGGAAAAGCTGATGCTGAACATCGATTCGGGGGCCGGGTATTTGTTTAAGAAATTGAATTCCAATAATCGAGTCATGGGATTTGAAAAATGAAAATTTACCGTTGGGTGGGAATTCCTTTGTTTTTTTTCGGGTTGTTGGCCGGGGTAGGCGTCGGGGCTGATCTTCAGGGAAAAGACCTGACCATACCGGTCATGGAAGGGATCAAGCCTTTAGAAGGGGGGCAGATCCCTAAGGAAAAATTATACTCTCTTTCCGTCCGGGATGCCGATTTAAAGGAAGTCCTTTTCGCCTTTTCCAAAGACAATGGGGTGAATATCATTGTGGATCCGGATGTGTTCGGAAAGGTGACCGTGGATTTGAAAAAGGTGACGATGGCGGCTGCTCTGGACGCCCTGCTTAAACCCCTGGATCTGGATTATCAGCAGGAAGGTAATCTGATCAGAGTCGGCCGGCCGAAAATGGAAACCCGCACCTTTGTTTTAAATTATGTGACCACGATTCGCAAAGGTTCGGGATCGGTGTCCGGCATCGGGGGTTCTTCGGCTGGAAGTTCCAGCGGCTCCAAATCGGGAGGCGGATCGGTCTTAAGTCAGGTGATCACCGAAGATCATGCCGATCTCTGGGAGGAAATCAAGGAAGGCATAAAAAATATTATCACCAAAAAAACCGGAAAAAGGACCTTAAAAAGAGAAAGCGAGATTTTAAGTAAAGAAACGGAAAAGACCGCCGGGGGGGAGAAAAGCGGTGCGACCTATGTGGAGGAAATCGAGGCCGAAGGAGACGGGAAGGTCCTGATCAATAAAATGGCCGGCCTGGTGATTGTGACCGATTATCCCAAAAAGCTTCAGGAGGTGGAAAAATTTCTGGCCAGGGTTGAGGAAACGGTTCAACGGCAGGTTTTTATTGAAGCCAAAGTGGTTGAGGTGACCCTTAGCGACAACTTCCAATTGGGGATCAATTGGCAACTGGTCCCCAATGTTATGAATTTAGGTTTTGGGGGTTTTTTCAAACAGAACCTGACGTCAACCACGGATTACGCGGCCAACAGCCGGGTTCAGGTCGGGGTTTCCACCAACGATTTCAGCGCCCTGGTTGATGCCCTTTCCACCCAGGGGAAATTGGAGGTCCTGTCCAATCCCCGGGTTTCCACCTTGAATAATCAAAAGGCCATTATCAAGGCGGCCATTGAAGACGTTTATTTTGATGTCACCACTACGGCGAGCACCCCACCGGTTACCACCGCCACTCCTAAATATATTACCATCGGGGTGATCCTGGATGTCACCCCTCAGATCGATTCGGACGGTTCGATTATTCTGGATATTCACCCCAGCGTCACCGAGAAGATCCGAGTCACCACCTATTCCGATACCGGTCAGCAGGCCCCGGTGATCAGCGTCCGGGAGACCCAGACCATTGTCCGGGTCCGGGAAGGCCAAACCGTTCTGATTGCCGGCCTGATGCAGTCCAAGGAAAACGAAACACTGGGCGGGGTCCCCTGTTTAATGAACATTCCGGTTGCCGGGGAGGCCTTCCGCCAGACCTATAAAGATAAAAAGAAAACGGAAATCATCATCCTGTTAACGCCCACTTTATATGCCGGTCGAAAGATCATTGATTTGACCAGGGAGGGGAACCAGGCTATCGAAGACCTCCGTTCCACTCCTTCACCCACCCGCCGTGACTTGGTGAGGTAGCGTTATGTACCAGCTTTTTTTCGGATTGAAAGAAAAACCTTTTCGAATCACTCCGGATCCCCGTTTCCTATATCTCAGCGAAAAGCACGCCGAGGCCCTGGATCATTTGACCTATGGGATTAGCCAGGGCGAAGGGTTTATGGTCATCAGCGGGGACGTGGGCACGGGAAAGACCACGATTATTCGTTCCTTAACGGAACGGCTGGATGCCTCCAGGATAAAAACGGCCATCGTTCTTAATCCCCTGCTGGAGATTGAAGACCTGTTAAAGACCATCCTGGAGGATTTCGGTCTTTCCCCCAAAGGGAATTCCAAAAAGGAGTTGATCGATCAGTTAAATGCTTTTTTGTTATCCCTCACCCGGGGAGGGATAAAAGCGGTCGTCATTATCGATGAATCCCAAAACCTGACCTCCGATCTATTGGAAGAACTCAGATCCCTTTCCAATCTGGAAACCGACCAGGAAAAGCTCCTTCAAATCGTTTTGGTCGGACAATTGGAATTATGGAATAAACTGAACAGCCCTGCTCTTCGACAACTCAAACAACGGATCTCGGTCAATTATTGTCTGGAGCCTTTATCTTTGAAGGAGACGAAGGAATATATTTCCCATCGCTTGTCGATTGCCGGTTCCCGTGGAAACCTGGTGTTTTCGACCAGGGCTTTGCGCCTGATCCATAAAGTCTCCCGGGGGATTCCCCGCTTAATTAACCTGCTTTGTGACCGGACTTTGCTGGTTCTTTATCTTGACCAGAAGACGCAGGTATTGCCGGGTCATGTCCGGAAGGCCATTGAAAGTCTGCGGGGCGGGCAACGCCCGACTTCTGTTTTTCGGGAAATATTCTTCCGTCGTCTGGCCTTCGGCGGAGTGGGAGGTCTGGTCATTTTTTTAGGAACCTTGAGCCTTCTGTGGCTGTCGCCCAGAAATAATACAACGCTGGAAGCGACTATTATTTCCGGGGAGGCCCCCAAAACCCAGAGTTCCGTTGCCCCGGTCAGGTATTCGGTGCATATTTCTTCTTTCAGGAAAGAGAAGCTGGTCGAACAGGCCATAGAAAAAATCGCTCGAGAAGGGCTTGAAGCCTTTGGGATGGCCGTTCAACTGCCCGATACGGGAACTTGGTACCGTATTTTGGTGGGACAATATGAGACCAGAGAAGAAGCCCAAAATCTGGCCAATCGTTTGAGGGAAAACGGACTATTTCCTTATTCCGTGGTCACCTCCATCCCTCAAAGAACACCCATCAACAAACCGGAAATTAAGGGATCAACGCCATGAGTCTTATCAGGGATGCCTTAAAAAAAGCGGCCGATGAAACGCAATCCCCTTCACCCTTAACGCCCGACCAAAAAGCCCGAAGGAAAAGGCGTGGTTCTTTAACGGCCGTCAAATATGGTCTTGGCCTTCTTTTATTATTGTGCCTGGTCGGAGTTTTTGCCTTTTATTTTTTCCCCTTCAGCTGGCCCCTCTGGAAAATTCAATCTTCTCCAGCCCCAAAATTTGTCGTTAAAAAAATTGAGAAAAAATCTCCGGAAACTCCTCCGGACCAAGAAAAAGTGGCCATCCAGATCAAAAGTCCGGAAAAGGATGAGACCAAAGGTCCTCAGCCGTTTCCGGCCCAGGAGAAAGAGTCGACTATCAAGGGGCCGGTCAAAAAGACCAAGGCCGCTTTCCCCAGATTTATCCTTCCGAAAACAACGGCCAGGATTTTTCCAAGACCTTCTCCGTCCAGGAAGGCGGTCACCGAAACCAGACCGTCGAGTGAGGTTCCGGAACCCCCCAAACCCATAACAGAACAGGAAGAACCGGACTCCCTTCAGGTGGTCCGGTTGTTTAATGAGGCGGTTCGGAATCAGCAAAAGCACCTTTTCCCTGAGGCCATCCAAGATTACCAGGAAATATTGTTCATGCGACCCAATCACTGGGAAACCTATAATAATCTGGGCCTGATCTATCAGACCCAAAAGCGTTATACCCAGGCCTTGGAGATGTTCCAAAAGGCCTTATCCCTGAACCCCCGTTATCTAAAGGGATTTAACAATTTAGGACTCTTCTATCTGAATCTGGGAAAAATGGAAGAAGCCGGAAACCAGTTCAGAAAGATTCTGGATCTGGATCGGGGCTTTATACCGGCCTATATCAATCTGGCCGTGGTTTTAAACAGGCAGGGTCAGATGGAACAGGCCCGAAAATGTCTTCTGAAGGCCCTGGAGCACGATTCGGAAAATATAGAAGCCCATTACAATTTGGGCCTTTTATGGGAAAAACAAGGGGTGGAAAGCAAGGCCCTTGAACATTATCAGAAATTTATTGCCAAGGCCCAGGGACCCTATGCCGAATTAGCCGATGAATTAAAAAAGAGATGGCCGGAGTTGAAGTAAACGATGCCCGATACCGGATAATAAAATTCGAAATCCGAAATCCGAAACCAATTGACATGAATTAAATAAAAAAGTGAAAACGGGGAAAGTCCGTTGGGGTCATTTGGACATTTGGGTTTGGGATTTATTTTGTATCGGGCTTCCCGGATCCGGTATCCGGCATCGGGGGTTGACGCCACCATACATTGGCGGAAGGAGGATCGTATAATTTTAATTGCTCCCCCTGTCTGACCAAAGGAGAGGTTCGGTTCTCATTGGCTTCATGGAAAAGGCGGTCTACGGTAAGTAGCAGGCCGAGAAACGGCCCATATTCGTATAGGGCCTGTTTTGCATAGGCCGAACAACTGGGCTGCATGGGGCATTGAGAGGCCAGGACAGGGGAGAGGAGTTTCTGATAACCTTCGATACCTAAGGCAAACAGGGAAGAACGGTCCGGGGACTGGGCCGGAGACGGGTTCTCCCCAAAACCTTTACCGGGAACGGTCAGAAGCAAAATAACCAGAAAGATAAAAAAAATTTTTTGGGAATATTTTCCGGATTTCTGATTTCGGATTTTGAAGAAATTCATTTTTATGCTTTGAATGAAAAATTTATCAAAGGGAACGGGATAGTGGAAAGCTCCGAGGCCAAGAAGCGCGGGCTTGCGGAGCAAAGGCCCATTAAACTTTTATCGGGGCGGTCTTTTTTAAAAAGCACGATGCAGCACCAAAAACAGGCCTGGAGAATGGGGATTCGAGGAGAGGAGTCCGAACCGGACCCCATATCCTTCCAAAAAGTTAGTATCCCGTTTTCGATTGATCTTGTGAGCGGTATTCACAGCGCTGTAAATGTTTCCCGAATACCAGGCCAGTTCAATAAAGGTCAAGAGGGCGCCAAGACCGCTATTGCCCTGTTGAAAAGAAGAGACGGCCGCCCAGGTGAATAACCCGTTTATACTAAAGGCGATCAAGGCATCTTGCGGCCGGTCTAAATACAAGTGCCCGGCCCCCGGAAGGATGGCCGCCAGGGTACCTGCCGTGATTGGGGATTTATAAGGAATTTTTTCAGATTTCTGAAAAAAGGCCTCATGGAGTTCCTTTTCGGAATCCATCAATGGAAGGGTTTTTAATTTTAATCGAGCCAGATCATAACGTTTTTGTTTGATAAGACCCCAAAGAACGGCCCGAGCGGCAGATGATTTTAAAGAGGATTGGCCCTCCTGAAGGATTTTTTCCCAGAGGTGAATGGCCTGATCCTCGCGGCCCAGTTCCCAAAAAGCCCTTCCCGTCTTGAATTGGATTTCTTCTTTAAAGGGTGTATTGGGGGTCTTATTCAGGATCCCTTCCCAATGGATAACGGCCTCTTGATAGGATTTGGTTTGAAACAGGGCCTCTCCCAAAAGGTAATTGGCTTCATCCGCCTTGGTACCGGAGGGGTAAAGAAACAGGTATCTTTTAAATTCAGTAATGGCCCGGAAATAATCATTGTGCTGCAGGAGATGGCCGGCAAAGGAAAATTGGGCTTCTTCGGAAGTCGGGGGTTCGGACGGATTTGACCAGGCCAGTGCAGGCAGAAGGATAAGGAACAATACCCCGATAAAACATGGACCAATGGAATCCTTTTTCCCCAGGCGGGAGAAGGTTGGGAGGGGGAGATCATTTATATTTAACATACTGATCATCATACCATAGGACCTTAAAATAACCAAGAATTATATTGGGTTTGAAAGGGGTTTCCGTTGTAATACAAAAAAAGATATGTTAATAAGACAAGCAAGACCACTATGTTTGAGCCCAGGGAGTTGATTATGCCCAATCGGTTTTGGACCTTCGGGGTTTTTATTTTTTCGGCCATGATCTTGGGATCGGCCCTTTTTTCTCAGGCTGCCGTGAAAGGGTCGGCAACGGATGCAGGGACGGCCAAGGAACCTTATAATATTGAAGCCCTGGAATTATCTTACGATCAAGATACTGAAATTTATACGGCCATCGGAGAGGTCATTATCAAAAAAGGGGGCAGGGTCTTAAAGTGCGATTACGCCCAAGTCGACCACAAAACCATGATCGCCAAGGCCCGGGGCCATGTTGAATTTACTGCCGACGGGGATGAGCTTCGCGGAGAGGAATTGACGGTTGATTTAAAAAAACAAACCGGTGAAGTAACCAAAGGGAGGCTTTTTTTAAAAAAGAATAATTTCCATGTTACCGGGGAACAGATCTGGAAAACAGGGGAATCCTCCTACCGGGTCCTTAACGGGACCATTACCTCCTGTGATGGGGAAAAAGTGCCCTGGGAGATCAAGGCCAGGGAATTTATAGTGACCGTCGAAGGTTATGGGCAGGTCTGGCATTCCTCTTTTCGGGTAAAAGACATCCCGGTTCTATATGCCCCTTATATGATTTTCCCGGCCAAAACCAAGCGGCAGAGCGGCCTTTTAATGCCCGAACCCGGATATTCAAGCCGTGACGGTATCACGTTCAACCTTCCTTTCTATTGGGCCATTTCGGATAATACCGACGCCACCTTCAATGAGTATTTTATGAGCCGCCGGGGGATGATGCAAGGGGCTGAATTCCGGTATGCCCTTTCACCCTATTCCAAGGGAACGCTGATGCTGGATTATCTTTTTAAAGACGGGTTAAGTGATGAAGAATATAAAAAAGGTAATATCAGCAAGCCCTATACGGAACGTTATTGGTTTCGATCCAAGATCAATCAGAGGCTGCCCTGGAACATGGACTTGAAGATGGACTTGGACTGGGTCAGCGACCGGGATTACCTGAAAGAATTTCGGAGCATTCCCAACGGCCTGGACCGTAATCGGAAGACCTTCCTAAGCAATTTCAGTCGGGACTTGGAGGATGAAACCCAACTCGTCCGGAGGAACGCCGCCGTATTCACCAAGAACTTCGGTACTTACAGTTTTAGCGGCGGATTTACCTTTTATCAGGAATTGGGCGATACAACCACCACCTTAAATCAACTCCCGTACGCCACTTTTGACGCCACCAAACAGGCCCTCTGGAAAGACCTGTATTTGCAGTGGAGTTCTTCCTATTACCATTATTGGCGGGAATCATCGGACCGCGGCCATGTGGTTGAATTGACCCCGACCCTGTCCTATCCCACCAAATTCGGCAACTATCTAAAGCTGGAAGGCTCAATGAGCATGACCGAGACCTTGTATCAGGTCGACAATAAGCTCAGTTCTTCAGTCAAATCTTTTGGTAACCGTTTCGTCCCCAACCTCAGGCTGGATATGTCCACCGACATTCAAAAGATCTTTCAATTTTCAGATGAAAGCAGTGGGTTTCAAAAAATGAAACATAATATCCGCCCCCAGGTCATCTATAATTATACCCCCGAAATCGACCAGGGTTCCCTCCCCAGTTTTGTTTCGGCGCTCAGCAAGACCAATACAGTGACCTATTATTTAATCAATACCTTTACGGGGAAATCGTTGCGCGGAAAGGGAAAGCAAGGGGAAGATCTTTTCAGCTACCTGGATTTTGTCCAGATTAAATTTTATCAGACCTATGACATCAACGAGGCGAAAAAAGAGGTTAGCGCTTCTGAGTCGAAGAGGCCTTTTTCAAGTATTTACGGTCAATTAGAATTCTCCCCCAGTTCTTATCTTGCCTTGCGGTCCAGCGCGGGCTGGTCCCCTTACAACGGACTGATGGATTACCAAAGTCATAACTTGACTTTATCGGATAAAAAGGGCAACAGCGCTTATGTGGAATATCTGAGCTCATCGGGGGAACAGGTCCGTCAGCTCAATACCAACCTGAACTGGAACATCAGTTCCCTCTGGTCGGCCAGTTTCCTCAATAGGTATTCCCTGGATCAGAAGAAGAATTATGAAACCACGGTCGGGCTGACTTATACCCAACAGTGCTGGGGGATAAAAATCTATTATTCGGATATAGCAGACGATAAAAGAATCTACTTTACTTTTTCCTTAAAAGGTTTGGGGGAGTTTTAGCTCTGATGGTTTGTCCAATAAAAAGCAGGTCTCCCCGGTCAACGGTCGGGGTCGCTTAAAGGGGGAGTCCTGCTTTTTATGCTCTCGAGGTGTCCTTGGCTTTACGGCCAGGGTAAAGGCCGGTTCAGGAACCCGTTAATCGGTCTAAGCACCTTTGACCCTTTTGGATGGTGGACCGCCCAGGCGGAGCCCTGCCAGTTTAACCGCACTACGATGATATCCATCCGGAAATAATCGCTCCAGTTCCTCAAGGTCAATTTTATTGGCTTCACAGGTCTCATAGATATTCGGGACTTCTTTATTCTTCTGGTAACTATCGCGAAGAAATTTAATGACCTGCCAGTGCTTGTCGTTAAGTTTCCCGCCGTGAATTTTCATTTCTAAAGCCCTATAGATGGCATAGTATTCATCCCAATCATCCGGATTGACCAGAAATCCACGCACATCGATCTCGTAGGTTTTATTGTAGGAATCCATAAAGGGCATCGTCTCCGGCTGATAAGACGGGTCAAATGCCGGACCAAGATGAGCCCCCCCGGAGACCATTCCGGCTAATCTGCAGGCTCCCCTCCAATATCCGGTCGGGAAAAGTCTCCTCATTTCTGCTATGCGTAACCCGCACACCCTGCAGGTTTCATATACATTTGGGCAAACTCCTTTTTCCAAAAAATTCTTACGAATCCAATTGATGGCATCCCAGTGCTCTATGGTCAATCCTTGAGATATTTTCAGTTGAAGGGCCATCCCTTCTGCGAAATTTTCATCCCAATCTTTTAACCGGGTCAAAAAATTCATCGAATCGACCTCGTAATCTTTTCCTTTATAGCTGAAAAAACCCATTTTTCTTCCTCCTTTTTGGTCGTTGATAAACCTTTCAATTTCTAAGACGGCACCAAGAAACGGCCCCCGCTCAATCGTTTTCCTGCCGAAGTTCCCCGGTTCGTCCTTTTTGTTTTATTAGGCGATAATCGTCCCCAGCCCTTCAGGTTGGGACCTTAAAAAATCCAGCTTAAAATTAGAATACCAAAATTGAATTAAAAAGTAAACATGATCTACCAAAAATCGTTTATCCCGGAACGTTTTAATATCTAAGGTGAAGGATCTAAAAGAATGCCCAATTTCAGGTAACTTCGAATCCTACGATTTAAACCCGGTTAAAAGCAATGCCTATGGAACTCCTCTGACCAGGATCTCCTCTCGAGGGACCTTATTCCCAAAATCTTTCACCAGGGACATTGAAATCAGAATCAACCTTCCAATCCGGAACCGTTGGGATGGCATGGGATTGCCTTGCTTTTCCTCGAAGTTGCATAAAAATTGATCGATAAAGTATATTTTATTTGTTAAAACAGCTTATTTTGATAATTTTGATATTGAGTCCAAACATCACTCCAGGTGAAGTTTGGATGAAGGGAAATATCGATCAATTTTTACCCTATCGAGGTTTTCTTTTCCAAAGAATAATGTTAAAGATTCAAGGTTTTTTTGGCACTCTTAAACAAAAAGAGAATAAATACAAGAAAAAAGAAGTTCAAGGGGGAAACAGGTGGATCTTTCTGAAAAATTTTAAGTTCCTTGCGGAACTTTTCGATTGCCACAAGGGGTCTAAATCCCTTCACGTCCCAACCTCTCTTGAATTCACTTTAACGATAATTTTAATCCTCGAAATACACTAGGGTACTGCGAACCCTTTAACAACAAAGGATATCCAGCATCCTCGGCTTTTGCAAATTCGAGGTTCAGGATACATGGAGTTCAGGATTTAAGGGGAGCGGCAGGTTTTAATTTTGGAGGCTTACTCCTCTTAGTCCCCTGCCTTTGGTCCTTTTTTCTTCTTGATTATGTTGGTCCTTTTTTTTATACTACTTCAATCAAAAAGGAAATTCTTGTTAAATTTATTCCCTCTTCCCAAATGGCATCACATTGTTTTTTTCGTTATTCCCTTCCTGCATCAAACGTGGGATAAATTGGGGCAGGAATCCGGGAGACAAGGTCTGTAAAGCCTTTGCCAAACAAATACTATTACTGTGAAAATTCGGAGGTTCACATGTCTGAAAACACCTCTTTAAACTTAAACGAATTATTCTACCCTAAAAGCCTGGCCGTGGTGGGGGCTTCCCCCAAAAGAGGGTACCTGAACCGATGGGGCGGAAACACCTTTATTGAAGGAGCGATTAACCTGAACTTTCCGGGGAACATCTATCCGGTAAACCCGAAAGCAGAAACCATCCTGGGCATAAAAACCTATAAAAGTGTGCGGGATATCCCGGGTGAGATTGATCTGGTTATATTCAGTATTCCCTTCTCGGCCGTGCTGCCGGTTATGGAAGACTGCGTGACCAAAAAAGTCAAATTCGTGCATCTTTTTACTGCCGGGTTCAGCGAGACCGGTCGACCGGAGCTGGCAGAAATTGAAAGGAAATTAATCGACCTGGCCAAGAAAGGCGGGATCAGGATAGTCGGACCTAACTGCATGGGTCTTTATTGTCCTGAGGGGGGCCTGGCCTGGACCAGCGAATTCCCGAGAACACCCGGAACCATTGGGTTTGTTTCTCAGAGCGGGCAGTTGGCCGGGCATTTTGTTCAGGAAGGGGGGGACCAGCGCCTGCGTTTCAGTAAAGTCGTCAGTTTCGGGAATGCAGCCGATCTCAAGGCCCATGATTTTCTGGAATATCTGGCCGATGATGATAAGACCGACATTATCGGGGCCTATATCGAGGGTCTGAAAGACGGGCGTGCTTTTTTCGAAGTGGCCCGGAAAATAACACAAAAAAAACCAATGGTGGTCTGGAAGGGCGGTCAGACAGAGGGCGGGGCGAGGGCAACTCAGTCCCACACTGGCTCCCTGGCCGGATCCCTGGATATATGGCAGGCCCTCTGCAAACAGGTTGGTCTTATCTCCGTGAATTCAATGGAGGATCTTATCGCCACTATCGGGGGCCTACAAAGACTGCCCTTGCCGACAGGCTTGAACGTTGCCATCCTGGGCGGGGCCGGTGGCGGGTCTGTCACCATGACCGATTTGGCTGAAAAAGAGGGATTAAAGGTCCCACACCTGACCGAGAAGACTATTCGTGCCCTTGAAGAGTTCGTACCGGTTCAGGGAAACAGTGCCAAAAATCCCCTCGATATTATGGGGGCCCTTTTCGGTGGAGGACCAAAAATATTTGGCAGGCTTATTGAACTTCTGCGGGATGATCCAAATATCGACGCCCTCATCTTCTCTCAAAATATTGACATGTTTTTTAGAAGACTTGACCGTTCCTTCCTTGATGATTTTATAAAAATGACGGTAAAAAGCATGCATCAACTGGGGAAACCCCTTTATCTCGTCCTGGGGAAAGCCCGCTCACTGGAAGGGGAAGCCCTGCGTCAGGATGTGGAAACCAGGTATCACCATTATAATATGGCGACCTTTTCCTCTTTTACCATGGCGGCCCGAGTATACTATAACATGAAAATTTACCGGGATTTTCTTTCCTCCCATAACATTCCGATCCCTGTGTTTCACCAAAGTCCGTAGTGGAACGGGACATCCTATATTAACTCTGTCAAGAGAAAAAATGCTATTTCAAGAAAAATAACGATTTTTGTTGAGCCAGGCTCTTCCGTCCAGAGGCTATCAGTTTAACAAACTGGTCATTTTCCAAACCATGGGTCGCTTGATTCGCCTGAACTTGAACCAGCAGCTTTCTAAAACCCTCATTGGTATTATCAAAGACCAATCGCTTTAACAGCGTCTTCCCTAAGGTCGTGCCCAAAAAAGGATGATGCTTCCCTTTGGCTACGTCGATCCCTACGATCAGATATTCCCTTGATCCCTGGATTTTTTTCTTGAGTGAACGAAACTCCTTGAGCCTGACATTCTCTGTTACGTTCATGAACACATCCTGTTTAAGAGGGTGAGTTTTATAATCCTACTTTCTCTCTTAACCGGAGGTTTCTTTTTGGGGTAGATTAGGTTGTTTTTTGCCTGGGCTGAAGTTTGGTGTCTGTCCTTAGGGTTTTTCAATATAGAACGCTGGTGTGGAAAGTGAGTGAACTAAAGCGCGAAGAGAAGTATTTTCGATTTCTGCCTGAATGGAGAAGAATACGCCCTTCGTTTCCTTAACTTTCGATTTGCTTTTCTCCTTGCCCCAGTCTTTTTCTTGCCTTATAATCTTCTTATCCAAAAGCAACTTCTATCAATTAATTGTAGTAAAAAAGGAGGGCTAACGAAAATGGAAACAGTCCCGACTATTTTTACGGTTAAGAAAGTAACGGTAGAGACGGAGCAGATGCACCTACTCTCACTGGAGGCGGGAAAGAAATGGTCTTTCATCCCGGGACAGGTAGCCATTCTCGGGATGGAGGGAATCGGGGAATCGTACTATGCCATCGCCTCCGCGCCGGATGACCAGAACGGCATGGAGGTCCTGGTGAAGGACGGGAAGGGCGTGTCAGCCGCCTTGTTCAGAGCGAATAAGGGTGATAAAATGCAGGGTAAGGGACCAATTGGCAAAGGCTTCCCGGTAGACAGCTATCCCGGGCGTGATTTCATTATCGCAGCGGTGGGAAGTGCTATTGCTCCAATGAGAAGTGTCATAAGGCACCTTTGCGCCAAGCGGGGACAATCCGGGAAAGTTTCATTGATATACGGTGTCAGATTCCCCGGTGATTTCTCCTTCCTCAATGAAGTGAAGGACTGGGAGAAATCGGGTATCCCTGTCACACTGACAATCAGCCGCCCCGAGGGGATGAACTGGACGGGAAAGAACGGATATGTACAACTTCATTTTCAGGAGGCTCTTAAGAAACTCAATCAACCGGTGGCCTTAATCTGCGGGATGAAAGCCATGCAGGAGCAGGGCCGGGATGAACTGGTTAAACTGGGCGTGGCGCCCAATGAAGTCTTGACCAACTACTAGGAATGGATTGCTTTACCACGGGGGAATAAATGATTCATTAAAAGGTAAACCGGTCAGGTCTGCTCTTAACTCTTATTGATAACCGGATCAGGGTTAAATTTTCAATATTGAATTGAAATAAACAATCAACATTTGCAAGAAGGGAGACGTTGTTTTAAAGGAGGGAAACGGTATGAGCGAAGAAATCATTGGGGTTGTAAAAACCTATTTTTCCAAAGTCGGGGTAGCTGCTTTAGAGGTAACTCATGGAAAAATTTCCCTTGGGAACACCCTGAAAATCAAAGGACACACCACCCATTTTGAAATGACCGTGGGCAGTATGCAAAAGGACAAGCAGGCTATCCTTGAGGCTGAAATTGGGGATGTAATAGGGATAAAAGTTCCTGAAAGAGTCCGGGAAAACGATACGGTAATCAAGGTCACACCATAATTTTTAAGGCTCATCTTTAAAAGAGTTGGCGTTGAGCGAAAGATTCTTGCCCAAATATACTTTGAGCAGATATGGGTAAAACCCTGTCTCACACCCGCCGGTTAAATAGGCCTTGCATTTCAAAAGGATAAAATCGAAGTGATTATCCCATACGAAAGACTTAGCCCGGCGGCATTGCAAGGGCTTATTGAAGAATTTGTAACCCGAGAAGGCACTGATTCAGGATATACCCAAAAATCGCTTGAAGAAAATGTGGCTATGGTAATGAACCAATTGCGACGCGGAGAGGCTTTGATTGTTTATGATGAGGCCACCCGGACCGCAAATATCGTCTCAAAAAATATCTTGAATAAACACGTATAGTGAGAAGGGGACGCTCTTTAATAATTAAATTGACAAGGTATGTGACCCGGAAAATTGTTGAATTAGTTGAATTGATATTTTACGGTCGAATAGAACCCGAAAGCATAGAGCCGTTCTGCCACGCAACAATATTGAAGATGGTCATGAAAAACATTCTTTTCGAGGTCATTTCGAAACTGAAGTGCGGAAAGGATGGTTATTGCCGAATAATCCATAATAAGGGTTGGCTTGGGTTTCTGGGGAGGTTTAATTAAAATGGAAGTCACAGATAAAGTAGTTGTTGTTACGGGTGGTGCCAGTGGAATCGGCGAGGCTTTGTGCCGGCGGTTTACTCGTGAAGGCGCCAGAGCAGTTGTCGTTGCGGATATCAATGAGGCTTTAGCAAAGGTCGTGGCTGATGAAATACATGGAGTGGCCTTCAAATGCGATGTCAGCGAGGAAGAAGATGTGATGCGGCTGGTCCGCTTTACGGAAGAGAAATATGGACGGATAGATCTTTTTTGCTCGAATGCCGGCATTATCGCCCTCGGCGGCGTAGAGTGTCCCAATGATCAATGGCAACGCATCTGGGAGATCAATGTGATGTCCCATATCTATGTGGGACGAGCGATCATACCCGGAATGATCAAACGGGGCGGCGGTGCACTCATGATCACGTCTTCGGCTGCAGGGCTCCTCAGTCAGATTGGTTCGGCGCCTTATTCCGTTACCAAGCATGCGGCCGTGGGGCTGGCCGAAAATATCGCCATCACCTACGGCGATCAAGGAATAAAAGTATTTGCTCTCTGTCCCCAAGCCGTGCGCACAGCCATGGCCGGGCCTGATGGCGGCGTAGCAGCGGTTGACGGGCTGATGGAACCGGAACAACTCGCCGAGGCTGTCATTGAGGGTTTAAATAAAGAGGAGTTTCTGATTCTGCCTCACCCCGAGGTGAAAACGTATATGCAGAGGAAAACAAGCGATTATGATCGCTGGCTTCAAGGCATGCGGCGATTTCAGGCACGTTTTATTGCGGGAAGACCTCTTAAGAAATAGATTATTGTCGCAGCCCGGGCCACTAGGAAAAGGCGGACTCCGAGGCATCCCTTAACGGTTTCCCGTCAAGAAGGATCGTAGACCAAAAAGTCAGGACCATTTAACAGAGGAGGAAACCAATGCGATCATTTCTTATCTCAACCCTGGTTTTGATTTCTTTACTATCTGCTAATGCCGGCCAAACTGATTTCTCGAGGGATCTTGCCTGCCACCGGGGCCTTTCTAAGGATTGTCTCCGGACGCAAAGAGCGAATTCCAATGGGATACTTCCTTCCGGAGCCCGGATTCATCGAGGAGAGTCCGTTTGGGCACCGGGCGGTGAATTTCGACTGTCCTGCCAGAATGACGGCAATTTAGTTCTTTACCGCCATGAGTTCCCTCTGTGGTCGTCCGGAACTGTTGGAAGGGAGGTCAGGGAATGCCTTATGCAGACCGACGGGAATCTAGTCTTATACGGGCCCGGTCGTCAACCGGTCTGGGCCTCCAATACCCAGGGTAATCCCGGCTCTTTTCTGGCCGTTCAAGATGACGGGAATGTTGTTATTTATAGACCGGTGGTTCCGGTTTGGAACACCGGCACCAACAGATAGTTGAATCATCTCCAATACGAAACGAAACAGGGTCGGACCTTGCATGGAAGCTCCCCGCACTTTGGTGCGGGGAGCTTTAAATCTCGGAGAAAAGGATTAAGGCTGAGTGGTAGAAGCTTCTAAGCCGGCAGCGATGCCGCAAACCGGAAGAGCCATAAGGTTATCAGATGGAAAGAGAGCTTCACCGAACGGTGTGATGACATCCAACGGCTTGAATTAAGAAAGGATGGCGACTTTTATGAAAATTTTGGGTATTGTTTGCAGCCCCAGGGAGGGCGGGAATACGGAGATTTTGGTCAGGGAGGCCCTGGAAGGTGTCCGCGATGCCGGGGGTGACCCCGAGCTTATTCTGCTGGCGGGCAAGGAGATCGCCCCCTGTG
Organism: Deltaproteobacteria bacterium RBG_13_43_22; assembly: GCA_001797675.1. Classification (GTDB taxonomy): domain Bacteria; phylum Desulfobacterota; class RBG-13-43-22; order RBG-13-43-22; family RBG-13-43-22; genus RBG-13-43-22. Next base: position 91,353 of record MGQB01000030.1, on the reverse strand, counting down.
ATGCCTGCGGCGGGTGCGTGAAGGACGGTCAATGTATTGTCGAGGATGACATGCAGGACATCTATGAAAAACTGGAATCGGCCGACGGACTGATTTTCGGTACCCCGGTCTATTTCCTCAACGTTAGCGCCCAGGCCAAAGCGGTCATGGACAGGACCTATGGGTTATTGCGGGCCGGAAAGTTGAAGGGGAAGGTGGCGGCGGCCATCATCGCGGCCAGAAGAGTGGGGGCCGGTCAGGTGCTGAGCCTGCTTTACACCTTCTTCGCTGTTCACCGGATGATCATTTCCGGTGGGGGTTTAGGCTACGGGAGAGAAAAGGGTGAAGTACGAGAAGGACCGGGGGGATCACCCGATGTGACGGCCCTGCAAGAGGCCAGGGCTGTGGGGAAAAATGTGGTCAGGATGGCCGGGCGATTGGGGAAATGAAAAGCTTACCTGCGGATGATGAGGGTCAGGTCTATACTGTTGGACATTTTTAGGAGTGTGGTTCGGGAGGCAAAATACCGATGTTTTTGACATCGGGATCTGATTAAAACGTGGCGGGTTGCTGTTATGTAAAGGCATTGGGGTCAATTCTTTTATGTTGAAAATTGAGGTATGGATTGGAATGGGGGCAGGCTATTGTAATAACGTATTGATGATAAGTAAAAAATTGAGGACAGGGTTTTAATTGAAATCCAGGGGCATCCATACCAATTTAATTTTCTGGTTATGGTTAAGAAATAAGTATGATGTCACCGTATTTATGGCAGTTAAAAGTATTATATCTAATGTCAAGACCGGACGCCTGAGGCTTCCATGGCCTCCGGTCGGTTAATGGTAATGTAGGCGATGCGATCTTTGACTTCGTAGATCAGTTTTATAACCTCACCCCCTTAGATGGTTTTAGATTCTCGCAATTCCTTTATCTCTTCATCACTAAGTCCCAAGCGTGTCGAGAGGAGTTCGACGGTATGAACACCTAATTCGGGGGCTCCTTTATCTATCTTGCATGGTGTTCTCGAAAATTTCATGGGGGTACCCACAACCTTGTGCCTGCCCGCCCGGGGATGCTCCACTTCGACGATCATTTCCCTGGCCATTACCTGCGGGTCCTTGGAGACCTCTTCCATATTATTGACCGGTCCGTACATCACCTCATGGGCCTCGAAGAGATCGACCCATTCTTGATAGGACCTGGAACTCATCAATTCAACCATTTCCTGATTAAATTGCCGATAATTTTTTAGTCTTAGGCCTCGGGTGCGGTAGCGTTCATCTTTGATCCAATCCTCTTTTCCGGCCGCCTTACAGAAGTTGACCCAGAGTTTATCCGAGTTGGCGATGAGAATAATGGGTTTGTCCTTGGTTTGGTAAATCTGAAAAGGAGTGGCCAATGGGTGACGGGATCCGGTGGGTTTGGGAATTTCACCCGTAGCCAGATATCTCACCATGGCGTTTTCGCACAAGGCCACCTGGCTGTCCAACATGGCCACATCCACCCACTGCCCCTCACCACTCCGCTCCCGTTCGATTAAGGCGGCCTGGATAGCGATGACGCCATAGAGACTCACGGCCATATCTCCGATTGAATAACCGACCCGAACCGGAGGAGAGCCGGCTTCTCCCGTTCCCGTAAGACTGACCACCCCTCCCATTCCCTGGGCCAGCATATCATAGGCCGGCCTGGAAGAATAGGGACCGGTTTGTCCGAAACCGGAAATCGAGGCGTAAACGATTTTGGGGTTTATGTTACGGACCGTTTCATAATCCAGGCCCAATCTTTTCATTACCCCCGGACGAAAATTCTCCACCAGGACATCCACGTCTTTGATCAGACCAAAAATGATTTTTTGGGCTTTCTTGTCTTTGAGATTAAGGGTGACACTTTTTTTACCTCTGTTGACACTCAGAAAGTAAGTGCTTACTCCTTTAAGCTTGGGCTCCCCCTCTCTGGTCGAGTCTCCTCCCTGGGGATCTTCAATTTTTATGATTTCGGCACCCAGATCCCCAAGGATCATAGTGGCAAAAGGGCCGGCCAGGGCCCTGCAAAAACTCAACACTTTAGTATCGCTCAATGGGCCGGACATAGTTTTTCCTTTCTGATAGGTTGATATAGTTTCCGAAAACGCATGATCGGGTATCTCATACCGATAATTTTATCCACTTCTTGGCACTTTTTATATGCCTGTAAATTGGGGCTTTCTTTTTTCTTTGAAGGCCTTTTTAGCTTCTTCATGGTCTTGGCTGGCTGCGGCTTGCAACCTGAGAGTACGGAAGGTCTCACGATCTTCGGAAGAAGGGATGGGATTTTCGGCTATTCGATTAAGAATATATTTTGATCCGCGAAGGGAAAGCGGGGCGCATTGGGTGATCTCCTCCGCCAGTCGGTAGGTGTAGTTTTCCAATTGATCATGATCCACCAGATGATTGACCAACCCCATCATCAGACAATCCCGACTGTCATAGTGTCGGCCGGTCAGGAATATTTCCAGGGCCGTATTGTATCCGAGGACGGTTGAAAAACGTTTAAATCCTCGGTAACTTGAAAGTAATCCCATCCGGGAGGTTGGGATTCCCATCTTCACGTTGTCGGAAGCAATCCGGATATCACAGGACATAGCCAGGACGCAGCCCGCTCCCAGGGTATATCCGTAAAGCATGGCGATAACCGGAAAGGGGAACCTTTGGATGGCCTCTGAAGCCATAGTCGAGTCCCCTCGGGCGGCTTTGATCCCGACCGAATCCCTGGTCGGCATGGCCATAATATCCGCCCCCGCGGAAAAGGCCTCTTGTCCGGCCCCCCGAAGTATCACCCCTCGTATTTTTTCATCACGGGCAAGATCCTCAAAGGTTTGAGCGATGTCAAAAAGACAGTCCGGGTTCAGGGCATTGCGTTTCTCAGGGTTGTTGATGGTCAGGGTACAGATGGGACCCTTTTTGACCACAATCAGGTTATTCTTTTTCTCCATGTGATTTCCTCTTTGGAATTTATCTGCGAATTTAAAAAAATATATTATCGTAGCTCAATATTCGGACGATGGCAATATTTCTTCATTAAGACCAAGCTTTAAGGAAACGATCCTGGATGGAATGATGCCTTAGATCGGCCCTGCCCTTTCCAATAAGGGAGGCTAATAATTTACCTTAATTCTTGCCTTCTTTTCAGAAGATCATGTCATTCCAAATCGTGTTTTTCTATTTAACCGGATGAATTGCTATGCCGCTCATATCCTTAATCAGTATGAATCCCGCCGTCGGCTGGAGTTCGCTATGACCGTTTTTATAGTAACGTCTCCTGAAGATTTCGTCAATCGGAAGATATTCCTAAAAATAATAAATGTAAAGGGGGATGTTGGTGTTGAATTGATTTTTGGAACTGGCCTGATTAAAAGATAAAAACTCTGTTTGACTTTTGAAAGCGCCTTCGGGAAGGGGGGGTAAAGCAGACCACTGAAGATAGAATATGAGGGGGCCTGGCATCGTGTCATGAACCGCGGACGAATTTCGGCTTGAATTTATGAAGGTCGAAATGGTTGTCTGTTGATCATGGATCGAAAGAAAGTCTTGAATATAGGTCAAACAGAGACCCGCCCCCTTTGTCTTTTCCATCCCTTTTTTTCTGTTTGACCATATCTTTTTCTTTCCTTATACTCTTTCCGTCAGAAGGAAAATTCTTATCAAAAATGATATAGGTTGTCTTGGCTCAGGAAATCCGACAATGGTCATCTCAGAAATGCCTTGAAGTATTTCAAGAAGTCCCATTTAACCTTAAAGCAGAGATTAAAAAAATGGCCATTGATAAAGGGAACCTACCTGGATAGAAATAACAGTAAACAAATCCGTTTATGGGGGATTGTTGACAATCTTTAATCGCTTCAATAATTATTGTCCAGCGTTAGAAAAAAATACTCTGATATCTTTATAATTTAATAACATCCATAAAAGGGGGAAAAAATGGTAATGGCGCTTGAAGGGATTAAAGTTATTGATTGCTCACAGGTGGCAGCCGTACCGATGGCCGCCCGTCACCTCGGCGATTTCGGGGCGGACGTTATACATATCGAGCACCCGGTAACCGGTGATTTTTGGCGGGGTTTTCAGGAAGCCCAGACGGATTCAGGAGGTGGTGCCTGTCCTTCCGATTTTAATTACAACTGGGAGCAGTTTAACCGCAACAAACGGAGCATTACCCTTAACCTTTATACTGAAAACGGCCGGGCCATTATGTATAAAATGGTTGCCCAGGCTGATGTTTTCCTTAGCAATCTTAGACCCTTTGAGCTGGAAAGGTTCAAACTGGATTACGAGACCCTGGGCAAGATAAATCCCCGACTGATCTGGGGCAATATCACCGGATATGGTAAAAAAGGACCGGAAAAGGATCATCCGGCTTATGATACAACCGCCTATTGGGCCCGTGGCGGGATTCACTCCCTGTTTTCTATGCCTGGGGTTCCCTGCATTGCCTACCGGCCGGCCTTTGGCGATACCGTTGCCGGACTGGCCCTGGCCTATGGGATAGTGCAGGCCCTCTATGTCCGGGAAAAAACCGGTGTCGGCCAGGCGGTGGATGTTTCATTACTCCATACCGGTCTCTACCAGCTGTCTTTTGATGTTTCCGGGGCCCTGATCACCGGAAAGGACATCAAGGACTGGCGGGAAGAACCACCTTTGGAATTGCAGCAGCAATCCATGGCGGTCATCGCCCAGATAGTAGCTTTTTACGCGGCCAGGACAAAAAGTCCCCTGACCGGCACGTACTTGACCAAGGACATGCGCTCCCTGCTTTTTGTTGTCCTGCAACCGGACCGCTATTGGGTAAAGTTCTGCATGGCTGTTGGAAGGGAGGATTTAACCAAAAATTCCAAATACGATACGATTGAAGGACGGGCTGAAGACGTTGTGGCTTTGCGTCAAGCTTTTGCTGAAATATTTGTCACCAAGACCCTTGAGGAATGGATTCCCCTGCTTGATGGAATACCCTATGCGCCTAATCAAACCCTGCTGGAGGCGGTTAGAGATATTCAGACCAGGGAAAATGAATGCTTAGTCTCCTATGAACATCCCGAGCTTGGTCTGATTGAACAACTGGCCAACCCGGTGAAGATGAGCAAGACCCCGGCCTCGGTCCGTATGCCGGCCCCGGAGTTCGGCCAGCATACGGAAGAGGTGCTGCTTGAGCATGGTTATACCTGGGATGATATCGCCGTTTTTCAGGAAGATGGTACCATTGCCTAAGTTCCCCTCGAAGTTGCATATAAAATATGATCGAACTGATGGGCTTGTATTTGCTAGGACCGGGAGGGTCTTATTCTTAGGGATTGTCCAAAGGGTAACTTTTCGCCCAAACCGGGACCCACTCCGAAGGAGTGGGACTGAGCATGGCCTTTAATGCGAAGAATCCCGGCCAGTCCAGTCCCGCCGCCGGCGGGATTTCGAGCTTAGGTGAAGGCCTGCTTCTGAAATAGTTAAAATATTTGGCCCGGCAAAGAAGCTTAATGCTTCTGGGTGGACAACCCCCAAAATAAGACCTTCCGGTTCATTTTGGTCAATATTATTTTGAGACGCTTAATAACAGAGCTAAATGGAAAAGAAGATTCGCAGAGTAAGAGGAACATTGCTTTTTGTTGTGGCAGCAATGTCTTTGGGAGGTTGTAATATGCAGAATAAATTTCTGTATTTCCCCAGTTCGGAATTCCCGTCCGCGAAATTACTGGCCGCTGAAAACATGAAGCTTTGGCCAACCACGTCTGCGGATTATCGGGGGTTAATCGCTGACCGTGACGCGCCCGCACCCAATGGGACCATTGTTGTTTTTCACGGCAACGGCGGCACCGCCTTCGACAGAGGATTCTATTTAAAGTCTCTTATGGAACTGGGTTTCCGGGTCGTTTTGGCCGAATATCCGAAATACGGGGGGCGCCCCGGAAAAGTGGGAGAAAAACCGTTTGTCGCCGACGGACTGGAAACGGTGCGATTGGCTTATGAGCAATACGGTGAGCCGCTTTATCTTCTGGGGGAATCGCTGGGCTGCGGCGTTGCCGCCGCTGTCGCCAGACAAACCTCAGTTCCCATCGCCGGCATCCTATTAATTACGCCCTGGGATACGCTGGCCGCCGTCGCCAAATCCCTGTTTCCCTTTCTGCCGGTGACCCTGCTGCTTACCGATAAGTATGACAACATCGGCAATCTTCAAACGTTTAAAGGAAAAATTTCCGTGGTCGGCTCGGAGCGGGACGAAATCCTGCCCATCAAACACGGCCACAACTTATTTCAGTCTCTGCCCGAAGGAAAAAAGCGGATGTGGGTCATCAGGGGGGCGGGCCATAATGACTGGCCGTCTTACGCGGATGCGTCTTTGTGGAAAGAAATGACCGATTTCGTCAAAATCGATAAAATCAGCCAGGCGAAGTATTAGCGAAAGAAGGGGAGAAAGGGTCAAGAAGGGAGAAGGAGTCAATTTTCCGTTTGACATATATGATGGATTCTGGTCCGAAGGAAATGCTCCGTGGAGGGTCGGACCACGCAGAAGATTTGAATTCCCAAAGAAAAGGAAAGGAATTGGGTACCCAATTGAAGGCGTGAGTTATTTGTATATTTAAGGTCATCCCTTTATTACGTTGGAGGGAACGATCCGTATCTGACAGTTAATAATTTTCCTATGGTAAAGTAGATCCCTTTATACACAGAGAAAAAAATTTTGGATAATCTCCCCAAAGGAGTCCGTAGAATAGGTGATGCCCGGGGAAAGTTTCCCCGGGCCTAGTGTGGGTTATTTCTTTGCCGTCAGGGCGATGCTTTCATAGGAATCATCAATAGCGGGCATTTTAACGAAATCCGTTCGCAGAGGAAGCTTTCCATAGAGGGGATGGTCCTGCCACCCGTCGACCCGGGCCGCCCGTTTGGCCGCCGCCTGGAATCTTTTCCAGTCGGCGCTGGTATAGAGAAACATCTCCTGAGCGGCCATGGATCCTTCGCCGTGAATGGTGTCGACCTCCCAGTGATTCCCGGTTACGTCCTTGATGAGCCGCAATATGCGGATCCGGTCCTCCGTGGCCACACCGTCTTTGGCCGCGAGATATTTTTCGATGTAGGGCTGTATGGCCGGATTTTTCCAATCCCGGAAGGCCGGCACCGTGGTGGTCAATCCGCCCCCGATATCCTGCATATGCTGGACCATCTGGTGAAAATTGCTGGCATAGGTGAACTTCGAGGCATTGATGGCCATCCGGTTGGGCATCATCACATCCATCCCGAATTCGGTAACCGGATCCATGCAGGCCTGTTTCCCCAGCATTTGCACCGTTTCGGTGATCATGGCCATCCAGGCCAGTTTTTTCCGGACGTGCGGGGCATTCTGGACGCCGTTATATTCAGCGATCAGACTCGCCGCCCCGGTCATGGTCTCGAGGGTTCCCGTCATCTTGCAGGTGCCGAAGAGGCGGTGATAACTGGCGAAGGCATAGGCCAGGATTTGGGAGTACTCCCACTCGCCGCACATGAAAACCCGTTCCCATGGCACAAAAACGTTATCGAAGATGATCAACGATTCCGAAGGCTGCATGTGGTCCGACATGGGATAATCGAATTCACATTCCTCACCGTAGAGCCGTACATTCGGCTCAACCCCTAAAAGCTTGACCCCGGGCGTATTGACGGGTACGGCAAAGCCCAGGGCATAATCTTTGTCCGCTTCCCCATGGGTCCGGCAGGGCAGGCAGAGCAGTTCATTGGCGCAGGGAGAGGCGCTGATATGCACCTTGGCCCCCCGAACCACGATGCCATCCTTCTGCCGATCTACGATCTTCAGGTAAAAGTCCTGGTGCTGTTTCTGCTTGGAGGGATGAAGGCTTCTGTCCCCCTTCACATCGGTAATGGCGCCGGTGATGGCCAGGTCGTTCCTTTGCAGATGCTTGCGGTACTGCTCGACCCGCTCCATATATCCGGTCCCCAGCTTGCTGTCCATGACCTGGGCGGCCACGCTAAAAGCGGCCAGGGCATCGGCGCCCATGCAATGCACAATCACGCCACCGCCGGATCGGATTCCGACCGTATAGCATTCCCGTCGGCGAAGAAGGTCTTCAGGCGTTTTCGGCGAGGTCAGCAAAAAATTGATATCTTCGCCGTCCTCATTCTGGGTCACAAAGAGGTCCCGATAATCCGGATGGTTGGGCAGGACATAGTCCATGCTCGCCGTCCTGATGATAGTGCTCACCGTCGGGTGGGTCCGGACATCGGCTACCCTTTCTCCCAGGCACCAGACTTCCCGTCCGTCATTCAAACTTTCAAGATACTGTTCTACTGTTTTTATCATCTTAATTTCTCCTTTTATTTTATTAAATGCACTGAGCAGATAGGTCAGATGGGGTCAGATCTGCTCTTGACTCTTAGTTCCACCATTGTACCGAAACAACTTATTGGCCCATTTGGCCAACAGTTTTTGATTTAACCCAATCTTTGAACTCCCTTTTATCATCCATCCCAAAACAAACCCCCCCTCTCTTTTCAGAAAGATGGGGTCTTATTGGACTGCTTCATGGACCAGCCTTTCGGGTAGGAGAGCTTTCAGCGATTAGCGTTCAGCTTTCAGAAAAAAATTTAGAGAAAAGGCTTATGTTGATGGCTATTGGCTTTCATCTTTTTTAAACCATAACAGACGGTTAAAGTCAATCCAAAAGAAAAAGGGCTCTTCTTAACGGAATGAACAGGGTTGACGGTTAAAAAAAGACAAGGGGAATAGGCCAAGGGGTCCAAATTTGGATTGAAGCTCCCTGAACCAAGGTGCAAAGAATCTTCCAGGCAAGGAAAATGTCTATTTTGATAGTTCGCTCGCCAACCCACACAATCACGCCAACGGCGTGACGGGGAATGCGCTCGCTGTCCAGGTTCACGGGTCCTTATTGGTCATGGGCGAAGGTCAAAGGGTAATCAACGAAGAGGACTTGTATTTAGTTGACTTTTTGTCAATTTAAAGATACGAAAATGGTTATGAATTAACCGGGCGTTCTTTTTGACAAGCCTTACTCAAAGGAGTGTTGATGGAAGAATAAAAGACCCCATTTCTCAAAAGAGAGGTGGGGTCTTTGTATTTAACCAGATCCGAAAGAAGGGGAGTAATCCGTCAGGAGAGTTTATGCCTATCCATACCGATGCAAACCATTTTACCCTTGAAATGATCCTTGGCCCCATAATCATAAACCATACCGATTTCCTCGGATTTTTAAACTTTTACCCGGTCGAAATTGATTAAGGGAAGGAAAGTCTTGAATAATATTAACTCATTTGAATAAAATTAACCCATGGACCAGGGAGGTAAGAAAACGATGCTGAAGAAAATATTGATAGGAGTTCTACTGGGTGTAATCATTGTTATAGTTGCAGCGGTTGGTTTCGTCTATTATCTGGCCCATAAAGGCTTACCCGATTACAACGGCCAGGTTACGATTAAAGGATTGATAAACGAAGTGACTGTTTATCGGGATCAGTATGCGGTTCCGCACATCTATGCCAAAAACGAACCGGATCTTTATCGGACCGTGGGATACTGCATGGCGCAGGATCGTCTCTTTCAGATGGACCTGATCAGGCGTCTCACCTCCGGCAGGCTATCGGAAGTAGTTGGTGAAAAAGCGGTTGGTACGGATCATCTTATGAGAGCCCTGCGTATAACGGAGAAATCTCAAAAACTATATAAAGCAGCCGATAAAACTTTGGTTCAACTCGCGGAGGCCTTCTCCGACGGTGTCAACCAGTATATAGAGAAACATAAGAATAAACTTCCAATAGAATTTACAATTCTTGGGTATCAACCCGAAGAATGGAGACCGGAGCATTCCTTTAATGTCATCGGTTATTTCTCATTTGATCTTACCACAGCCTGGAATACAGAGATTTTTTTTCATAAGGTCCTGCAAAAGGTGGGGAGAGATCGGCTGAAAGAGATCCTTCCGGATATCCCCTCCAAGAAAGAGATTATTTTTTCCCGGTTTGCCCAAGGGTTAAATAAAATGGATCTGTTAGATTCACTGGCTTCGGCCGGGAAGCTCATTGAAGAGATGGGGTTGACCCTGTTTCATGGTAGCAACAACTGGGCCGTCTCCGGAGAAAAAAGCGTAACCGGGAAACCCATTTTCGCCAATGACATGCATTTAGGGTTAAACGCTCCCGGAATCTGGTACCAGATGCATCATCATGTTGAAGGGAAAGTCGATGTCACCGGGGTAGTGGCTCCGGGACAACCCTTTATCGTGGCCGGACACAATGAAAAGATTGCCTGGGGATTTACGAATGTCATGCTGGATGATATGGATTTTTATCTGGAAAAAATCAACCCGGACAACCCGAATGAATATGAGTTCAACGGCCAATGGCAAAAAATGAAGGTCACCAAAGAATTGATTAAACTCAAAGACGGGAAGACTGTTGAAAAGGTGATCAAATACACTCACCGCGGTCCGGTTGTTTCCGACATCAAGAAGATAAGGGACCAGGTGATCTCCATGCGCTGGATAGGTAATGAGGACAGTGATGAGGTTCGATCCCTATACCTGGTTAATCGAGCCGGAAACTGGGATGATTTTAAAAACGCGATGCGAACATTCAGGTCTGTCAGCCAGAATACCCTTTACGCCGATACCGAGGGGAATATCGGATTATATTGTACTGCCGGAATCCCGATCAGAAAAAAGGGAGATGGTATTTCCATAATGCCCGGGTGGACCGACGAGTATGACTGGAAAGGTCTGGTCCCCTTTGAAAAGCAGCCCCACAGCTTTAACCCTGAAAATCATTTTCTTTTTTCGGCGAACAATAAAACCGTCACCAACGCCTATCCTTATTATATCAGCACCTGGTTCGTACCGGATTATCGTTTTCGAAGAATAAATGAAATGCTCGAGGGAAAATCGAAAATCACCATAGATGACATCCGGAAAATGCAAGCCGACTTTAAATCAAAACTTGTTGAAGACCTTAAACCTGATTTACTGAACAGTCTCAGCAAGGTGAAAGATTTTAACGGTCTTGAAATTAGGTGTTTTGAGATCCTGCAGACCTGGAATGGTATTTTGAATAAGGACGAAGCCGCGCCGGTACTCTTTGAGGCTTTCTATCTGAAATCTGTAGAAAACCTTTTTGGAGATGAATTGGGTAATGATCTTTTAAAGGAATTTTTACCCGTCACCCATGTTATTAACTCTTCAGTAGACCGGTTATGGAAAAATAAAAATTCTATCTGGTTTGATGATGTCACCACTAAAGATAAGAAAGAAAGCTTTGATGATATTGTTCAGAAGAGTTTCAGAGAGTCCGTTAAATGGTTAAAAGAAAAGATGGGGGAAGATCCCTCAAAATGGCAATGGGGAAAAATCCATCAGCTTACGCTTGAACACCCCTTGGGATCGGTTAAGATCCTGGATCGGATCTTTAAATTCAACCGCGGGCCTTATTCAGTCGGCGGTTCATCCCATACGGTTTGTCCCTACCAATATAAGCTAACGGATCCTTTTAAGGTTTATCACGGTGCTTCCCACCGTCATATCTATTCACTCCTTGACTGGGATGATTCCCTTTCCGTAATCCCGACCGGAACGTCCGGTATCCCGGCCAGTAAATATTATTGCGATCAGACAAAACTCTATGTCAACAATGACTACCACCCGGACTATTTCAGCCGGGATCTTGTCAAGAAGAATGCCAGGTATGTATTGAGGTTAACAGGAAAATAAAGCTCAATCACTTAAAATGAATTCCGATCAATAACGACCCAATAAAAAGCAAGAATCGGATTGCCGGCCAGTTTAATTTTAAACAGGGCACGGGGGTCGCAGAGCACGGGGTTGGGTCTTGAATCTTGCAAACAAGACCGATCAAAGTTGTTCACCTGAAATCCAGGGACATCCTACTTATTGCTTTGACCTGGGGATTCTTTAGTCGGTATGGTTCCCTTTGATCGGGAACGTTCTCGTATTCCTGCAAAAGCGGGGAGGTCAATTCATAACTAAAGAGAGGATTTATTCTATTAGGCGGCAGCTTCGGCGAAGGGGGTAAAGGTGGAAGAACAGCGGCGACAAACGGGCACTCATGATTTGCTCAATGCTGAAATCGGACATGAAATGGATCCTGTAGATATGGTTATTACGGAAGAGATGGCCGAAAGGCATGCCTGGGCCAATGATGATTACAATCCGTGGTACTTGGAAAATTCACCGTTCAGCGGTCGTATTATCTCACCGACCTTTCTGGCCTATGACACGGACATCATGCTATGGAATTATTTTGCTATTCCCAAGGGGTTCGGGGTCTGGGCCAAGCAGGAGTTCGAATTTATCAATGCCCTGAAGGTGGGAAAGCGAATCAGGATAACCGGCCGGATTTCCGACAAGAACCACAAACGGGGCAGAGATCATATCAGCTTTGAATTCCTGGTCATTGACGAGGATGGCCGGGAAGTGGTCCGGATGAGAATGACCCAGGCTTTTCCTTTAATCCCCCGCATGGAGAAAGAATCCGAGCAACTCTGATCCCATGGTTAATTAAGAGGAAAAAGATGGATACCAGGCAGACCGATCCTACGGCATTCAAGCCGATGAAAATCATTGCCGGCAAGGATATCGAAGTCGGCTTCCAATTGGAACCGATAACCAAAAAAGTAACACTGGACAAGATGCGCCTGTACCGCAGCCAGTGGCCGCGTTTCAGGAATTGGCACAATGACTACACTATTGCCCAGGAATGGGGGGTCGACCAGCCCCTGGTGTTTGCCAGCCAGATCATGGAATATCTCGGGGAGCTGTTGATTAAATTCTTCGGGGCAGGCTATCTTGGAGGCACCCTATCCCTGGCTATCATACGGTCGGCCTGGCCGGATGATGTGATAACCGTCAAGGGCACAGTTCGCGAAAAGGCAGTCGAAGGTAACGTCGTTAGATTGTACCTGGACGTCTGGTGCGAGAACCAGCACGGTGAGAAGTTGATTGTAGGCACAGCCAGCGGGCTTGTGTCATAATAGTGCAAGGGACTGTGTTTGACGAGGGACTGGTCTATGCTGTTGGATATTTTAAGGAGTGTGGTTCGGGGGAGATGGATTTGGGGTCGGTTACCCTTTTAACAATCCGGCAGGTAAACCCCCGACAAAGTCTGGGGTCATTTAACCTAAGGAGATTGCAATGAAAGATTTAAATTACATGACCATTGCTGAGGAAAATCTCAAGAAAATCAGAAAAGGCGCTTTTTTAACCGTAAAAGCCGGCAACGCCCTCAACACCATGACCATTGGTTGGGTGACTTTCGGATTTATCTGGCAAAAGCCGATCATGATGGTAGCAGTGCGGTCTTCCCGGCATACCTTTGGTATTATGGAAGCAGCAGAGGATTTCACCGTTACCGTACCGCTGGGTGACATGGGCAAAGAAACTGCTTTCTGCGGTTCGAAATCCGGCCGGGACCTGGACAAGTTCAAAACGGGCAACCTGGAAATAACCAGCGGGAGTAAGGTGGTTTCACCCATTATCAAAACCCCGGGGCATCATTATGAATGTAAAATAGTCTACCGGTCCGCCATGAACCCGGCCCATCTGGACAAAAATTATGATACGACTCTTTATCCACAAAAGGATTACCATACCCTTTACTTTGGCGAGATTCTGGCCTGCTACGAAACCGGATGATATTCGGCCAGAACAGGGCCTGACCAGCCGAAGAGATGGAGTGGTCTTTTAATTCTCTGAAAGTCCGAATCCAGCGGACAACCTTTAGGGATTGGGATTAACCATGGCACCCTCTTACGATGTCATCATTATCGGTACCGGGCCTGCGGGGATATTTGCCGCCCTGGAGCTCATTAAGAATCCCCGCCTCAAAATCCTCATGATCGAGAAAGGCCGCGACATCCGGGCCAGAAGTTGTCCTAAAGCCGATAGATCCGTTTCCTGTATCCAGTGCGAACTTTGCAGCATCCTCTGCGGCTGGGGAGGGGCCGGGGCCTATAGCGACGGGAAACTTACCCTGACCTCGGAATTCGGGGGATGGCTGAAGGAGTATGTTTCCGAGGAGGCTTTGGCCGCCCTGATCGAACAGGTGGATTCGGTTTACCGCTTTTTCGGGGCCGGAGGGGATATTCACGGCCGAAACAAAGAGGCCCTGGTCCGTCTGAAGAAAAAAGCCGCCGGGTATAACCTGGAGCTGATTCCGGCCTTGATAAGGCATATCGGCACGGAGGTTTGCGGAGAAGTGCTGCGCAAAATCCGGGATGAGCTGGACGGCAAGGTTGCGCTGGTCTTCGAATCGCCGGTACAACAGATCCGGACAATCGACGGCTCTGTTTCCGGGGTCCTGACCGAAGATGGGCGGACCTTTGATGCCCGGTTTGTTATCACCGCCGTGGGCCGGGAAGGATCATCTTGGCTTTCCGGAGAAGCCAAACGGCTGAACCTTTCGGTCCAGAAGAACCCGGTTGATATCGGGGTCAGGGTTGAACTTCCGGCCGCTATTCTGAAAAATATAACGGACGCGTCCTATGAGGGAAAGTTCATCTATTACTCAAAAAGATTTCAAGACAAAATCAGAACCTTCTGCATGAATCCCTATGGAGAGGTGGTCAAGGAATACAGCGAAGGCATATTCAGCGTCAACGGGCACAGCTACAAAAACAAAAAAACGGAAAATACGAACTTCGCCCTCCTGGTGAGCACCGATTTCACCCGACCCTTTAATGACCCGATCTCTTATGGGAAATACATCGCCGGCCTGGCCAACCTGATCGGCGGCGGGGTCATCGTCCAACGGCTCGGCGATCTGAAGATGGGCAGACGGTCTACGCCGGAGAGAATAGCCGAAGGCTCGGTGCGTCCCACCCTGGAAGAGGCCACACCGGGAGACCTCAGCTTCGTCCTGCCCTACCGGCACCTCAGCAACCTGATGGAGATGCTCGAAGTCCTCGATAACGTGGGACCCGGGGTGAACTCGGGTGATACGCTCCTTTACGGCGTAGAAGTCAAATTCTACTCCATGAAGCTCAAGCTCACCCCCGGCCTTGAAACAGAAGTCAGGAATCTTTTCGCCGTTGGGGACGGTGCGGGAGTCACCCGCGGGTTGATCCAATCCTCGATTTCAGGAGTCGTGGCGGCGGGTGAGGTTTTGAAAAGGGTACAATCCGGGGCAAGAGGAATTGGGGACGACCTTTAATAATCAAATATTTTGACTTAAGGCCGGCTGCGGTTAATTATGCCGTTCAGCATTTTTGTCACCATCACCCAATAGGCGAGATGAGAAAAGGAGGAAGTAATGAAAAAAGCCGCAATTAAAAACAACATTCAATCCACTGGATTAGCCCGGCGTAAGTTCTTACAGGTAGCGGTACTGGGCGGTGGCGCAACCCTGCTGGCGTCGATGCTGCCCGCCGGGGTTTCGAATGCTGCGGGCAACACCGATGCACTGCTTCTGAGTTGCATGGATTTTCGCCTGATGGACGATATCGAGCGCTATATGTCCGGCCGTGGTCTTAGAAACAAATACGACCATATCGTTTTGGCCGGAGCCGCGCTGGGGGCGGTCACTGACAAATATCCGGCGTGGAACAGGACCTTCTGGGACCATGTCGGCCTGGCCGTCGATCTGCACCATATCCACAAGGTGATCGTTATGGATCACCGTGATTGCGGCGCATACAAGGTCATCCTGGGTGATGACTTTGCAAAAGATCCGGCCAAGGAGAAAAAAGTTCATAGCGAGAAACTTAAGGAACTGGCCAAGCTGATCAAGAAGCAACACCCGAAGCTAGAAGTCGAGTTGTTGCTCATGAGTCTGGACGGAAAAGTTGAATCCATTGTTTAGCCTGATGATATTGGGGTCAATTCTTTCTAATTGACCATTGATTTCCAAATTGACCAAAGGCCGTTATGTCCCAACCTTTCCGAATATATTACATTGAAAACAAGTTTTCTCCAATGCCTAACGAGGCATGGACAAAAGAAAGTCAATTTGGAACAATTGACCCCATTCCTCTATCAAAAAACCCCTTTTGTTCTCTTGCCTTCCGCCCTATTTTTCTCCTTGACCGGGTCTTTTTCTTTTATTATACTTTTTTCATTAAAAAGCAAAATCTTGTCAACTCAATTAAATCACAATCAAATCAAAGGAAGGGTACTATGTCAAAAACAAAATCAGGGTATTTTTTTTCGGCATTGGTTGCGGCGCTTGCCGTCGTTTTCACCTTTTCGGTAATTAATCCGGTGTATGCAGCGGAGCGTAAGTCGATCCGCTGGGCCACCTCCAGCACGGGTTCTTACGGCTATAGGGTTGCAGCCCAGATGGTCAAAGTGTTGGAGGACGCGCTCGGCGGCGAGTACACCGTCACGGTCAATCCGTATCCGTCGACGACCGCCGCCATGAAGGCGACGATGGACGGCAACGCGGAGATCGGCTACACGGCCGACGTCGGGATGACCGAGGTTTACGCCGGCACGGGGAGCTTTAAAGAGTACAATCCCGCCAAGTCGAAGATGGTCCACACCTGGTATGCCTACCCGATGGAGTCATTCATGGCCGTGTATGCCCCGAAGGCCAGCCAGTACAAGTCCTGGGCCGACTTCAGCGGGAAGCCGGTATTCTTCACCCCCGCCGGTTTCATGAACTGGCTCAATTTCATACGCATCTTCAAGGCGCTCGGCTACCAGTTCAAACACGTTCAGATCGGCGAGGCGGCCCAGGGCGACGCGCTTCAGGCGGGCACCATCGCCGGCGCTGTCTGCTATACGACCGCCGGCCGGTCGCTGGCGTCCTACTGGCGTGAGACAGAGCTGCGTTTGGATATCAAGATAATCAACCCGAGTCCGGATGAGATCAAGAAGCTGACCGCGGCGAACCTCGCCCCCGAGGAGATCGATGCAACGAAGGTATTCAGCAAGGATGTCGGCGTGAAAACGATCCTCGGCGTGCCGCTCCTGTTCGGCTACAACATGCTTGCGGATATGCCCGAGGAGATCGTCTACAAGATGCTGAACAAGTTCAACGCTGAGCGCGAAAACCTCGCCAAAGCTGATCCGGGTTTCGGGCCCATGGCGCGCAACTTCGTCGGCATGCAGGTGAAAGGCATCAATGCCAATCCGACCGCTCCGGTGCATCCAGGACTGGCCAAGTTCCTCAAGGAACACAAGGCCTGGAACGACAAATGGAAGATTGCCGGAAAGTAATTGTTCAACGGGATTTTCGGGCACGGGAAACCGGCGCTGTAAACGGTCCGGTTCCCGCCCCAGCACCTGTATCCACTTTTTCCACAATGCAATAGGTCCCCTGCAGCCTGCCGCGGGCGGTTCGCGGCGGCTGACAGGGAGATCGTCCGTCCACCATTGAGTAGTTCTCCGGTCGCCATCCTGTGTCGTATTGACGCGGCAGCCCGGAAGGAGACAGCCGCTTTTGACCAAAAAGGAGGAAACCATGCTGAGTGATGGAATCAAACGCTACATCAATCTCAAGAACCTGATCTTTTTCTTATCGATCGTTATGTTCTTTTGGCTGGCCCGGTACTTCTACACCGGTTTCGGAGGGCCGACTGAACTCGTGGCCAGCCTTTTACCGATCGCCTTGATGTTGCAGATCCTGCACCTGCATCAAAATGGTTATATCTACAAACGACTGTCACCGACTGCGAATGGTATTCTTGTGGTTATCTACATAGGCATCTGTCTTTATGCCTTATACCATTTTTATACGGAATACGAGCAGATCTCTATCTATCGGCAGGGCTCCTATACCAGGGAAGACTTCATCATGGGTTTGCTGATTTTTCTTTTGGTGATGGAACTGTCGCGTGTCGTCCATGCGGAGCTGTTTTGGATGAACGTGGTTCTGGTATTCTATACGCTTTGGGGTTATCTGAGCCCGATTGATTTCTTCTGGCACCCGGGGACCTCCTTTTACCGGGTGGTCACTTCGAGCACGGTCGAGCTCTCCACCGGCATTTATGGGCAATACGCACAGATTGCCCTGACGACGATCGCGGCGTTCCTGCTTCTGGCTGCGGCGGCGCGCGGCTTCGATGCCCAGGGGGCGATGGTCAGTTTCATGCGGAGGATTGCCGGAAGGTCACGGCAAACGATTCCTCAGACGGCTGTGCTCGCCTCGTCAGCAGTCGGCATGATCAGCGGCAGTGGTGCGGCCAACGCCACGGTGGTTGGCACATTCACCATCCCGCTGATGAAACGCTACGGGGTGCCCGGGGAGTTCGCCGGGGCAGTGGAGACCGCGGCGTCGATGGGAGGGCTCATCATGCCGCCGGTGATGGCGGTCGCCGGTTTCGTGATGGCGGAATTCCTCGACGTGCCTTACTGGAGCGTGGTGATCCGCGGTTTCGCCCTTGCCTTCATCTACTACTCCACGCTTTCCCTATCCATTTATCTCGCGAGCATAAGCCTGTTGCCCGCCTCGCCGATCGAGGCAGAGACCCTGCCGATCTACGACCAGCTCAAGACAGCGATCTTCTTCATGGGGATCATCTTTCTCACCATCCTGATGGGGGTGCTTAACTATGGCGAGCAGCTTTCGGGGCTCTATACCGGGTCCTTCATGTTCTTGCTCCTTGTCCTGCTCTATCTTTATTTCAAGTATGTGAAGCAGGATCCGGCGGCCGAAAAGGATAAGCTCTTCGCGAACGTTCGCATCATGATAGAGACGCATGCCGAGATGACCTCCTTTCTGACGCTGCTGCTGGCGACGCTCGGCATCATGATCGGTCTGTTTACCGTGACCGGATTCATCAACCGTATGGGGGGCATGCTCCTGCGCGTCGGAGAGTTCCATATCATCGCACTGGTCCTGATGGCCTGGATGTTCGGCTGGCTTGTCGGCGCCGGCCTACCGCCAACGGCGACCTATATCGTCCTGGCGGTGATCATCGTGGATCCCATGCGCAAGCTCGGCATCGATCCCTGGGTTGCGCATTTTTTCTGCTTTTTGATTGCGGTCTGGGGTGAGTTGTCCCCGCCGACCTCGCTTACAGCGGCGGTCTCGGCAAGGATCGCGGAGGCGTCCTTCATGCGGACCATGTTTCAGGCACTGAAACTGTGCCTGCCCATCACCCTCATGACTTTTGCCATCTTCACCCGCTTCAGCCTCGTGATGAACCCGGGCTGGTTGATGATCAGGGATATGCTGCTTGTGGCGATCTCCTGCTGGGGAATTACCTACGCTATCTTCGGGAAGTGCGCTCATAACCGGAGTGCGAACATAATACTACGCGCGGCGCTGGCCATTGTTTCGCTCGTGATGATGTTCCACCCGGACACCAACGTGTCTTTGATGATGGCTGTGATCATCCTGCCGGCGACGTTCTATGGCGTCGTGCTCCACCGGCGGATCGCCCCGCCGAAGAGCGAGCCGCAACCAGCGGAATAACTGATGGGATGTTCTTTTCCCGGAGGCTGGAGAGGGGGGATTTGGTCGCCGGCGGACATTGATCGAGCAGGTTCCTCGTAGGGATAATCTATCTGTTTAGAGATGCGGACCCTTGTTTCCCGACCTGCTCAGGTCAAAAACTGTCACCCGGTCGAAAATAACGAAGGCCGTCTTCATGAGGATCTACCCGTCGAGCATACGGAATATCTCGGTGTGGTCCGCGGCGCCGCCCAGCTTCGTCTCAGCATCCGTCCAGGATTTGAGAAGGATTTCACCCAGCAGAGTTTTCGAGCCCAGCCTCTTCGACAGGTCGGTGGCGATAGTGATATCCTTTCGCATCAGCCCGAGGCTGAACCCGGAATTGAACTGCTTCGGAACAACGAACTGCATCATCTTGTTCTCGGTACTGTTGTTTTTCCCCGTCGAGGCGTTCAGAACGGCAATGATCTTGTCGGGCGGAATGCCGAAATCGACGCCGATCTTCAAGGCTTCGCAGGCCACGAGCAGACCCGCCGCCGAGACATAGTTATTGAGCGCCTTCATCGCGTGCCCGGATCCCAGCATCCCAGTCTCAATGATCGAATGTCCCATGGTCGACAGCAGCGGCTGAACGCGGGCGATGACCGTGCTGTCGCCGCCGACCATGATGGCGAGGGATCCATCGACTGCCCGCTTCACACCTCCAGAAACCGGCGCATCGATAAAGTCCACCCCCGACTCCTCAAGACGCGGCCCGATCTCGCGGGTCACCGCCGGGTTGGATGAACTCATGTCGATGACGATTGAGCCGCGCGAGAGGTGGGGGACCAGGGTGTCTTTCTCGCCGAACAGTACGCGCTTGACGACATCGCTGTCGGGGAGCATCAGAATCACGACCTTGCAGCTTCGCCCGATTTCCTTCAGAGTTTTCGCTGCCCGGGCATCAGCAAACCGGTTGCAGAACTCCATGATCGCCGCTGCCGAAATGTCATATACCTTTAACGGGTATCCGTGCGCGGCTATCCTGCTTGCCATGGGCAAGCCCATCTTGCCGATCCCGATGAATCCAACCGTGGCTTTATGTCTGCCGGTTTTCATTGATCGCTTTCGATCTCTGCAAAGACCTCTTTGGCGACGCGCATCGCGTCGAGCGCTGCGGGAACACCGCAATAGATGGCGCTCTGCAGAAAGACTTCCATCAAATCCTCCTTGGTCAGACCGTTGTTCAGCGCCCCGCGCACATGCAGCCTGATTTCGTGAGGACGGTTCAGGGCTGTAAGCATGGCGAGGTTGAGGAAGCTTCGGGTCCTGCGGTCGAGACCTGGCCGGGTCCAGATTTCGCCCCAGCAATATTCGGTGACCAGTTCCTGCATCGGACGGGTAAAGTCATCGGCTGAACTAAGCGATTTGTCGACGTATTCAGGTCCCAAAACGGCCCTTCTCACGGCCAATCCTTCTTCGTAACGTTTCTTGTCCATCGTTTCTATACCTCCCTTTATTGGTGTTGTGGTGAACAGGTTTCAACTTTTTTTTCGCTGTTTTAGGCCCCCTTTTATACATACGAGCACTCGGGAACGTTTTCATCTGCCGGCTTTCGCCCGTTGTCATCGGATTGTTGTCTTAACAGCGGAAAGAACCGATATGGTTATATAAATAATAAATTTGAAAACTTCAACTCATGGGTTTCTTGACAACCGCCGAAATCGGCGGTGAAACTCCCCCCCACCCTAGGTGGAGGGTCGGGTCTTGTTTATTGCACAGGTCAGCAGGGCAAAGCCGTTCATAGGGGCGAGTAAAATATTTTTGAGAGAAAAAGAATCCCCTCAGGAGGAAAGAGAAAAAAGGCGGGTGCTTGATATATTCTGGTGCCTGGGACCGGAATCGAACCGGTACAGCCACGAGGACCGAGGGATTTTAAGTCCCTTGCGTCTACCAATTCCGCCACCCAGGCACCTGACCTTCTTTTTAAAGGATTTAATGAAATTGTCAAGTTTAAACTGTACGGCTTTGTTAAAAGTCCATCTGTCCCGCTTTTAGCGGGATTGCGTACCATCCTTCTCCGGTTTTCACCGGGGCAGGCTTATTGCGGCGTACTGAAGGATTTCAGAAAATTATCAAATTTAAATTTGAATTAAAAAAACCGCTTTTTCAAACTGCCTAATACCTCATCCAATTCTTGAATTCCCATCCAGCGAATTAAAAGAAAATAGACCGAAACAGCCGCGAGCATGACCAACCCGAGAGAGATGATTTGGTTTAAGATGCCTTCCGGATTCAGGATCAGACCCAGACCCTGAAAAAGGGTGTAAGCCAATAATCCCATGATCAGCGAGGCCAGGATAATCTTGATCAAAGAGCCTAAGAGAATCCTTAAGTCATATCCCCCGACCTTCCGAAAAAGCACGGCACTTAAAAAAATGAAATTAAAGGTGGTGGTTATCGAGGTGGAAAAAGCAATGGCTTTGTGCTGGAAACTATCCAGGAATAAAGAAACAAAAACAATATTGGTGACTACGGCCAGGAAACTGGCGATGACTGGAAACTTCGTATCTTTCAGGGCATAAAAGACCGGTACGGTGATTTTAATGGAAGCGTAGGCAAACAGTCCGATGGCATAATAGACCAAGGCCTCGGCGGTATGGATCGTATCCTGGGCATTGAAGCGGCCGTGTTCGAAGATGAGACGAATGATCGGTTTGGCTAGGAAGGCCAGGCCGAATGAAGCCGGAATGGTCAGGATAAAGGCCATGGTCAGAGAGGAAACATAGGTGGTTTTCAAGGCCCCCATGTCCCCCTGCGAAGCTTGCCGGGAAATGACAGGCAAAGTGGCGATGGAAATGGCCACCCCGAAAATACCGATGGGGAACTGCATCAATCGAAAGGCATAATTAAGCCAGGAAACGCTTCCCTGAGCACAGCGGGCGGCGAAATTGGTGTTGATAAAGATATTGATCTGAGTGGCGGAAAGGCCGATCACCGCCGGGATCATCAGGATCATAATCCGGCGCAGCCCTTCGTCTTTCAAACTGAAATGAGGCCGCCATTGAAACCCCGATTTTTTTAAAGAAGGTATTTGGACGGCCAATTGTAAAAATCCACCGATCAGGGTCCCCACGGCCATTCCCACAATAGGAGGCTGTCCAAAGGCCGGAGCCCACCAGGCACAGAGCACTCCGCCGACTATCGAACCCAAATTAAAGAAGGTTGAGGCCATGGCCGGGATGAAAAAACGGCCCCTGGTATTCAGAATCCCCATCACCACTGCAGCCACGGAAATTAAAACCAGGAAAGGGAACATAATGTTGGTCAAAAGCTGGGTCAAGGCGATCTTGCCCTGAATCCGATCAAACTCCGGAGCCATAATCCGGATGATTTCCTCAGAAAAAATCATCCCCAGGAGTGTTATGAGGGAAAGGAGCAAGGTCAAAGTCAAAAGGACGTTATTGGCCAGCCGCCAGGTGGCCTCAGCCCCTTTTTTTTGATCAAAATCCGTAAAAACCGTTACGAAGGCGGCCGATAAGGCCCCTTCGGCAAACAGGTCGCGCAACAGATTGGGGATCCGGAAGGCCACCACAAAGGCGTCCATATAATACCCGGCCCCGAATAAAACGGCCATGACCTGTTCCCGGATTAGACCCAGAATTCGGCTGGAAAAGACGGCTATTCCGACCGATCCGGCTGATTTGGCTACCTGGGTTGTGGTTTGGGAATCGGAAGAGATCGGCATCTTATAGACCTTGCAGAAATAGACGGGTTTTTTCTCTCAGAAGATCCGGGAGATTTAAAGTGTCCTCATAGGCAAAAGGAAGAGATAAATTGCCCATCCAGGAATCCAAAAAGACGGTGCCGAAAAGGAGGTAATTCAGATCCCGGGTCAAGAGTCCTTTCCGGTTCAACGTTAAGAGGTCCTGAAAACGAATAACGGCCGGAACGGTGATGGAGGCACTCTCTAACGCCGGGATATCGAAAGGACGATTCGACTCTCCGGTCAGCAGACGTTGTCCTTCCACATCCAGTTGAAAACGATACCCTGAAAACCGCCTGTCCCTGTCATTTGGATTTAAAATTTCAAGAGTCCCTTCCAGGGTAACGGTTGTTTGATCCATTCCGACGACTCGCACTTTTTTCAGCATGATTTCAGGATTCTTATCATGATAGGTGTAAGAACATGCCCAAAAAGGGTTAAGGATGAAAAATAATACAGATGGAAGAAACAGGGAGGATTTTAGGTTCATGGATAATAGGGTAGCCGAAAGGGTTCAAGGATTCAAGGATTCATGGATTCAAGGGAAAAAAGATTTTGATTCTTTTTTAACCCTTGATCGGTTGAATCCTTAAAGTCATATATGGTCGGGGCGAGAGGATTTGAACCTCCGACCCCCTGCGCCCAAGGCAGGTGCGCTATCCAGGCTGCGCTACGCCCCGACATTCGTTTTTTATCATAAACCGGGGATAAAGACAACTATTAGATGCAGTTGGGTGCAAGATACACGATGCAGGATTCACGAAAACCGCGGGACGAGGGACGACGGATGAGGGACAAAGGCACCCATCGTACCAGAGAGCGAACGATCGTCCTTCGTTTTCCAGTATCAGCCTTATTCCGCATCTTTTACCAGGGATAGAATATGCGGACGCATCTTTTCCAGGGCCCTGGCCCGGTGACTGATCCGGTTTTTCGTTTTCAAGGGAAGTTCAGCCATGGTTTTTTGAAACTCCGGCAGATAAAAAATCGGGTCGTATCCAAAACCCTGATCCCCCCTTGGCGCGGGAGCAATGTGCCCCTCACAGGACCCTTCGGTGTGAAGCCATTGGCCGGAAGGGTGAAATAATACTAAAACACAAACAAAGCGGGCCGTCCGTTTTTCTTTCGGGACCCCCTTGAGCAAGGCCAGGAGTTTTTCGTTGTTTTTCCTGTCCGTGGCCTCCGGTCCGGAAAGTCGGGCAGAATAGATTCCTGGATCCCCCGCCAATATATCGACTTCCAAACCCGAGTCATCGGCCAGAACCGGTAAATTCAGGCTTTTGGAAATCGTCCGGGCTTTTTTACGGGCGTTTTCCAGAAAGGAAGAACCATCCTCAATAACTTCCGGGAGATCAGGGAAATCGTTTAAAGACCGGTAGGTCAGGGCAGGCATATTCAAAATGGTTTTAATTTCCCGAACCTTCCCTTTATTCCGGGTTGCCAGGATCAGGATCATGGATAAACCTCGAAGTTGTCTAAAAATTGATCCATGAATGGTAATTTATCAATAAAAACATTTTGGTTTGATGATTTTATGACCGGTGCCAAAAGTCACCAGGAGTGAAGCTGGAATTTTACTAAGATATCGATCAATTTTTACCCTTCAGGAAAGCCGTGTTATGCTGCATTTCCTTTTTTGGAGAGGGTTCGCAGTACCTTAGTACGAATTCACCCTCGCCGCCTTGGATCTGCGGCATCCTCGGCTTTTGCAACATCGAGGTTGAGCACTTGATGTTGGATCGTGATCAGTTTATCGATCCCCTGGGCGGCCATGGTCATCATCTTTTCAAAGGCCTCTTTGGAAAACGGCTGTCCTTCTGCTGTTCCCTGGATCTCAATGAATCGGCCGTGGCCGGTCATGACAAAGTTACAATCCACCTCGGCCTTCGAGTCTTCTTCATAATTCAGATCTAAGCAAATTTGGCCGTCAATGACCCCGATACTGATGGCCGCCACCGAATCGATCATCGGGTCTCTGGGTATGGAAACCTGTTTACGCAGATACTCGACTGCATCCACCAGGGCCACATAAGCCCCGGTAATCGAGGCCGTTCTGGTCCCTCCGTCGGCCTGGATCACGTCGCAATCGATCCAGAAGGTTCGTTCTCCGATTAAGCTCAGATCCATCACCGCCCGCAAAGAACGTCCGATCAGTCGTTGAATTTCATGGGTGCGACCGCCCACTCGCCCCTGAGTGGATTCACGGGCGGTCCGGGTTACGGTGGATCTGGGTAGCATGGAATATTCAGCCGTGACCCAGCCCCGGCCTTTGTTTCTCAAAAAAGGAGGGACCTTTTCTTCCAGGGTGGCCGTGCAGATCACCTTGGTTTCTCCCAATTGGATCAGGACCGATCCTTCGGCATGCTTGATATAATTCCGGATAATGCGGACCGGACGTAATTCATCAGGCTTTCTACCATTAATACGCATGGGTGAATCTCCTTGTTTTGAATATGAAAAACTAAACATGCTCTTATCGACCTGTCAAGTTTTTTTTAAAAGCCTTGCTCCCTTCCCATTTTGACCTGTTCAGTTGCCGAACTGTTTTCTTCAGAGCGAGGGGGCATTTCTTCAGGGTTGTCCAAAAGGTAACCTAGGCCAGATACCGGCTCTAATGTTTATGCTGATCGGAAGAAAAGATTCCCACCCCGGCCTTTAGTGAGTTTTTTATCGGCCTGCTTTTTGAGAATGTTTTATGAGCCGGCCGGGGATAGATGCCCGGAGTCTATGGGTTGGCAACCCTGAAAAAAGCCCCCTGCTCCTGAGCTTGAAAAGGGTTTTATTAGAAAAAGTTCAAACAAAGTGGGGGGGGGCAACTTTCAAAAGCTTCTTGACAATAGCGGACTCCCTGCAGCAAACTAAAGATCCATTTTACTAAAGAAGGAAAAGCCATGATTAAAGAATCAGCAAATTCCCTTTCGTTCTTGGACCGGCCGGAAATCAATTCCTTGGTTTTCTATCCCCGTCCGGATCCCGGAGTTCCCACCCCGGCAGGGGCCGAAGATTATCTTTTTCCCGTGGGATCGGGAGTCGGCATTGGTGCCCGGTTTTATTTGTCTGATCCCGGCGGCCCCCATCTCCTGTTTTTTCACGGCAATGGTGAAATCGCCTCCGATTACGATGAGGCCGGTCCGCTTTATCGGGAATTGGGTTTAACCCTTCTGGCTATGGATTATCGGGGGTATGGAAAAAGTCAAGGATCCCCGTCGGTCGCCACCCTGCTTACCGATGGATTGAATTTATTCGATCAGACTTATGAATGGATTCAAGAAAAGGGACGTCCCGGGCCTTTATTGATCATGGGACGGTCCCTGGGAAGTGCCCCGGCCATTGATATCGCTTCGAAGCGAACGGAGAAAATAGCCGGGCTGATTATAGAAAGCGGTTTTGCTTATTCCTTGCCTTTGCTTGCCTTGATGGGGATACCGGTTGAGGAGATGGGCATTCAGGAAAAGGACGGTTTTCAAAACGTCCCCAAAATTGCCAAGGTCACCAAACCCACCTTCATCCTCCATGCCCAGTTTGACGAACTGATCCCTTTAGCCCAGGCCGATGTGCTGCTAAAAAATTCAGGGGCCCGACGGAAGGAAATGGTCGTTGTCCCCGGGGCCGGGCACAACGATATTATTTTCCGCTGCGGCCGGGCCTATTTTGAGACCATCGCCCGGTTTGCCAACAGTCTGAAAAAGAGGGGGAAAGATTGAGCAGGCTAATCGCTTGGGAATTCCAGGATTCAAAACGAACGGCAAGGGCCTATCTACAGAGGGTGCCCGGTTTAAAATAAAAAGGCTGCGGAAAACAATCCTATTCTTTTCCGCAGCCTTTTTAGACGAACATTTTACTCGGCCTTAATCACATTGGCGGCCTGGAGTCCTTTGGGACCCTGGGTCACTTCAAATTCTACCCTTTCTCCCTCCTGCAGGGTTCGAAACCCATC
Source organism: Deltaproteobacteria bacterium RBG_13_43_22 (assembly GCA_001797675.1). Lineage (GTDB taxonomy): Bacteria > Desulfobacterota > RBG-13-43-22 > RBG-13-43-22 > RBG-13-43-22 > RBG-13-43-22. The sequence goes on along the minus strand of MGQB01000030.1, from coordinate 64,319 downwards.
GCCTTTAATAGCTGAAAAATGAACAAATACATCACTGCCGTCATCCTGGGAAATAAAACCGTATCCTTTTCGGTCGCTAAACCATTTGACCTGGCCTTTGGCCATTACAACTCACCTCCCCTCCACCATAACATTTAAGTTGTAACAGCTTCCGGCCGGAAAGTACCAGACAAACAAACCGCCTCCCTGGTTAATGCCATTTTCCACGGACCACAAACTCTGTTCAACTAACTGGTAATGATAAAACGGTCTTGAAGACAATGTCAAGGAAAAATAATGCTAATAAAGCTCAAATTTTTGGACTTTTTTCCATCAATAAAGGATAACATTGTATGAAATATAAAAGGCCGGACCACAGGGTTAATATCAAGGCAATCCAAAGTATGATCAGACCCCAATAGTGAAAATTGATCGACCAATAAGAATAATGAATCATCAGGGGAATTATGGCGATGGCCTGGAAAAAAGTTTTATATTTTCCCCACCAGGAAGAAGCCAGGATATGCCCCTTGCCGGCCAATATGGATCGCAGCCAGGTTACGGCAATTTCTCTTCCAATCAGCAAAACCCCCATCCAGGCTGCAACCCAGTCCAGCCCGATCAGCACGATTAAAGAACACCCGATCAGCAGTTTGTCGGCCAGGGGATCTAAAATTTTTCCGAATTTGGTGATCAAGTTTTTCTTTCGGGCAATAAAACCGTCCAGCCAATCCGTAAAAAAAGCAACGGTAAAAATGACGGCGGCCAATAGGCTGGAATTCGGCTTTCCCGATTGCAGGGGGAATAATATAAAGGGGATGGAAATGATCCGTAAAAACGTTAAGTAATTGGGAACATTAAGAATTTTTGGACTGACCGGGGGCATGAAGGATCTTGTTTTACCGGGTTGAAAGGAGTCGGCTTTTGAGTTGGTTATAAGTCTGCATGACCCTTTGAACATAGTTCCTGGTTTCCAGGTAGGGAGGGATTCCACGATAAAGATTGACTTTCTCCGGACCGGCGTTATAAGCAGCCAGGGCCAGAGTCATATCCTGATTATACCTGTCCAGCAGATACCTCAGATATCTTGCGCCTCCAACGATATTTTCTTTTGGGCTGAAAACGTCTGCCACCTCAAAGTCTCTGGCCGTCTGCGGCATAAGCTGCATCAAACCTAAAGCGCCTTTAGGGGAAACGGCCTGAGGATCAAAATTTGATTCTACATGAATAACGGCTTGAATAAGTTTCGGATCGATCGCATATCGTTGAGAGGCCTGGTCGATATGATAGGCCAGAAAAGGGGTGTTGTTTAAATTGGAAATCTTTGATGAAAGGTTTTTTGGATACTCCTTGGATGGGAGCGAAGGTCGAACATTTTGGTATTCCCTATAGAAGAGCTGGTATTTGGGGTCGGTTGGGACATTAGAAAAGTGAATCACTCCTTTTTCATCTTGATAGCGATAGATGTCGGCCAGTATGGGGTTGGGAATCCCCAATAAGCCCAGGGCCGGCAACCATAAAATGATCCAAGAAATTATTTTTGTTAAAAGGAGTCGGTACACGGGTTATTTTTTCCCTGAAATTTTTTTCCAATCGGCCAAAAATTTCTGAATCCCGATATCGGTCAGAGGGTGTTGGGTCAACTGTAACAAGACTTTATAGGGGATGGTGGCTATGTCGGCCCCCATCAAGGCCGCAGTAAGCACATGGACCGGATGACGAATAGAAGCCACAATGATTTCGGTTTCAAAGCCATAATTATTAAAAATAGTCACGATCTGGCTGATGATTTCCATACCATCCTGAGAAATATCATCGAGACGGCCCACGAAGGGGCTGACATAAGTGGCCCCGGCCTTGGCCGCCAGCAGGGCCTGAACCGGTGAGAAAATCAAGGTTACATTGGTGGGAATCCCCAAAGAGGAAAGTTTTTTTACCGCTTTTAATCCTTCGGGAGTCATGGGAATTTTGACGGCAATATTTTTATGAATTCTGGCTAAGGATTGGGCCTCTTTAACCATTTCAGGGGCGGTTTCGGAGATGGCCTCGGCACTGACCGGCCCTTCGACCATCTGACAGATCTTTTTGATCAATTCACGCGGTTTCTCCTTTTCCCTGGATAGAAGGGATGGATTGGTGGTTACGCCGTCCACCAGCCCCAAGGCCACTGCGGCCTGAATCTCTTTAAGATTGGCCGTATCGATAAAAAATTTCATTTAGGGTCCTTTCCAATAAATTTTTCCCGGCAGTGGGTACTGCAAAAATAATAAAGCGTTCCGTTCGAACCATTCAGGGCCAGGGCCTGCCTTTTTGGCAAATAGACCTTGCAGACCGGGTCCTGGACCATCTCGTCCTGAATTTCTTTAGGCGGGTTCCTTTTCGGCCGTTTCGGTGACGACAGGACCCCCCGAAGGAACCGATAAATCAAATACCCGATCAATAATAGTATAATCCATCTAAACAGCATTGTATACCACTTTTTAATCCGAAAGTCTAATCAAGACTTGACCTTCCCCGGCCAGCCCATCCCTTAATTGAACCATGGTTTTTTTTAATACCGGATGGACATATTCCGGGGCAATCTCGGCCATCGGTTCCAGAACAAACCTTCTTTTTTCCAGAAAAGGATGTGGAATGGTCAAAACCGGGCTGTTCATGACCATCTGGTCGTAGCACAACAGATCCAGGTCAATGATCCGCGGGCCCCATTTGACGGTTCGTTCCCGGCCCAGAGCCGTTTCAATTTCCAGCATATGCAGCATCAAGGCCTCCGGCAAAAAAACGGTTTCCAGGAGGATGACTCCATTGACAAACCATTCCGGATCCTCCAAACCCACCGGTTCGGTCAAGTACCAGGAAGACGTCTTGACGATCGATTGGCCCGGAATGGCTTGGAGCATGGAAAGGGCTTCCAGACAATTTTTTTTTTATCCCCCCGGTTGGAGCCCAGCCCAATAAATCCCTGATGTCCACCCATCAAAAACCTGCCTTGCTCAATCGTACAACCGCCTCCTCCAGGCGGTCTTCCGGGACGGTCAGAGAAATCCGAAAATACCCTTCCCCGGGGTCCCCGAAACCGTTCCCCGGGGTGGTTACAATCCCGGTCTGTTCTAAAAGATGAGCGGTGGTCCGGGTGGAGGTATACCCTTTGGGCACTTCAACCCACAGATAAAAAGTGGCCTTGGGGGCTTCAAGCCTCAGACCGATTTTTTTCAATCCGGCCACCATCAGGTCTCTCCGCTTTTGATAGATGGCATTCAGCTCGGTCAGACAATCCTGCGGTCCTTCCAGGGCGTCGATGCCGGCCCATTGGATGGCCTGAGCCGCACCGGAATCGATATTACTCTTGATTCGGCTCAAACCGGCGATCAGCAGGGGATTGCCTACTGCAAAGCCGATACGCCAGCCGGTCATGTTATAGGTCTTGGACAGGGAATGAAATTCAATCCCCACCTCTTTGGCCCCGGGAATTTCCAGAAAACTCATGGGCCGAATGCCGTCATAAGCGATTTCGGAATAGGCGGCATCGTGGGCAACGATCACCTGGTTTTCCCGGGCGAATCGGACCACCTGTTCAAAAAATACCCGGTCAGCCACGGCCGCTGTGGGATTGTTGGGGTAATTGAGGAAAAGGATTTTGCCCCGCCCGGCCACTTCCTTGGGGATTTGTGACAGGTCCGGTAAGAACCGGTTTTCTTTTAACAGGGGTAAAAAATAGGATTGACCACCGGCAAAAAGGGTCCCGATATGATAAACCGGATATCCGGGGCTGGAAACCAGGGCCAGATCCCCGGGATTTAAAAAGGCCAGGGGAAAATGGGCGATCCCTTCCTTGGACCCGATCAGGGTGACCACTTCTTTTTCAGGATCCAGAGTCACGTTAAAACGTCGCTGATACCAGGAGGCCACCACCTTTCGAAAATCATTCATCCCGGAATAGGAGGGATAGCGGTGATTCTTGGGGTCAAGGGCGGCCTGGTTCAACCGATTGAGTATATGGGCCGGGGTAGGAAGATCCGGATCGCCCACCCCCAGGTCGATGATGTCCACCCCCTTGGCCTGAACCTCGACTTTGAGGCGATCGATTTCCATAAAGAGGTAGGGGGGGAGCTGTTTGAGACGATCTGCCGGTTGAATCCAATCCATAAAAAACTCCTCATCACTGTGAATTTTGAATTTGAATTTGATATAGAGGGTACACGATGCACGATGCAAGATGAAAAATAGAAAATCGAAAATTTAAAATAGGCATCCCATTTTTTTATCGTGTATCTTGTATCCTGCAGCCGGTATCTTTAGCCCTTCAATCCCAGCACATCATGCATATCATACAATCCGTTCTTTTGGCCGATGATCCAGCGCACCGCCCGAAGGGCGCCGCGGACAAAAGTATCCCGGCTGTGGGCCCGGTGGGTGATCTCGATCCGTTCCCCCAGGCCGCCGAACAGAACCGTATGCTCTCCGATAATATCCCCGGCCCGGAAGGTCTGGATCCCTATTTCTTCGGGTTTCCGTTCACCGATGATCCCTTTTCGTTCATAAACCGCCACTTGATCCAAATCCTGAGAACGGGCCTGGGCCAGGATCTGGGCCAGTTTCATGGCCGTGCCGCTCGGGGCATCCTTTTTCATTTTATGATGAACCTCAGATATCTCAATATCAAATCCTTCTCCCAGAGCCTTGGCTACATCTCCAACTACTTTGAACAGGACATTCACCCCGACACTCATGTTCGGTGCGAGGACACAGGGAACGGATTGACTTAAGGTTTTTATTTCCTCCATCTCTTCGTTGGTGAATCCCGTACTGCCGATGACGATCGGTTTTTTGTGCGCGGCGGCTGTGCGCAAATGCTCCACGGAAGCGGAATGAAAGGTGAAATCAATAATGACCTCGCCCTGGTCGATCACCTCTTTAAGATTGGAGGCAATGGGTAATCCTTTTTTCCCTAACCCCACCCATTCCCCCAGATCTTTATTAATGGCCGGATGATCTGCTTTTTCAAAGGCCCCAACAATAGACATATCCTGGGTTTCATTGATCAGCTGGACGATCCTGCCGCCCATTCGGCCTCCGGCACCGGCAATAATGGCTTTAATCATGAGATACTCCTTTTCGGCCAAAGGACCGTTCCGTCAAGACGGAACTTGAGGAGCGTTTCACTTGAAGTCTTAGGCAATTGCTTTAAGTCTCTTTCCTCAAGCGATAGCGATCCTTCAGCATATTTTTTATTCTTCATTAGTTTCAAACTGTTAAAGTAACGCTTCTTCAAACACCTCTCCTTGAAAAATCAGACGAACTTTTCCTTCCAGATAGACCCGGTTGATTTCCTGCCCGGGTTGTCCTTCCACATAAACGGTTAATATCTCTCCCCCCCGGGTTTGAACCTGAACCGGGGAGCGGGCTTTATTCTGGTAAAAAGCGATAGCGGCTGCAGCCACCGAACCGGTTCCGCAGGCCAAGGTTTCCCCTTCCACACCCCGTTCATAGGTCCGTATGGAAAGTATCCCCGGGTCTTTTAATTGAAAAAAATTGACGTTGGTCCCGGCCGGCTTGAAATACTCATGATAACGGATTCGGGGACCTAAACCGGGCAAATCGACGATCTCCAGGTCTTCCACCCCAATCAGGGTATGAGGGACCCCCGTGTTTAAAAAATCAAAAAACAGAGTTTTTCCATCGAGGTCGATCTGTTGGTTGAGCCTCAAGTCTTTCGGCTGGGTCAACTCCAGCTTGACTTTCGATCCTTCCACCCAGGCCTGGATGGGGCCGGCCAGGGTTTCAAAGGTCATCTCCGGACCGGCAATCCCCTGAAGAAAGGCAAAACGGGCCGTACACCGGCCTCCATTGCCGCACATCTCGGCTTCGCTTCCATCGGCATTAAAAAAACGCCATTTAAAATCATAGCGATCCGAGGGTTCGATAAAAATCATCCCGTCGGCCCCGACCGAAACCATCCTCCGGCAGAGGGCCCGGGCTAGGGGTGCCATCCGGTCATTAAGAATCTCTTTTGAGCGGTTATCCATCAGGATAAAATCATTTCCCGATCCGCTCATTTTGGTAATTTTAAGAGAAGGTTTAAAATTCATTAGTTAGGCTATGGGCAAAAGGCAATGGACTATAGGTTAAAAATTCACAGGGTTCCATTCTCCATGGCCCATAGCCTATTGCCGAGTTTATTTCATGAACTTAAAATTCCGGCATTCTTTCCAGAGCCGTCATTTGCGCATAGGTCTCCCGTTTCCGAATGACATGAAATTCCCGGCCCTCAACCATGACCTCCGCCGGTCTGGGTCTGGAATTATAGTTGCTGGCCATGGAGAAACTATAAGCCCCAGCGCTCATGACGGCCAGATGCTCTCCGGATTTGGGAAGGGACAACATACGGTCCCGAGCTAAAAAATCACTACTTTCACAGATCGGTCCGACTACATCAGCCTGGATCTTGGTTCGATTCTTTCGGATTACCGGCTGAATGTGATGATAAGAACCGTATAGGGCCGGACGCAGCAGATCATTCATGCCGGCATCTACAATAATAAAATTTTTTTTCTCTCCTTTTTTTACATAGAGAACCTTGGTTACCAGGATACCGGCATTGCCGACAATAACCCTTCCAGGCTCCAGAATCAGGGTGTATGGTATTTCCCCTAATTCTTGGATGATGGCCTTGGCATATTCCTTAGGATGGGGAGGCTCTTCCTGATCATAGGTGATGCCCAACCCTCCCCCTAAATCGACATATTGAATCTCAATCTCCATTTTTATTAATTGGGAGATCAGTTTTTTTAATTTCTGTATCGCCGCCAGAAAGGGCTGGGTGGCCAACAACTGGGAGCCTATGTGGAAATCAACCCCGGCGATATGAATGTGCGGCAAGTTTTTGGCCAACCGATATTCTTCCAAGGCCTGATGAATATTGATCCCGAACTTGTTTTTTTTGAGTCCCGTGGAAATATAGGGATGGGTCTTGGGATCAATATCGGGATTGACCCGGATGCTGATGGGGGCCTTCTTTTTCATTCGACCGGCGATTTCGTTGACCAGCTTCAGTTCCTCAGGGGATTCGATATTCAGAAGGAGGATCTTTTCTTTTAATGCATAACGGATTTCTTCCTCGGTCTTCCCAACGCCGGAGTAGACGATCCGTTCCGGAGGGATGCCGGCCTTCAAGGCCCGGTACAGTTCTCCGCCGGAAACGATATCGGTCCCGCCGCCCATCCGTCCGAAAAGACGCAGTAAGGCCAGGTTGGAATTGGCCTTTTGTGAATAGCAGATCAGATGGGGTAATTTTGAGAAAGCCTGATCAAATGTTTTAAAATGGCGTTCCAAGGTTGCCTGGCTGTAGATATAGCAAGGAGTGCCCATCTGGTGAGTAATCTCTTGAATAGACACCGCTTCGGCATAAAGTGAATTTCGTTTGTATTGAAAATGATGCATGAACTTAAATCCCTTTATCGGCTTTATTCTTAACTCTGGCTTCTGAGACCTGAATCATAAATTCCAAGCAGCTTCTTTTTTAAAAACCTTAATTACGACTTATTCTGAATTCTGGCTTCGGTCTCTTGCTCTTGGATTCTGGATTTATGGATTATAGGTTATTTCAACTTCCGTTGACCGTGGACCTTCCACCAGGGCCGGTGGGTTTCCTACCGCACTGATAGAGTAAAAATACACGGTTCCGGGCCTTACCTGCCGGTCTTCAAAACTCGTCTCCTTTATGGCTTCCTGAGTGATTCGCCGAGGTATTTTTTCGTTTCTCATCCTTTTGTAGATATGATAACCGCTGGGAGTCATCGTTTCAATCCCCTGCCAGCGAAGCTCCACCCCGTTGGGACTCAAAAAAGCTATCAAATCCTGAACGGCCGGGGGAGGGGCGGTGCGTGTGTAGACGATTCCTTTTTCTTCCGAGGCCTCACTTTCCAGGAGATTCTCCTGAACCAGACGCAGGGCCTTAACCCGATAGGTATAGGTGACGTTTTCTTGAAGTTCCAAATCGGTATAAATCGTTTTTGTTATCGGTTGGGCGGTGATCTTCTGCCAAGACCCTTTCTCCATTCTCCGTTCAAGGAAATAACCCGCCAGGCCTTCCGGAGCACTCCCGTCTATCAACGACGGAGACGGCCTCCAGGAGATTAGAATCCCCTGCTGATCGGGTTTCACCTGAAGTTCCGAGGGTGGGTTAAGCGGAAGTTCCCAGGACAGACGAAGGGTTTTCGAAGGGCTACTTTCCGCCTCCTTTTTCGTAACGGCCGTCACTTGAAAAAAATAGGTATTGCCGGGATGAAGCTGGTTAAAGGTTAGTTGAACCTGGTCCGGTTCGACCCTGATGTCCGGTTGTTCAGGGCCTTTCAGATCAATCCAGAGGGTCTCCTGAAATTGATCCGGACAGGTTGGACAGAAATTCCGGGTCAACCATTCTCCTTTTTGGACTTTAAATCCTTTCAAGTCCGTCAAGGGACTGCCGTCGGTATTTTGCTGAGGGATAGCCCAGGAAACCACCAGGGATTTGCCTTTGATTTGATAGTTGAGGTCTTCGATCCCTTTGGGGGACGCCTTTACCGGAATGATCGGATTGGCCTTTTTACCACAGGATAGCAAGCTGATAATCAGAAAAAACCAGACCAGATTCGCTGACCGTTTTTTTAATCGCAGGGCTGTTGGGATCATATCTTCTTCTCCATCTCTTTCAAGGCTTTTTTAACCTGTTGGGGGGCTGTTCCTCCCTGTGAATTCCGCTCAGCCATGGCTGAACGAAGATCCAACGCAGTGTGGACATCCTCTTCAAAAATGGGATGAAAGGTTTTCAATTCCGATAAAGGGATGTCCTTCAGTTCCCACCCTCTTTTCAAGGCATAAGCAACGAGAGTGCCCACAACCTGATGGGCCCTTCTGAAGTCCAATCCTTTTTTCACCAGGTAATCGGCCAGGTCCGTAGCCAACAGATATCCTGTTTCGGCGGCTTTCTCCATCGAATCGGTCCTAAAACGGATATTGGACCAGAGACCACAAAGCAGTCGGGTGCAGTTCAGTAAGGTTTCCACCGAATCAAAGACCGGCTCTTTATCCTCTTGTAAATCCTTGTTATAGGTTAACGGTAAAGCCTTCATGGTGGTCAACATCCCCATCAGATGGCCGTAAACCCTACCTGTTTTTCCACGAATCAATTCCGGAACATCCGGGTTCTTTTTTTGAGGCATAATGCTGCTGCCGGTGCAGAAGGCATCGCTGATCTCTACAAAATCAAATTCCGAACTCGACCAAAGGATCAATTCTTCGGACATCCGGGAATAATGCATCATTAGGGTTGCCCCGGCAGACAGGAATTCGATGACAAAATCCCGGTCGCTGACCGCATCCATACTGTTTGGGGAGATTTGTTCAAAGCCCAACTCTTTGGCCACCAGGGTGCGGTCAATGGGAAAGGAAGTACCGGCCAGGGCTGCACTGCCCAAGGGGAGGATGTTGACCCGTCTTAAGACTTCACTTAGACGCTGCTGGTCCCGATAAAACATTTCCAGATAGGCCAGCAGGTGATGACCCAGGATTACCGGTTGAGCCCGTTGTAAATGGGTGTAGCCGGGAAGGATCAGGTGACCTTGATTTTTGGCCCTTTCCAACAAAGTTTTTTGCAAGCCTTGGAGCTCCCGCTTCAAGTCTTGTATCTGATCCCGAAGGTAGAGTCTTAAATCCAGGGCCACCTGGTCATTACGGCTCCGGGCGGTATGGATTTTACCCGCCACCGCCCCGATCTTCTTAGTCAGACGCTTTTCTACAAACATGTGGACGTCTTCGTCTTCCAAAGGGAATGACAATTTCCCTAATTCCCATTCTTTTTGGATTTCCAGCAGTCCGGTGCGGATTTTTTTTGCCTCTTTAACGGGAATGATCCCTTGTCGAGCCAGCATCTTCAAGTGAGCCAGACTCCCGGCCAGGTCGTAGGGTAAAAGACGGTAATCAAAAGGGATGGAATTGGTGAAAACGTCAACCAAAGGATCCGTCGCTTCGGAGAAACGGCCGGCCCACAGTTTTGGCTTATCTTTTTTCTTTTTAGATGTTTGTTTGCTCATATCCTTCACTTTTGGATTCTGGCTCCTGAATTCTGGATTCCCTAGGCTAAGATCTGGATACCAGGTTTTGAATTTTCAATCTCAATCCATTAAGCCGGATAAATCCTTCGGCGTCTTTTTGGTGATAGACCTGATCTTCTTCAAAGGTGGCAAAATCCATCCGATAAAGGGATTGGTCCGATTTCCTTCCGGCGAGGATTACGTTTCCCTTATACAATTTCAACCGGGCGATCCCCGAAACCCTGGTCTGGGCCTCATCCATCAGTTTTTGAAGGAGTTCCCGCTCCGGAGAAAACCAGTACCCGTAATAGACCATTTCCGCATATCGAGGGATCAGAGAATCCCGAATATGCATAACCTCCCGATCCAGGGTCAAAGACTCGATGGCTTGATGAGCCGCGCGGATCAAGGTCCCTCCCGGGGTCTCATAAACCCCCCGGGACTTCATACCCACATAACGGTTTTCCACCAGGTCCACCCTGCCTATCCCGTGCTTCCCTCCCAGGGCATTGAGAGAGGATAACAATTCTACGGCGTTCATAACCTGCCCGTTGACGGCTGTGGGATTTCCCTGTTCAAAGGTGATCTCCACATATTCCGGGGAGTCCGGGGCCTTCTCCGGCGACCGGGTCATTTGAAACATGTTTTCCGGGGGTTCCTTCCAGGGGTCTTCGAGGATTCCCCCTTCATAGCTGATATGCAGAAGATTGGCATCGGAACTGTAGGGTCTTTCCGGAGTGACCGGCACCGGAATCCCGTGGTTTTGGGCATAAGCAATCAGGGCTGAACGGGAGTTTAAATCCCATTCTCTCCAGGGGGCGATGATTTTCAAGCCGGGATTAAGGGCCATGCAGGTCAGTTCAAAGCGAACCTGATCGTTCCCTTTGCCGGTGGCCCCATGGCTGACCGCTTCGGCTCCTTCGGCCTCGGCTACCAACACCTGGTGTTTGGCGATGATCGGCCGAGCCAGGGATGTCCCCAGGAGGTAATGTTGCTCGTAAGCGGCATTGGCCCGGAAGGCCGGAAAGACGTACTCCCTGACAAATTCTTCCTTCAAATCCCTGGCTACGAATTTGGTTGCTCCGGTCTGGAGGGCCTTTTTTTCAATGGCCTTCCAGTCCTCTTCCTGCCCCAAATCGGCGGAAAAGGCGACGACCTCGGCTTGATAGGTTTTCTGAAGCCATTTTAATATCACCGAGGTATCCAACCCCCCGGAATAAGCCAAAACGATTTTCATCAGTTTGTTTTCTCCTTACCTTATCCTCAATAACAAGCAAACTAATCCAATAAAAAGTTAAAAAAATTCAAAATTCGAAATCCGAATCTCGAAAATGTTAAAATTTAAATGGTTCGAATATTGTTTTTTAAATTTTTAGATTTGTTTCGAATTTCGTGCTTCGAGATTCGGATTTTATTCAGTCAGGGATCTGTCCTAACCATGGTTCACCTTCCAAAGTTCTTCCCGCCGTCCAGCAAAAATTCCAACAGAGCTTTATGTACATGGAGCTTGTTTTCCGCCTGATCGAAAACCGCAGAGTTGGGACCTTCCAGCACTTCATCGGTAATTTCCTCTCCCCGGTGGGCCGGCAGGCAATGCAGGACCATACAATCCGGTTCGGCAAGAGAAAGAAGATTTCCATTTAATTGGAAGGCCTGGAAAAATTGGATCCGATCCAGAGCCTGATCTTCCTGACCCATGCTGGCCCAGACATCGGTATTGATCACCTGGGCTTTGCGGACGGCCTCAATCGGATCATCGGTAAGGCGGACCCTTTCTCCGGCCTCTTTCTTTGCCTTTTCCCAGATTGCCTCGTTCGGTTCAAATCCCTTGGGGCAGGCCAAAATCAACTGAAAGGGGAAAAGACAGGCCGCTTCGATCCAGGAATGGGCCACATTGTTCCCATCTCCCAGCCAGGCTATCTTCATCCCTTGGAGATCGCTTTTTCGTTCCCGAATCGTATACAGGTCGCTCAAAATCTGGGCCGGATGGTAAAGATCGCTCAAGGCATTGATGACCGGAACAGCGGAAAATCCGGCCAGTTCATCAAGGGTCTTCTGAGAAAAGGTGCGAACCACCAGGCCGTCTAAGTACCGGGACAAGATCCGGGCTGTATCCTTTAAGGGTTCGTTACGGGACATCTGCGTGTCCCGACTGCTGATAAAGACCGGGTGCCCGCCGGTTTGAATAACGGCCACCTCAAATGAAAGCCGAGTTCGAGTGGACGGTTTTTCAAAAAGAAGGCCGATGGTTTTCCCTTGCAAGGGTTTGTTTTTGGCCTGACCTTCTTTATATTCTTTGGTTCTTTTCCAGATGGCCTCGATTTCAGAAGTGGTCAGGTCGGAAAGTTTTAGAAAATCTCTTTGACTCATCTTTAAAGACGCACCCCCATTAATTCATTTCTTTTAGAAGAGCCCGCAAAGTTTTAATCAAAGCATCGATCTCCTCTGGTTCTACGATCAAGGGCGGGGCAAAACGCAGGATCGTATCCTGGGTGCAGTTGATTAAAAATCCTTTTTGTAAACAGGCATCAACGATCGGCTTTCCCGGCCGGTTCAGGGCTATTCCGAGCAGCAGACCCATACCCCGGACATCAAGCACCTGGGGAAATTCTTCCTTCAAACCGAGCAATTGGTTCTGAAAGTAGATCCCGGTTTTCCTTACCCCGGGAAGAAATCCCTCTCCCAGGATGATGGAAAGGACAGTCCCGGCCACTGCCGTAACCAGGGGATTGCCCCCGAAGGTGGCTGCATGGGTTCCCGGTTGGAAGGCGGCGGCCACCTCGTTTGTGGCCAGCAAGGCCCCGATCGGGAGGCCGTTGCCCAGGGCTTTGGCCAAGGTCATGATATCCGGCTGGGTCTCAAACTGCTCATGACAGAAAAGGGTTCCGGTCCGTCCCAAACCGGTCTGGACCTCATCCAGGATCAGCAAAGCATTGCGCTCTTGACAGCGCTTTTTCACTTTTTTGAGAAAGGCCTTATCCGGAACCCGTATACCCCCCTCGCCCTGGACCGGTTCCATCAGTACGGCACAGATCTTGTCATCCCAATTTTCATCCAGGGCCACCAGATCATCAAAAGGCACAAAAGAAAAACCGGGGACCAAAGGCCCGAAGCCCTTTTGGAATTTTTCCTGGCCGGTGGCCGAAAGGGACCCGAGGGTTCGACCGTGAAAGCTGTTTATCATGCAGAGGATGGTCGTTTTTTGCGGTCCGTATCGTTCGGAGGAATAACGGCGGGCCAGTTTAATCGCCCCTTCATTGGCCTCGGTCCCGCTGTTGCAGAAGAAAGCCTTATCGGCAAAGGAGTGCTCGATCAACTGCTCGGCCAGGGCTATCTGGTTTTCAATATGGTAAAGGTTGGATGTATGAAGCAGCCGTTCCGCCTGCCCTTTAAGGGTTTCAACCACCTTCGGGTGGCTGTGCCCCAAAGCGGATACGGCAATACCGGCTAAAAAGTCCAGATAAACGCGTCCCTCCTGATCCCATAACCGGCATCCCTGCCCTTTTTCAAAGGCCACCGGGATCCGGGCATAGGTGTTCATCAGGACCTGGCCGGCCCTATCCACAATCCGATTAATATCTTTTTGAGGGTTCATAAAAATATCCACCTTTTAAGCGCAATTTTCAAAGCTGAAAGCAACTGCTTTTTCTTTGAAGGTTCAGCTTTCAGCTGTTTTAGTTGTTTACAATTTCCGTCCCCACGCCTTGGTCGGTGAAAAGTTCCAGAATGACCGCATTCTTTACCCGTCCATCTATGATGTGGGCTTTTCCCACACCGTCAGAAAGGGCCTCCAGACAGCAATTGACCTTCGGGATCATCCCGCCGCTGATCGTCCCATCTTCGATCAGTCCGGGGATTTCGGCCCTCTTTAAAGTGGAAATTAATTTCCCTTCTTTGTCTTTGACCCCTTCTACATCGGTCAACAGGATCAGTTTTTGGGCTTTCAGGGCTGCGGCCACTTTTCCGGCCACCAAATCGGCGTTGATATTGTAAGTCCGTCCCATTTTCCCCACCCCGATGGGGGCGATGACCGGGATGAAATGATGATTCTCCAGAGTGGTAATAATCTCCGTATTGACCTCCACCACCTCACCGACCATGCCGATGTCGATCAACTCCGGGGGATCATCCGGCCCCCGGCTTTTAAAAAGTTTCATTTTTTGGGCTACCAGCAGTTGGCCGTCCTTGCCGCTCAAACCGATGGCTTTGCCCCCTTGTTGGTTGATCAGGTGGACGATCTCTTTATTGATTTTTCCGCCCAGGACCATCTCGACCACATCCATGGTCTGGCTGTCGGTAACCCGGACCCCCTGGACAAACTGAGAAGCAATGTTCATCTGATCCAGCACTTTTTTGATCTGGGGGCCTCCGCCGTGAACGATCACCGGATTCAAGCCGATGTATTTCATCAGGACCATGCTTTTGGCAAATCCCGCTTTCAAGTCTTCATCCACCATGGCATGTCCGCCATACTTGATCACCATGGTCTGATGATAAAAACGCCTGATGTAAGGCAATGCTTCCATGAGGATGGAAGCCTTTTCCAGAAACAGGTTGTGATTATTGTCTGGATTCATTAGAACAACCTCAAACCAGGAAATATTTACAATTTTGACGCTAAATCCGAAATCCGAAACAAATCCAAAACTCGAACCCCCCAACAACCTAAACAGTATTTCCCCCCGTTTGGAATTTTTATTTTGGCCATTTGAATTTGTTTCGGATTTCGTGCTTCGTGCTTCAGAATTTAAAGATAAATTATCTGATTATTTTCATCTAAAACTAAAGAATATACCGGCTCAGATCTTCATTCTCTTCAATGGCCGACAATTTGTTCCGAACGTAATCGGCATTAACCGTGCATTCCTTTTCCGCCCGGTCCGGGGCCTCAAAAGACAGATCATCCAGAAGTCTTTCCATAATGGTATGCAGCCGGCGGGCCCCGATATTTTCCGTCCGTAGATTCACCTGAAAGGCAATGCGAGCAATCTCAGCCACGGCTTCGGATAAGAAGGTCAAGCGGATCCCTTCGGTTTTCATCAGTTCACAATATTGGGTGATCAGGGCCGCCTGGGGCTCGGTCAATATACGAATAAAGTCTTCCTGAGTCAGGGAATTCAATTCCACCCGGATAGGAAACCGGCCCTGCAATTCCGGGATCAAATCCGAGGGCTTGGAATTGTGAAAAGCCCCGGAAGCGATAAACAGGATATGATCGGTCCGTACCATCCCGTATTTGGTGGTTACCGTGGACCCTTCGACAATCGGCAACAAATCCCGCTGGACCCCTTCCCGAGAGACATCCGGACCATGACTGGACCCGCGTCCGGCTATTTTGTCGATTTCATCCAAAAAGATGATCCCGGTCTGTTCTACTTTGCGGATGGCTTCTTCGGTCACCTTGTCCATATCAATCAAACGCTGAGACTCTTCCTGAACCAAAATCTCGAAGGCCTCAGGTACCTTGACCTTGCGTCGTTTGGTTTTCTTAGGGAAAAGATTGCCGAACATGTCCTTCAAGTTGAAATCCATCTCTTCCATCCCCACGGTGGAAAATATTTCAACCATGGGGACCGACCTCTGGGTGACCTCCATATCCACGTAGCGCTCTTCCAATTTTCCTTCTTGAAAGAGAGTTCGCAGTTTTTCCCGGGTGGATAACGGTTCGGGACTGGGCCTTCTAACCACCTCTAAAATTTTTTCCTGCCCTGCCGGTTCCTCTGTTTTAGGGGGTTCGGTTTTGGGAGGAAGCAGTAAGTCCAATAAACGCTCTTCAGCGATTTCCCTGGCCCTGGACATGACTTTTTGTTTTTCTTCGGCCTTGATCATATTAATAGCCAGTTCAGCCAGATCCCGAATCATGGATTCCACATCCCGGCCCACATAGCCCACTTCCGTAAACTTGGTCACCTCGACCTTAAGAAAGGGGGATTGGGCCAGCCGGGCCAGGCGTCTGGATATCTCGGTCTTTCCGACCCCGGTGGGGCCGATCATAATAATATTTTTAGGGGCGATTTCATCTTGAATCGATTCAGGAACCTGCTGCCGACGCCATCGATTCCGCAGAGCAATGGCGACGGTTCGTTTGGCCGCATCCTGACCGACAATATATTTGTCCAGTTCAGAGACGATTTCTCTGGGTGTCAGATAATGCATGATGGGTTGGTTTTTCTCCTTATAATTTGAAAAATTTCATGCCGCCGCAGAATACCGGAGGGATGTGGACCGGTTTAGTTACAATTCCTCCAATACGATCTGCTCGTTGGTGTATATACACAAGGAAGCGGCAATCTTCATGGCCTCCCGGGCAATTTCAACGGCCGAAAGGGTAGAAAAGCCCATTAAAGCCGTGGCGGCAGATAAGGCCAGGGGGCCGCCGGAACCAATGGCCGCAACATCTTCATCGGGTTCCATGACATCGCCTGTTCCGGACAGGATCAAGATATGATCACGGTCAGCCGCAAGCAGCAACGCCTCCAGCCGACGAAGAATCTTATCGGTACGCCAGTCTTTGGCCGTTTCCACTGCCGCCCTGGTCAAGTTCCCGTTAAATTGTTCAAGCTTAGCTTCCAATCGCTCAAACAAGGTCAGGGCATCAGCCGTGGCCCCGGAAAAACCGGTCAGGATTTGGTCGTGATACAGACGCCGGATCTTTCTGGCCCGGTGTTTCATCACGGTCTGCCCCATTGTAACCTGGCCGTCACCGGCGATGACCACCTTTGCCTGATGGCGAAGGGCCAAAATGGTTGTTCCTTCAAACATCCTACCCCCTTGGATGGGCCTTTTGATAGACCTCGAGTAAACGGTTCATGCTGATGTGCGTATATTTCTGGGTTGTGGAAAGGGAGGTGTGTCCCAACAGTTCCTGAACAATTCTCAGGTCGGCCCCGGCATTCAACAGATGGGTCGCAAAGCTGTGCCGTAAGGAATGGGGGCTGATGGCCGGAGACAGATTTCCCTTGATCACCCGTTTTTTCAATCGACGGGCGATGGTCCGATCGCTGATTTTTTTCCCGAAGCGATTCAGGAATACGGACTGATGATCGTTAATTTTAATTTCCGATCGTTGTTCGGCCTGCTTCAAGGCCCGTTGATAATTCATTAAAGACTCGACGGCCTTTCGTCCCACCGGTACAATCCTTTCCTTGTCGCCCTTACCGATAACCCGAAGCATCCCAACGGAAAGATCCAGGGAATTCCAAGCCAGACCGGTTAATTCACTCAAGCGCAATCCCGAGGCATAAAACAACTCCAGGAAGGCCTGATCCCTAAGGTCCAATAAAGAGCCGGTGTCCGGCTCCTGCAAGAAGGTATCGACCTCCTTTTCCGACAGGAAAGGAGGGATCGTTTTTTCAATCTTGGGCGTTCGGATATGGACGATCGGGTTTTCCGGGATCCATCCTTTTTTCTGGGCATAACCAAAACAGGATCGAATGGCGGCCATTTTTCGGGCCACCGTGCTTTTTTTATTTTTTTGGTGCAGTTGGGCCAGAAAACCTCTTAAAAGAGGCAAATCCATTTGCCTGGTTTCCTCAATCCCCTGGGTTTCCAGATAGTTTAAGAATTCCCTTAAATCCTGCCGGTATCCGCGCAAGGAATGAGACGACAACCGCCTTTCGGCCTCATTCTGTTTCAGGAATTCTTCGATGATTTGATGGATGGGTATCATGGCCCTTTTTCCCCTTAAAAGATTAAATTAACCACAAATTTGGAAAAATGTCCATAAAAAATGTGCTTTTTTTCAAACGGTTATTTTCCCTGGGATGGTCATAGGGGAGGGAATGTTTTAAAGATTCTCTTTTGACTTCACTTCCCTGGGAGATGGTGACGAATTTGCACAAGTCGGCGGGTATAAAGGGGGTGAGAATAACTTCCCTTGTTGCACGCTCCTCACAGAGGTGGGTTTCTAGCCCGCCCTGCAAAAGCCAAACCTTATTTTTTAGTTCGGTTCAGGCGAGAGAGGTCTTCAAGTCTGGATTTTGGCCCCTGTCCTCAAATCTTCTTCATTTATCAGATAAAGGGCGTCGAGGAGTGCATTCTGGAAGCTGCCGGGACCCGCGGCCCCAGCCGAAGCCTTTTCACCGGCCAAACCAAAATAAGACAATCCGGTTGCAGCCGCCGTTAAGGGATCGGGGTCAACTGCCAGGAAGGCGGCAATCATCGTCGTCGCGGTACAACCCGTTCCGGTGATGCGACTCATCATGGCATGTCCGTTCAGTACTCGGCAGACCCGTTCCCCGTCGGTAATCAAATCCACTGCCCCGGTAATGGCCAGCGTTGTTTTTAAGTCCTTGGCCAGTAACCTGGCCGTTTTTGTGGCTTGGTCTACGGTGTGAACGGAATCCACCCCCTTGGTGGAGGTTTCCGGTCCTTCTTCGGCCAGAGAGAGGATTTCCGAGGCATTGCCCCGAATTACTTGGATCGAAATTGCTTCTAAGATCCGCTTGGCGGTATCGGTGCGCAGTCTCGTGGCCCCTGCGCCAACGGGATCCAGGATTACCGGAATCTTTAGGGCATTGGCCCTTTTTCCGGCCTTCAACATGGCCTCGATCCAGGGGAGGCTCAAAGTTCCGATATTGAGCACCAAGGCTCCGGCCAGGGAAACCATTTCCTCCACCTCTTCAGCCGCATGGGCCATTACCGGTGAGGCCCCACAAGCCAACAAAGCATTGGCCGTATAGTTCATGACCACATAATTGGTAATGTTGTGGATGAGCGGTTTTTTTTCACGAACCTGTTTTAAATTCTCGGCGGCCTTTTGGGCCAAGTCTTGGTCGAACATAGGAAACCTTCCTTTTTTAGTCTTCTTCTTTCAACCGAAAATGATCCCAGCCTGAGGGGTTGACCGAATGTCTTGAACCATCCGTGTGGATGATGATCATATTTCCGGCCTCGGCGGTGATTCTCCCTATTTCCGTCAAGGGAACCGGAAAGCCCAATCGGGTTGCCAGGGAACAAAGTAAGGTAACCTTATCCGGTTGACAGGTGATTATCAACTCGTAATCGTCGCTTTCACCCAGAAAAAAGTCATAAGGATCTTTGTGGAAATCAAGGGCCGCCTCTCGGAGAGCTTCACTGACCGGGAGTTTTTCTTTCATTAAAACAGCTCCAACGTTGCTCTCTGTACAAACATGTCCTAAATCTCCAAGGAACCCATCGCTGGTATCAATCATGGCTGTGGCCAATCCGGCCTCGGCGATCGCAGCCCCAAAATAAGCCCGGTGAGAAGGGGCGTTATAGATCTTGACTAAGGGATGCTTCCGTAGGCTAAGGTCATCGGGGGACTGAAGCAGGAGCTTAAGCCCGGCAGCCGCCTGGCCCAGATATCCGGTAACCAGGATTACATCTCCCGGTCTTGCCCCGGAACGGCGTACGCCTTTTCCCTGCTCCACTTCCCCTATCAGGGTGATATCGATAAACATCCCATTCCCCGATTGGGTGAGATTACCACCGATGATAGAGGCCCCGAAGGGATTCAGTTCCCAAAGAAACCCGCGGTATATCTCTTCAATATCTTGAACAAGGGCTTCCGCCTTTAATCCGATCGAGATAAGGGCAAAAAGGGGTTTGCCTCCCATGGCCCCAATGTCGCTGATATTTAGGGTCATAGCCCGCCGTCCTAAATGTAAAGGAGTGATACGTCCCGGCAGATAGTGGCGGCCTTCCACCAGGCAATCACAGGTGACTAAAAGTTCATAACCCGGGCGGGGCAGGAAAGAGGCCGTGTCATCACCGATTCCCAGAGTTACCCGTTCAGACCGTCGACCCTCCCTGTTCAGAAGATCACGGATCCTCCGAATCAGCCCAAACTCCCCGATGTCTATGATCCGCTCAGGCATGATGGCCGGACTCCAGTATGCTTCGAAAAATTCGGGTGGCCTCCCTGGGGTCTTTTTGACAACAGACCGCAGAGATAACGGCAATCCCATAAGCCCCTGTCTGCATCACCTGGATGATATTTTCTTGAGTGATGCCCCCGATAGCAATGATCGGCAAAGGGATCTCCTGGACCACCTGTTTCAGGAGACCGAGCCCGCTGGCCGGTCCGGCATCTTCTTTGGAAGTCGTAGTAAAAACAGGACCGAATCCCACATAGTCCACACCTTCCAAGAGACATTTATGGGCCTCGTCCAGAGTACTGGCCGAACCGCCGATGATGGTCTTCTCTCCAAGAATTTTTCTGGCCAGAGGGATGGGGAAGTCTTCCTGACCGAGATGAATCCCGTCGGCCAGAGAGGCGATGGCCACATCCAGGCGATCATTGACAATAAGGGGCACCCCGGCCCTCCGGCACAAGGCCTGCATGGGCCCTGTGGTTTGGATCATTTCCCTGGTCGTCCCTATTTTCTGACGAAACTGAATGGTATCGGCCCCGCCTTCAAGAGCCAGCCCGGCGAGCTGCTCATGGGAGAAACGGTGTTGCAGGAGGGTGTCGGTCAGTACGTGAAATCTTCCAATCTTTTTCACCTTAATCACCATTCCCAAAACTCGATAACAAGGGCCCCCGGTGGAGCGATATTAGATTCTGGATACTGAATAAAAATAATAAACGATCCTGGATGTTTTTAGTTATCCAGTATCCAGCATTTTTTGAATAGAGTTGGTCCAACCAAGATCTCTGGTTAATCGGATTTAAGAACATAGCTGAAATATTTTTTGTCAGGGTTACTTAATCGATAAAAGCTCTACGGTAAATATCAGTGTAGCGTTCGGCCCTATTATGGGTCCGGCCCCTCGTTCACCATAGGCCAGTTTTGAAGGAACAAAAAGCTGCCATTTGGAACCGACCTTCATCAACTGGAGCGCTTCGGTCCAGCCGGGGATCACTCCGGAGAGTGGGAAAGACGCCGGCTCACCCCGTTTATAGGAACTGTCAAACTCGGTGCCGTCAATGAGGGTGCCCTGATAATGGGTGGTCACCGTATTGGTCGCCTTTGGCTTTTTGCCGGTCCCTTCTTTTATTACCTTGTATTGCAATCCGCTGGGTAAGGTTTTTACCCCATCCTTTTTTTTGTTCTCAGCCAGGAAGGCCTCCCCTTCCTTCTTGTTTTTGTCGCCCGCTGATTTCATTATCTCGGTCTGTTTGGCTGTTATTTCTTTTTGAAAAGCGGCCAGAACCGTACGCATCTCTTCTTCACTCAGTATGGGTTTGGCCCCTGAAAAGGCATCCTTAAATCCTTTAGCAAAGATATCCGGGTCAATACCCATCGGCAATTGTTTTATGTTTTTACCGACATTGATCCCGATGGCGTAGCTGGTCTTGTCTTTTTGGCTTTTTAGTGCGCCGTTCTCTGCTGCCAAGACCTGTGTCGAGAGAAGTAAAATCCCCAGTAGTCCGATCCAAATTGATTTCATTTAAACTCCTTTTCCGTTAAATTTACCTGATTCATAAGAAAAGTTTTCTTCCTGATATTTAATTTTTATCATCTTTAGAAGACCTTGTCAAACCAGGAAAGGTCTGGATCGAATATTAGTTTGAATTATAAAAAAGATATGGTAAACCTATTCTTCTCAAACATTTATCCTGTGTTTTCGTATTTTTCGGCTTTAAAATATTTATCAGGATCCACTGGGCAGATCCTCTATCATCCATGAAAAGGAAAAGTTATTTTGATCAAGAAAAAGAAGTCATCAGAAATATTTTTCGGCTGGTGGACGGTTTTAGCCAGCGGATTTTTTTGTCTTTGGGGTTTTGGGTACTATGCTTACGGCATATCCGCCTTATTCAAACCCATTGCCTCGGATTTGGGTTTCAGCAGGGCCAACACCTCGATTGCCGCAGGAATAGGAAGGTTTGAAGGGGGCTTTGAAGCGCTTATCGCCGGTTGGATTACCGACCGATTCGGCCCCAAGTGGATCGTTTTTTCCGGCATCCTCTTAGCCAGTGCAAGCCTGATATTAATGTATTTTATTCATTCCTTTTGGTCCTTCCTTCTGATTTGGGGTGTTTTATTTGGAACGGGGATCAACACCGCTTTGGCCATCCCGCTCGATACGGCCATCACCAACTGGTTTGTTAAAAAAAGAGGGGTGGCCTTGAGCATCAAATGGATGTTTTCCGGGATCTCCGGGGTAATCATCCTGCCCCTGATCGCCTGGCTCATAACTATGGTGGGATGGCGAACCACCTGTGTTATAGGCGGCCTGGTGTTTGGCGTGGTCGGATTGCCGCTGGTGCTGTTTTTTCTGAAGTCTCACCGGCCCGAATACTACGGACTTCTTCCCGACGGGGCCAAGGTTGAAACAGAAACCGCCGACCAGAAGGCCATGATAACCCGGGGCATAGCCTATGCCGCCGAGGTTCAGGAAGTGGAGTTCACCCTCAAACAGGCCATGAAGACCCCGGCCTTCTGGCTGCTTATCCTGGCCCAGGCCGTCTATGGTTTGGTGTCGCCGGCCGTCAACATCCATGGTGTCCCTTTTCTCACGGACAGAGGTATCAATCCCTTAACTGCGGCGTTCATGATGGCCCTCATGATTGGGGCCAGCATTCCGGCAAGATATGCGGGCGGAATAATAGCCGATCGCGTTGAAATAGGACAAATGCGAAAAGTTCTTGCGGTTGCTTATTTGATGCAGGCCGTGGGTATGGGAATTTTCATGCTCTTTCAGACGGAGTTCATGATTTATGTCTGGTTCATTCTTTACGGATTCGGCATGGGGGCAGGCATAACCCTTAACACTTCCATAAGGGCACGTTACTTCGGGCGCAAGGCCTTCGGTACCATCCAGGGGACGGCCTCACTGTTCCTGACTCCGGTGGGCGTTGCCGCTCCCATTTATGCCGGTTGGGTCTACGATACGACCGGCTCGTACACCAGCGCCTTTTGGTTGTTTACCATACTGCTGGCCGTTTCATCGGCTATATTGCCCTTTGTCCGGCCTCCCAAGCCGCCTGAGGTGAATACCGATATCCAGGCCATCGCCTGAGGTTGAATGGATAGGTCCTTCAGAATCCGGAGAAGGGAGTCTGTTGGCGGTGCAGACTTTTATCCCTTTTTCTCCATGGTTAATTCTTTTACGGCGGCTTGAACGTAGGTCTGATAGGCCTGGTTTCCAAAAAGAACAAATCCCACCCGGTCGAAACCGGGATTTTCTCGGAGATAGGCGGCCACGGTCTTTACCGCGATACGGGCGGCTTCTTCCAGGGGATAGCCGTAGGCGCCGGTGCTAAGAGATGGAAAGGCCACGGATCGGATTCCTTTTTTATGGGCCAGTTTCAGACTCTCCTGATACGCGCCCGCCAACAGCCCGGCTTCCCCACGGTTCCCGCCCTGATAAATAGGGCCGACGGTGTGGATCACATACCTGGCCTTGAGTTTGCCCCCTGTGGTAATCACCGCCTGTCCGGTAGGACAACCGCCGATTCTGCGGCATTCCTCCATGATAACCGGTCCACCGGCCCGGTGGATGGCCCCATCCACCCCCCCTCCACCGGCTAAACGGGAATTGGCGGCATTGACAATGGCTTCGGTTTCCTGATGGGTGAGGTCTCCTTCTTCCAGAAAGAATACAGTCCGGCCGATTGTAAATTCCATACAGCACCTCCTGATTTAATAAGAAAACAGGGTTTGAGGATTGCAGGATTCGAGGGTTCAAGGGTTTTAACTTCAACGCCTTTCACTCCGCCCCGCGGTCCTTGACCCCTTGACTCCTTGAATCCTAGGCGAAATTTTCATCCTTCATGGTTCCCGCCCCAAGAGGGCATGAGGGTTACAAAGGATTGTAACGCAAGAATTCAGCCTGTCAAATGGGAATATTTATTGGATATATAACCGTTTTCAGTTGAAAGACTCATTTTGGAAATTAATTAACCAGTTACATCTATCTTTGTATTTGACAAATCCAAGAAGATATTTTAAAATTATAAAATTCTTTTTTATGGAGTTGATTATGGAAAAGAGAGACGAAGAATTGATCGACCAACTCATTCCTGAAAACGAGGAACTTCGAAAGTTGTTTTCTGAACACAAAGAATTTGAGTCCCAGTTAGATGAGTTGAAAAAAAGGCTTTATCTTTCCGATGAGGAAAACCGGGAAAAGAAACAGATTCAAAAATTAAAACTGGCCGGCCGGGACCGGATTGAACAAATATTAAAAGACTACCGGGCCAAGAGGTAAAACCCTTGCGATTAAGTGGAGCTGAAATAATTATTGAAAGTTTGATCCAGGAAGGGATAACCACCATTTTCGGGTATCCCGGTGGGGTGATTACCGACATATACGACCACCTGGAAAAAAGCCCGATCCGCCATTATCTGGTCCGTCATGAACAGGGCGCAGTCCACATGGCCGATGGGTATGCCCGAAGCTCCGGAAAAGTAGGGGTTTGCCTGGTGACTTCCGGTCCCGGGGCTACCAATACGGTTACCGGAATTGCCTCGGCCTTCATGGATTCTATCCCGGTGGTGGTATTCACCGGCCAGGTTCCAACCCCGTTGATAGGCAATGATGCCTTTCAGGAAGTGGATATTGTCGGTATTACCCGGCCGTGCACCAAGCATAATTATCTGGTTAAAAAGGTCGAAGACCTGTCCAGGGTCATTAAAGAAGCCTTTTATCTGGCCCGTTCCGGCCGGCCGGGACCGGTCCTGGTGGATTTGCCCAAGGATGTGCTTCAGAATAAAACGGAATTCAAGTATCCTAAAAAAGTGGAGATGCGCAGTTACCGGCCGACTTACAGCGCCCATGCCGGGCAGATCGAAAAGGCGGCCGCCCAGATCCTGAAGGCCAGGAGACCGATTATTTATGCCGGAGGAGGGGTGGTCTCTTCCCGTTCCTCTCGGGAACTTAAGACCCTGGCCGAGGGCCTGACCATCCCGGTGACCACAACGCTGATGGGACTGGGTGCTTTCCCCGGCAGGCATCCATTATGGTTGGGGATGTTGGGTATGCACGGGACCTACTGGGCCAATATGTCCGTGGCCCAGTGCGATCTGTTGATTGCCGTAGGGGCCCGTTTTGATGATCGGGTTACCGGGAAGGTGGATCTCTTTGCTCCGGAAGCCAAGATTATTCATATCGACATCGATCCCACATCGATTCGAAAGAATGTCTCGGTGGATATTCCGATCGTCGGCGATTGCAAAGATGCTTTAAGCAAGCTGAATCAATCGCTCCACAAGCAGGAAAAATCGGATTGGCGGAAGATTCGTCAACCCTGGCTGGAGCAGATCCAGGAATGGAAGAAAACCCATCCCTTAACCTATGAACAGGGGAAAGACGAAATCAAACCCCAATATGTGGTTGAGAAGCTATATGAGGTGACCCAAGGGCAAGCCATCATTGCCACCGAAGTGGGGCAGAATCAGATGTGGGCCGCCCAATTTTATCATTTCGATCGGCCCAACTCATTCATTACCTCCGGTGGACTGGGGGTCATGGGCTATGGTTTTCCGGCTGCTATCGGGGCCCAGGTGGCCTGTCCGGACCGTATCGTCATTGATATTGCCGGGGACGGAAGCATCCAGATGAACATTCAGGAGATGGCAACAGCCGTGGCCAATCAGGTGCCGGTGAAGATCGCCATTTTAAACAACGGCTATCTGGGTATGGTTCGTCAATTTCAGGAGCTCTTTTATGAAAAACGGTATGCCCAGACTTTCCTTAAAGGAAACCCTGATTTTGTAAAATTGGCCGAAGCCTATGGGGCGGCAGGCCTTCGGGCTGAACGGCCGGAAGAAGTGGTCCCGGTAATCGAGAAAGCGTTGTCCATCAAAGGTCCGGTGATCATGGATTTTGTTGTCTGCCCGGAAGAATGCGTTGCTCCCATGGTTCCGGCCGGCAAAGGGATGACGGAAATGTTGTTGGTGTAGAAAGCCCATCAATAGCCGTCGAACGAATTGGGGCAGGTGAGGGGGAAGAGATAAGGGAGAATTTTTGAATTTTTTGTTACGAGTTACGGGTTGCGAGTTGGAAAAGCAATAAATTCCTTTTTAACCTTTGACCCGTAACCCGAAACACGCAACTCGTAACCTTGATTAACCCGGAGAGCGTTTAAATTTGACTTAACGATTTGATGGCTATAAGCGAGTAGGCTAATTTATGGAAAACAACCACGAACAAAAGCATACGATTTCCGCCTTGGTGGATAACGAACCAGGGGTTCTGAACCGGGTAACGGGTTTATTCAGCGGCCGGGGATTTAATATTGAGAGCCTCTGTGTAGCCGAGACTATGGACCCTCTGGTCTCCCGGATTACTCTGGTGACGCGCGGAAACAATCAGATCATCGAACAGATTACCAAACAGCTCAATAAGCTGGTCAATGTGATCAAGGTTATGGATTTCACCGATACGGAATTTGTGGAAAGGGAAATGGCCTTGATCAAAGTCCGGGCCGAGGCCCAAACCCGGGCTGAAATCCTGCGGATCGTCGACATTTTCCGCTGCAAGGTGGTGGATGTCAGCCCCCAGTTTTATACCATTGAGGTCACCGGGAATGACAGTAAGATCACAGCCATTCTCGGCTTGCTGAATCATCTCGGAATCAAAGAGATTGCCAGAACCGGGGCCATTGCCATGGCCAGGAGTAAAAAAGAAATTTCTTTAAAGAAAGAAAAAATCGTATTCATAGAGATGCCCGAAGAAGCAACCCAAAAAACAGGCTATAGGCCATAGGCACCTGCGCCTGCACGCCCGCAGGGGCAGGGGCAACAGGGAAAAACCGATTGGTGGAAGTTGGTAACCCCTTAACCTATAACCTATTGCCCCTGGCCCATTGCCCTTTGCTGAATTTATATGCATATACCAATTGCTCGTCAGGGGTACCCATTTATCGCCGGTGGACTGGCCGGGATTGCCCTTTTCTTTTGGCTGGATTTCCCTTTAGGTTGGGGGATATTCGGCCTTTTGACCCTGTTTGTGATTTCTTTTTTTCGGGATCCTGAACGTCAGTCTCCTCAGGAAGAAGGGGCTGTATTGTCTCCCGCCGATGGGCGAATCCTGCTGGTTGAGGAAAAGGAGATGACCCCTTTTTCGACTCGGAGCGCAATAAAGATCAGTATTTTTATGTCGGTTTTTAACTGCCATGTTAATCGAATTCCGGTAAGCGGAAAAATAGAAAAGGTTTTTTACCGGACCGGGAAATTCTACTCGGCCAATTTAGACCGGGCCTCGGCCCAAAATGAACAAAACGCTTTGCTTCTGTTCACCAAAGAGGGACATGAAATCAGTATGGTCCAGGTGGCCGGCTTGATTGCCCGCAGGATTGTCTGCTGGGTCAACCAAGGGGAAACCATTAAACGAGGGGAACGATTCGGGTTAATCCGATTTGGTTCACGGGTGGATCTTTATTTGCCGGCCTCGACCCGGATTCGAATTCAACGGGGCGATAAGGTGAAAGCCGGGCTGACCATTATAGGAGAATTGCCATGAGAATCAAAAATCGAAGAAATAAAAATCGGGAGGATCGGAGAAGAGGCATCTATGTGCTCCCCAATCTGGTGACCACGGCCAGTCTTTTCTGCGGTTTTTATGCTATTATTTCAGCAATTTCCGGTAATTTTTATTATGCCGCACTTTCGATCCTGGTTGCTGCGGTCCTGGACGGGCTGGACGGTCGTATCGCCCGTCTGACCCGGACGACCAGTGCCTTTGGCGTTCAGTATGATTCTTTATCCGATCTGATCGCCTTCGGGTTGGCCCCGGGGATTCTGGTTTTTCTGTGGGCCTTAAAACCGTTCAACCGGTTCGGATGGATGGCCGCCTTTCTCTATGTGGTTTGCGGGGCTTTGCGGTTGGCCCGTTTTAATGTTCAAAACGGACAAATAAGCAATAAATTTTTTGTCGGCCTGCCCATTCCGGCATCGGCCAGTATCGTAGCCACCACCATCTTATTCATCTACCAGATCGGCGGGACGGGATCGACCGGTTACCTGGCGGTGTTGATTCTGATTTATGTCCTTTCTTTTCTGATGGTCAGTAATATTCCCTACCCCAGTTTTAAGGGGATGAAATTGGGGGAACGGCGATCGTTCAACTTCCTGGTGGCGGTGGTGCTGGTATTCGTTCTGGTGGCCCTGGAACCTTTTGTTATGTTGTCAGTGGGGATCCTGGGGTATGTGTTATCAGGCCCGGTCTTGGCTTTATACCGGTTAAAAAAGAAACCGGCTCCTGAGCCGGTGGAAAAGTTGGTTTAAATCCGATTCTTGATGCTGGATACTGAATTCTAGATAGGAATTATATTTAAAAGATTCCCAGCATCCAGTATCAAGAATCCAGTATCCAAAAGTGAGGACCTAACGAACATGGCTGATCGAATCATCATTTTTGACACGACCTTAAGGGACGGAGAACAATCACCCGGGGCCAGTATGAATAAGGCGGAAAAACTGCGTCTGGCCCGTCAATTGGAGAAACTGAAGGTCGATGTCATCGAGGCCGGGTTTCCAATTACCTCCCAGGGCGATTTTGAGGCTGTTTCCCTGATTTCCAAAGAGGTTCGGGGTTTGACGGTTGCCGCCCTAGCCAGAGCGGAAAAGGTGGATATCGACCGGGCCTGGGAGGCCATAAAAGACGCGGCCAACCCGCGGATCCATATTGTTATCGCCACTTCGGACTTACACTTGAAATATAAATTGCGCAAAACCCGGCGAGAGGTCCTGGAGGTCATTCAAAGGGCCGTTTCCCACGCCCATCGGTATACCACGAATATTGAGTTCTCAACCGAAGACGGTTCCCGTACCGATCCCGATTATCTGGCCCGGGCCGCCCAAACGGCTATCAAAGCCGGGGCCACGACCATCAATATTCCCGATACCGTGGGCTATGCTTTGCCTGAAGAATTCGGAGAATTGGTTCGGACTGTTCGGGAAAAGGTGTCGGCCGATGATCGGGTGGTCTGGAGTGTGCATTGTCATAATGATCTGGGATTGGCCGTCGCCAATTCGTTGTCGGCTGTTCACCATGGGGCTCGCCAGGTGGAAGTCACTGTCAACGGAATCGGGGAAAGGGCCGGGAATACCTCTCTGGAAGAACTGGTTATGGCCCTTCACACCCGAAGGGATCTGATGCCCTACTCGACCAAGATTGAAAAAAAACAGATTTATTCCACCAGCCGGCTGGTCAGCCGCATTACCGGTCTGGTGATCCCGGCCAATAAGGCCGTGGTCGGGGCCAATGCCTTCTCCCACGAATCCGGGATTCATCAGGACGGTGTACTTAAAAAGAGAGCGACCTATGAAATATTGACCCCACGGGACATCGGCCTGGATAAAAGCATATTGGTTTTGGGGAAACATTCCGGCCGTCATGCCTTTCAAGAACGGTTGAAGGAACTCGGTTATGTCTTAAGCCCTGAAGATATGCAAAAGGTCTTTGACCGTTTCAAGGAACTGGCCGACAAGAAAAAGGAAGTGGTCAACGAAGATATTGAGGCCTTGATCGCCGATGAAATTTTAATGATCCCCGACACCTATAAATTGATTTATTTAAGTGTCATCAGCGGCAATATGGCTGTGCCCACGGCCACGGTCAAGATAGAGGTCAACGGGGAAATCATCCAGAAGGCCGGTTTCGGGGTCGGCCCTATTGATGCCACATTTAATACCATCAATAAAATTATTCAAACCTGCACCAAGGCCTGCAAACTGGTCAGTTTTTCGGTCAACGCCATTACCGGCGGCATGGATGCCCAGGGGCAGGTTAATGTCCGGGTTGAACGAGACGGAAAAATCGTCCTGGGCAAAGGATCCGATTCCGATATTATCACCGCCAGCGCCAAGGCTTATTTAAATGCCCTGAACCGTCTGGAGTACCTGAAGAAGAACCCGATTAAGAAACTTTAACAGAAAAGAATTCAGAATCCAGAATATAAAGACCCATTTTCTATACTGAATTCTGGATAGTGGCAACTGGATTCCAAAGGTGTTATGCATGTCTCAAACCATTACTGAAAAAATATTAGCGGCACATGCCGGGGTGAAAACCGTCCATCCGGGTCAACTGATTGAGGCCAGGGTGGACTTGGCCTTGGCCAATGATATCACGGCTCCCATCGCCATTAATGTTTTTTATGAGGCGGGGGCCAGAAAGGTCTTTGATCCGAAAAAGGTGGTGCTTGTTCCCGATCATTTTGTGCCCAACAAGGATATCGCCGCCGCTGAGCAATGTCGAAAAATGCGTCTTTTTGCCCGGGAGCAGAAACTGCCTTTTTATTTTGAATTGGGGGAAATGGGGATTGAACACGCCCTGCTCCCGGAAAAAGGACTGGTCCTGCCCGGTGATCTGGTAATCGGTGCGGACAGCCATACCTGTACCTATGGGGCCCTGGGGGCCTTTGCCAGCGGCATGGGGAGCACCGACCTGGGGGCGGCCATGATCACCGGCCGAACCTGGTTGAAGGTCCCTGAAAGTCTTAAGCTCGTCTATCAGGGTAAACGCAGGCCCTGGGTCTCCGGCAAGGACCTGATCCTTTATACCATCGGCGACCTCGGGGTGGATGGGGCCAGGTACCAGGCCATGGAATTCACCGGTCCTGCCCTGGCCGGGCTGTCCATGGCTGATCGGTTTACCATGGCCAATATGGCCATTGAAGCCGGAGCCAAGAATGGTATCTTCGAGCCCGATGATAAGACACGGGCTTATGTTCAAGAACGTTCCAAAAAAAAAGGAAAAATTTACCATTCCGATCCGGGGGCGGAATACCGGGAAATCAGGCACTATAATCTGGGGGAAATCGAACCTCAGGTGGCTTTCCCTCATCTCCCGGAGAATGCTCGACCCATATCCAAGGTGGGAAAAGTCCCCATCGATCAGGCGGTGATCGGGTCTTGCACCAATGGCCGCCTGGAAGACCTGCGTATCGCCGCCAAGGTACTTAAAGGGCAAAAAATAGCCAAGGGAGTGCGGCTGATCATCATCCCGGCCACGCCCTGGATCTATCGGCAGGCTATGACCGAAGGATTGTTCGATATTTTCTTGAAAGCCGGCGGCGTAATCAGCACCCCGACCTGCGGTCCCTGTTTAGGGGGTTATATGGGCATTTTAGCCCAAGGGGAACGGGCCATAGCCACTACCAACCGGAACTTTGTCGGTCGCATGGGTCATCCGGGAAGTGAAGTGTATCTGGCCGGTCCGGCCATTGCCGCCGCTTCAGCCGTTCTGGGGGTTATTGGTCCGGTGGAGGCTTTACCTAAAAAAAAGAAAAGATAAAGTTCGGAATTCATAGTTCGGAGAAAAGGCCATTTTCCCTTCATCGGAAGGGTCTGTTGAAGGAAGGAAGAGGATTTAGATATAGAAGGGGAAACCAATGAAATATAGCGGAAAGGTCTGGAAATTTGGAGACCATGTGGATACGGATGTGATCATACCGGCGCGATACCTGACCACATCGGACCCCAGGGAACTGGGTCGCCATTGTATGGAGGATGCCGATCCAGATTTTGTAAAGAAGATTCAAAAGGGTGATATTATTGTGGCCGGAAGAAATTTCGGCAGCGGTTCTTCGAGGGAACATGCCCCGATAGCCATTAAGGCTGCGGGGATTTCCTGCGTCATTGCCGAAAGTTTCGCCCGAATTTTTTATCGCAATGCCATCAACATGGGACTCCCGATTTTCGAATCTCCCGAAGCCGCCCAAAGAATCAAAGCCGGAGATGTCGTCAAGGTTAATGCCCAGACCGGGATCATTGAAGATCAAACCTCGAAGATGAATTTCCAGGCTGAACCGATTCCTCCTTTTATGCAGGAATTGATTCATGATGGGGGGTTGATCGCGCATATAAAAAAAAATATAAAGCCTAGCCAAATATATTTGAAATTTTAGTCTGTAGAGGTCTTGTTTTTTGAAGTTGTCCAAAAGGCGACTTATCGCCCCATCCCGGCCCAAAAGCTAAGTTGATTGGAAGCAGGGCATTCACCAAAGCCTGTTTCGATCAATGATGAAGGCCTGCTCTAGGACCTATGTTCGAATTTTGACCCGGCAAAGAAACTCATAGCTTATCAGTGGACAACATCAAAAACAAGACCCCTACAGACCGGATAAAAAGTTAGAGATAAATTCTCAGATTCAAGTGGTGAGAATCTAAAGCAAGAGGAAAAAGTAGAAAGGTAAAAGGTTAAAGGTTAAAACGATGGGAAAAACTTTTCAGATTGCTGTTATTCCGGGAGACGGCACCGGACCGGAAGTGGTAGCCGAAGGCCTGAAGGTGCTCAAGGCAGTGGAAAAAAAAGGGGAAGGCGTTTTTACTTTTATCCCTTTTGATTTAGGCGGTAAGCGCTATTTGAAAACCGGGGACATCCTCCCGGATGCCGAATTGGCCGAGCTAAAGAAAATGGACGCCATTTATCTGGGGGCCATCGGCCATCCGGAAGTAAAACCCGGTATCCTGGAAAAGGGTTTGCTGCTGAAACTGCGTTTTGATCTGGATCAATATATCAATTTAAGGCCGGTTATTCTATATCCCGGAGTGGAAACGCCTTTAAAAAATAAAAGGCCGGAGGACATCGATTTTATCGTCATTCGAGAGAACACCGAAGGCCTTTATGCCGGGGCAGGGGGCTTTCTGAAAAAAGGGACGGCCGATGAAGTGGCTGTTCAGGAATCCGTCAATACCCGCAAAGGAGTGGAACGCTGCATCCGCTATGCCTTTGAGCTTTGTCAAAAGCGGAACAGGAAACGCAAACTTACCCTATGTGGAAAGACCAATGTCCTGACTTTTGCTTCTGATCTCTGGGATCGGGTTTTTCATGAGGTGGCCAAAGAATATCCCCAGGTCACCATCGATTATGCCCATGTGGATGCGGTCTGCATGTGGATGGTCAAGAACCCGGAATGGTTTGATGTAATTGTCACCGATAATTTATTTGGAGATATTATCACCGACCTGGGGGCCATGATCCAGGGGGGCATGGGCATTGCCGCCGGAGGAAATATCAATCCTCAGGGGGTGTCCATGTTCGAGCCCATCGGCGGCTCGGCTCCCAAATATACGGGAAAAAATATCATCAATCCCCTGGCGGCCATCGGGGCCGCCCAGATGATGCTGGTTCATCTGGGACTGGAACAAGCTGCCCTCCAGGTGGAAAAAGCTATTCGGGCCGTGGTTAAAAATGACATCAAAGACCTGACCGCCGGGAAGATGGGATATACGACTCAGGAGGTTGGAGACCTGGTTGTGTCCTACTTGTAAAAGAGGCTAAGAAGGGCCAGAGTTCTAAAAGGCTATTGGTATAAGATGTAAGGTGTACGGTTTTTCTTGAACCTTGTACCTTGTATTTCAGACCGGTAATCCCTTGAACCCTCGAATCCTGGAATCTTTGAACCCTATTTTCATAATATTAAGGAAGGTGCATAATGAGTCGATCATGGAATGTGGCGGTGGCCGGGGCCACCGGTGCGGTGGGAAATCAGATGATTCGTTGTCTGGAAGAAAGGGATTTCCCGATAAAGAATATTAGATTTTTGGCTTCGGCCCGTTCGGTAGGCAAAACTTTACCCTATAAGGGCAAGGCGATACCGGTTGAAGAATTGAAAGAAAATTCTTTCCAAGACATGGAGATTGCCTTGTTTTCCGCCGGGGCCTCGACCAGCCTGAAGTTCGCTCCCCATGCGGCCCAGACCGGATGTGTGGTGATTGATAATTCCAGCGCTTTCCGTATGGACCCCAAGATCCCGTTAGTGGTGCCGGAATGCAACCCCCACCGTATTGTCGCCGGCCCTGGTATTATAGCCAACCCGAATTGTTCGACCATCCAGATGGTGGTGGCCCTGAAGCCGATTCACAATCAGACCCGGATCAAGCGGATCATTGTGTCCACCTATCAGGCGGTATCCGGAACCGGACAAAAGGCGATCTTTGAATTGAAAAATCAGATTACGGATCTATTGGCGGGCAAGGAACCGGAAATGAAGGTTTATCCGTATCAAATCGCCTATAACTGCCTGCCTCACATCGATATCTTTCTGGAAAACGATTATACCAAGGAAGAGATGAAGATGGTCAATGAAACCCGCAAGATTCTGGAAGATGATTCCATCAGGATTTCGGCCACAACGGTTCGGGTACCGGTCTTTTACGGCCACTCGGAAGCGGTCTATATTGAAACCGACAAAAAGATTACCCCGCAGGAAGTGAAAGACCTCCTTCGAACCGCCCCGGGAGTGGTGGTCATGGATGATGTGGCCAATAAGGTATACCCGACCGCTTTGGTGTCCGAAGGAAAAGACGAAGTCTTTGTCGGCCGTATCCGGGAAGACCTTTCCCATGAAAAAGGGATCGCCATGTGGGTCGTGTCCGACAATATTCGCAAGGGGGCGGCCACCAACGCCGTCCAGATCGCCGAACTCTGGGCACAGAGAGCGGTTTAGTTAAATACGAGGGATGAAGGACGCAAGACGAGAAACGAGTTTTAAGCAGTAGTTTGGCGTGTTTTTACATCTGTCGTCCTTTATCCCTCGTCCCTCGTTGGTATTTTATGCGAATCATTGCCGGGACATGCAAAGGGCATCATTTGGCTCCCCTGAAGGGCCGGCAAACGCGTCCGACTCAAGATCGGATCCGGGAAGCGATTTTTAATATTCTGGAACCCATCGGCCCTTTTCTAAACGTGGCTGACTTATTTGCCGGGAGCGGGGCCTTGGGATTGGAGGCCTTGAGCCGGTGGGGCGGTACGGCTGTTTTTATTGAGTTTTCCCGACCGGCGGTTGATTGCCTTCGGGAAAATATCCGCCGTTTGAAGATGGAAGAAAGTTCTCGATTGATCCAACGGGACCTTTCTCGAGGGGTTCATTTTTTAAACAAGACCGGTGGTCCCTTCGATCTTGTTTTTATGGACCCCCCGTATGGACAGGGGTGGTGCAATTCCATCGCTTCATCGTTGTTGAGCCTTCCGGTGCTCAAAGAAACTGGGATTCTGGTTCTGGAACACGATTTAAAAGAACCTATACCTGAAAAAGTGGGGGATTGGGGAATAGGGGATCAACGTCGCTATGGCCGGACCAGGGTTTCCTTTTATAAATTCATGAAAGGGTAAAAAATCATATGAGTCGTGTTGCTATTTATCCGGGTTCTTTTGATCCCATCACCAACGGGCACCTCAGTTTGCTTCGTCGGGGCCTTTCGATATTCGATAAAATTGTTATAGCCATCGCCATCAATCCGGGGAAAAAACCTCTGTTTACCCTGGAAGAACGGGTTGACATCCTGAAAACAGTCCTGAAGGATTATTCCCGGATTGAAATCGATCATTTCCAGGGTTTATTGGTGGATTACGTCCAGCGCCGGGAAACCAATATTGTTTTAAGGGGTTTGAGGGCCTTATCGGATTTTGAGTACGAATTCCAGTATTCCCTGATAAATCGAAAATTGAACCAAAAAGTTGAGATGGTTTTTATGATGACCGATTATAAATGGTTTTACATCAGTTCAACCATCATCAAAGAGGCAGCCTCTCTGGGGGGAAATATTGACGGACTGGTCCCGGAAATAGTCAACCAGCGCTTGAGAGAAAAATTCGGGTTGCCTCCGAAATCTCCGGCCAACAACCATTCAAAGACCAGCAACGGATTAAAAAATTCCGGCCGCAATTCCAGAAAAAAGGAAATCTGGGGGTAACTTTTATTTGTTTTAGAACCATGAGTTGCCTTACCGTCCGATGCGCCCCAATACATCTATTCCACCGGTTGCATGGAGTTGATTAATTCCCTTACTCCAACGGTTGCTATGCCGGACATGAAATCAGCCATGGCATAGGGAATGACCAGCTCGTTGTTGTGGATAATAGATCCGCAGCTATAAACGACATTGGGGACATATCCCTCGCGCTCTTCCTCATGCGGGGAGAGTAACGGTTCTTCCAGACGGGCGATGATTTTTGCCGGATTTTCAAGATCAAGCAGAATGGCGCCAATGCAATACTGACGCATAGGCCCGACACCGTGGGTGAGTACCAGCCATCCTTCATCGGTCTCCAAGGGTGAGCCGCAGTTGCCGATCTGAATAAATTCCCAGGGACGGGTTGGTTCTTGTATGATTTTGGACTCCTGCCAGAAATGGATATTTTCCGAGAACATGATCTGATTGTTTTCACCGTCCTGGCGGGAAAGCATGACGTAGCGGCCGTCAATTTTACGCGGGAAGAGAGCCATACCTTTGTTTTGTACGGCTTTACCGTTGAGGGTTATTATATTAAAATTAATAAATTCTTTGGTGGTAATCAGCTGGGGCAAAATAGTCAAATCATTATAAGCCGTATAGGTCGCGTAGTAAGTAACCTCACCATTATCATCGATAAATCTCACAAAGCGGGCGTCTTCAATCCCTCGGCTCTCGTTTTTCGAAACGGGAAAGATAACCCGTTCGGAAATTCGATGATGGGGGTGGAAGTTTATTTCATAATTGGAATTGATCAGCCAATCCATAACTTCGAAGATTTTATTTTGGTGCGGAATCGGGAAAATCGGGGTCGTGCGAAGCGATTCAATTTTATTTTTTAATTCGTTATAAGTGAAAACTTCCGGCAACTGGCCAAGGAGATGAGCGGTTACCTCATTACTGGCTTCCATTTCGAGAAGCTTCAGATCAAAGAGATGGCGGTCGTAAGCCGAATCTAAATGGACCTCCGGTGTTTCGACGTAATCGCTGGTCGGGTCGAAGAGAACCCTGTTGTCCGAGTCAAGAAAACCGCCACGAAATACAATCGAGGAAATATGACCTTCGCCGGTTGCCCGCAGGCTCATGATAAAGCGCAAACTGCCCTTGTCAAGATGGTTTTGATCGGGATGAGGGACAATGGAAGGGTTAAAAAGGGCCGCCGATTCAATGGAGTACTCCATAGTAAAATAAGCCCCGATGAGAGCCATTTTGGTCTCGCTAAGCACGGTTTCCCGAGGAATATATTCTTTGACCTCATTCAGGTGACGCGCAAAAATACCTTTGATGTTTTTGTGCCGTTGG
Organism: Deltaproteobacteria bacterium RBG_13_43_22; assembly: GCA_001797675.1. Lineage (GTDB taxonomy): Bacteria > Desulfobacterota > RBG-13-43-22 > RBG-13-43-22 > RBG-13-43-22 > RBG-13-43-22. The sequence continues at coordinate 27,373 of MGQB01000030.1, read as the reverse complement.
GAAAAATCAATCAATATTTGGGCGAGAATGTGATCGGCTGTTGTGTCGGGCAAATCCGCTATGCGTTGAATGATCTTAGGAATGCGATACTCACCGTCCGGTAAATGAAGCCGGGTAATGACGCGGGAGGAATCCCCTAAGAGTTTATTCTTTTTTCGTTTAACTAATAAAGAGAAAGGTTTTTTTTGGATCATTAAACAGGACTCCTTGATAGGGTTAGATTCTTACAATGTTCAATCTGAAAAATTATCTCTAAGTTTTTCGAAAATACGAGATTAACCGCCTCTGGTCGGATGATACTGGATACTGGATGCTGGATTCTAGATACTGGATTTTGGATTGTTATCCAGTATCGGTCTCTGATTTTATCCAGCATCCAGACTTATTATTCTCCTTGTTTACAGCGCCGCCCTGGTCTTGGTGAGACATAACTGGACTAACTCGTCTATCACTGCCGTACCGACGCACATGACGGTATCCGCGGCGCCCCAGTAAATCTTTATCGTCCCGTCATCTTCCGGTACAGCGCCGCAGGTAAAAACAACATTGGGTACATAACCGCTCACTTCCCAGGGATCCTCAGGCTGCAGTATCCACTGATCGGAAACGCCAATGATTTCCCCCGGATCATTAAGGTTGTGCAGAGCCGCGCCCAGGCGATACACCGCACCGGCCATTGTCTTAAAGACTCCATGGTAAATATGCAGCCAGCCTTGATCGGTTTTGAAGGGCGGTGTGCCGGGCCCGATCTTCATTTCATCCCAGTGATAGGGAACCGGCTTCATAATCACCTGTGAATCACCCCAGTGCACCAGGTCCGGGGAATATGAAATCCAGATGGACCAGGGTGAAATTTCGGAATGCGGCCGGTCCAGACGCGCGTATCGTCCTTGAAATTTCTCGGGGAATATAACCACATTGCGAAGGTCGGCCTGGGTGATCAGCGCGACGCGCTCAATGCTTATAAAGTCTTTTGTCCGGGCCAGTGCGATGCGCACCCCGTGCCGGGAGTAGGCGCTGTAAGTGAGAAGATATTCGCCCTCCACAGGGTTTATGCGGAGGTCCTCGACTCCGAACTCCTCATAGGCCGCAAAAATGTTGTCCTTGGCCGGTGTGAGAAAGGGTTCAGGGTGGACCGTGAAGGAAAAACCATCCTCACTGTCGGCCCTGCCGATGATAGAGCGCCCGTTTTGCAAATGCGACCTGAAAAGCATTATATAGCGGCCGTTCTGCTTGACGATACCGGCATTGTGGACTGTGGCCACAGGGTAGGGGACATCCTCTTTGGTGAGAATGGGATTTTTTTTATAACGTTTTATAATGGGAGCTTGAGTCGTCATCGTCTATTTCGGTGTTCCTCTCTTTTCAAGAATGGTTTCATAGACCCGAATATATTCTTCAACCATACGATCGACAGTGAAGTACTGTTCAACACGGCGGCGACAGCAGGCTCGATCAATATCTTTTATATGAGCCACAGCATTGATGGCCTCATACACCGTGGTAACCAGAAAACCGGTTTTGCCGTTTTCGATCAGTTCAGGCATGCTCCCCCGGTTAAAGGCGATTACGGGGGTGCCGCAGGCCATGGATTCGACAACGGACAGTCCGAAAGGCTCATTGAAATTGATGGGATGGAGAAGCGCGTAGGCTTGTTTAAGCAGCAGGTTTCGCTGAATCGGCCCGACGCTGCCGACATAGACCGCACACTGTTCGTCCAGGTACGGTTCGACGTATTGGTGATGGTACGCTTCATCCTGAATGATTCCGGCCATGATCAGCTTTTTATTGCAGGCCCGGGAAATTTCAAGGGCCTCTCCGGCTCCCTTGTCAGGGTGAATGCGACCGAAAAAGAGGAGATAATCATCCGGTTCAGGCTGAAAATCAAACTGCTTCAGATCTATGCCGTGATGGATGGTTTTGATATAGTCAAGATCCGGAGACCGGTCGGCATCGCTGATGGAAACATAAAATACCTTGTGGTTATATTTTTTATAAACAGGCAAAATCCCTGGCGATGAAAAGCCATGAATGGTGGCCACGAACGGGGTGGTGATAAGGCCGGTATAGGTCAAGGGCAAAAAGTCAAAATGATTATGAATAAGTTCAAAATCATCGGCATGCTCAAAGAGTTCCGAAATATGCAGGCATTCCCAAACTTTTGGCAGTATGGAGCGGTCTTCTTCATAGCCCCGGGCGCAAACGGCATGCAGCTTGCCGCTTGTTTCCGAATCACCGGTTGCAAAGAGGGTAACATCATAGCCGCGCGAGACCAGCCCCTCGGTCAAAAGAGAGACCACGCTTTCCCAGGGGCCGTAATGTCGCGGCGGCGTTCGCCAGGCAATCGGTGACAGCATGGCAATGCGCATCAATAGTCCTTTACGTTAACCGGTTGGCTGAAGGGTGTTCTCAGCCAAGCGCAGTTCCAATAAGGTCTGAAGAAAGGCCAGCGTCGACTCCGCGCCTTGATTTTCATTGGGGCGGTCGGGATGGAGGCCGTCCCGGCAACCTCCCGTCGTCGGGTCGTAAACGGGCAGGTTCAAGTCGTTGCGCCCGAGGAACCACTCGAAGGCGCGACGGGCCTCCTTGCGCCAGCCTTCGTCTCCGGTACTCCGGTAGGCTTCGAGACAGGCGGAGGCCATGGTTTGCGCCTCGACCGGCTGTTGATCGAACCGGGCCCGTTCACCGCCGCGCTGATAAAAGCCATTGGAGCCGATGGGGACAAAATGACCCCCCGCCGTGTCGGCACGCTGCAAGTCGGCCAGCCAATGGAGCGACTCCAGTCCGGCCTCGGTCATGGCCTTATCCGGGATCCATTGGCCGCACATAAGCAGGGCCTGTGGCAGGACGGCGTTGCAATAGGTCAACCAGGTCTCATACCAGTGCCATTCATTTGAACGGCTGTTTTTATATAAGGTGAGCAATCGCCCGGCCAATTCATCCCGAACCTGGTTGGCCCTGCGGTCGCCTTCAAACCGCCTGAGGTACTCATGGATGCCGATGAGGGCGAAGGCCCAGGCCCGGGGGCTGGTGGTCTTGAGTATGGCCGGCATGGCCTGTTCGAAAACCCAGCCGGCCATACTCTGGAGGCCCGGCCTGTTAGAGCGGCCCAACACGGTGCCCAAGGCCCACAAGGTGCGGCCATGGGAATCGTCGGAGCCGCTCTCTTCCAGCCAATTACGCTGGTAATCCATGAAATTGCGAAACCGCCTGGTCTCCGTATTGAAGGCATACCCGATGAAAGCGAGATAACGGGAAGCCAGTTCGAAGGCCTCGCTGCTGCCCAATTCCTCCAAGTAAGTGCTGACGATCAGGGCGCGGGCGTTGTCGTCGATGCTGTAACCCTCCCGATAATTGGGTATCGTGAAACTGGCATGTTGCAACATGCCGGTATCGTCCGTCATGTGGCGTAAGTGGTTGAGACTGAGAGGGGGTAGTTCACCCGGACGTTTATCGAGGGGTTTGACGGCGAAGTCCGACGGGGTGAAATGACGGCGTTCGGCCCGGGCGCGTTTAAAACTCTCCATGTAGCGTCGTGCCACAATAGGCCAGATCATCGCCCGCCCGAATAGGTAAGCACGTTTGCGCATGGCGTGGCGTTTGGGCTCGTTGTCCAACAGGTCAATCACTTGCGCAGCCAAGGCCGTCGGATCATGAAACGGTACTAAAGCTCCCCGTTCGTCAGCCAGCATTTCTTCCGCATACCAGTAGGGTGTCGAAATCACCGCCTTGCCCGCCCCCAGGGTGTAGGCCAGGGTACCCGAGGTGATCTGTCCCTCGTTGAGATAAGGGGTGATGTAAATATCCGCCGCGCCGATAAACTCGACCAGTTCTTCCAAACTGACAAAGCGGTTGTAGAAGATGACCTGACCTTCCACGCCTTTCTCCTGGGCCAGCCATTGCAGAGACAGCCGATAGGTTTCACCTTCGTTCCGCACGACTTGGGGATGGGTCGCTCCAAGGATGATGTAGACCACGTTCGGATGGCGGGCCAAAATGGCGGGCAGGGCGGCAATAACCGTTTCGACCCCTTTGTTCGCTGAGAGCAAACCAAAACTAAGTAAGACGGTTTTGCCCTCAACGCCAAAAAGGTCTTTGTGGAAACTGGGGTCCATAAACGACACATCAGGGATGCCGTGGGGGATGAAATCAATCTTCTCCGGCCGGACCCCATAGATTTTTTGTAAGAATTCCCTGCCGCGCTCACTCATGACCACCAACCGATCGGACAGGGCCGCGATTTCTTCCAGGACCTGTTGCTGATCGGGGTTGGGGTCCTGCAGAATGGTGTGGAAAGTCGTAACGATCGGCATGCGCAATTCACGAAGGAGGGCCAGGATGTGACTGCCGGCCCGCCCGCCATAGATGCCGTATTCGTGTTGTAAACAGACGAGGTCTACGCTGTTGATATTCAGGAAGTCGGCGGCGCGGCGGTAGGAGTCAATATCCTTTTCGGTCAGTTCAAAGCGAACGCGGGCCGGGTAGGGGTAACCGGCCTCGAGATCATTGACGGGCAGGGCAATACAGGTCGTGCCCTCGTATTCGGCGGCGATGGCCTCACATAAGTCGGTGGTAAATGTGGCGATGCCGCACTGGCGCGGCAGGTAGTTACCGATAAATCCAATGCGGTTGATGTTTGAATAGGTCGAGCCTTTTTTCATGAAAAATATTTCCTTGTTACGGGTTGCGGATTACGAGTTACGGGTTGTGAATTATAAAAGGGTAATTTTTTTTCGATAGACTTGTAACGCGCAACTCGCTATTGAGAACTTTTAGCAATTTTTTGTTATTCTTTATTTTGATTTTCAACTAATTGAACCAATAGTTTTACCTGTTCCTGTTGAATGGAAATAAGTTCATTCCATTGTTTCTCTCTCAGCAAATCTATTTTATCATGCAGGGCCATTATTTCAAGCTCCGACTTTAAGTTGACTTCGTAGTCATGTTCCGCACTCAGGTGATCTTTATCGGCTTCCCTGTCTTGAGAGATCAAGATGATAGGAGCCTGAACAGCGGCCGGCATAGATAAGACTAGGTTTAATAAAATATAAGGATAGGGGTCGAAAGAACTGCCAAGCTTGATCAGAAGTTAAAAGTTTAGCAGGATCCAAAGAAATAGTACAGCACCAAAGATGGAGATGAAAGTCCAGGAGCCGCCAAAAGCCGTTACCCGATCAGCAATTCGTTGGCCAAGAGTCAGGTGCTCGGAAAAAATTCTAGCTACATTTTGTGAAATAGGCGTTTTTTCAGCAAGATGGAGAGCAATTTTCTTTTCCCGTTCCCCGAGATGCTCATACTTCGAATGAAAGAGTTTTTCTAATATTTCTTTTATTTTTTGATCCATTGTTTTACCTTTTATTTTCGATTGAACCCATCAAGCCCGGGGGTCCTTTCTGGGACTTGAAATGTCGCCTCCTTGGGCAAAGGCCCGGCTGGTAACAGCGATGACTATGCCCACGCGGAGCACCGAATGAATTGCCTTGAAAGCCATCAGGGTCTACCCTTCAAGGTCTTTTTTTATTCTCTCGTATTCTTCCTTTGTGATTTCTCCTTTAGCATAACGCCCTTTCAAAATATCCAGGGGTATTTTCTGTAGCGGTCCACCTGAGGTTTTCGCTTTCGTGCTTTGAATGATAAAATAAACAACAACGCCAATAACAATAATAAACAATAACCACATGAATATTCCCCCGTATCCGTAACCGTAACCATAGTTCATCATATGGTTCCATCTACCACCACCCATGGGGCCGTAGTTTCCGTCACAGCCCATTATCAACAACGCCGTGAAGAACATCGCGGATATGAATAAAGATCCCTTCATGAATTTTTCCCTTCTTTAGACAATCGAACTGAACACCTTCTCCAATTTTGCCTCCACATCCTCCGCCAAGTTGCCCAGGATCTCATTCTTAACCATTTGCATTGCCACCTTGGGCCTGATGATTGCCAGCGCCGTCCCTTGGTCTTTTTCGTACACGATTACATTGCAGGGCAGCAAGAGTCCAATATCCTCTTCCGCAAGGATGGCTTTATGGGCATATGGCGGATTGCATGCGCCTAGAATCACGTATTTCTTGAAGTCAATTCCTAACTTCTCCTTGAATTTCTCTCTGACGTCGATCTCTGTCAGAATCCCAAAACCTTCTTTTTCCAATGCCTTCACGACCAAGTCCTTGACCGTTTCGAAGGGCATAGCAAGTACCTTTGTGAATCCATAAGGTGTCATCGTTTGCCCCGTTCCCGTAAGAAATAAATGGGGGAAGATGGATCCCGTTTAATGGGCATCCCGCTTTTGGGATTATCTTCCCCCATAGCCGGTTTTCAATAAGCGGACCTTATCCCGCCTGTGTATTTGTCAATGAGAATCCTGTCAACGATGTCGTTTTTCTTAGTCAATATCTCTGCCTCAAAGGCATTTCCCAGGTCTTTGATCTTGCCCAGCTTCAGGTTCGGATTTCTCGAAGATTTCAGGTAATCATCCATCATAGCTTTCGCTTCCTTCATATCGATGGGTTTCCCGCCGGTCTTATATTGCCGTCCATAGCCGCGGCCTGCGCCATAACCATAATCGCCGCCCATCATGCCGGGACCCATGCCATAGCCGGAACCGGATCCGCCCATCATGCCCCATCCCCTGCTGTATCCATAACCATGACCCATTCGCACGGCATGCTCAAACATCACCAAATGCCAGCGGCTTTGAATGAGAATCGTATTCAAGGCTTGTCCTGAATCGCGATCCCCCGCATTTTTCACCAGCCATTCATAACGGGGCAGCAGGTCGGACTCCATCTTGGCACTGAGCTCGTAGGCTTCAGTCAGAGTTTTCGTCTGAATAACAGGAGAAACCTTCCCATCCGAAGGCTGACCATAAGCTTTAAACAGTTGCCCGATCCACTCGATGTGATTCTCCTCCTGAGGGATAATCATCACGTAAGGCATATAGGCGTTGAATTTTTCCTGATCCGTCTGATACTGGGCGAATGATTCTTTTTCCAGCGTCAGAATTTCCCTCAGTTTCTGAACCCATTCCGCACTTTTGGGTGCCGGCAGTTTTGAAGGGATATCCACCCAATCCCATCCCCCCATCATTCCCGGCCCCATGCCATAGCCATAGCCGGGACCCATACCGTAACCATAGCCGCCTCTGCCGGGCTGACTCTGCACCGCAGCGGGGTAAAGGACAAATGCCACAACCAGTGCCAATGAAATAATAAAAATGGTCTTTTTCATACGTTCCTCCCTTACTTGGTCTTATTGCGTTAAATATCAGTTTGTGGCCCAGGGGTTTCCCATGGACACGGGTATCCTTAAAACCGGTTAAATCTCGATAGAGCAGAGTCCTGCTTGTTGATCAAAAGATGCCGTTAATGTCTTTTTCCCATCCTTTGAAGCCTCTTTTACGTTCTTTTTTAGAAATCCGGCGCCTTTTCGAATTTCACTTGCGGCGGCCTTTAAGTCTTTCTTAAGAAAGAACTCACCGGCTTTTTGAAATGAAGATTCAGGTTCCTCTGCCTTCACCGATGGAGTTTGAGAAGTTTGGTCTTTTACTTCTCTTTTTTGAAAGGCCTTTTGATCATGACCTTCATACCGCCGATTGTCCCGGTAATTGCCTTGCGAATCGCTGAACCCGTTTCGCCTCCAATTAACTTGGCCGCCTCAAAGGCCCCCGTTGCTGCTGCCGAAGCGGCTTCCTCTGCGGATAATCCGAGCTCCTTGGCTGCCTCAATAGCTCCCAGAACGGCATTTTTTGCTACGGAAGCCACATCTTCGCCTAATTCCGAAGCCCCAAGCACCAGTCCTTTGGAGGTGTCCTTGATGACCGCAGCCAACCGGCCACCGGCTTCGGCCACTCCGCCGATAGCACCCTTGACGGTGTTTTTGGCCGCCAGACCCGCATCGGCCCCTATTTCAGAAATCCCACGGATGATACCCTGTGCTGCTTCTGCCGCAGCCTCTTCCGCTGATCCGGCAATATCCCTCGTTCCCTTTATGGCTCCGACAACAACACTCTTGGTTACGGAGGTGATGTCACCACCAATCTTTGAGGTTCCTTTTACCGCCACGCGAACAGTTTCCCTGATGACGTCGGTGGCAACGGACCCTGCCCCATGAACTCCCCTGATGATGCCGACTATCGAATTCTTGGTAACGGTTGTCAGATCCGATCCAATCTCGCCCGCTGACTGAATTGCCCCGGACATGGCCTCGGCTACAACGGAGGCGACTCCGGTTCCGGCATTTCGTCCGTCCTTTAGTGCCTTTACTGTGGCGGCATTGACAATATCGGCAATTCCCACGGCAACTTCCTTGGTATCTTTGAGAACCTCGATGACAGTGATTTTAATTGTCTGACCAATATTCTTCTTCATGATGAAATCTCCTATTTTTTTCACCTATCCTTAACTTTTATACTCGAGCATTCAAATCCAGTCCCCTTTTCCCCCCTGATTGATCGGATCGATCCCGAAGTTTAATCCGAATATTTTTCGGAAATGGAATCCATAAATGGAATAAGTTATGGCCAGGGGTAAAAGCTGCGGCCGTCTGAACAAAGACCAAAAAAGAAGCTTCCAATAATAAATCCGGGCCTTATCCTTGATGCCCAATAATACAAGGGTCTTGAAAGGGGCGACGAGGTACAAAAAGTGCCAGCGGAGGTACCCGAAATGGAAGTGTATTTTTTTCTTTTCCGGAGGCCGGTACTCCCTTAGATATCCCTTCACCCGCTCGAAGTATAATTTGGGAGAATAGACTCGGCCGACTATTTTTCTGTATCCTTCGGCCAGTTTTTCGTAACCCATCTTGGGGATAATATTGGTTGAAAAATCGGTATTGTCGCCGGTTACCTCTTTCAACAACCGGCCTTCTTTTTGAAGGCGCTCGTAGAGCCGGCTACCGCGCGGGGCATTCAGCATGCCGACCATGGCTGTAATAATTTTGCTTTTTTGAATGAATTCAATCTGCCTTTCAAAGATTTCAGGAGAATCATTATCAAATCCGACGATAAAGCCTCCGCGCACATTTAAACCGAAACTCTGAATTCTTTCCACACTGTTAATGAGATCACGATTTCTGTTCTGAGATTTGTGGCATTCTTTCAGGGTCTGATCGTCCGGTGTCTCAATGCCGACAAAGACATTATCAAAACCGGTCCGGGTCATCAGTCTTATCAATTCGTCATCATCGGCGAGATCTATGGACACTTCCGTAGCAAAGTTAAAAGGGTACTTTCTTTTCTTCATCCAGTCGTCCATGGCGGGCAAGACCTCTTCCTTAAGTTTCTTTTTGTTACCTATGAAATTATCATCCACAAAAAAGACGCCGCCCCTCCAGCCAAGCGAATAGAGACTCTCTAATTCATCCAGTACCTGGCTTACGCTTTTGGTTCGGGCCCTGTGACCGAAAAGGGTGGTAATATCACAGAACTCACAACTGAAGGGACAGCCCCGGGAATATTGTATATTCATCGAGACATATCTTTTCATCTTCACCAGTTTCCAGAGGGGGATCGGGGTTTCTTCTAAATTCGGAAATGATTTTGAGGTGTAAAGATGTTCAGCCTGGCCTTCACCCAAATCTTTTAAAAAGGGGGAAAGTGTCGTTTCGGCTTCATCGAGCACCAGATGGTCCACTTCCGGAAAATCTTCATAAGCGGCGGTAAAGAGCGGTCCACCGGCCACGATTTTAACGCCTGTTTCCTTGCACCTGGAAATAACTTCTCGCACTGATTTTTTTTGGACCGTCATGGCGCTGATAAACACATAATCCGCCCACTGAAGATCCTGGTTTTTTAAATCAGCCACATTCATATCGACCAGTCTTTTTTCCCATTCTTCAGGAAGCATGGCGGCAACCGTGAGCAGGCCGAGCGGCGGCTGAACGGCCTTTTTGGAAATGAAAGACAGGGCATATTTGAAACTCCAGAAGGTATCCGGGTATTTAGGGTAGATCAGAAGCACTTTCATTGTTTTTTTCCTTTAAATGGGAAGCTCAAGCCTTTAGAGAAACGCATTGAGACTCCCTACGGTTCCGCACAGGAGGGATTCGTAGGGAAGGAATTTTTATTTATTTTTTTTGCTCGCTGACCCCGGTCGGCCCAAGCGGCACCAAGGGGTCAGCGAGCGCTGGCCCATTCAATGAGTCTTTACGGCTATTCAACCTTTTGAGAGAATGACAACTTCTCTCGATTAAGCGGAGTCGGGACATAAACCAGGTTGACTTCAATTTTTCCCAGGGCCTTTTCCTTGACCGCCATCCGGGGGATGGTGGCATCGATGGAACCTTCAGTCATTTCTCCGGGCTTGATCGCCTGCAAGTATATATTAGCCTTCGCTATTTTCTCTCCGGAGGTAAAAGGGATGGGCTGACCCGCTTGGTCCAGGTATTCAAAGGTGATCCCTTGGATTTCCAGATTCTGATTCGATTGATTGGTTATTTTGAGGCGGCCTCTAAGGCTCGGCGTATCGGTGATTTCCTTCGAAGCTTTGTCCATCATCATAACGACTTGAAGATCGCTAAGCTCCAAAAGAAAATTCTGGCCCTTAACCTCGGCCTTCGGGGGAATCAGATCTTTTATAACCTGCTCCTGTTTGGGAGCCTCCGACTTTTGCTCTTTCGTACAGCCCAAAAAACCAACGACCATACTCAAGGTTAAGAATAGGAAGATCTTGGTAAAACGCATAAGCTGCCTCTCTTTCTTTGGTTAGGATTTAATAGCAAATAAGGTCGAATCATTTAGAGTCCCTTTCCATCCGCTTGGCGAACCCCACCATTTTGAAGACGGCTAACCAGTCGACGGGTTTGCCATTTCGGGTGTGGATTCGGACAACAGCTTTCTAAGCTCCGGCCCCTGAACAATTTCCTTTTGCGAAAGGAGATGGGCCAAATCATCGAGGACCTGCCGCCGTCCCAAGAGTATACCGTGCACCCTTTGATGGGCTTCTTCGACGACCCGGGCGACCTCTTCATCAATCTGGCCGGCTTTTTCTTCACTGTAGGTTTTGTTGGGGGTAAAACCTCCCGGGAGGAACATGGGTTGGCGAGGCCGCTCGTAGGTCACCAGTCCCAGGCGATCGCTCATGCCATATTCGGCGACCATAGACCGGGCAATGTCGGTGGCCCGCTGCAAATCGTTTTGGGCTCCTGTGGAGATTTCTTTGAAAACCAGCTCTTCGGCAACCCGGCCGCCTAAAAAAACGGCCAACCGGTCCAATAACTCCGAGCGGGTTAGTAAATAGCGATCCTCCGTGGGCAGTTGTTGCGTATATCCGAGGGCAGCAATCCCTCGGGGAATAATGGAGATTTTGTGCACCGGGTCGGCATGTTCCACCGATTCGGCCACGATGGCGTGTCCGGATTCATGAAAGGCAACGATTTCTTTCTCCTGGGGATTCATGACCCGGGTCTTTTTCTGCAGTCCCCCCACCACCCGGTCTATGGCCTCGTCCAGATCCGTTAATTCGACCATTTCTTTGCTTTTCCGGGCGGCCAACAGGGCGGCCTCATTGATCAGGTTGGCCAGGTCGGCCCCTACAAAACCCGGGGTGCGGCCGGCGATTTTGCGGAGATCCACATCGGGACCTAACAGGACATTCTTGGAATGGATTTTCAGAATGGCTTCCCGTCCGTTGATATCCGGACGATCCACGAGGACCTGGCGATCAAACCGCCCCGGACGCAACAAGGCCGGATCCAGGATTTCCGGCCGGTTGGTGGCGGCCATGATGATCACCCCTTTATTGGTTTCGAATCCATCCATCTCTACCAGAAGTTGGTTGAGCGTTTGTTCCTGTTCGTCATGCCCACCCATGACATTGACTCCCCGGGCCTTTCCTAAGGCATCCAGTTCATCGATGAAGATAATGCAGGGGGCCTGGGAAGTGGCTTGGGAAAAAAGATCGCGCACCCGTGCGGCCCCTACACCGACGAACATCTCCACAAACTCCGATCCGCTGATGCTGAAGAAAGGGACCTTGGCCTCGCCGGCTACCGCCCGGGCCAGAAGGGTCTTGCCGGTCCCCGGCGGGCCGACCAGCAGCACCCCTTTGGGAATCCTCCCCCCCAGCTTCTGGAATTTATCCGGAGTGCTTAAAAATTCCACGACTTCCTGAAGTTCTTCTTTGGCTTCATCGATTCCGGCTACATCGGCGAAAGTGACTTTGGTCTCGTTCTGGGCAAAAAGCTTGGCCTTGCTCTTGCTGAAAGACATGACCCCCATCCCCGGCCCCATCCTTTTCATGGCAAACCGCCAGATCAGGAAGAAAATGCCGATAGGGAGGATCCAGGAAAGAAGACCGCTCAGGAATTTACTCTCATAGTGTCCGGAGTAATTGACCTTATGATCGTCCAGATCCTTGACCAGACCGGGATCATTCACCCGAATCGTGGTGAATTCCTGCCCCGGCTTTTTTTCTTTTCCTTTAAGTGTTCCGCTGATATTTTCCGGCCCGATAATCAATTTAGTTACGGTTCCATCGATCAGGTATTGTTTAAATTGACTGTAAGGAATGGTCTCCACTTTTCGAGAGAGAAAGTATTGTTGCACGAAGGTAAATAACAGGAAAACGATCAGGAAATACCAGATGCTGAAATGGGCCTTGGGGGGCAAGGCGTTCTTCTTTTTCTGGGGGTCCTGGGGGTTGAATAGAGAACGAAATTTTTCCTTTGCCTGTTCCAGGCGTTCTTTTATTTCATTGGATGGCATATTTCCCTTTCGTACTTTAAAATAAACGTTGGATTGAACGGCCGATTTTTTCTTTTGGAGGCGCTTGATGAAAATCAGGTCAAAAAGCTTGTCAGGTCTTTCATGGCCTTGACAATATCAACAATAGCCTCATGCATTCCTTCGGCCGTGGAAAATGATTCTATGGTTCCTTTTTCGTCGGGTTTTGCCTGAACCGTAGACTTGATTTCCTGCAATCTTTGAGCATGTTTTTCAAACTGAAAGCGATGTCCCTCTTCCAGGTCTTCGATGTATTCGGAATGAATTTTTTGGACCAGTTCATCGGCTTCTGCCAGTAATTGTTCTACATTCTTTGATTTTAAAGTCGTTGTCACAATACCTCCTTCAATCCTTCCAGATTGAAAATGGTGTGAAACTTCATTTCATAGGGCTCCTGAAGAAGATTCATCGCCCCCCGGAGTACTTTAAATCGCTCCGAATTCAGATGGCTCATAAAGCTCTCCTGGGTATCCCATTCCTCAAGAAGATTGAGTTGATTTTCATCCTCGATACTCTGGTAAAAATCGCAGCTCCGGCAACCTTTCTCAGCCCTTATAGAACTGATCAATAAAGCCATCGTTTGTGACAGCTCCAGGCGCTTCTCAGAATGAACCTTCATGCGTATGACGACCAGGATCATAAAAAATGGTTAATGCAAAGGGGTTGCCAAAAATCCGAAAAAAGCAAAAGCTTTAAATCAGGCCTGATGTCGCAGGGTTTGATTAATAGGAGAGAATAGTGAAGAAGGTTGAAAGAATGGGTTGGACCTCCATATTTGGTGGAACCTCCAGATGTTGAGGGGATTTTTGAGGGGTGCCGGACAGTTTAACCCGGGTTTTTGGTTTCCGGACGGACTATCCCGAGCTTATGCATCCTGGCCCTCAAGGTGCTTGAGTGGAGGCCCAGGATGGCCGCAGCCCCGTCCTTTCCTTCGATGCGCCAGCGGGTTTTTGATAGGGTCTTAAGAATTTGGTTTCGTTCTACCTCTTCCAAGGTATTCATGCCGGCCGAAAAGGGGAGGGATGCGGTCTCCAGTTTATCCGCCAATTGTAAGACCGGCCCTGGGCACAAGATCACAGCCCGTTCAACGATACTTTCCAGCTCCCGGATGTTCCCGGGCCAAGGGTAATCCTGGAGGGCCTTCATCGTTTCCTTCTGGATGGAGGTAATTTGCTTCCCCAGTTTTCTTGCATATCGTTCCGTGAAGGCCTGCACCAAGAGCGGTATGTCTTCCTGACGCTGCCGTAATGGAGGGACCGTGATGGGGAAGACGTTGAGCCGATAGTAAAGGTCCTGCCGAAACCGACCCTTACGGACCTCCTCTTCAAGATTTCGGTTGGTCGTGGCCACGATCCGCACATCGACTTTAGTAGTCTGAGAAGAGCCCAGGCGCTCAAACTCGTTATACTGGATCACCCGGAGCAGTTTTGCCTGCATCTCCAGAGGCAGTTCCCCTATCTCGTCCAGGCAAAGGGTGGAGCCATGGGCGACCTCAAACCGTCCTACCTGCCGGGTATCAGCCCCGGTAAAGGCCCCCTTCTCCCGGCCGAACAATTCGCTCTCTATTAAACTGGCCGGCAGGGCTGCACAGTTGACGGTGATCAGAGGCCGATCCTGACGGGGGCTTAGGTTGTGGATGGCGGCAGCGATCAGTTCCTTTCCCGTACCGGTCTCACCGAGAATGAGGACCGTTGTGTTCTGAGGGGCGACCTGCTCTACTCGAAAGAGAACATACTTGAGACCATCACTTTGCCCGAGGATATGGTCGAATTGATGTCTCATCTTGTTCTCATGACGGAAATAAATATTCTCGGCCTCCAGTTGGTCTTTCAAGGCCTTGATCTCAGAAAGGGCCTTACGGAGGGATTCGTTGGCCGATCGAAGTTCGACAGTCCGTTCATCCACCCGTCGTTCCAGTTCGATGTGTGCTTTTTGTAACCTCTCGGCCAGAAGTTTCCGTTCGGTGATATCGCGGATATTACACTGAATCACCTTATGATGATTAACCAGATAGACATTACTGACAAACTCCACCGCAATCGGCTGTCCATCTTTCGTCTCAAGGGGTAAATCCTCAAAGCGGACATATCCTTTGTCCTGCAATTCCAAAAAGACGGTTTTCGAGGCTTCAATATTTTTAAAGGGACCAATTTCCCAGAGTTTTTTCCCTAAAAAATCCTTATAGGAATAACCCAAAATTTCTACCAGGAATGGATTAACATCCGAAATTTGTCCTGTCTCGGCATCGAGGATTAATATGCCGTCCTGGGCGGTCTCAAAGAGACGCCGATACCGAGTTTCAGAAATCTTTAGCGCCTCTTTCGACTGTTTTTGGTTGGTCAGGCCCCGTATTCGGTGCTCCGCAGCATTCAGCTTCTTCCGAAGCCCTTCCATCTCCAAAAGGAGTTCCTGTTTTGTTTTGGGGGTTTCTTTCACAAAGACCGTCTTTCTGACCGTTTCCAAATTTAAAATTTTCGATATGGTGTAAATTTTAAAGAATAATAACAGTTTGTCAATAGAAAAAGCCCGTCGATAGTAAAGGCGGGAATCCTTTGTTGAACAGGAATAGCGAGCGCATTCCCCGCAGCTTGCTGCGTGGGTTAGCGAGCGAACTACAACAAATAAACCCTTTCCTTGCCTGGAAGATTCCCTGCACCTTGGTGCAGGGAGCTTCAATTATTTTCCAAGGGTAATAATAATGGAGTTCCAATTGGTTCCTCGCCTTGACCTTTCACAATCTTTTTACTATAATTGAAAATTATATGTGATGAATATGGACGTTTTTGTTATAAAAAAACTGCTATGGTGCGATTTAATAAAGCCTCATAAATAAAAGGAAAAGGTGGAATGCCGGAATTCGTATCCGTTGAAAAACTAAAGCAAATGATCGGCCTGGAAAACGGCCTGAGCGACTGGGTGCTTATCGATCAGGACCGGATCAATCGGTTTGCCGACGTCACCGGACAACAATCTTGGATTCATGTGGATATCAAGAAAGCCAAGGAAGGGCCGTATGGCGGTCCTATCGGGCATGGAGACTTAACACTTTCCCTGATTCCAATGTTCAGCGCCTCAGCGAAATATGGTCCTGCCGATGTGAAGATGGCCGTGAATTACGGCCTGAATAAAGTCCGGTATCTCAATCCCGTTCCTGTCGATGCGCGGGTGCGTTCCCGGATGGTTATCTCCGGCATTGAAGAAAAACAACCCGGCAGAGTCCTGATGACCACCACCCATACCATTGAGATCGAAGGTCAGGAAAATCCAGCTTGCATCGCCGAAACCTTGACCTTGTTATTTTTTTAAACAGAAGGATGAGAACGATTTATTATTACAGTCGGATAAAGGTGGGGGGCGGTAAATTTAGTTTAGTTTTTTGCAGGGAAATAAACCGGTTCCCTTTTCCGATTCATTTCCGCAAGGGGTCTATCAATTTTTATTAGGTTTTCGAATTTTACAGCTTTCCTCGGTGTTCTCACACGATTCTTCGCAGGGCTCGATGTGGATGACCATGTCCATGGAAGGGATCTTTCGGGCTATTTCGGATTCCAATGCACGGGTTCGTTCATGGGCTTCATCGATCTTTAGCATCCGACAGAACAAGACATGTAAATCGCCATAGATTTTACTTCCCGATACCCGGGTTCGAAGCTTATGAAAACCGGCAAAGGGATAAGGCATTGCTTCCAAAATACCGGTCAATTTTTCCTCTGTTGCCTTCGGAATGCTCGTATCCATCAAACCGAACAGGGCATTTTTGGCGATCATCCCTGCCGAGTAAATAATAATACCGCCGACGATGACGGCAAAAAGAAGATCAAAAATAATTTGACCGGTAAAGTAGGTCAATAAAATGGCCAAAAGGGCGGCCGAATTGGAGTAAAGGTCGCTGGTATAATGAAGGGCATCGGCCTTAAGGGCCTGGGAACCGGTTATTTCCCCTGTTTTTTTCAGACGCCTGGAAATAAAAAAACTAAAACCGAGGGAAAGGAGCATCACACCCAAATCCAAGAGGGAATATTTTATTTTTTGATATTCAATCCATCTGTGCACCGAGGTTATAATAATATAGCTTCCGGAAAAGACGATGGCCATAGTTTGAAAAATAGCAGCCAGATTCTCCGCCTTTCCGTGGCCGTAGTGGTGTGTATCATCAGGGGGTTGGGTGGCTTTTCCTATGGCCAGGAAATTCATGGCCGACATACTGACATCCAAAAGGCTGTCCAGTCCCGAGGAGAGAACGGCCATGGAGCCCGAAAGAAGTCCTACTGAAAACTTGCTGCTGGCAAGAATAAAGGCGGAAACAATGGCAAATAAGGAAGCTTTTTGTTTAATATCCATTGACGATTATCATCTCTTCCGGGCTAAAATCTGACCACTTTGAGTTTGACGACTCTAATCCTTTGGATTCAGCAAGTCAACTGTCAAAGTCAATCCTTCCACTTTTTGAATCACCACCATATTCCCGGTCTTCATTGGGACCTCACTGACGGCCTTCCAGAGCTCTCCATCGACAAAAACATATCCTTCCGTGCGATCCCATTTCTTCACTTCGCCCACTCCCCCCAGTAGGCGCTCAGGGCCACAGGATGATTTTTTCTTCCGTTGGACCAGGGACCAAATGAGGGGAAAGACCACATGCTCGATGAACTCATAGGTTATAAATATAATGATCAGAATTATTATTAAGGTTTCCAAAAAATTGTAGCCCTATAATAACCGTTACCGGCAGTAATGCCAACAAGAAGTTTAAATCAGCCCACGCCAATCCTTAAACAAACGTATTATCATCATTAAGAATTCTCAACCTAAAAGTATCTTTTTTCAACCTCCTGGCGAAATAACCCGGGAAATTCTCAAATTATCGTCTGCCGTGGCCTCCCGCGCCACCCCCGACCCCCAATCCACCCTTTCCACCGGAAGGAGGATGAAGCCCCCCTGGCGAACCTTTGCTCGGGAAGGTGTGGCCTTTCCACAAAGGAGTCCCGTCGTTTCTCCGAAATTCAAAACATTGCTTAGAGAAGGGAACTTGAATTTCCTGAGCAATAAGGTATAGAATTCCGTCTTTTCCAAAGGATTTTGACCCGCGGACAATTACTTCTGTTCCTTCGGCAATCTTGATCTGGATTTCATTCCAGTACCAGGGGGGGGAGGTTAATACCGTATAAGTTTCACGGTCGGTTACCAGTAGAAAGCGAACGGGCCCCCTTTCCGGACGAAAAAAATGGGTTGCCTTTCCCTGAACTTCGCCAACTGTGTTTAGATCAAAGCCCCGGGGATAATGAATACCGCTTTCTTCCAGTATGATGTCTTTTCCCTCGGCCCATACCGGTCGGTTAAAGGGAAGAATGAGAAGTAGTGCGAAGAAAATCAGAAAGGTATTAATTGTGGGTCTTACTTTGGAATGATGTTCATTGCGATGTTCATGATGATTTTTTTTAAACCATTGAGGTCGATCGAATTTTTCCTCCAGCGTATGGAAAACAACGATCCCCGCAATGATTAATCCAGACAAGACAAAAAGGACTAGACTAGTTAACCAAAAATTTTTTCCATAGGACCAAGGCCATGAAAATTTCGGCCATTTAATTTTGTCTAACCAAGAAGAGAAAGAAGGGGATGATCTTAAAAAAGTAAAGTCGGGGGATGGCTGTTTTGGGGGCGGCTCTTTTTTGGGGCTTTGGGTGGGTATTGAAGGGTGTTCCAGATAGACCGGATCGATTAACTTTTTCGGCTGAATTGAAATTTCCCCGGGCAATTTGACTGGTGGTTTCTCCTGACAAGACCTTAAAGTGAGATGACGACACCAGGCTATGGTAATGGTCCATTGCGGCAACCGAGATAAATGGTACAGGAAGTCCGGCTTGCTCTGCTTTAATTCACCGCCAACCATAGGTCCAAGAAAAAGAATGCCGGATTCGATCATACCCTGTCCGCCGATGATCCGGTTCATTCCTGAGGGCGTTTGCCATGAAATAGTCCGGTCTTCATTGATGGTAATACGATATCGATCAATCCGATATTGATCCGGCTGCAGGCCTCTAAGCCTTTCCGGTTCGGCGGTTTGGGTGCTCATCCGAAAGGACATTTGTTTCAATAGATCAGCCGTCAGCTTTCGGCCGGCTTTGACCTCTAATATTTCTGAAAAAAAACAATAATAAAGCGTTTTGTCCCAAGAAGGTAATTTTTTCAATTGATCAAGGAATTCTCCTATTAATAATCCCTCCTTTTCATCACTCCAGGGCTTTATGATTAAGATGTTTCCATGAATAAAGCATTCTCCGCTCCTTTGCTTTCCAAAATCAAAATGGGTTTCCCACCATAATGTCCCGGTTTCATATTCGGTAATCCGATAGGATCTTAATCGGTATGAGGCTTTTATTTGCATTATCCGGTCAATTTTCTGGTCTTGCGAATCTTGTTTTAAGTCGGCAGTGTAAAATTTTTAATCGGGAATCTTCACAAAATCTTCATTGAAGATCCCCCGCTCAGCCGTTGTATGACAAGCGACGCAATTGGATAATGATCCTATGGCCTTTCGGCTAAGGACCTCCGGTTTAATCCCCCGGTGTTTTTTTTGCATTATTGGAATCTCCGTAATACGCAAGGGAATTTGGCCATTAAGACTATTCATGATCTTGGTCGACTTTTTGGACCCTGCCCGGTCTGCCCCATTTTCCATTAAATAGTTAAGAATCTCTTCTCTGGATCTGGGATCGATGGATACCTGCTCACCGAAATGGTTTTCTAGACGATCCAAGATTAATTTCCAGGAAAGGGCAGGAAGCAATCCGGGCGAAAAAGGAAAATGGCATCCCCCACAGGAGTTTTTATAAAGAGGATTGGAGGCAGGTCTGAAATCAACTTTTTCAGGGGGATTATTCCCCATCTGCCATCCTGGCCCCCCTTTTTGATAAAAATCCTGGTCCTCAAGATGATGAACCCATAAGCCTATGCCGAATAAAAGGATCAAGGCTCCTAAAATGGAAAAGGATACATATCTTTTTTTCATTGAATAAATAATCTCATGAAGTTAACTTTTCGATCCTGCTCCTAAAACAAATCGAGGGAGATTGGAATACAGGATTTCAACCTCCCGACAACCTTGAACTGAGAATGAGATGGTTATCCCCTAATCACCCTGTCCGGTTGGTTATCTATTTGAAGGCGCGCCGTAGCCCGTCCCATTTTTCGGTCCGACCCCAGCATTACCCGTACCGTCACCAGGACCGTAGGTGTTCCCTTTCTTGAACCCGGAACCCGCCTGGTTTGCGGTCGAGTTGGTGCAGGATCCATCCCGAAGACGCAATTGATCCCGGTCTTGAATTCTGGTTTTCGTCCGCAGAGAGGTCCCTCCCATTGGCCCTCCGCCGCCACCGCCTCCCCGCCCGGCTTGAACCGTTAACGGCAGGGTGGCGGTAACCAATATGGCCCCGGTCAATAAGGTGATAACTACTTTTTTTATCATAAATTCCCTCTTTAATCTGTTGTTGTATTATCTAAACAAGCAAAGGATGTGCCAATTAAGTTCTGGTTCATAACTGATTGTCAATTCATAAAAAAATCAAGAATAATCATTAAATGTTCGGGAATAAACATTTTAATGAGTGCAAAATATGCAGGTCGGGATGCAAAGAATGCATTTTGTATGATAAAAGTTCGGAGAACCTCAATTTTTATGCTTAGTGTTTTCCTGAAGGATCGTGAAGGCTTTTTAAAACAAGGGTTATTATGTAAATAAGAAGGGGGATACGAGCGATCCAACTTCTAAGAGACTCGATGGCGTCTTGGACCAATCTTTCAGAGTTCGTACTCTTTAATCCGATATTGGAGGGTTCTAAGGGAAATGCCCAAAACCCGGGCGGCCGCCTTTCTATTGCCTCCCGTTTCTTCCAAAACCTTTTGGACCAATGCCCGTTCGCTGCTTTGGAGCAGCCCTTTTTCAATTCCGGCCGATTCCTCCGGTGGATGTAGATTCAGGTGCGGTGCCTCTATTAGACCCCTGGAAAGGATAACCGCTCGCTCAACCACGTTTTGCAATTCCCGAATATTTCCCGGCCAGGGATAACCAAGCAGCAATGCTTGAGCCTTCGGACTAAATCCGGAGATTTTTTTTCCTAAAGATGCCTTGAATTTTCCTGCAAAATATTCGGCCAGAGGGATAATAGCTTCCCGACGCTCAATCAGGGGAGGCAGGTTGAGGGGAAAAACATGAAGCCGGTAAAAAAGATCCTCGCGAAACCGGCCGCCGGCCACTTCCGTCTTGAGATCTTTGTTGGTGGCTGAGATGATCCGAATATCAACCGGGATGACCCTTGTCCCCCCGACCCGTTCAAATTCCCTTTCCTGGAGGACCCGGAGGAGTTTTACCTGAACCGATGGAGATATCTCTCCCACCTCATCCAGAAAAACAGTTCCTTCGTTCGCCAGTTCAAACCGTCCCTTTCGAGTGTTTATGGCCCCAGTAAAGGCCCCGCGTTCATGCCCGAAAAGTTCACTTTCCAAAAGGGTCTCTGCCAGGGAGGCACAATGAACCGCGATGAAAGGCTTTGCTTTTCGCAGACTCAGTTGATGGATCACCCGGGCCACCAATTCTTTTCCCGTTCCGCTGGGACCGCTGATTAAAACACTGGCCGATGTGGGAGCGACCTCCTGAACCAGTTTGCGGATCTCCTTCATTTTTTCCCCTGAAAAGATCATTTCCAGGGGAGGGAATTGTTTTCCTAATTCCTCGGATAGCAGGGAAATGGTCTTTTCGTCATCGGCCTCTTTAAAAAACCGCCGGATGACATGGCGTAATTCTTCCGGGTCTCGAAACGGTTTGGTTAAATAATCGGCCGCCCCGGCCTTGATGGCCTCGACGGCGTTACTGATGGAACCGAAGGCGGTTATAATGATCCAACGGATTTCCGGTTTCTCTTTCCGAATTACACGCATCAGGTCTATCCCGGAAAGTTTCGGCATTTTAAGATCGGTAATGACCAGGTCAAAGTCGGCGTCTCGTATTTTTTCCAATCCCTCTTTTCCGTCTCCGGCCGAATACACCTGATATCCTTCTTCGGTTAGAATTTGGGTAAGGAAAGAACGCATCAATTCATCATCTTCGACAACCAAGATTGAACGGCTCATTTCAAGACCTCGCTGTCTTAGGTAGTTTGATTTTCAAAACAGCTCCAGTGTGCTCCGGATGATTGAACAGACTGATTTCCCCTCCCATCCCTTCAATCACCTTTTTGGAATAGGCCAAACCCAATCCGGTGCCGGTTGTTTTGGTTGTATGAAAAGGGGTGAAGAGTCTGGAGCATTCCTCTTCCGGAATTCCCGGTCCGGAATCTTCAATACGGATTTCCACCCATTTTCCTTTAGAATCAGCCTTAATTTGAAGATCCCGACCGCCTTCCATCACTTGCAGGGCATTTTGGATGCCGTTGAGCAAAATCCGGTGAACCTTCTCTTTGTCGGCAAAAACTTGTATTCCGGGTTCAATCGTGGTCTCAATTTTTTTTTCTCCTTGAAAAATTTCCGAATTGATGACCTCTTGGATGATCGGATCAACGGCTAACGGCTCAAGGCGGTAAGTCTCCTCACGGGAAAAAATAAGCAGGTCTCGGACCAGGGATTCAATTCGTTCAATCCCCTTTAATACAAAAGACAACCCTGTTTTTATGGGATCTGAGCTTTCCATCTTTTCGTTTATCCATTGAGTATATCCTTTAATGCTTCCCAGGGCATTGCGAATCTCATGGGCCAACACCGCCGTCATCTGCCCAATCAGGGCCAATTGCTCGCTTCTTTGCAATTTTTTCTGAAGACGAAGTTGCCGGGCAAACATCCGGTCGAAAAGTATTCCAATGGCCCAAAGGATCAAGAGGACCAGCCCGACGGTCCACCACATCCTCTGGGCTTTTGAAACAATTTGATCGGCAGGATAGGTGTGGAGTACTATCCGAAGCAGTTCCGACCGCCCATCAGGAAGATGGAGGGGGTAATTAAATTCAAAAGCCGGGAGGCCGGTCCGGAGCGTGATACGTCGTCCATAGGCTTTTCCGGATTGAAGCCATTGATCCAATTTTTCTTCTTTTAGCTGGGTTTCGATTAGTCCTGGATTAGTATGAAACTGGATTCCCCCTTTTTTGTCGGATACCAAAGCATAAGCGACCACCCGATCAGAAAAGATACGACGAACATGCTGTGTTGCCAGCTGGTCGCCGGAACGAAGTTCCGCTTCGACCGTGGAAGCCAGGGTCAGAGCCGTCCCTTCCATAGCCTGATCGGAAAGTTCCCGTGCTGATCGTGTGTTTTGAGCAGTGGTGTAAAGGATGGAGGCAGAAGAGAGTAACAGGAATAAAAAGAGGGCGACCCTTAGAACCGTGAATCGAAAAGAGTGCATCAGGTCAACCCATTATGGCAAAACAGAAATCGTTTCTGGTGAGAGTTCGGTGACTTGCCCTATCAGAGAAGCTTCCTTCAAACCCCTCTGTTTCAATTGTTCCAACAGGGACAGGGCCCGATCGGCAGACACGGCTATCAATAACCCTCCGGAAGTCTGGGCGTCGGATAGGATGTCGAGCAGATAACCGGGTATGGCCGGATCGACCTGCAGAGAGCGATGACAAAAACTTCGATTGGCATGGGTGCCGCCGGGGACCATACCCATTTGAGAATATTCCAGGGCGTAAGGGATGATGGGGACTTGAGAGGCAATGACCTTCATCGAACATTGGGAGGCCGAGGCCATTTCCAGGGCATGACCCAGCAGACCGAACCCGGTGATATCCGTGCAGGCCCGGGCCCCAATTTCCTGCATGACCTCCGCACCGATACGATTGGATTCCAACATGGTCTGGATCATAGCCTCCTCGGCCTCCCGGGAGGCCGCTTTCCCTTTTAAGGCTGTGGCAATAATACCGGTACCGATCGGTTTGGTCAGAATCAGCCGGTCTCCGGGCCGTGCTCCGGCATTGGTCATAACCTTATCGGGGTGAACGATTCCTGTTACTGAAAGACCGTATTTTAATTCCAGATCATCAACACTGTGGCCGCCGATCAACAAGGCCCCGGCTTCATGAATTTTTTCCAGTCCGCCCTTAAGGATTTCCTTTAAGACCGACTTGTCCAGGGTCTTTTTGGGAAAACAAACGATATTCATGGCCGTCAACGGCCTGCCCCCCATGGCATAGATATCGCTTAAGGCATTGACAGCGGCAATTTGGCCGAAGGTATAGGGGTCATTGACAATGGGAGTAAAAAAATCAAGGGTCTGGATCAAAGCCAGATCATCTCGTAATTTATAGACGCCGGCATCGTCGGAGGTCTCCCTGCCCACCAACAAATTGGGATCGGTTTCCAAAGGCAGGTCAGCCAGTATGTCCTGCAGGTCTCCCGGACCCAGCTTGGAGGCTCAGCCGGCGGCCCGGGCGCCGTTGACTAAATTTATTGGAGGTTTATCGGCCATGGTAATCTCCTTTAAAAACCAGTTCTGTTGTCTTGACGATGAGGAATAGAAGCCAGAAGTCAGAATCCAGAATCCAGAGGAAAAAGGTTTTATTCCGGCTCCTGACTCCCGGCTTCTGGATTCTTGTTTGTCTCTTTAACTAAACCGCCTTTAAAATAAACTCCTTAAATTCCAGGGCCAAGGGCGAAAGCGTCCTTTGTTTCAAGGTGATGAGAAAAAAATCCCGGAGGAGAGGGAGTTTTTTAATCCTGATCTCCTGCAGGAGTCCATGTTCCAAATCTTCCTTTGCCGCACGTTTGGAGATAATGGAAATCCCCACCCCGGACTTGACGGCCTGGCGGATTGCTTCATTACTGCCCATCTCGGCGACGATCCTCAGGTTTTTTACATCTAAATTAATTTTTTTCAGGGCTTGTTCTATGGCGGTTCCGGTCCCCGAGCCTTTTTCCCTGAAGATAAAGGGGAATTTGAGGATTTCTTCAGGGGAAACGGCTTTAGTGGTCTTATATCGATCTCCTGGAGGAGCAACACAGATCATCTGATCCGTTGTCCAGAAATCGCAGAGAACCTGTCGGTGCTCTACCGGGGCTCCCACCAGGCCGAGTTCAATCGCCCCTTCTAAAAGGCTGTCCCGGATAAGCCGAGTATCCCCGATCCTAAGGCGGATCCTGATGCGGGGAAATTGCGCTTTGAATTGTCCCAAGAGAGGGGGGAGGAGATATTGTCCGGGTATGTTGCTGCCGCCGATCAATAAATCGCCGGTCCCTTTGTCCCGGAACTGTTTAATGGCCCTGAAGGATTCATCCCGAAGGGCCATCAGTTGTGCGGCATATTGATAGAGAAGGCGTCCGGCCGGTGTGGGCAAAATTTCTTTGCCCTGGCGGTCGAAGAGGATCAGACCCAGGTCTTCTTCCAAAAGACGGATGTGTTCACTGACCGTGGGTTGGGATAGATAAAGAGACTGTCCGGCCTTGGAAAAACTTTTTTGTTGAAAGACCTTGGTGAAAACTTCCAATCGTCTAAAATCCATGAAAATAAATCTCCTGACGCCCCAAACAACTTCTATATTAAAATTTCTTCTTTCTTAATATATTAATGATTAACCATATTCCAAGAATGCCGGAAACCAGATAACCCACCACGCCGAGGGCCGGAAAACCGAACAGCAGGGGTTTGACGCCGGTGGTGATGATCATGGAAGAGCCGACAATCAGGGCGGCGATAATGATCCCGAAGGTGACCCGGTTGCTGATCCTTTCCAGGGTGGTATTCAAGGCGGAAAGTCCGGTATGTTTGAAGGTAAAAGTCAGGTCTCCCTTATCCACTTTTCGAAAAAGGGCTTGCAACCTGGCCGGAAAATCCTGAACCAGATCGTACAAATTCATTCCCTGGGAGCGGAGATCTTCCGAAAGCGTTTTTATGGACCACCGTTCCTTAACCAGTTCGGCGATTAAGATACGGGCCTCTTCAATCAGGTTGAAATCCGGGGCCAACTCCTTTCCCAATCCTTCCAAGGCCAGCAAGGCCCGGCTCATCAGGGCAAAGTCCGAACGGATACGCAGACGATGTTCATTAAGCAGATTCATCAAAGACAAGACTATTTCCCCGATCTGGATTTCTTTTAATGAAAAATCATAATAGGAATCGATCAGATCCAACAGATCTCTTTCCAATCGGTTGCGATTGAGGTCGGAAGGGGCATCGGCTGTAAGATGGGGGATGAGACGAAGAATGGTCTCGCTGTCTTTTTGGATCAAGGCCTGAATCAAATCTATCAGGCGATGACGCAAATCACGGGTAATTCGGCCGGTCATACCCCAGTCCAGAAAACACAAGCGTCCGTCTTCCATGATCAGCAAGTTGCCCTGGTGAGGATCGGCATGAAAAAACCCCTGACGGAGTATCTGATCCAGCATG
Source organism: Deltaproteobacteria bacterium RBG_13_43_22 (assembly GCA_001797675.1). Taxonomy (GTDB): domain Bacteria; phylum Desulfobacterota; class RBG-13-43-22; order RBG-13-43-22; family RBG-13-43-22; genus RBG-13-43-22. Next base: position 1,274 of record MGQB01000030.1, on the reverse strand, counting down.
ATTCTGGCCCCGTTTCGAGCCAGTTTTTCCCGGTTAAACAAGGAACCATCCAGCCGATCCACCCGAATACCTTCCACCAGCTCCATGGTCAGGACATAGGGGGTGGTGTAGTCGTCAAAGACCTCGGGGATGAACATCAGGTCCGGGTAGGAAAGGGTTTTTTGAAAAATCATCATATTCCGGGCTTCGCGGGTAAAATCCAATTCCCGGGTCAGGCTGAATCGGAGCTCCTCCACCAGACCCGGGAAGTCATATAATTGGTAGGTCCGGAGTTCATTCAAACGTCCGGCAATGTAAGTCAGGATATTTAAATCGGCCCGGATCAAGGGGCGGATATCCGGACGCTGGATCTTGACGGCTACCACTTTATCTTCTTTAGCCAGCCGGGCCCGGTGAACCTGGGCCAAGGAGGCTGATCCGAGAGGGGTCCAGTCAAATTCCGAAAAAACAGTATTCATGGGCCGGGACAGTGCTTTTTCGAGAAGGGTTTGAACCGCCTGTTTAGGGGAAGGCGGGACCTGATCCTGTAATTTTTTCAGTTCCAGGACCAATAGACCGGGGACCAAGTCAGGCCGCATACTCAGGATTTGACCGAATTTAATAAAGGTGGGCCCCAGTTCCTGAAAGACCATGCGGATCCGTTCATTGACCGTCAGGGGGCCTTTGATGCGGTTGATCCGTTTCAAGATAAAGGAGCCGGGCAGGTCCAGACGATGAATGACATCGTCAAACCCGTACTTTAAAAGGACCCAGATGATGTGCTTAAAGCGACTCAGGTTGCGGATGGATTTAATTTTCAATGTTTTTTCCTTCCAACGGTTTGGACTGGAAATTTTTCACCGAACATTAACTCCTCGGTCCATAATTAAACTACCTTTTTTAAAAAAGAATTTCAACTAATAAGATCGGCCTTAAGGCAAGGAAGAGAGGAAAGGAATCGAGGGATTATTTGGAGCCGGCGATGGGATTTGAACCCGCGGCCTGCTGATTACGAATTGACTCAAAACCCCTACCAGCAAACACCAGGGGATAACAGTAGGCATTAAATCAATTAGTTGTCCCCTGGTCATTTCTGTTGATTGCTCCCCTTTTGGCGCATTATGGTAGCAAAATGGTAGCAACACATTTTTCATAATATACTATTTTCCGGTGTCGCTGTCTAACAAAAATCTAATGACGAATTGAATCATATTAAATGTTACCAAGGGGGTTAAAATAAAGGGATCATTGACTCATAATTCATGTTACCGAGGAAAATTCTCGGTAGGAGGGAA
>MGQB01000029.1 GCA_001797675.1 Deltaproteobacteria bacterium RBG_13_43_22 | reverse complement strand
TTCATCGGACACTCCTTTCGGCTCTATTGTACCCATTTTTAAGTGTCCGTCAATCTGGGGGAGGTTCAAGCAGACCCCATCCTACTTGGCAAGGTAACGTTCTTGATACTGGATAATACTAGAAATTGAGTCTGTATTTAAAAATCATCAAATTGAACTAGAATTAATCTCCTCCCGATCGAATCGCGTATATGTCGAAGGAAATCTCTAAACGGCTCATATCAGATTTACCAACTCCCACGCACTGAAGGCGGTTGATCCATTGGTATTCTGGATGAGCAGTATAATAGCGAGGAGCGGTTTGAATAGGGATGACAAGTGGCACTTTTTGCTGAATAACGTTTTGATAGCCCTCATTTCCCAGATCCATCACGCCTGAATAAGCCGTATAGATCAAGGCGGAGTCATTAGTTTCAATTGTTGCGCGCACATCAAGTATAGCGACCCCGTCAGTACGAATCGTAAGCCAGTCTCCACCCACAGGGAGTATCTTACCGTTTACCTTTGGACCTTCCACTTTTCCGCCAGTCACATAAAAGTTGGCTTTAATCCCCTCTGCTACTGGACCAATCCGTTCGGGCGGATTAACGGTTACTGTATAGGAAAAAATATGTTCCAGGTTGTACTTAAACATTTTTCTACCTCCTTTGCCTTATGATCCGCCAGAAGTTTTTGATTAAATTTCCCCCTAACAATTAGATGATTCGATAAAAATTTCCTTTTTGATTAGAAGCGTATAAAAAAAGCCTCCAGAAGGATTTGATTCCCTATGGAAGCTTCAAATAAATACTTCCCGAATATCCCACTTCATTTCCCTGTTCAAATAGGTTGGGTTAAGTTGGGATGTTTACTCTATATTATATATTAACAATAACCTTTAGCCTTTTAAGGAAAAATGTCAATAGAATTATGGGGGTGAAATTAATGGTGCACTGAATAGATTGAAAAGAGTGAATTCATCCAATTGATTATTAACGATTAACGAATTAAATCTCTTATAACAGCCCAAACGATAATTTTGCGGACTTCAGGAAGGACTTCTCAAATCAATCCTCGGAGCAAATTTTACTTGTTATCCGCAACTCAGAATAAATAGGTATGGTATCCCCCAATTTCTGCGCATAGGTTAAAGAATACATCGCTCAAGGGTTCTGCATCAGCGACTTGCCGAGCTTTATCACTTCAGTTACCAGGCGATCGAAGTCCTGTCTTTCGCTGCGGTGATTGGTTATGCAAACTCTCAGGGTGTATTTTCCATTGAGCGTGGTATAAGAGGGGACAAGGTTGCTGAGCCAGAGGTGTAACAGAATTTGTTTGTTCAGTTCCGTCAGATCATTATCACTTAAATGGCTGTCAAAATATCTAAAACAAACAATATTTAGTGAAACAGGGGCGACAAGTTCGAGTTCGGGAGATTTATTCACCAGTTCAGCCAGATAATAGGCCTGATCGATGTTTTGTTGTATAAGCTGCGCATATTTCTCCAAGCCGTCGGCTTTCAAGAGCATCCATGGCTTCAAGGCCTTGAAATTTCGGGATAGCTGGACGCTGTAATTCGTAGGATCGTGCCGCTCGAAAATGTCTTCCAAGTACTCTGCTTCATATATGAAGGTCTTACAGTGTGCTTCCTTGTCGCGCACCAACGTGCACCCGATTTCATAGGGCATGTACATCCACTTGTGAAGGTCAAAGGCAAGCGAATCGGCACGATCCATTCCGCGTGTATACTGCCTGTGTGTTGAGGACAATTTGGCCCATGCGCCGAACGCACCATCCACGTGAAGCCACAGGTCGTGTTTTTTGCAGAGATCCGCAAGGCCGTTCAGATCGTCAAAAGCCCCTGTGTTCACTGAACCGGCGTTCCCGATGATGCAGAAGGGACGGAAGCCTGCTTTCATGTCGTTATCTATCGCCTCCTGCAGTTCCGTGAGGTCTATTTTAAAATGCTCGTCCACCGGGATGAGACGAAGTGCTTCGCTCCCAAGGCCGAGTAGTTCTACTGCTCTGGTAATGCATTTATGGGCTTCCGTCAAGGCGTACAACACCATTTTGTCTGGAATGCCCTGGAGTCCCCTCTTCTTGATATCCACTCCGGACTTCGCGTTGCGAGCTACGGCAAGCCCGGTGAAGTTCGCCATCGATCCGCCACTGACAAGCACGCCACTTGCCTCTTGCGGGAAATGCATGACTTCCTTCAGCCACTCAATGACCTGGCGTTCGATGTGAAAAGGGGCAAAATAATTCGGGCCGTTGCTGTTCATTGCGGCCGCCAGCATCTCGGCCAGCACACCTAACGGGGAACCGGTGCCCATGACAAACCCCCAAAAGCATGGATGAACACCCGGCACCGGATATGGCAATACATTCTGCAGGAACTCCTTGTAGGTCCGTTCGTATCCCTGGGGGTTCAGGGGAAGGGGTTCTTGAATCGTCGCCGTTACCTCATCGGGAATAGGCACAATGTTGTGGTTTCTGACATTTCTCAGAAAGCCCATCATATCGTTCAGCATGTTGTGGCCCAGGCTTATGAGGTCGTCCCAATTTTCCGGGTCGAGGGTCTGTTCTTTTTTGTCAAAAGAGGGCATCATCCATACCTCCCACTGGCCTTTTCACTTAAACCCCGCTTTTCTTAGATCGTCCATTATGCGTTTCAGTGTCTCGGGGTTCTTGTAAAAATTGACGTTTGACAAGAAGTTGCTTTTTGATGAGAAGAGTATAAGGCAGGAAAAAGACCGGGGCAAGGAGAAAAGCAGGGCGCAAGGGAAATGGACACAAAGTGTCTTCAGGGGATCGAAGGCGTCTTTGGCCCGGAAAATGATTTATAAGATTATCAGATCGTCCAATGTTCTGCTTTAATCCGTTATACCAAGATTAAAGACCCGACCCCCGATTCAGGGGAAAAACAGTGTCACCGCGTAACTATTATTAAAATTCCATTTCCTTTAGATCGCTGGCGATGATCAGGGAAGCCTCGGTCTGGTTTATGATTTCCTCCGGGGTCCAGCCGGGTGCGAACTCCTGAAGCAGCAGCCCGCTGTCAGTTACTTTAATGACGGCGATATCCGTTACGATGAGATCGACACAAGCCGCAGCCGTAACCGGCATGGTCAGGTTGCGAACCACTTTGGGGCTGCCGTCTTTGGCGTTATGGGTCATGGCGATGATCAGCCGCCTGGCGCCCCAGGCCAGGTCCATGGAGCCGCCGATACGGGGGGTTTTATTTTCTTCACTGGTGGCATGGATGGCCACATCACCCTTTTCAGAAACCTGCAGGCCGCCGAGAATGCTGATCAGACGGCCGCTTCGGATCATGCAAAAAGATGTCAATTGATCGAAAAAGGCCATGCCCGGCAAAGGCCGGAAGTATCGCATACCGGCATCGATCATATCCGGATCAATTAAGTCCAGCTCATCATTTTCGTAGACCGGGCCGTATCCGATGACTCCGTTTTCGCTCTGGATCATCACCCCTTCGGGAATATAGGATACACATAGTAAAGGAACACCGATTCCCAGATTACAGTAATCCCCCGGCGCCAGTTCTTTGGCGGCCCTCATAGCTGTCAGCTCATCAGTCAGTCGGTCCTTCATGCATCACCTCTCCGGGCGGCTTCGGCTTTGGCGTTCTGTTCTTCCCTGAACTTGATACTGGCCATGATCCATTCCCTGCGCCGTTCCCTGCCGACGGGATCGTCATCGGGGATGCGAACCACCCGGTCCACGAATATGCCGGGGGTAACAATATGATCGGGATCCAATTCTCCCGGATCAACGATCTCAAAAACTTCGGCGATCACATAGCGCGAGGCCATGGCGATAATGGGATTGGAGGCCCGGGCCGTACCATGGTAGACCAGATTGCCCAGCCGGTCGGCCTTGGCTGCGCTGATAAGCCCGACGTCCGGCCTGATCGGTTCCTGGAAAAGATATTCAACCCCGTTGATAACCCGCTTTTCCTTTCCTTCCTCAATCACCGTACCGACACCGATCGGGCTGTAAATACCCCCCAGTCTCAGGGCGGCGGCATAGAGCCGCTCAACGAGATTGCCATGGGACATACTTTCAAATTCGAGCGAACCCTCCTGCAAACGCTTATTGATCACCTCAGCAATGGGGGATACTTCCTCAGCGCGTATACTGGTAAAGGCGGCCATGATTTTTTTGGTCTGGGCCAGGATTAGGGATGGATCCGGTGTGCCTTTTTCTCTGAGCACGTCCGCTTTAGGCACATAGTTATTGATGCATAAGGTCAGATCTTTGGCGCCATGGTCCAGGAGCGCCCGCCACAGATGGGCCGGGGAGCCGGGGCCCCAAAAATTAGCGATCACCAGATCGCCGTCCCGGATTTTCGCGACGGCTTCGGCAGCGGTTGAAACTTTATTGATCATAAGCGATTCTCCTTGTTGAGGACGTATTGGAGCGGAGGTTTCCTCAATCTTAAAACTTATATTTCAAGCCCTGACACCAAAACCCATGAGAAAAGTACAGGGGAAAAAGGGATCAGGGCAATCAGACTAACCCCAGGCCTTTTTGGTATGGGCTGAGATGGCCTTGACGATCTGGGGCCAGGGGCCTCGATGGGGAGGGTAATGGCCCATGCCTTTGATGATCATCAATTCAGCCCCCGGAATGGTTGCAGCGGCATCCAGGGCATTTTCCACAGGCAGGAGGGGATCCTCATCTCCGTGAATCACCAAAGTAGGTGCGGTTATTGATTGGAACGCAGGCCGCCGGTTCCTGTTTGCCAGGCGGGCTAAAAGGTGGCGGCCATTCCCCTCAGGATAATAGCAGCGATCATAGGCCCGGACCGATATCTGACGGACCCATTCTTCATCCAGGGAAAAGCCCGATCCTGCAATAGCTCGAGCCATCTCTACCGCCTTTTCGACATAGGCCGTGCGGTCGGCACCGGTAGCTGCCCGCATCAGGTTCGTTATTTCAGGCTTGGGCTGCGGCAAACCAGGATTATAGGTCGGTGCCGAGATCAAAATGAGGCTCCATAGCCGCTCCGGGCGGCTGATGGCGATGGTCTGGGCAATGGCTCCCCCCATGGAATGGCCGCAGATATGGACTTTTTTGATGCCTAAAAAATCGAGCAACCCCAGCGCATCCTGCCCCATATCCTGGAAGGTATAGGGTACGTCGATCTCCTCTCCCCTGGACAAAGCCTTCAACACCCCCGAGATATCAGGGGCACCGGCCTCTTCCATTTTGCTGGACAGTCCCGTATCGCGGTTGTCAAAAATAATAACCCGGTGGCCCTCATCGGCCAATTGCTGCAGAACCTCCTCCGACCATCCGGTCAACTGGGACCCCAAACCCATAATTAACAGGAGCGGTCTTCCGGATCGATCTCCGAAGGTTTCATACTCTATCTCGATGCCATTGGCCTGGGCTTTCGGCATAATCCTTAACTCCTTATCTGAAGAGTATGCTTCTTCCTCTTATTTTCCAATTTAATTTTTAGGTTCTTCTCCCAATTAGTTGGGAGAAAGGGGTCGAGGACTCAAGGATTCAAGTGATTGGTTTTATTGAGAAGACCTTTTATACATTGACCTTGAACAGGAATAGCGAGCGCATTCCCCGCAGCTTGCTATGTGGGTTAGCGAGCGAACTACAACAAATAAACCCTTTCCTTGCCTGGAAGATTCCCTGCACCTTGGTACAGGGAGCTTCAATCGTTTTTTACGAAACGGTTTAACCTACAAGGTTTCAAGCTTTCCTGGGGCCAAGGAAGATCTCAAGTAATACCGCTCTCTTCTTGCTATCTTGATTCATGGTTCCCATGGCTAATGAAGCTTTAGGTCTAATGCCTTGTATTTTGCTTAACCTCAAAATTTTTGTAGTTTTAAGATTTTCCCTTGAATCCTTGACCCCTTGAATCCTTCGATCATCACCAACTCTTTTGGTAATGATCCTTATTTCTTAACCGGGAGATTAAACGGGCATACAGTCACCAGATTTAACCCATGGGACAGCGGTATCCCTTTTTCTCTCCCATTGAACCCTGGGCCCCGGTTATTTTTGTAACACCTGGCTGTATTTGACCATGGCCCAGAGGGCCTTGGCGCAATCCACAGGACTGGCGAAAGTTGGAAGGTGATATCGTTTGAAAATTTCATCGATTGGTCCGCTGATCTGTTGTTCGTTGGCCGCGACAACGATCGGTTTCTGGTATTTTTGCGGAATGGTGGCGATGGCTTCGGTAATTTTCAGGGTGTCGATCATTTCGGATGAATGGGTGTAGCGGTTGAAATTGTCCCGGGTGGGCATGACGATGAGGCAGTCGACATTTTCCTGTTCGGCGGCGATTTCGATGATTTTCAAATAAGCCTTCTCGTCTTTTCTCCCGATACAGTCTATGGGATTTAAGGGGGGAGGGGAAAAGGGCAGCATCTGCTCTCTGATCTTCTCCTGAGCCTGGGGGCTCATTTCGGGGACGCTCAGGCCCAGCCGTGTGCAGGCCTCGGTCGCCGTCACGCAAAATCCACCCCCGCCATGGATAATCGCTACACGATTTCCCCGGGGCAGAGGCTGGTAGCAGAGGCAATTCGCCATATAAAACATTTCCAAAAAGTCGAACCAGCGAATCGCCCCGGTCTGAAGGCAGACGGCATCAAATATAGCATCATTCCCGGCCAGGGCTGCCGTATGGGAACGGGCTGCCCGGGCGGCAGCTTCCGACGACCCGGCCTTGTAGATCAGCAGGGGCTTTTTCCGGGTTACGGCTTTGGCAACCTGCAAAAACCGCTGACCGTCTCCGATATCTTCCACATAGGACAGGATGACCTTGGTGGTGGAATCCTCCCCCAGATATTCCAACAGATCCACGTAGCTGATGGAGGCCTGGTTCCCGAAGCTGATGAATTTGCTGACACCGAAGCCGTATTTTCGGGAGGCATTGAACAGATAATTGCCGAGGGTCCCGCTCTGGGAGATGAAAGAGATCGGGCCCCGGTGGGGGCGCTGCGTCATATTGGGAAAAGTGCTCAGATTGCCTTCGCTGCTCCAGACCCCGAGACAATTCGGTCCCAGAAAATAAAACCCGGCTTTTTTTGAAGCCTCGGTGATCTCTTTTTGGGCCCTGGCCCCTTCCGGACTGATTTCAGCAAAACCGGCGGTGATGACGATGCCGCCCTTCACCTTTTTGGCAATGCATTCCTCGATCACCTGCGGGACCAGGGAGGCATTAACGACAATGATAGCCAGGTCTATCTCGTCAGGCACATCCCTGAGGCTGGGAAACCCGGGAAGGCCTTGAATGATTTTTTCGTTAGGGTTTATGGGGTACATCCGGTTGCGGAATCTTCCGGCTAACAGGCTGTTTAACATCCCGAAACCCCAAGACTGAATATTATTACTGGCCCCGACTACGGCCACCGACCTGGGTTTGAATATGGCGTCTAAGGATTGTTTCTTTTGTAAATCCATTTAACGGAAAACCTCCGGAATTTTTTTGGGGATTTTGTACGACAATAGGGTCCCGGATCTTCTGAGACTATTTTCATGACCCGACATCCCGTCCGACTCCCCTTGGGAGTCTCCTCTGGAGATCGGGCCTTTTGGCTGCTTTTAATAAACAGGGACCGGTCCCTGCTTTCCAGACCCTATCGGGTTATTTGAACAGGTTCCGTACCTGCTCTGAATCCTCCCCCATCAAAGACGGGTCCCGGGCGGTGGCATCATACATCGTGCTGGTCTTAAACATTTCATATTTTCCCTCTTTTGCCGCTTCTTTCGTCCTGGCCGGCAGGGAAGCAACCTCTCCTTGGCTCATCGGGCGGAAAGTCCGAATGGCTTCAAAGGCCTGGTCAAGCAGCTTCATACTGTGGATACCGGTGATAACGACAGAGGTGGGGAGGTTCAGGGCATAATGCAGGCATTCCATGGGTGTGACAATTCGGGGTTTCAGGATCATTCCTGCCCCCAGGGCCTTCATCCCCAGTACTCCGATCTTTTGTTTGACCAGCACCGGCAACACTTGCTTTTCAAAGCTGCGGAAGTGGGCATCCATGACATTGAGCGGCATTTGGACGGTGTCAAAGCGGAAGCCGTGTTCGGCGGCAACGCCCAGCATATGAAGGTGAATCCGCGGATCTTTATGCCCGGTGAACCCGATATACCTTATTTTGCCGGCCTGACGTGCTTCTTCCAGGACCGCATTGGCACCGTCTTCTGCAAAAATCCTGTCAGGGTCTTCGAAGCGGAGGACTTCGTGGTGCTGGACCAGGTCGATGCAGTCAATATCGAGACGCTTGAGCGATTCCTCCAACTGCCTGGTGGCTTCTTTCCTGTTACGCCCGTCAATTTTAGTCATCACGAAAGCTTTTTTTCGATAGCCGTCTTTCAAAGCTTTGCCGACCCGGATTTCACTATCCCCGTTGTTATAATCCCAGCTGTTGTCAATGAAATTCAGACCGCGGTCGAGCGCAGTGCGCGTTATCTGTATGCTGGTCTTTTCATCCAGGAGCGGCGCCCCAAGATTCCAGCCCCCCAGTCCGACGGCAGAAACCTTTTCACCGGTGCTGCCCAGAGTACGGTAGATCATTTCAGGATTCTTTAATGGCGGGACCATGTAAAAACCTCGCTATGATATTTTTTGACAGGAATTTGCTTTTTGATCATAAGAGTATAATGCCAGAAAATAACCGGGGCAAGAAGAAATACAGGGCGAAAGGCCTTCTTTAGACATCTGGTGTGGTCGAGGGCTCGATGCTTTCGGGATCTATCCGGGCCGTAAAATACCCATTCAACGCATTCAACAACATCCCCGCCTACGTTTTTCGGTATCAAAAGAAAAACATCGCCTTAATCCCTTTACACTACACTCATAAAGGTTGTTGGCTGTTAATCGAATATTTTTTCAGTGACGGGGTTTGACTCCAGGAGGGTGTTGGCAAATATAAGGCTCTTTTCGGGGCAGAAAAAGGGGATATATGCCCCTAAAACACCCTTTTCCGGGATGTTAACGATGAATAATCAAAAGGTTATGGTGGCCCGACCCCATTTCTAATTTCTTCCATGAGACTAAGAGTCAAGAGTAGACTTGAACCTTTTTATCATCAAACCCTTATCTCCTCTCATCGCCTTCCGTGAAGCTCTATCCACAAGTGTAAAAATTTTATCAAAATCATCTATTTGATTCGATACCTGATGTCCAGGCACTTTAACAAATTCCATATCCAACCGATCGGTTATTCTATAAAATTCTTGATACAACTCATAATTATTGAGGGGCTTATTTTTCTTTGAACGATAATCGTTTTGCTCAAACCAATCTCGTCTTCCATTTAAACCCATTATATTTTGAGAATCCGTATACACTATTACCCTACTCACCCATGCTTGAATATCGCCAAGGGCCCATAATAAAGTTTGCAATTCCAGCTTCGTTGAAGACGTATGCTCAAATCGCCTCAATTTCACGCGCGTCTCCAACGAATCCAACGAATGTCCACTTTCAGACAAAGCAAGATAAGCCCCATATCCAATATGTGATTGTGTATTCACACTTCCATCTATAAATAGGATCAGTTCAACCATAAATATATTTCTCTATTTCATAGAACGCTAAAATTGAAGCTCCCTGCACCAAGGTGCAGGGAATCTTCCAGGCAAGGAAAGGGTTTATTTGTTGTAGTTCGCTCGCTAACCCACGCAGCAAGCTGCGGGGAATGCGCTCGCTATTCCTGTTCAATTACACCAAGTAATAAAGGGTACATCCATGATAAGAAAATAGACTGACCCCATTATGTTTTCTCGGTTTTGGACTGACGTGCACGGGGTTTGCCCCGGGGACAAGAGGAAACGCAAAGCCCGCAGGGATGTTCCTTGCGGTACTCACTGCATTTAAGAGCGTCAAAACGGAAATGACGAGGTTCTTCTTCACGGAATTCTTTTCCGGTAAAGGCCTTGACCGGACAGGCATCGATGCAGACATGGCATTTCCCGCAGGGTTTATCGATCGGCGACCCGGTTTGAAGGGGAGCATTGGTCAATATGGTAACGAAGCGTACCCGAGGTCCGAAAAGGTCGGTCAGAAGCAGACAGTTTTTACCAATCCAGCCCAGTCCGGCGAGATGGGCGGCCAATTTATGGGAAATGATTCCTTCGAGCTTATGAAAATTGTACGGCGTCGAACATGGAACGGGAAAGGAGCGGAATCCTTGATCAGAAAGCCGTCTGGAAACATAATAGCCCAATTGGTCTAAGGCCCGGGTTACCACCTCATAGACATGAAACCAATACAGGCTATCTCTTCGCGGTTCATCAGGAGAATGGTTTTCAACTATCACGTCATTAAGAAACATGCCCAGGGAGACCGCCCGGGGGAACCGCTCCAGGGAAAAATTTCCCTGGGTTGTGATATAAACTCGCGCCGGCTCTAAATCGGCGACTCCGAAGAGATCAGCCCCCCTTTGAATGGCATACTCTCCCAATTTCCTGGTAAGCACTTTACCTGAAGTCATTTAGGCCCCTCCGTAAAAAGATCCGAGAATTATTTACCCGTTATCAACCGTTGCTTAAATATCGAGATAGGTTTACCCGTTCTCCTGGTCCGACCCCATTTCATGCATTTCATAAGAAGAGGCCCGGATCATATAGTTTTGTTATATTACTTGGCGATCGCCGCCGGGCCGATGCTCTTTATCAATTTCTTTCCGTTTTTTTCCACGTATTTTACCGTAACCATTTCGTTTAATTTAAACAGTTCGATAAACTCTTTAGGGCTTATTTCGGAGAACGCCTTATTGCCTTTTTTGCTTATCAGCAGGCTTTTGTCGTCGCATAGGAAAGTCAATTCTTTACCTTCAGCGTTCCTTATCCAATAGACTCTACCTACTCCGTCAACGCCTCTCCTTTCTCCGGTATACTCTTTTTCCGAAGAAACCGCCGGTCCTGCAGAGGTCTTCTTTCCCGCCGTGAAGGAAATACCCGTTAACGAGAGAATCAATAGAACCGATATTATCAAGATCGTCTTCCACTTCATAAAGTTAGCCCTCCTTTTTTTTCATAATAAACCTTGTTAAGATCAAAGAAGTTATAAATATTGTCTCCACCATCCCCATAACACCAACGTCCCCGCGCCTCCATCGATGATTCTTGTCAAACGGAGACCTAACCCTTTATTGTCTGCCTTATTACCTTCTCCTGTGCCGGATTTTGGGACCGACCCCGATCCAATATTCAGTGGCTGTCCCCGATTTCCAAACCCGTCTGGACTTTGCCTTCGTAAAAGGTAAAGGAAGACCTGGATTTGGAAATCATAACCCTGGCCAGGGGAAAATCGGTCCTTAAAGCAACGAAGCCGGAATGGGGATCGGGAATTCCAGAAGTTGCTGGGCCATTCCCTTGGCCAGCGGATCGAGGCGCAACGAGGCCGCTTGCCCGCCGCCCAAAGATTCATACAGTATGAAGTTCAAGGCCTGGACGCCCGGCAGATCAAAACGCTCTACCCTCGGATTTTTGGCTCCTTCGAAGACATGGTTCATAAATTGATGAACGGCCGAGGGGGTGAGCGACTTACGAATGAAAGGCAGAAATTCCGGCTTCCGGGCGATGATGCCGATATTGCATGAATTCCCCTTATCGCCGCTGCGTCCCCAGGCCAGTCGAATCAGGGGAACGGTAAGGAGATCCCCTTGAGCCTGGCCGGCGTCTTCCACTTGGGGTCGGACAATCGAGTCCGGGTTAAAAATGTCTTTCGGTTCCGGCCTGAAAGACCGTTTCTGTTCCCCCACCGTGACCTGAAAAGGGACTTCCGGTTTGGGTATTAAAAAGGAAAAGAGCTTGATTACCGGGGATACGGCCGGTTTGCCGGCAAACCAGCCTGTGGTGCCCGGCGCCATGGAGGTGGTGGGGGCGAAGACCTCGTTGGCAAAGATTTCAAGAGGCTCCTGGAAGTCATGTTCCAAAGAAATTTTACAGGCGGTTTCCCGTGTATCTCTTGTCCGGGCATGCGGACCATAGGCGGATTCGGCTCCAAGGCATTCGATCAAGGTGGCCCGGTATTTACCGAAACCCTGTTTTTCAAAAATGGCTTCGGTCCTTTCAATCAGGGCTTTGGCCTGACGTTCGGCCTTTTGAACCGCCTGCATGCCGATCACCGGCAATACGGCAATGCAGCGGTAACCGTCATGAAAGGCACCATACACCTTATAGGTCGATGTCGGAGGCCGGCCGATGGCTCCGAAAACTTCCACCTGGTTTTGCCCTGTTTGGTTCATCCGGACTTGCGAAAAATCGCCTGTCACATCAGGTAAAAGGTAGATCTGGGGATCGCCGATCTCGTAAAGCATTTGTTCCGTGACAGCGGCGGGGATCACCAGCCCCCCGGTATCAACCGGTTTCGTTACCACGAACCGGCCGTTTTCGTAACATTCGATTACCGGGTATCCGATATTGGCCCAGTCGGGAACTTCCTGCCAATCAGTAAATAACCCGCCGGAAGCCTGGGCCCCGCATTCGATGATGTGCCCGGCTAAGGACCCGGCTGCCAGCAGATCGTAGTCGGTCGTATTCCACCCGAATTCATGCATCAAAGGTCCCAAGGTCAAGGCGCTGTCCACGACCCGGCCGGTAATCACGATATCGGCACCCATATCCAGGGCTTCTTTAATCGGTTCGGCGCCCAGGTAGGCGTTCATATTCATCATCTTTTCCGGCCAGGGTTCCCCGGTGTTCATTTCGGTGATATTACGGGAAGCCAGTTCTGTGTGGCGGGGCATCAGATCGTCCCCTTCGACCACCGCAATGTTGACCTTTACCCCTTGATGATCGGCTATCTTCAAAACGGCGTCACGGCAGGCCTGGGGATTTATACCTCCGGCGTTAGTCACGATTTTAATTCCCCTTCCCACAATCTCCCGGATATTTTGGGACATGGTACCATCCACGAAATAAGGGGCGTACCCCATGTGGGGGCGTTTGGCTTTCGACCTGGCCAGATAGGACATGGTCACTTCGGCCAAATAATCCATAATAATATAATCAACCTGTCCGCCTTTGATGAGCTGGGGCACCGATATGGAGGAATCCCCTAAAAACGCCGAAGCGCCGCCGATACGTATGGCCTTCTTCCCTTTCATGGTTCCCTTTCTATATAATATTCTTTACTGTTCAGGGTTTGAATCCCTCAACCAAACCATTCATATATTCATCCGGTTGTATCAGATTGATTTTAGTAAAACCGGCCGATTCGAGCGATGCCTTAATTTCTTCAAATGAGTAGGTACTGCCCTCACGGGTCACCACAAGCATATTCACCGCAAAAAAGGCTCCCCTGGTAGGCTGGGTGTGGTCCGGACTCATAACATGGTCGCGAATAACAAGCCGACCTCCGGGTTGCAGGGCGCGATAGGTCTTACGGTACAATTCAATATTTTGTTCAGGACTGTTCTGGTGAATAATAGCCGAAAGCAAGGCAAGGTCATGACCTGCCGGTAGTTCATCTTTATAAAAATCACCGGCTGCAAAGGTAACGCGATCAATTAAATCAGTATCAGCGAGACGCGTTTGGGCAATTCTTGTCACCGAGGGAAGGTCGAATAGCGTGGCTTTCATATCAGGATAGGCTTCGAGGAATGCCTGCGTATATGAACCCGATCCACCACCGATGTCGAGTAATTTCTTGGCCGCAACCGGTTTAATAGCCGCAACAATTCTGGGTGCTAATCGGTAGGCAATAGTATGCATCGCTCCAATGAACGTTTCTTGTTCACGTTCACTGCTGTCAAATACCGATGGTCTGGTTTTTTGTGAACCATAGCGAACAATTTCAGTTAAATCCGACCATCTTTTCCATCCCCCAACGGTAAGCATTACCCCGGGCATGATTGAAGTCGGTGAGTCTTTCGACAATAATGCGGCTACTTCCGCCGGACAATAATATTTCTCATCCTTTTTTTCGAGTAGCCCCATAGGCACCAGCGCATTGAGCAATATGGTGATGCCTCGTAATGTAACTTGTATTTTATCCGCGATTTCTTGGGCGGACATCGGATGTTTTATTAGAAGAGTGAATATGTCCAGTTCGGCTGCGGTCAGGAAAATTCTTGATTCCATAAATTTCGCGCTTAAGCCGAGAATGGTTTCTGGTTTCATGGGCATGTTCTATCTCCCTGCAAATTACTATAATGACAAATTCATCCTATATAAAATGCAATGATAAGACTTTTCTTTTTGATGGGAAGAGTATAAGGCAAGAGAAAGACCGGGGCAAGGGGAAAAGCAGGGTGAAAATTAAAGAGACGAATGGAGTTTTCTTCTCCATTCAGACAGAAATCGAAAGACCTTCATTTGGCCGTTGGTTGCTTAGAATATCGGATTATGTCCCTGGAATACCACTAAGAGTCAAGAGCAGACTTGACCCCATTTCGACAGCCCATCTCATCTTTTAAGTTTTTGTTAAATATCCTTCATGATCAATTGATAGACATTTCTGCCATTCATAATCCCGCCGGTATAGGATCCAGGATTATTACCCCATCCGCTTGACAGATAAAGTCCATCTATAGGCGTGGAGTTTTTTACCCTGTTCATATAGGCGTTGTTTGTGCTTGGCGGATAGCCGTATATCGCGCCCTCGGGATTTTTGGTGTAGGTTATATTCGTAAGAGGAGTAGCTGCTTCCATAACCTGTATCATTGAAGAAAGTCCCGGAATTGCCTTTTCTTCAACCCTTTTGATTAATGTTTGTGCAATGCGCCTCTTTTCACGGTAATATGCTTCTTTATTGCCGGCAAAATAATCTTTTTCAAATCTCCGCCACGGTTCATATCCGCTGAGCATGAAAATAGTAAGGGTGGAAGTCCCCGGTTTGGAATACCCTTTATAGTAATTGTCATAAAGGGCGATGCTTATGGGGCTTTTCTCCGCATTACAGGCTAAATAATTCTTAAAGTCTGTTTCAATGTCGTATTCGGAATCTATATATATGCTTCGCTCGGAACCTTTCCCGTGGAATTCGCCTTTTAATCCCAGCCAGATTAAAAATGTTGATATACTCGGTTTATATTGAGCAAGCTGCTCCATATATTTCTGGGCCTTTTTATTGTCGGATAATAATTTTCCAAAGGTATCAGGCGCATTGGCGTTGCTCACCACGATTTTTGCCGGATAGACTTTTCCGTCGTCGGTCTGAACACCGGTGACCCTGTTATTGTCAGTAAGAATTTTATTTACCGTTTTTCCATAAATGAGGGTCCCTTTATTGTCTTTTATAACCGACGCAAGCCCGTTGCTCAAATCCTGGGAGCGTGATTTGAAGTAATAGAATTGGCTTTTAGTCAAACTCCCTGTATAAACTGCGCCCATAAAGCCAGACAACTGCGAGGGGGGAAGCCCACAGACACTACAGGTTCCGGAGGTTAAACTTTTTATTATCATCGGATCTTTTATATATTTATCCAGTAAATCCGATAATGAGATATCTCTCAATGACCACATTTTTGGATACTCCTGTGGCATAGAAGGCAAAGATACAGAACCGGTTTCCATCTTTTTACTGAACCACCAAAGTTCATCTACTAGTGCAAAACAAAACTCATAATAGTTGCGTATCCCCTCCTTTTCATTAGGAAACCTCTTGCTTAAAAAGGTGATAAGTTCTTCAGGGCTAAATCTGGGGATGGCGATGTCGTTGTTTTTACTAATTATTCGCCTTGTTAAATCCAACGGTATCCGTTCCACCTTTCCATCAAGTCCCAGTTCTTTATAAATATCTTCGGCTATACCGAAAAAATGAAGGGAAACGTCGAAATTGAAATCGCCTCTTTTAAAGGAAGTGGCGTATCCCCCCGGGACATTGTGTTGTTCAATAACGGTCACCGGAAACCCGGCCTTTGACAGATAGACCGCACTTGCGAGCCCGCCCATGCCGGACCCTATGACAACAACAGGGTAGTCCTTGGGATTTTTGCCATCTTCTACGAGCTTACTAACAACCTTATCGGGCATAAAGCCGATGGTCATGGAGGCTGCTGCCATTGAAGCCAGCTTGAGAAATTCACGCCGAGTAGGTTTTTTTTGCCACATATCAACCCTCCTGTATATTTTTTTAAATTGATAAGGCATTGCTTTTTTATAGTGGGAGTATATGAGGATGAAATTTGTGTGTCAAGAGGATTAAGCAAAATGTGGGGCGCTGATTAATGAATACTATTCGAAAGCAAGTATGTCTGTGAAAAATCCTAAACGCTCACTTAAAGGAAGGACTTCTCAAATCAATCCCCGGGGCAAATCTTAATTGTTATCCTGTAATGTGCAAGATTCTAGACCAGCCCCCTGACCCACCCCGGATTAAAACTTGAGGTATCATCATTCCTTTTTTGGCCATAGCCGCCTCCTTCCTTTGGGCTAACTCAGAGCTTATCATATTGTTCAATTATTAGAGACCACCTCACTTTCAGGCGATACTCTATTTTTTTATCCGGATGAGATTTTTAGAGTGAATAGGGAATCATCGAGCGAAGTCAGGAGGACGAGTCAACGCCGGAGGAGAAGGAGAACAGGCCCTATTTATTGTCCATCACTCCATTAAAATAACTCGGCAATCTGCTTTTAAAAGTCATTTGCTGGCCAGTGGCAGGGTGTTTGAAGGAAATCGATTTGGAATGAAGTGCCAGTCTCTCGTAGCCATCCTCGATTTTTCCATATTTTCTATCACCTACAATCGGATGACCTTTATCAGCTAAATGGACACGTATTTGATTTTTCCTGCCGGTCAAAAGAGTAATCTCCAGCAGGCTAAACTGTCTAGTTTCTTTAAGCACCTTATAAGCAGTCTGTGCCAATTTGCCTTTTGTGGTATCAGTTGTAGAATAGACGACGAAAGTCTTATCCTCGGCCAGATATGAGGCAATGATCCCTTCTTTTTGGGCCAGCTGACCATGAACCACCGCAATGTATTTCTTTTCTGTGCCTTTCCACTGAGCCTGCAAGAGTAGCTTAACTTCTTCGCTTTTTGCAAAGACCAACACGCCGGATGTCCACTGGTCCAGCCTGTGAACAGTGAAAATCCGGTTTTGCGACTTGGCGTAGCCTTTACATACATAATCGGCCAGAATGTAGTGAGCCGTCCTGGTTTTGTCAGTCCCCGTCCTGACAGTCAATAGTCCTGCTGGTTTGTCCACGACGAGAATATCCTTATCTTCATAGAGTATTTCCAACCCTCTCGGCAGATGTCTATTAGTAAAACGTTTTTTCTTAGGCATTTGAGTGCTCTTATATCTTGTGCGGGTTATAGCCGATTGCCGCATCGCTATCAAGTTAAAAATAAGGCCAGAGAAAGCTCGTGGGGAAATTTGGGGACAGCCACTGATTACTTGTCAGCATCTCAGGGACGCTGTTGATTCTTAACTTTTAGTAGGGATCGTCAATTTTTGATTTGATAAGAATTCCTTTTTGATGGGAAGAGTATATGGCAAGGAAAAGATTGGGGCAAGGAGAAAAGCAAATCGAAAGTTAAGGGGACAAAGGGCGTCTTCTTCTCCATTTAGGCAAGAATCGAAAGACCTTCTTTTGGTCGTTGGTGACGCGGCATATTTCAATAGGTAGAAAATATTTAAATTGGGCTAAGTATATTAAACATTCCGATCACTAAAGGACATGGCGATGTATTTTTATCTACGTATTGACAATCTTCCTGATTGCATTTAACAAAATAGTCTTTTTTATATTTGAGGCCAAAATTAACTTTATTTTTCAGACAAATCTTAACTTTTTCACTGATCACATTACAATAATAATCTTGAATATTTTTTTTGCCATTTCTTATCCCTATTGAGAGGTTGCCAACAAGAAAACTTGTTTATTTTACTTTATGCTTCCTACCTTTTAATCACCAAAAAGTCAACTAATTTGAATTAGCTTTTCGCTGATTACTATTTGAACCCTTCTGTTTTATTCAAAATGAAGATTTTAGCGAGAGTTGGGGTCAGATCTTTATCCTTTACTTTTGCCACCTCACTCCCGTCACAAAATCACTTTTTCCCTATAGAAACGGCATGAATTGTCAAGGTTAAAGATTTGACCCCAATCCCACAAAATGGCGCGACTGACCTCGTCCTTCTTCGTCAGTGGATTCTTTTGACTGTAAAATTAACCCGCCGCTCGTTTACCGATGGACGGAATCGGTCGCCTGGTCAGTTTAAGCCCCTTACGAGTATCTGTTTTTTTGACCAGTCTTAACTCCAGACGACAGTCAAGCGCCTGGGCATATTTTTGCAATGTACCTAATGATGGCAAATACTTTCCGTTCCCGGATTCCAAACGGGCGATGGCCGATTGCGTTGTCCCGATTCGTTCGGCAATCTCGGTCTGAGTCAAGCCGGCAGCTGATCGGGCTTTAAGAAATTGATCTAGAAAGGCAAATTCTTCCTCGAGTTGATCGTATTCCGCCTTTACATCGGCCCGTGTCAGGGCACGAGATTTAAGTTCTTTATGAGTGAGCATCTTTGACCTCCTGCATTCGTCTTCGAGCCATGGCAAGCTCTTTTGACGGGGTCTTATTTGTTTTTTTGATGAATTGATGGAGGATAATAATCTTTCGTCCGGATATCGTACAGTATAATACCCTGGCAATGCCCTCCTGGGCTTTGAGTCGCAATTCAAATAACCCATCCCCCAGGGCGCGTGTATGGGGCATACCCAGGTCCGGGCCATAGGTTTCCATCCGGTCTGAGTATCGAAGGTAGCGCGCGAGGAGACCGGCGGATAAGGAAAGGATCTCCTTCTGAACCGCTTCACTATAATAAGTGATTGTCCAACTTATGATGAAAGTATAGCAGAAATGCTATGTTGTGTCCAGAAAAAAGTTTCAGAAAGATTAGCTTAGAAGGGGCCGAACTTAATCAAGGAAAAAGTTTTGACGATCTATGAAGAATGATTTTCTTCTTAAAAGCATCTTTTCGGGGGTAAAAAGATTAGTTTAAGGCCTTTTTTATACATCAAAACAGATATTATTGATCGAGAATTCAATCCCTTCGCTCGGTCCGACCCCAAAACAAGAAATGATAAACAAGTCTGACCCCGGAATCCCACTAGGGTTGCCCCGTGAGATCACTTTATCCCCGGTAGCCCGTCAGATCGGCCAACTCTTGGACTATTTTAGTCAAAATGGTAGCCTGAGAGGTCGTCTCCTCGGCAACCGAGGCCGCCTCTTCGCAATTCGCTGCATTGGCCTGAGCGACCTTCCTGATCTCGGCCATTGCCCGGTTGATGCTCTCGACTCCCTGCACCTGTTTCTGCGAAACTTCGAAGGCTGATTGCGTATCAGTCAAGATAGGCAGTGCTTTAACCTCATAGTCTATAAAGTTTACAATGCATTGCTTCACGGACCCCGCGCCGTTTTTGATAATCGCCACTGTTTCATCGGCCAGGGCGAGTGTATTTTTTGCCGCCTCCGTCGAGCGGGCGCCCAGGCTTCGCACCTCGCCGGAAACAACGGCAAAACCCGTTCCGGCTCCACCGGCGCGGGCGGCCTCCACCGAGGCATTCAGGGCCAGGAGGTTTGTCTGAAAGGCGATCTGTTCGATCGTCTTTACGATCTGCGACGTTTCTTCCGATAATTTTTTTATTTCCCTCAGTTCATTTCTTGTCTGTTTGACCGTTTCGAAGGTGGAGTAAGCCTTATTCGCAAAGCTATCCTGCAATTCCTTCATTTCTTTCATTTGATCCGCATATTGACGGATGAAAACCTGGAGTTCTTCTGTCGCGGCGGATGTTTCTTCAACAGCCGAAGTTTGGACCGAAGTTCCCTCGGCCAGATGATTGTTGCTTAAAGCGATCTGTCCGGCGGCTTTGGCAAACTGGGCAGATCCTTCCCTGAGGTTGGCAATGATGCGGTTGATCGGTTTCGCCATGGAACGGGAGAAAAGGAACCCGAAAACAACGGCCAGGAGGATGCCCAGAACCGTTCCGACTACAGCGGACGACTTGAGCCAGCCGGCTTTGGCGCGCCCCGATTCCCGGGCCTCACCCGACAGCCTCAGGTTCACGTCCGACAACTCCCGCAGGCGTTTTTCCGATTTTACAAAGGCCTCCCCGATCAGGCCGGCAAAGAGGGTTGATGCCTCTTCCCGTTTCCCGTCTTTCACCAGTTGAATAAAGTCACGATGCCCTTTCTGCCACGTCTGCCAGGCCGGTTTTAAATTTTTCCACATGACCTCGACCGATTCAGTTTTCGGCAGCGCTTCGTAAGCTTTCCAGCCCTTTTCTGCCCGGCTCCAGGTCTCATCCAGCTGCTTCAATCTCCTTTCTCGTCCGGACACATCGCCGAAAGACTCAGGATTCAAAAGGGACCTGCCGACACGCTGGATAGCGATCTGGGCCTCAACCATGACCCCGAGCATGTGAATCCCCTTATAATTCATTTCTGATACCTTCCGGAGTTCGCGGTCCATCTGGGATATCCCGTAAAAACCAATCAATCCGCCGAACAAGAGGATCAATCCGGTCACTGCGAAACCCCCGATCAATTTGGTTCTGAAACTCAGATTTTTCATGGCCGCACCTCCGCTGCAAATCCGTTGATCTGAAGACGAGGCGCCTCCGCCAGGGCCGGGAGGACCTTGACGCCGGCATGCCTGATTTCAGCCGCTTTCCTTCCCCCCATTAAAATGAGAGCCTCCAGTTCGCGGACATATTGTTTCATGGCCACAGCCTGCGAGGTCAATTCCTCCGCCGCGGCCGCCGCTTCTTCCGCCGATGAGGCGTTGTTTTGGACGATCCGGTTTATTTCACCAATGGCACGGTTGATTTGTTCAAACCGTTCGGCCTGCTGCTGGGATAATTCCATGCCCCGTTTGAGCTGGGCAAGGATTGTTTCTGTAAAGTCTGAGAACTCTCCTAAACAAGTCACACTTGATTCGACTTGCTCGCTTTCCTTGTAGATACCATCCACCGTCGCCTGTATGAGGCTCGTCGTATTCTTGGCGGCCTCTGCCGAATGTATGGCGAGATTGCGGACTTCGTCCGCAACTACGGCGAACCCGGCTCCCGCGTCTCCGGCCCGCGCAGCTTCCACCGAGGCGTTCAAGGCTAAGAGATTCGTTTGAAAGGCGATGGTCTCGATGTTCTTCAGGACCGAAGAGGTCTCTTCACTGGTCTTTTTGATGGCGCCCATCGCATCGTTTGCTTTTTTTATACTGTTGAAAGCTTCCAGTCGGATCTTGTCCGCTTCAATACTTGTTTTATTGAGCTTGTGGATAAGCTCGTCCTGATCGCGGTTGGCGGCTGTCAATTCCTGTGTTACGGAAAAAGTCTCCTCCACAGCCGCTGCCTGATTAGATGTGGCCTCGGCCAATTGGTTGCTCGAGGTAGCTATCTGACCGGCCGCCTCGGCGAATTGGTCGGAGCTTTTTGTCAGACTGAATATGATTTTTTGGATGGGTTTCCTGATGGTTCGGGCAAGAAAAACCCCGATGGCGATGGCGATGACGATTCCAAAGGCAGTACCGATAGATGCGATGCTTTTCATCCACACGGCGTGACCATGGCCGGTCTGTCCGGCATCGTCTGCCAGCCTCCAATGGATATCCGATAACTGTCCTAACAGGAGTTCGGCCTGACCTGATTGCTTTTCCAAGGGACCGGCTAAAAGGACCAGCGCCTCCTGGCGTTTGCCGTCTTTAACAAGCTGAACGAATTCCTGATGCGAATTCTGCCACGCCTGCCAGACCGGATTCAGATTTCTCCAGGCGGCCTCTTCCTCGGTCGATTTCGGCAGGCCGGCGTAATCCTTCAACGCCTGTTCGTTCCGGGCGCCGGCCTGGGCCAGGCTTTTGAACAGGCCTTCCTTTTCGAACGCATTGTTGAAGATCTTCGGGTCAAGGAGCGACTGGTCCAGGGCAAGGATCGTCTGATGCGCTTCTTTTAGGTGTTCAAGGTTATACATCCCAGGGATCCGGATATCCGTGAAGACATTCAGATCAGACCCTATCCAGGAGATGCCCATCAGGCCCATCAGGCCTCCGAATAATAGGATCAGGCCTATGGTAAGAAATCCACCCATCAATTTAGTGGTCAGTTTCAGGTTACTCCACATTCTAATTCCCTTCTCACGACAAATAGACAATAAGACCATCCACTGCTGAAGTCATAAATCGTAATGGCGCGAAACCGTAAGCTCGCGTCCTGAATACCTTAAAAGATTATTTTTCTGCAAAGGACATCCGGTAAGCCTTCCTGTCTTCACAGAAATAACCTTATATGGTCTATCGGCATTTCAACTTTAGAACTTTATAAATTTTTTTGTTTTAATCCTGATTGGGTTTACGCTGCAAGCAGCGCCGATCGGTTCAACTTCCGGCCGGTCGGAACGATCGACTCTGTCGATCTAAAAGAAGGCATCCATTCGGATGCCGTATGCCCGATCTTTTGGGGAGACTCCCAAGGGAAATCGGACAGGAAGCTTCTTATTTAGGTCAGCAAAGCTGACCGGTCCGCTCGGCTTGGCCGAGCTTTTGAAAAGGTTCCCGTTCGGGAACCGATTGGCCGAGCTCCTCAAGAGGTTTCCTTCGGAAACCGATCCGATCTTTTGAAGAGACTCCCGTAGGGAGTCGGGGGGGGAATTAAACCCAATCAGGATTAATTACTGAATGGAGGGAATAACTTCCATCTACATGGGGTTGCCGAGAAGAATCGGGTAATTAAGGCCAGTTAAAAAAATGAAGGAAAAAATTGCTTTTGGCTTCGGTTTTAGGACAAAGAGTCAAGAGCAGACTTGATAATCATATAAAAGGCACCTCGCGCATACCCAAGAAAGAGGTTTCCTGGTATGTAAGGGAGAGAGCATCAATCAAACCCCGATTTATCCTCTTAAATTTTAAACTATTGTGCAAAGGCCTTAAATCAGTTATGGTTCCTGCAGGTTAAAGGCTGAAAGGAGAAATGATTCATGTCAGTGGCAAGCGTATTAAAAAGTTTGGAGGAGTCCGTCGGGAAAGAAATTTTTCTTTCCGATTGGACACAGGTGACCCAGAAACAGATTAATCAATTTGCCGACAGTACCAAAGATCATCAGTGGATTCACGTGGATGAAGAAAAAGCCGCTAAAGGACCATTCGGTCAAACCATTGCCCACGGGTTTCTGACCCTCTCCCATATCCCGTTTTTCAGCTACCAGGTACCCCTGAACATAGAAGGCGCCACGATGAGTGTCAACTATGGTCTGGACCGGGTGCGCTTTCTTAATCCTGTGGTTTCCGGTGCGAAAATACGGGACCGGATAGTGCTGACAGCGGTGGAAGAAAAGCCCGGCAACCGGCTTCTGATAACACAGACCCATACCATCGAAATTGAAGGGCAGGAAAAACCGGCCTGTATTGCACAGATGCTGGGCATGATATTCTTTTAATAATGGGCCGCTCAAACAGGCGGGATATCCCGTCATTAATGGAATGGTTACTGGTTCATCGCTTTTCCCCTTAATCGGCTTAAGCGCTAACCTTAGGTGACTGTTTCATTAACCAAAAACTTATATTTCAAAACCTAACCCCGATTTACTTTTCGGTGGCCCTTCCGCATGGTGCGGGGAGCTTCAATTATTGAGGGTTGTCCCCCAGTCCTGATAAAATCAGGCAGACAATGCTCCGATCCACTTGCCGGCACGGACCATAGCAATATTTCCGATCTGCTGTTCCCGTCTGATATTTTGAACCAATTGAAACGCTTTGGCTTCAGGCAGTTTCTGAGCCAGCAGGGTAAGTGATGGGGAGGGAGCAACGTCTGAAAGTTTGACCTCGATGAGGTGTGTTGCCCGGCCTTCCCGGCTGAGGGCAAAGTCAATCTCTTTGCCGTCTTTGGTTCTAATATAATGAAGTTCAATATCCTCGCCGGTGATGTCCTGCAGATACTGGACGTGTTTTAACAGACAAACCGCGCAAGTGTTTTCCAATTGAATCCCCTCCCCACCCTGAACAAAACCGCTGTCGTAAAAATACAGCTTAGGCTCTTTCAGGATCGCCCGTGCCACGTTTTGATGAAAGGGACGCACTGTAAACACGATACAGAGGGCTTCCAGAATGTCAATATATCTGCGTACGGTGTTAGGAGCGATCTGCAGGTCCTGTGCGATTGAAGTATAGGAGACCGGCGAACCCACCCGTGAGCGAAGAAGCTCCAGAAGCAACCGCATCGATCTGACTTCCTGCAGTCTGCCGAATTCCAGAATATCCTCCCGGATCAGTTCGGTATAATACTGATTTCTCCAGCGGGCGGCCTCCGTTTCGGAACCGGACAGGAATGGTTCCGGAAAACCACCCAACTTATTTAACAGCAACAGGGCTTCGTCCGGGGGAAGGGTGCCCTGGAGTTCGCGAACGGAGAGGGGATTGAGACGCATCGGGAAGTACCGTCCGGCCAGGGATTCGCCGGACTGCCGGAAAGTATCAAGTCGCGCGCTGCCGGTAAGCAAAATGGCCTGATTTGGGGGGCGGGTGTCGAACACGCCTTTAACGAACCTTTTCCATTCGCGTCTCTTGTGGATTTCATCCAGGATAATGAGATCGCTGTTGAGCGGCCAGGACTGGGCATCAATGATTTTGGCATCGGCGATCTGGTCATAATTCAAATAGTGGGGCGAGTTAAATTCCGGCATCAGAGCCTTGGCCAGCCAGGTTTTGCCTACCTGCCGGGGTCCGGTCAGGATGACCATCTTTTTAAGCAGATCTTTTTTAATTGGGTCGTAGAGATACCTTTTCATTTTGAACTTTTTAGCATAGCTTTGCGGAAAAGTCAAGACTATTATGCAAACAACTGCATAATAGTCGCAATAAATTCATTTTAAACCGCCATGCCCCGCCAGGGGCATGGCACCACGGATCATGAAAATTGCTCGGTAAGGAGATAAACGCTATTTTCGTATTAACCTTTAAAAAACAGCCGGTTATAATAAATTTAAAAAATTAACAATATCCCCGATCAATCAAGGCAGGAGTTCTTCTTAAATGCTTCTTTTTGAGGCCAAAAAGGTGGGTTTAAGGCCTTTTAAAAGCCCTCTTCCCTGGCATAAGTTTTTTAAAATAAGCCAGTTGTCTCGGTCCGACCCCGATTTAGATTTACGATTTAGCAATCCCTCACTTTTGGCCCCCAATGTATGGGTAATAGCTTTGAACCACATCCAACCTTCCCAGTTGTCCGCCCCCTAACCATATCTGGATGATCTTGGAGTCCCTGAGGTACTTCTCCACATGGTAATCGCGGGCATAGCCATAAGAACCCATGAGTTCCATGGCCCGGTTACAGACCATCTCAGTGACATCGCAGGCATAGACCTTGGCCGCACTGGTGCGGGCCATCAGGTAATCCTCATTAGGGTTTCCATATTTCTTCCGGTTGTTGAACATGGCCGCCACGGACAGGTAAAAGGCGCGGGCCGATTCTATGCCGATGGCCATGTCCGCGATCATGGCTGCCTGCAGCGAATGGTTCCGAACGGGTTTCCCTCCATAGGTCCTTGTCCGGGTATGCTCGATGACGATATCTAAAACGGCCTGGGCATTTCCCAGGGTCATGGGGGCGCTCGTGAGCCGGCCCCATGAAACATTGTTCCTGAAAAGCTGCCAGTCTATCCCGGGTCCACCAGCCCGATATGCTTTGGGCACCCGCACATCGTCAAAATAGATCGCAGCATTGAAGTCCGTTACCCTCATGCCCATTTTTTGTTCCGGTTTCCCGAAGGAAAGACCGGGGGTATCTTTGGGGACATAGATCAGGGCCAGGCCCTGTTCTTTCTGTTTGGGATCCGTTGTGCAGACCACGCAGTAGAGGTCGGCCACACCGGCTCCGCTGGGCCACATTTTTTCACCACTGATCACCCATTCGTCTCCCTCCAGCCTGGCCCTGGTCCGAATGGTCAGCCCCTGCTCGGCCGCATCTTCAATATTGCAGCCTCCGGCCGGTTCGGTAATGGCCAAACATCCGCATCGAGGGGTATCTCCACAGAACAGGGGAATGAATTGGTCCATAAGGGGCTTATTACGGGCACCCATGGCTGCAGCCAGGCACCAGGGGATAATGAGAGCGTGAAGGGACAGCCCGCTGTCTCCCCGGGATATCTCTTCTGTAATGGCGCAGATCGTGGTTGCCGACCGGATCCCCAAGCCGCCGTATTCGGGTGAGAAACCCCGCTTCTGGACGCCGAGCTTGACCAGACCTTCATAGGCCTTTTCAAAGGCTGCATAGTCTTCATCCAGTTGCAGGCGAATCGGCATCACCTCTTTATCGATATATTTTCGAATGGATGACAAAAGGGCCAGATCTTCGTCCGAGGTGATAAAATCCCCATACCTTTTCATCGCAATTCCCTCCTTTTATATTATTTAGGAATCGAAAGGCCTTATTGGGGCCGTTGGTTGCATGTCTTGACGATTTGACGCCTTTGAAGCCTATTCGGGCCATAAAATATCAATCCAGCTAATTCACCTACGCCCCCATCTTCCCATTCATTACTTTGAGCTATGAGCTATGAGCTCTCAGCTATAATAAGGCATATCATTATTGAGGTTTTGATCCTCTTCCTATTATTCTGACTGCTGCCGTTGTGGTGCCAATTGAATTATTTAAGGTCGTCCCCCATTTCCACTACTTCACCGGTTTCCACTCCTGAACAGGCCCCCCTTCCACTTCCAGCATTTCCTTCAAACTCTCCCTAAAACCCGGCCAGTCGAAAGGTTCGCCCCATTCGTAGGAGAGATCGACAATTTGTCCCGGACTTGCGGCTGTTACGAGAAGGGTAAGGGTGTCCCGGAGAATACCCCTTTGCATCCCAATATCGTTAGGCTTGCCGCATTGACGACCGAGCGGGAAATTGACAAAAGCCGCCCTGGGCGGCTTGAGCCGGGCCATCATGCAACGGCAGGAGCCCAGATATATCGTGGAAATTCCAGCTTCTTCAATGGTTCGGGCAATCAGTCCGACCGACTGATGATCGAGCGGTCAGGCCGCAATGAGCAGCACCGCATCGGTATCCTGCCCCCGGAGCACCTCGACTATCCGGGGCACAGTTTCCGTCTGCAAAGCCGTCCGCTTGTACAGCCTCCCCATCCCGAGGGTGATGGCTGTTGGTGCCAGACGCCCGATAATCCTCTCACCCTCTAATTCTCTTAGCCGCTCCAGGGGAAAGACACAATTCAGGTCCTTCAGGGCATCCCGGTGATCGAAATAATTATGATGAAGCTTGAGCCTGTTAAGGGACGTATCTTTCGGAATCTCTCGAAAGCTCAGGTCGTTCACCGCCCAGGGATCAAAGGGTTCCTGATCCTCCCGGAAAATACCTGCTGAACTGATGAGCGCCAGCGTCGCCTCTTGGAGCGGCTTCTTAAAGAAAGCCCAGGGACTGGAATCAAAGACTGACCAGCGATAGGGCGGAAATCCCTGACTCTGATACGTGTCATTAAGACCGGATACGTAATCTATGGGTTCCATCTCTTCCCTCCGCCGCCAGGGGCCTGGCAGCACGAATTATGAAAATAGGATTGTTGATCTTGAAAAAACCAAAAGGCAGGCTCGGGAGCAGCCTCCTTTTTCCCCCTCGATTTTTTTATATGCGATGACCCCTTACTTCGCAGATTTCCCATAATAATTTAATTCTACAAACTTGAATGTTTTAGTTTCAATTTTATTCTTTGCACTTTCGGAACGGACGTCCCTCGTTTTACTAATTTCCCGACCCCGTTATGCATTACAAACCACTTTCATAAGTCAAACGGCGATTGGACCCCTACCCCCTATCAGCTATGCGCTATCTGCTGTCCCCTTTTTCCACTTGACCCTATCGTCTTAAGGGTATTCCTTCCCAGGCCTCAAGCTCTTCGCGGAAAGGATCAACCGCCATACGGCAGGGGACATCGAGTATCATCGTCGCTCGCTTCTGGGCACTGTACGGCTCCCATTTCGGAAGGCCGGGATGATTCGGATTGCCGCCGTGGGCAAATGCAATCCAGGCGCCGTTGATTGATTCAAGCAGTTCATACTTATCGGGACGCCCGCCCGTTATGGCCATGTCGTCAACTGTGTCAAACACAAAGGGAATCTCAAGAATGTGGCAGGCCCGGAAAAGATCGCCCAAATAATCCGTTTCCCAGGTTAACAAGTACATGTAGACGGGATCGGGACTGGCCGCCGCCTTCCGTTCGGCCAGAGCGATCGAGGCGCGACGTGTGCCCTCAGAGGTCAGGGCGACGAATAGATCCCAAGGCGTAGCCTCAGGTCGTGTTTTCTTATAGGTGGCAATAACGCTGTCCACCTTGTCGCCGAGTATCGGCCTCAGGCGCTCTTGCAACTCGGGTTCCGTCAGTTTCTTGCGTTTCGGATCCAGAGTCAGGAAGGTCGAATTCTCGTGCCGGTTTGTGCCGATGATGATGGGGATACCGGCTGCTGTGGGTGCCGCGACAGGATCGAACGGATGGTTCGGCAAATATCGGCCTTCGACGACGGGTGCCATTCGGGCCATGGCCCCTCTTCGGGGATCCGCCATGCCGAGAGCAGAACGGCCAGGGAGCAGTTTCTTGGCCGCTCCCTGAACCTGCTCGATCGGTATTTCCTGGAGTTTGCGGATTTCGTTTGGTTTGATGTTCAGTTCTGCCAAAAACCTCTCGGCAAAGGCGGTGGCATCGGCCGCCTCCAGGCCGCGAAGGCCGGGGCCGCTTTCAATAATGGCGCGATGAAAAAGACCTTTGGCTGAAGGCATGCCTAACAACATACTCACCTTGGCGCCCCCGCCGGATTCCCCAAAAATGGTAACGTTGCCAGGATCGCCACCAAAGGCCGCGATATTATCACGCACCCATTGGAGGGCCAGCACGGCGTCCAGCATGCCGGCCACGCCCGAGCCGGCAAACTCCTCTCCGCCGATGTCAGCCAGATGCAGGTATCCAAATATATTCAGGCGATGATTGATCGTCACCACCACCAGATTTCCCCGTCTCGCCAGATTAGCCCCGTTGTACATGGTCTCCGAGCCGGCGCCACTATCGTAGGCGCGGCCGTGGAGCCATAACATCACCGGCCTTTTTCCGCCGTCTCGAATGCCCGGCGTCCATAGGTTCAAGACCAGACAGTCTTCACTTTGACGAAGATGTCGCCGGATACCCATGACGCGTTCATCACCGGCAGCCTCAAGGCAATCAACCAGAGGGCCTGTTTGTGGTGCGATTGGGCCGTAATCCACGCAGAATTTCACCTTCGTCCAGGGCGCTGCGGGAAGCGGCGGAAGAAAACGGCGGCTGCCGTCCGTCGAATCGCCATAAGGAACGCCCTTGAAAGTAAACACCCTTCGTTCCATTGTCCCGGCGATTTTACCGGCTGTTGTTTCTACCATCATGTCCATAAACAATTCTCCTTTTGCGGAAAAATTCATTTATTAGAAGTAAAAGCTCTTCAAGCATCTCTTCACTCTCATCTCGCATCATGCGGCTTGTATCAAGTATCTGGTATATGCCCTGAGTTCTTTTGATAGGAAGAGTATAAGGCAAGAAAAAGGGCTGGGCAAGGGGAAAAGCAGGAGTAAAGACCAGGTAGGAAGGCGGCTTCTCCTCCATTCAAAAGGGAAGGGTAAAAATGACGGCTGTTCCGCTGGCCGTCGTTATACCGATTGAACAGGAATAGCGAGCGCATTCCCCGTCACGCCGTTGGCGTGACTGCGTGGGTTAGCGAGCGAACTACAACAAATAAACCCTTTCCTTGCCTGGAATCCCGCCCTGCGGGACTGCACCTTGGTGCAGGGAGCTTCAATTATTTAAGGTCGTCCCCCATTTTCATTTTTTCGTAAAGAGGATTGCCCGGTCATAAATCAGCTCAAAATGGGCCGGCCCGACCTGGTTGGGCTTTTCAATGTAGGAACGGAAGGCAATAAAAGCGTCCTTGTTGTGGTCTACGCCATAAGCCTTCCCTTTGGGATTCCCTGTGCTTGTTTCTACGACAATACTCTCGTCATCGGGAGTGGATTTTTTGCGGGCAAATTTAACCTGGTAGTAAAAGTCTGCCCCAGGATGATTCCTGGGAAAATATTTTCTGGCCGAACCGGTAAATTTAGAACTGTTGGACCCGGCCACTCCGTTCAGCAGTTCCTGCCCATAAAAACTAACATTACAATAAACCGCTTTTCCGGTCTTCTCATGGTTCACGCCATAAACAATTACGAAATCGTCATCCGATTTGAGCTGAAAATCATCTGTTTTCAGATAGGTCGTGTCTCGATCCTCTGCCAGAACATCCAGGTCGTCCGCAATCCCTACGAATCCATCCGGCAGCCAAATGGTCGTGTGGAGTTCTTTGATTTGGTAATCGGGAGAACCATATTTTTCGAGAATGGCCCGACGCAATGTTTCCAGGTCCGCTGCGGCCTTGGGGATAATCTTGAATTCAGAAACACCGTTGCCCCTGGGTTTTAGTTTCGGAACCGCATAAGGATCTTCATTCAGTATTTTTTGAGGAGTCAGGCGGAATACCCGGCAGGTCTTCTTTGGCGCCTCAAGAAAAGCCCGACCGGCTGATTCATCCTCCCATAGGGCGGCCCTGGTAAGAACCAGAAAAGTATCTTTCCCTTTTTGTAAACCCATATTGACCATGGACAGGGGAATGATATCCTCATTCACGATGGAGAATGGAATGCCCGCCTCTTTCAGGGCCTTGCGAACGCGCTGATAAACCCCTTTATGAGCCGAGGTAACCACAACAGTCTCTTTATTGAAAGGATTGCCGGACTCGCCTTTTCGGGTGCCGGAGGTGAACTGGTTTAGATGATTGATGGGATCTCCCAAACTGGCGAAGACCCGGTGATAAACCCCGCCTTCACCGGTATCTAAGGTATAGACATCGCTGTAGTCCTTCCCGAATTTATTAGCGACAAACCCGACATAACTGCGGTAACTGAAATATTTGGCCGGTGGAGGGGTTTTTCCTATAAAGAGAATGGCTTCATCCGGCCTGAGCTTATAGGTTATTCCCGGGGGCATGAAATCAATATTGGCCGGGAAATTTTTAGGGTCCCCGGGGTTAAAACCGACCGGCGGTTTCTGGCCCCGGGAGGGTTTCTGTCCGGGAGCCGGGGGCAATAGATAGGCCAGATAAGGGAAACCGGCGTTGTTGCCGAAGCAGTATTTAAGCCACCCGTCACTGCAAAGTTTCAAGATGTCGATCATCCGATAATCGCCTTCTTGAACGATGAAGCCGTCGGCTTGAAGCCCCTTAATCAGCCTGGTAATCTTTTGGGAATAAGCAAATTCATCCGCCGCCCCGGCAGGAAGATTAATTAAAGAAAAAAGTAAAAAGGAAAAAATAAAGAGGGCGATGTTTTTTTTCATTGGATTACCTCCTCGTTATAGAATAGACAAATTCCATTTCCTCATCATAAGTGCGGTTATTGGATCTTTTAAACCCTCAATCAGTTCAGAACAGATCATCGCGCTTTAGATATATTTCTTTCTATCATAGAAAATCGTCAGATTAAAGAATTACTTCAGGGCGGATTAAAGCGAATGGGAAGTGACCGTTGATACGTCCCTGCGGAAATTCCGGGTCAGGTCTTACAATATAAGTTCTGTGGGATAAATGCGGCAAAGGGCCAGGTCTTTTTTCATTGCATTAAAGTAGAATATTAAGAAAATAGACCCGGCCCCAGCGATGTTATAATAAAAGACCTGACCCTAAGACTCACGTGGCCCGACCCCATAAATACTTAACGACCCTTGGCCTGGTCCACCCCCAACATCTCGGGGCTGTCAATTTAACAAATTAACAGCGTCCTCTTTTA
Organism: Deltaproteobacteria bacterium RBG_13_43_22; assembly: GCA_001797675.1. Classification (GTDB taxonomy): domain Bacteria; phylum Desulfobacterota; class RBG-13-43-22; order RBG-13-43-22; family RBG-13-43-22; genus RBG-13-43-22. The sequence continues at coordinate 20,016 of MGQB01000029.1, read as the reverse complement.
CACATTATAGCCTCACCGAGGCTGATTTTCTTCTGTCTGTCAACAGCCTGGCTCACCCGAATGGCCGCAGCAGGATTGAAAATGCCGTATTTTGGCCCAATTATTTCTAAGAAGAAGCCATAATTTTTTCGGCCATGGCATGTTGACTCTAAGATTTGTAAAGAAAGATCGGGGGTTCGGCTTATCCATATTGATTCATTCTAATCATTTAAACCCAGCTTGTCCAACGAATTGATTTGGTTGAATTAAAGCCTTTAAAGATTATAAATATTTGAAGGGGTTAAGAATGGCATTGGATAAAGAGTCCCTCCTCGTTCTTATCTTAAAATATTGTGCGTTCTACAAAGAGTCTGATAAAGACCTAGAGTGTAGCGCCTACAAAATTTTAAAAATTTGAAGAATTTTCTTTTTGATGGGAAGAGTATAGGGCAAGAAAAAGACCGCGGCAAGGGGAAAGGCAGCGGGGGTTAATTAAATTAGTATTATGTCCCCAATTTTCCACAAAAGATATTGGAGATAATCCGCGACGAGTATCTCTCCGAAATCGCCTGCTCGGATACCCGGACCGAGGCCAGCAGAATGATCAGGAAATTTCATACTCGTGAGGTATTTTGAGCGAGCATAACGAGGCGGTTTCAAAATATCTATCTCGTTGTCAAGACAGTAATGATTCCTGAAGTGTTTGGCCCAAGCAGAAAAAATTGCATTGTCCTTCCGGTGGCGAAATTCCCAAACCTCGACAGTTTTCCCATCAGCTGTCGTTAACCTTTTTCCCGTATCCAAAAACCATTTAAGATGTTCCGAAGTCCACGGCATTTAAATGCCCGCCTAAGAGAGGATTCCCCATTGAAAAAGTAGGGACGTTGTTGTTTACGTTGCATTTTGTTAAAGGCATACCATGTCCAGGAGTGTTAATTTATTTACCACTTCTCCTTAGGTTGTCTATTAGTAGCCAATCCCCTGGCGCACGTTCGTATTTCCAATCGGTCCAGCCATTACTGGCTCGGTGTTTAATAGCAGAAGCAGCCATTGAAGGTGAATTATAAACCTTTCCTTCATAAAGAATAGTTCCGTCTTTTCTAACTTTAGCTTTATAAGTTTTATTCTTATATCTAAGGCGAATCTCAAAACGTTTGGTTACATAAGGAGCAAGAACGGCTTTACGTCCTTTTTGCTCTATTACCTCTCGTATTTCCACTTTATTAGTTTTTTTCAGCCCCAGCCCAATCAATTCTTTTTGTTGTTCTTTTGTAACGGCCTTTCTGAGCATAGGTCTCAAGTCTTGGGCATTGATAAAATTACCTGATTGTTTATTTCCCTTTGGTGAGGCAATTTTCAAAATAAGAGTTTCCAGTTCATGCAAATGAGAATCGTTTATGGTGAGATATACGCTAAAACTATCCCAGGTTTGGGCATGACGGTCTTTAAGGTGCGTCTTGAGCCTATTGCGAAGATTGGAAGCTAGACCTACATAATATAAATGGCCTTTGCGATAAAGCGCATATACACCATGTCTCCCCTTGACGTAGTCTTTAAGAATGGTTTGGTATTTTTCTAACGCTGTCCTTGAAATATTTTCAAGGTGCTGACTAACAAGTTGGCCTTTGTCTGCCCGCATGTTTATTACCCCATAAAGTTATTGATACACTAACCAATCCGCCTTTCCTCGTATACGCTTATACACCTCAGTCGCAAGCCAATTCGTAACAACCTTTTGAAATGTGGGACGCTTGGGACGCTCTTTTAAAATTAAATAACTTACCTACAGGCAAAATATTCCATTGATACTCCCCATATACATTTTTATAGTAACTAAATTTTAAAAGAGCGTCCCGCTTTACACGCTTTACAACTTAAGATTCAAACTCTAGCTAACCCTTCTTTCCTTCATGCAGCTACCCCATAATAGGGAGAAGGTAACGTTGGGTAGGTCCGAAATACATGCACAAAAACTTTTTCTGCCTTGGTTTTGACGTCTGTTTCTGTATAACTGTTAACTGGTAGGCCAGTCTCATCGCTCCAGAGGAAGTCACGAATGGCAAGTCGCACAGCATCCCGGGTGGATTCCTTGTCACGCCAATGATCGATTTTTAGTTTTTCTGCCTTTAGGGTCTTAAGTAACTCAACCGAAATCACTTTGATTCGCTTTATATCGACGGCACTAAGATCCGATTTTTTGAGGAGGTCGAAGAGAGCAAGGGTTTCCTCGTCGAGCCCTTCCCGTATAGCCCGATTTTCCTCTTCGTCAAGTCCTTGAACAAACTTGAAGAGATCCTCAAAGGTTTTCTCAATGGTCACACAATCTTTCTCATTGTTGTAATCGGTGATGATCTCTTCATAGTGCCGCTGGAAATCAGTGCGCAGAGGATTTCTTTGCAACAAGCGCTCTAACCTTGTTTCGATGACCTGCTTGAGATTCTGGACAGTCGTATGCTTGGCCTTGCTGCGCTCAAACTCCTTACGCAACCTTTCAAAGTCGATTTTGCTGATATCATACGACGCTCGTTCTTCTTTAGCCCTGGGAGCCCGCGTCACAACAGCTTCGTCGACTACTTGATGCAGCTGACGGATGATGTCGCTAATGTCCGCCTTTTCCCGGTCCTCCTGCAGACTCTTATAAATAATATTAACCGCATCGTATTCTCTCCGGTACTCGTTTACACCCCTGATGTTAATGCAGGCCCTGAATTTCTTGAAGACCTCTCGGCACATCACCTCAAAGCGTTTCCGAGTCTCATCATTTTCGTTGGCGGCCTCCTTCGAGGCGACAATAGCGGCATTTCTTTCAAATCCGGTTTTTGCAATAATGTCTTCGAGCAAAGCCACACGTTCGGACAAAAATGATCGAATAAGGGCTATGGCCTCTTCTAAATCGGACAGCAATTCTTCGTCGGGTTTGATCGGGTCTTGTTCCCTGTCACCACCCTCCCCGCCATGCCCATTGTCAGCCCGGCCGGCAAAGGTCGCCAGGGCCTTCCGTAGGTTCTTCAGAATGCCACAGTAATCCACGATCAGGCCATTATTCTTTCCCTCGTTTATTCGGTTGGCACGGGCGATGGCTTGCATGAGGGTGTGGGCTTTAAGGGGTTTGTCGAGGTATAGGGTTGAAAGGCTGGGAACATCAAAGCCAGTCATCCACATGGCGCAGACGATGGCGATGCGAAACGGGTGTTCCTCTTCTTTGAATGCATCATCCAGTTCCATTCGCTGCATGTTTTTAAATTTTGGTTTATCACGCAAGGATTCAGGAATATCTATTCCATCTTTGATCAGTTTTCGGTGGGGTGTGATATCGAGCTTCCATTTGCGGAATTTATCAACTTCCCCTTGCTCCTCACTAATCACAACCGCCATACGGGTTTCACGCATCCAAGCGATCTGGCGTAAGCGTTGGACTTCCTCCTGCTCGTCGCCTACGGTAGCCAGTTCGGCCTCCAGTTTTTGGATTCTTTTATCCCAATATTTAGTAATCAGTTTGTATAGGCGAACGCAGGTGATCTTATCGATGCAGACCACCATAGCCTTACCGGTTTCCCAGGCCTTTGAATAATGGTCGACAAAATCGCGGGCGATCTGGTCCAGTCGTTTCCCGGCCGTAACAATGTGGTAATCTCGTTTCAGTTCCTTTTCCAGACGCTGCTGGACGTCAATATCCTCAGCCTCCAGCTTCTCCAGCTTCTCGGCGATACGCTCGTTAAGGTCGCCCACAGAGACTCCCAGCTTATCCCCTCGGGCATCATAATAAAGCGGAACCGTGGCATTATCTTCGACGGCCCGCTGGAAATCATAGGTAGATACATATTCTCCAAAAATCCGGCGGGTAATTTCGTCCTCCTTGAAAAGGGGGGTGCCGGTGAATCCAATGTAACTTGCCTTGGGGAGGGCATTTCGCATGTTGAGTGCCAGGAGGCCGTATTGGGTACGATGGGCCTCATCGGTAATGACAATAAGGTCATCCCGCTGGGAGTATCCATCCTCCGAGTTCACGTTTTTATTAAATTTTTGGATCAGGGAAAAGACATAGGCCTTATGCTGGCCGAGCAGCTGTTCCAGATTTTCCCCGCTACTGGCACGGCAGGGGTCCTTGTCGTTATCTGCCAGCCCACAACCGGCGAAGGTCTTGTAGATTTGCCTGTCGAGGTCGTCCCGGTCGGTTAAAATAAGGAAAGTGAAGTTACCCCCGAGTTTGCGATGGACCTTCCGCGTGAAAAAAACCATGGAGTAACTCTTCCCTGATCCCTGGGTGTGCCAGAACACTCCAAGTTTTCCCTGCCGGGTACTGCGTTCCTTTACCGCTTCTATGGCCCTGTTAACTCCAAGGAATTGGTGATTGCGGGCAATGATCTTGACTACCTCGCGCGGTGAATCATCGAAAACGATGAAGTTTTCAAAAAGGTCCATAAAGTTCCGCTTGTCGCAGATGCCTTTTAGAAGGGTCTCCATGTCCACAAATCCTGATTCTTCTTCGGCTAGTCGTTTCCATTCGTGGAAATGCTGGAAGCGGCTTGAGATCGAGCCTATTTTAGCCTTATTCCCATTCCCGAGCATTATAAGAGCATTATGGTGAAAGATATGGGGAATCGTGTCTTTGTAATCCGACAGATTTTTGTTATAGGCAACTTGGAGATCCTTATGAATATTTTTGCACTCGATGAAGAGCAAGGGAATGCCGTTGACAAAACCTATAATATCGGCTCGGCGGCGGTAAAGGTCGCCGCGCACCCAAAGCTCACGCACGGCCAGGAAGTGATTGTTTTCGGGTTTATCGAAATCGAAGACGCGCAGGCGTTCTTTTTTGAGTTCACCTTTCTCGTTGCGAAAGGAAACCTGAACGCCATCCTTCAATAAAGAATATTTATCTCGATTGGTGGCCAGTAGGGTTTGGATCCCACTGTACTCGACGATCTGCCGAATAGCATCCTGGTAGGCGTCGTCCTGAAGGCCTTTATTAAACTCAACCAGCTTATTTTTTAGGTACCGGGTAAGAACAACTTCACGGTCAGAAATCCGACCCAGTAAACCCTCGGGACCTAATGTCTCCTGGTTGTAGGCATAGACTGTACCCCAATTAAGCTTCTTCTCGAGATATTCAGCCGTGGTCTGCTGAACGAGCGTGTCTTCCGTGTAGTCGCTCATACGACTACCAACCCATTCATCAGCCGCGGCAGCAGTAGGTCGCGGGCGTGGGTAAGTGATTTGTTTTGTTTGATGAGATTCTTGATCAACATAAACGCAGGGGAAATAGCCTCTTCAAAAAAGCTAAGTATTCTATCTGGTGGGGATAGTATAGATAATCTCATCAAATCTTTAGGATAGACATGTGGTTGTGCAGCTCCCTTTTGCAGCCCGAAGATTTCCTTTTGTTTCGATTCAAGAAGTAAAAAATAATAATATATATGATCTGAAGATTCCTTGCTGACATAAGAGCAGTCTGATGCCCAAATATCCTCATGATAGATATTCACATATCCAGCATTCGCTCCAGATGCGCTAATAGTAATGACAGGGCTAAGAGCATTTGAGGTGTTATGAAAATACGCTGGAGTCAAACCACCTGCCACCACGGGGACTTCTCCTTCATTGACAGTATCTTTAGTAATGTTTCTTCCCTTCTTGATTTCAATTAAGCTACCAAGAGGCTTCTTTTCCCACCCCTCCGGCACACCCTCTTCAATTTTGACATGTTCATGGCCGGGGAAGCGAAGATGGACGAACCACTCCTTGTAGAGCAGCCGTGCCGACTGCTCCAGCAACTGAATCCGCCGCCGGTTGTTTTCGATCAGGTCACCATACGCCTGGAGAACTGCTCCTATTCTCTTTTGTTCTTCGTGCGGTGGTGTCGGGAATTTGAAAGCAGTCAGTTTCGACACACTAAGATTGTCTTGTGTTGCACCTCTGGTTATGCGTCTCAACCGTGGCTTTAATTGGTCGATGGCATATTTCAGGAAGATGGTATCCGACTTTGACTCATCCGCGATCAAAGCGATTATGCTGTCGGGAAAACAGGCGCGAATCCCTAGAACAGCACAATCACCCGTGTTCTCGCCAGCATTGGTAATACAGATAGTCCCAGGGTCCCACATCTTGCTTTGGGCTAATCCTTTGTCACTGTATGTTTGTTGGAAAGATGTGATCCATAGGTCTGCATTGTGTATCTCGGCTGTCTGCACAAAGGGGTATTCGCCACCATACAGAGATGGATCATTCCGGGGGCGATGCCGCGATTTTCCTCGCCCCACAAATGCCAATTCATCAATCGACTTTTCGGTCCAACCTCTCCTCAAACCCCCAACTCCTCGAAGTTCTTCTTGATCGTCGCAGCCAGTTTGATCGCCTCGGCGTTGAGGTCTTCAAGTTCAACATGTATGTCCCGCAGTGCCTCCTCGAAGTCGAAGTTTTCGTCTTCTTCCTCGGGCGCGACACCGACATAGCGGCCAGGTGAGAGGCTCCAGTCGTTGGCCTCGATTTCCGTCCGATCCACCAGCTTGACCAGCCCTTCCACGTTCCACAGCTTCGCTTCTGGGAACCGCTCGGTCAGCCATCGGGCCTGACGGTGGAAATAGCGAACCTGCTTGAGCTGCAGGGCAGCCAGTTGGCGTGTTTCATCGGCAGCCTTGCGGGAGCGGGTGATCTCGCGGCCTATCCAGGCATCGCTATCGCGGGCGTTGCACTCCTTCTCGCAGGTTTCGATGACCCGGCAGGCGAGCTTGTAAAGCAGGTCTGTTTGTTTGACCAGGTTGCGGCTGGATTCAGCCAGAGGGGCGAGACGATCCACGGCCTTCTTGAGCGCGCCGTTACCCGTCTTCTGCTTCTTCCAGGCTGCCTGCTGTTCGGCGACGGACTTCTTGAAGGCCTTGACATCAGCCTTGAAGGCCGGCAGTGCCTCATCGAGTTCCTTGAGTACCTCGGAATGAGCGGCGTCTTTGGCCAGAGTTTTCAGGAACGGCAGCAAAGCGACGCGCAGCTTGTCGAGCGAGGCGATAAAGGACGGTAGCGGTTCGATTTGGTCGCCATTATCAACCTGGGTTGTGAAACATCCCGCCCCCTCGTCGAGCATGCGAAGGCAATACCCGGCCACCAGGTTTAGGTACTTATCGGTCTGGCCCCGGTAGAGCCAGACGATAGCGAGGATGTTTTGTTCCTGCTCGGGACTGAAGTCGTAAATCTTGCGGGTGACCTTGCGATAGATATTCCGCGCGTCGATCATGAGCACCTTGTCGCGATGCTCGTTGGGCTTGGCGCGGCTAAGGAACCAAAGCTCGCAAGGCACGGTTCGGGTATAGAAAAAGTTTGAGCGGATGGCGATCATGATGTCCACGTCACCGGTCTCGATCATCTTCTGTCGAACCTTGGCCTCATCACGCCCGGCACTGGATGCCTGGGAGGACATAACGAAACCGGCCCGGCCTTTCGGGTTCAGATAGCTGTAAAAATAGCTGATCCAGAGATAGTTTCCGTTGGACACTTTATCGCTCTTATTAACTCCCGGAAGCCCGAAAGGCAGTCGGGGATCACGTTTTACTTTGTCGGCGTCCACTTCGTCCACGTTGAAGGGAGGATTGGCCATCACGAAATCGGCCTTACCGAGCAGTTCGTGAGGGTCTTCGTAATAGGTGATTGCCTTCTGGATATCGCCTTCGAGCCCGTGGACGGCCAGATTCATCTTGGCCAATCGGATGGTGGTAGCGTTCTTCTCCAGTCCCCGAAATGTAAGCTTCTCCGCGGGATTTTGCTTCAGGCGCTCCACAAAGTGGGCACTCTGGACAAACATGCCTCCCGATCCGCAAGCCGGGTCAAAGACAGTTCCCTGGCTTGGTTCCAACACGTTTGCGATCAGAGAGACAAGCGACACAGGGGTGAAGAACTCGCCGTTATCGTGGGCCTTCAGATCAGCGAATTGGGTCAGGAAGTATTCATAAATCCGTCCAAAAACATCACCAAAGGTATGTTTTAATTCTTCGGGATCCAGAGTGCGAAGAAGTTGGCCGAGTACCGCATTATCAAGCTCCTGATATTCGTCCTTAGGCAGAACACCTTTTAGACTAACATAATCAGCCTCTATAGATTCCATGGCCCCATTGATCGCTTTTGCGCGGTCATCGCTGTCCTTGAGAGTAACGAGATAGTCGAATTGGGCCTCGGGACGCAGGAAGATCGCCGTCTTTTGAGAAAAATCTTCCTTTGTCAGCTTCCGGGCTTTTCCCCCTCTTTTGGGAAGATTGGTCTCGATATCACCCCTGACCGCAAGATAACGACTGTAAGCGTGTCGCAGGAAGATCAGACCCATTACTGGTAGGAAGTACTCATTACTGGCGTAGTTCGAATTAGCCCGCAGAGTATCCGCTGCAGTCCAGAGCCGCTTTTCAATAACTTCAATGTGCTCAAGTTGGGGCATAAAAGAATCTTTCTTTTTCTAGAGCTGAAGATAGGGTCAGGTCTGCTCTTGACTCTTAGTCCCAAAACCAGACCAAATAAACTATCTATTCCCCCCAAAAACAAGACCCCATTTCTTTTCAAAATGGGGTCTTGTCAGGTTGCTTCATGGACCGTCCTTCCGATTCTGAAAGCGTTCAGTGTTCGGCGCCTGCGAGGGGCAGGGTCGTTCGGCGAACGGCGGTAAGTGCTGATGGCTGTTCGCTTTATGTTTATGAAGCTAAAAGTAAATAACTTATTTAAGCATATTAATTAGTTAAAGTCAAGTCCCTCCTATTTTCCTGATCGTTTCTTTCTGCCACATCTACCAGCTTGCACTCCTTCCACTCACCCCTTGGCCTGCTCAGTGCACTGCTCATTCCTTCGCCCCCTTGCTGAACAAGTCAAGGTAGGATTTGAATACAAAAATACGATTGCGCTGATAGCCGGTAGCTTCCTTAAGAACACCAAGCTCCACAAACTTATTGAGGAGATCATTAGCGGCCTTGGGACTTAGGTCTGCTGTTTTCTGGACGCTTCGGGCAGTGACGATAGGCGTGGAGAAAAGAGTCATGAAAAAAGCTTGTCCCGTCTTTAGGCGCTTGCCGAGGGTCGGATACAGGCTGTGCTCAAGCGATGACTTTAGTTTGAGGATATCATTTAGCGTCGATACGGACTTTTCAGCAGTGCTGGCGATTGCGGTAAGAAAAAATTTAAGCCACTGCACGAGGTCATTTTTCTCACGAACAAGCATTAAATTGTCAAAGTAAAGATTCCTGTGACGATGGAAAAAGTCGGAAAGGTACAAGAGTGGGCGTTCAAGCACTCCGTTGCTTACCAGATATAAAGTTATAAGGAGACGTCCCATGCGGCCGTTACCATCCAAAAAAGGATGGATGGTTTCAAATTGATAATGAGCGATAGCAATACGTGCAAGATGCGGCACCTTTATACCAGTGTTGTGTAGAAACTTTACCAGATCAGACATTAGTTCCGGCACTTCTTCATATATGGGAGGGACAAAGACCGCATCATTCAGTGTTGCGCCACCGATCCAGTTCTGTGACCGGCGAAACTCACCAGGCCTTTTATGATGGCCCCGGACACTTTCAAGAAGAATGGTATGGGTATCCTTGATAAGCCGTGTAGAAAGCGGAAGATTCTTTAGCCTATCTAGTGCGTAGTTCATGGCCGCCACATAATTGTCAACCTCTTTCCAATCATTCCGTTTTTCCGGGTTAATATCTTTTTCTTCCAGCAGGGCTTCACCGATCTGCGTTTTGGTACCTTCAATACGACTGGACAATACGGCTTCATTATACACATGCATTCTAATAAAAAGGTCAACGTCAGGAACAAAACGCGCGAAAGAGTTTAGTTCTCCAAGCTTAAGGGATGCTTTTTCCAGAAGGCTGGAAATGGCCGCATCTGACCAGGCAAACTCATGATTTATCTTTTCCGGAAGAAAATATTGGTAGTTATTACTTTTTCTCCGGTATCCCGCTTTGAATCCCCCGATATCCACGAAGTCTCCTAAAGTAAATTTTAATTGGCCTTATTTTACTTTAAGCCGTTAAAGTAAAACAAGGATTTTTTTATTTTACTTTCCCACAGGCAAGAGCAGCTTATTGAGGTTTGAAAAAGGGGACGTCGCCCATTTCATTCACTTTTGATTTTATCTTTTAACCCGTTGATTACCCGCCTCAAAACAAAAACCCCATTTCTTTTTAAAATGGGGTCTTGTCGGACTGCTAAATGGACCAGCCTTTCTGGTGGGAGCATAAAAAAAATCCCCTTTTGCCCAATCTCTGCATCAGACTCAAATTTCAATCCTCGAAATACCAGCTGTATTCCTCTGGTTAAAATTATCGTCTTCCTTGACCTTGAACAAAATTGAACCTTTATTAAAGCTCCCAGGATATGAGAGCCAAAAGCGGCGGAGCCTGGTGAAGGCCGATGGCTTTTCGCTTTATGTTTATGAAGCCAAAAGTAAATAACTTATTTAAGCATATTAATTAGTTAAAGTCAAGTTCCTCCTATTTTCCTGATCGTTTCTTTATGCTGTATCGTTCCTGCTTTTCCTTGAGGTCGAATCCAATTTTTCGTTTTGGCTTAACAGGCGGGGCCATGAGCTTCCGGATAGCTTCCACAATGGCAACAATCTGCTTATCATGGAGGGTTAGCTTATTCTCCAATTCCGTTAATTTTAAAGCAAGTTCTTTATGGGTGGCAAGTAATGATCTCAATCGGATAAATGCCCGTACAACAAACACGCTCATTTCCACTGCTCTTTTTGAGTTTAAGACAGATGCCGCCATGATCGCGCCATGTTCAGTAAAAGCCAGGGGAAGTTTACGACGGCCCCCCCAGGTCAAACTTGATATCGCAAAATGCGACTTCAAGTTTTCAAATTCTTCGGTGGTCAATTGAAACATGAAATCCGGAGGAAATCGATCTACATTCCGCCTCACCTGCTCGTTTAATCTTCGAGTCTCGATCCCATAGATTTCAGCCAGATCATAATCTAAGATTACTTTTTGACCTCGGATTAACAGGATGACTTCCTCAATACGTTCAGGTGGTAACTCCATTTTTATTTCCCTCATATCTTTCCCTTTTTCCCCTGAAAGAATTTTTTACTCTCTAAAACAAAAACCCCATCTTCTTTTTAAAAAATGGGGTCTTGTCGGACTGCTAAATGGACCAGCCTTTCTGGTGGGAGCATAAAAAAAATCCCCTTTTGCCCAATCTATGCTTCAGACTCAAATTTCAATCCTCGAAATACTCGCTGTATTCCTCTGGTTAAAATTATCGTCTTCCTTGACCTTGAACAAAATTGAACCTTTATTAAAGCTCCCAGGATATGAGAGCGAAAAACGGTTAGGCCTGCTGAAGGCTGATGGCTATTTGCTTTATCTTTATGAAGCCAAATTAATATAACTTATTTAAGCATATTAATCAGTTAAAGTCAAGTTCCTCCTATTTTCCTGATCGTTTCTTTCTGCTGTATCGTGCCTGCTTTTCCTTCAAATCAAAACCGATCTTTCGTTTGGGCTTAACCGGCGGGGCCATGAGCTGCCGGATGGCCTTAAAGATATCTGTGATTTGTTCATCGTGATCCTGGATTCGTTCTTCTAATTCTACCAATTTCCCGGCCAATGCCTTTTGGGTGGCAGTCATTTGACGAATACGAACAAAAACCCGCATGATCGTAATATTGACCTGGATGGCCCTTTGACTGTTAAGAACACTGGACAGCATGGCCACTCCCTGTTCAGTAAAGGCATAGGGTCTTGCCCGGCGCAGGCCACCCCAACTTGAAATCACAATTTGTGATTTCAAGTTTTGAAATTCTTCCATGGTTAATTGAAACATGAAGTCCTCTGGAAACCTTTCGATATTGCGTTTTACGGCCTGCATCAACACGCGAGGTTCAACCCCGTAGAGTTCCGCCAAAGAAGAGCTTAACATCACTCTCCGTCCGCGAATTATGTAAATGGATTTCCCAATTTGTTCGCTGTACATTAAAAGCTCTGTTGGTGTCATCTCCCTTTCCTTTTTTGAAAGCATTCAGGGATCAACGTTCAGCCTATAGAGAAAACCTGAAATGTGGGGACACCATACTAATTAAAACAACCTCTTTCCAGTTCCCCGTATTTTCTTTATGCTGTATCGTGCCTGCTTTTCTTTGAGATCAAAACCGATCTTTCGGGCCAGCTCGGTATGGGATAAAAGTATCTGTCTTAATCGAACAAAAGCACGCATGATCTCTATGTTTACTAGTACGGCACGCGGGCTGTTTAATAATCCCGAAAGCATGGCCACACCTTGCTCGGTAAAGGCATTCGGGAGATATTTCGAGTGTTGCCCTTTTTCTAAGATTCCAAATTGGAATCTTAGAGACTTGTATTCCTCCTGGGTTAATTGAAACATAAAGTCACCCGGAAATCGTTCCAGATTACGTTTAACAGCCTTATTTAAATTTCCAGTGGTAACTCCATAAGTTGAGCCAGGTCTTTATCTAAAATGACCTTTTTCCCTCTAAGCAGAAGAATTTTATTTTCAATGATTTCCTGCGGTATTAATTCATTTCCTCCCATTAAGATACTCCTTAAATGATCTCACAAACAGTCAAAGTCGATCCTTTATGGTCCTTCTGGTCTATCTGGTCTGTTTGGTCTGGTTTTTGGAAAAAATAAGGAATTCCTATTGGGTTTCTTTAACCAACTCGTGAAAAGTATGGACCCATTCCTTCCACACCCGATCAAATTCCGGAACGTCTTTCAACATCGGCCTCAAACGGTTGAGCCATGCGTTCTCGTTCCAGTCCCGCAGCGTTTTCGAAGTGAGGCTTGCTATATTTGGCCGCACGGCTCGGATACGGCACTTCTCCTCAAAAAGAGGTTTTAGTTCTTTCCAGGTAAAACGCTCACCTGATTTACACAAGATATACCAGAGATCATATAAATCTCTCGGACGGGGCCACTTCCTTTGTTGTTGAAGCAGTGATCTCAGCTTTTCAGCAAGGATTTCTCTTTTGGAATAAGCAGTCATTCTAAAAGCCGAAAGATCGGAATAGCCCGATTTGACGGAATGGACGATCGCCTTATCCAAAACGGGCTCATCAAAGGTTAAATGCACCTTGACTTGCGGTAATCTCTGCCGTCGCGCCCCTCCCCTGTTATACTCCATAGGAATTTCGATCTGAAAATCGCCCGGCACCGTCACGGGCTCCCGCCCGGACAATTGAATACCCGATTCCTGCAAAACCCAGGCGCCGGCTTTATCAAGCAGTCGGAGCGAAGCCTCCAGGTTATCTCCGCCAGGCCGGCAACTGAAATCGATATCCTCAGAAAACCGGTACCCCTTATAATAACAGTGCCGCAGGCAGGTCCCGCCCTTGAAGACCCAGTTATGCTCTTTTGCCCCGGAATGGGCCAATCCTGACAGAAGCCAGAGAATGACATAGTCTTTTTCAACCTGATCGAAGCGGAGCCCTTCTTTTTCGGCCAGTCGATGCAGTTCCGCGGTCGTGATCACGTTGGTATTTCCGAGTTCACCAAAAGCCCCCAACGCCTGTTGTATTTCCCCTTCTTCGGCATGGTTGGGTCAAGGGGAGAAAATCCGGGGGCCCGGGGTATGGAGGTGCGTAAGGTTTCGACATCTCCCAACCCCAGGGTTTCCATAATGAATCCCAGCCGTTTGGCAACAGCGGAATTGCCGATTTTAGCGGCGTATTTTCTCAGCTTTTTCTCATCCAGACTCTTCCAGGAGACCGTCAAGGCCTTGGCAATTTCGCTGGTTCCCCCAACGTATTGTGGCAGATCAAGCCCGTCTATGATCGTCTTCTCCCGATCCGAGACTTTGAAAGGAATCTCGTTTATCCAATCCGTTATGATGCCGAAAATCTTGTCTGGTTTCAACGACACAATCTTGTAAGTCACTCCCAGCACATCTCCCGGCTGCCGACGCACAGGATGATCCGTGGCCACGAAGACCGTACGGGGAAGCTGTTCCGACATACCGTGATGGTTGAGAGCCGACCAGTAGGCAATCACCGCCGGAGATACGATCTCCATGGCTACTACAAATTCATGCAACTGCGGCGAACGGTTTTCGCCGGAAGAGAGAGGGATAACGGCAAACCGCCCCCGGCGAATACGCCTTATCCAACCTTTACTTTGCAACCGCTCCAGAAACTGGGGCGTCAGGTCATCCTTTTTATGGCCCAATATCCGGCGGGCAAAGGCGAGGTCGAAGATTGGATGAACCCCCGCCTTGGCCAGAAACCCGGCTTCCTTCTTCCCTAACGGGCTTCTTGTTATACTTTGCAGGTCATTCATATGCTTGTCAGCCTATTTATGTCATGTAGAATATAACATTTTACCGATAAGTCAAGATATTTTCCCGTAATCTTGAGGGAAAGCTTTCGTAAAGGGGACGGTAAAGGGGACGACCTGGAATAATTAAATAACTTTTATGAAGACCAAGCCGTTGGTACTTAATCTCCTTTTTTCACCTCATAGGTCCGATTGTTTCTAATTACCTGATCCTTCTGATCCATCCCCAAAAACAAAACCCCATCTCTTTCTGGTCTGTTGGGTCTATCTGGTCCACCTGGTCTGTCTGGTCTGTCTCGTCTGTTCGGTTTATCAGGTGTGGGAACCTATCTTAAGAATTCTTTTTCCGGCTTTATCGGGCCTGCTTCTCCTTTAAATCAAACCCTATTTTTCACCCGGGGTTTTTACTGGCTGCATCCTCTAAGATCGATCGGCCAGACGCCGACGACTTCAGTCCCCCGGATGAGGTGAAATCGATCAAACAGATTGATGGTCGGATCACAATGGGAAGTCACAAGTTCCAGGATGGTTCCAATCGGGGGAATCTCTATATTGTCCGGGCAGGTGACCATCCCGTACTCATCCCCAAACCAGTGGTAGGTCATCCCGGAATACTCTGAGCCGAATATTCTCGGGGTACCTCCATCCCGGTAAAGGGACTTCAACCCGGCGTCGACCGTGACAAAACCCCGCTGGTTCGTGCTGACCACAGTCGTGAGCAGGCGTAAGGCCGGTCCGAAGGGGGTAAATTGCCTGTCATCTTCAGCCGATCCGATGTCCAGATACTCCACATCCATACAGGCGTATGATCCGACCTGCAATTCAGTTACCTCGGGAACGGAGAGATCAATGTCAAAGGTTCCGGTACCGGAGGCGCTGAAGATGGTGCAGGTTTCCAGCCTGCTCTGCAATTCTCGAAATATGGGAACAGCCTCCTGCAGGCATTGGTGGGAGGCGATTTTTCTGCGGTCGAAGGAAGGGATGTGTTGCACCTGGCCGGCATAGGCCTGGATGCCCCGGAGATGGAGGTTTTCGCGGGAAAGAATATACTCGGCCAGTTCTATGGCCTCTGACGGTTTCACTCCCGTCCGATGCAATCCGACATCCACATCCAGGAGCACGTCCATCGACAGGCCTCTTTCGCCCAAGGCGGCATTAAGCCGGTCAACACACCCCCGGTGGTCCAAAACCGTCATCAGGGAGGGATCCATGGCCAGAATATCGATAAGTCTTTTTATCTTTCCCGGTGTAGGGACCGGCCCGGTGATAAGAATTCCCCGGAGACCGGCCTTCACCAGGGCCTCGGCTTCCGATACCTTCGCGGCACAGATACCGATTGCCCCGGCCTCCTTTTGCTTCCGGGCCAGGGATGAGCATTTATGCGTTTTGGCATGGGGGCGCAGATTCTTGCCGGCGCTGTGGACAGCGGCCTGCATCTTCCGGAGATTAGTCTCAAGAATATCCAGATCGAGCACCAGACAAGGGGTATCGAGATCAGATCTGTTTTTAAGTGAGGTTTTCATCTGTCCTTAGTGTTCATTGGTAGTGAAGTAGTCAAGTCTACGGCTGACTTTATTCTTGAAACAATAATGACCATCATTCGAGGTAGAGGTCACGATATTGTGCCCGCAGATCCTTCTTCAAGATCTTTCCGCTCGGATTTTTCGGGATCTCGGCCAGGATGATCACCCGCTTCGGCACCTTGTAGCCGGCGAGCCCCTCCCGGCAGTAGGCGATAATCTCCTTTTCCTCGATTACGGCGCCCGGGCTTGACACAACGAAGACCGTAACCGCCTCACCCCACCTCTCATGGCGAAGGCCCACCGCCGTGCACTCGGCCACCTTCGGATGTTTCGCCACCCACTGCTCCACTTCAACAGAGGATACGTTCTCCGCACCTGTCTTTATGATATCCTTCTTCCGGTCCACAAAATAGAAGAAATGTTCCTCATCCATCCGGCCCAGGTCTCCCGTGTGCAGCCATCCGCTTCTAAAAACTTCAGCCGTTCTCTCCGGATCCTTGTAATACCCCATCATGACCGATGGGCTCCGGGCCACGATTTCCCCCACGGTCCCCGCGGGGACTTCGTTGTCATGCTCATCGACGATCTTCATCTCCACCATGGAATGGGGCTGCCCGATCGGTTCGGCCCCATCGAACCGCTTATTGGCCTCGGCGGTCTTCCTGAGCAGATCATCATGAAATATCATACATCCGAGGGGAGTGAGTTCCGATTGGCCGTAATAGTTGGAAAACCGGCAATTCGGCAGGAGATCCAATATTTTTCTAAGCAAAGCCTCAGAGGCAGGGCTCCCGTATAGGAGGGCCGATTCCAGCCTCCCCCAAAGTTTCCGGATAAGGTCTTCACCTCCTGGCAGGTTGAGGAGGTTGACCACCACCGTGGGGGCGACAGCGCCGCTGTTGACTTCCCCGGCTTCGAACAATTGCATAATGATTTGAGGATCAGGCGTATACAGCAAAATATACTTTCCGCCGGAGGTCAGTGCGGTAAAGATCAATCCCTGTCCGGCCACATGGAAAAGGGGGGCCGCTCCCAAACCGACCGCTTTGGCGCCCAGGGGACGCCATCCCCCGGCGACCGAAGCCCTCACCGACAGGCCTGTATCCAAGGACCCGCTCATGATCGTCGAATACCAGTTGGCGTGGCTGTTCATGACCCCCTTGGGCATGGCCTCAGTACCGCTGGTATACATAAGAGTCATAACATCTTCGCCGTTGATCTCCACCTGGGGTTCGTCGTCAGGATAACGATCGGAACAAAGCTCATCGAAATCGATCCAGCCCGGAGGCAACGGTTTATCTCCGCTGAGATTGATCATGATCCGATGACCAATGAAGGCGCACTCATTCTCCACCTCCTGCACGGTGTCCAAGAGATCGTCCTCCACGATGAGCATCACCGGTTCGCTATGATTCAGCAAAGGAACGATCTCTCTGCCTTTGAGGGCAAAGTTCAGCGGAGTGATCCAGGCCCCCATCTTGGAGAGGGCAACCATGTAGACCACGTACTGGGCACAATTGTGCGATAGAATGGCCACCCGGTCACCCTTCCTCACCCCGAGGCCCATGATGGCATTGGCAAACCGGTTCGCTTCTCTGTTCAATTCCTCATAAGTCAACCGTCTCGTGATGGAGCCTTTATAATTCATCACGATGGCTTCATCCTTCGGTGCTTTCCGAACCCGACGTCTGATCAGATCCCCCACACAAAATCTCCTCATCATGTTCATTGCCTCAGAAGGTTCCATTTCCCTTGCTCCTTTTTGGTGACAGAACTTGATTATTGATGGAAAGAGTATAAAAATTTTTTTACTTTTTTGGGGTCGGACCAGACCAACCCCTTTAAATATCAAGATAAACGTTCTATTTTAGGCCCATATTTTGCCTTAAAATCCTCTTTTCGGGGGCAAAATGGCCCATATAAGGCATAGCATCGCTGGGTACTATGCCGGATGTGATTCGAAATGAAGTGTCGGTTAGCTCGTGGCATCTTTGTTCTTCTTAAAGCCACCTTTATGGGGGGGAAAGATGGTTCTAAGGCCTTTGTTGACCCTCATTTTATAAGCATTTCATTGTAAACTCACCTCGTTCGCGTGGTCCGGCCCCAATATAAAAATATAAAAGGTTTACACTCCTAAAACTTCGTTTATTTTCTTGCTGAGCAGGTTCATTTGGAATGGCTTCTGCAGAAAGGCCTGCACTCCGCCCCGGTTCATAATTTCTCTGGCCATACCATTCAAACTGTAACCGCTGGAAAGAATGACCTGTACCTCCGGGTTGATTGATCTAATCTTTTCAATAGCCTCGCCTCCACTCATATCCGGCATGGTCATGTCCATGATTACTAAATCAATGCGGTCGCGATTCATCCGGTACAGTGCCACCGCATCCTTGCCCCCGTTCGCAATGATGACCCGGTGCCCCATCCTTTCGAGCATTGCACCGGTCACATCGGTAATCGCCTTTTCATCGTCAACGAAAAGAAGGGTGATTTGTTTTTTGACCGTCTCAATAGCGGGTTTTTCCTGACGTATCTCTTCTTGATGTTCGGCTGGAAGAAAAATTTTGAAGGTCGTCCCATGGCCCTTCTCGCTATAGACATTGATGATCCCTTTATGGCCTTTAATTATGCCGTAGGCAGAGGCCAGCCCAAGCCCCGCACCTCGGGTCATATCTTTCGTCGTAAAAAAAGGGTCAAAAATCCGCAGCATCGTCTCCTCATCCATTCCCGTGCCCGTATCTGTAACGGATATTTTTACGTAGGCACCCGGCGTAATCTCATAGGGTTTAATATAGTGCTCATCAAGTATGGTGTTTTCCGTCTCCAGGTAAAGGGATCCTCCTCCGGGCATGACCTCGGCAGCGTTCAAAAAGAGATCTAAAAACACTTGTTCAATCTGCCCCTGGTCCACCTCTGTTTTCCAGAGCAGCTTCTCATATTTTTGGTATATGTGGATCCCCTTGTTGGTCCTGCTGAAAACGGAAACGGTCTTGGCTAATAGTTCATTAAGATCGGTGGACTTCACTTCATATCTTCCCCGGCGGGCATATCCCAATAACTGTTTAGTTAAATAGGCACCACTCTGAACCTGGGACTCGATTGTTTTCAATGGCTTATAATGGGGGTGTTGGGAATCGATATCCATTAACATCAAAGAGGCGCACCCCTGAATACCCATAAGCAGATTGTTAAAATCATGAGCAATCCCTCCAGCTAATGTCCCGATAGACTCCAACTTTCTAACCTGGTTGATTTGCTCCCTTAAACCTTCCTGCTCTTCTTCCAGCCTTTTTCGCTCGGTTACATCCCTGGCAACACCGCGAAAGCCGATGGGACTGCCTTCGGCATCGCGGATCAGCGACACGGTAATATCCAAAAACTTGCCTATTCCGTCCTTACGAATGATTTCAAAATTAAAGAGTTGTGCGGGCTTGCCCGTCCGATATATTTCATTGTATCTTTCAAAAATTTGGTTCCCTGTATCTTCAGTTACAAATTGGCGAAAATTCATATTTTGTAACTCCTCACGACCTAAGTCCAAAATCCGGCACAGGGCTTCGTTCATAAAGATCACATTACCCTGCAGATCGTTTTCAAAACATATATCATCGATGCTTTCAAAAAATTTTCGGTATCTTTCCTGTTCCTGCTCCCTCTTTATCTTATCCGTTACATCCCGGCCAATCCCCCGGAAGCCGACGGGATTGCCTTCGGCGTCACGGACGAGCGAGGCCGATATTTCCAGGGTCAGTATTTTCCCTTCTTTGCTGCGATGATGGGCATAAAACCTTTCTCCCCCTTTACCCTTCCGGTATAGGTCGGTATATATCTGAAAGGTCCTTCGCGCCTCCTCCGGGGAGGCATATCGATCTTCGCGTTTCAACTGAAGGAATTCCTCCAGTGTATATCCGAGCTTTCGTGACAAAGCAGTGTTGGTGAAGATAAACTTGCCCGCCAGATCGGACTCAGAGCATAAATCGTCCACGTTTTCGATAAAATCCTGGTATCTGCTCAGGATGACTTTCGTGGCCTGAAGACTGGACTCCATCTCACTGAAATTACCTCGAAGAACCTTCAATTCTTCAATAAGTTGGGCCTTGGTCTTTTCCTCGTCTTTCATAATGCGCCTCTTTTTCATAAAGAGAGTTGGGCAGATTCTACTTCAAAGTGCACCACTAAGAGCCTGACAGAAGACCGCATGAGGGGTCTGGTAGTTGAGACATTTTCTGGGGCGATTATTT
>MGQB01000028.1 GCA_001797675.1 Deltaproteobacteria bacterium RBG_13_43_22 | reverse complement strand
AAAAAATCCTTTTTCTATAAGAATTCTGTATATCACAACGTAATTGGTAAAGGGGTTTTTCAACAGACCCACAGTCCCTATCAACTGGCTCCTTTAGATGTCATGGTAGGCACGAAGGGTCTTGAACCCTTGAACTCTACCGTGGCATTGGATTAAGTGATTAAATTTATTATATATTATCATGGTAGCAAGGTAAAACAAGGCAAAGAAACAACAAAGGAAAAAGGGGGAGAAAGGAGAGAAATCTTTTTTCTTCCCTTTTGTTTTTTTACGGTGTTTTGTATTAAAGCGGTAGCAAACTGGTAGCAAGGCATCCGCAAATATTTCTTCCTGTAATCGTGCAAGTTCCGTTTGTGAAAAATCGGAGGAGTACAAACGAAAATTCTTTAAAATGGATTTAAAATATTTGACTTTTTCTCATTTAGGTCTAAAATTTGCCTACTTTAAATAAGGTTTCTTGCTGTCAACCCCTAACAAAGGAGTTTTGATGGAAGAATAATCGACCCCATTTCTTAAAAAGAGATGGGGTTTTTATTTCATAGGGCTTATTAGCAAACCAAAAGAAAAAAGGAGGCGATGATCATTATGGCAGAGATCACGACAAAAACCCAGATGGAAAAAATACGGGGTTTTGAAAAGGGATTCATGGCGATTCACTTGATTAATTTAGGCGATAAGTTGGGGATATGGGAGGCCCTAAATAAAAACAAAGCCGGACTGACGACAGCCGAATTGGCTTCCCAGCTTCACTTGCACGAGCCCTATCTAAAATTCTGGTGTCAGACCGCCTATCATATGGAAATTCTTGATAGTGATGGTGATGGACGATTTAGACTCCAACCCTTTTTGGAAGAAATTCTGGGAGACAAAAGCCATGTCCGGAATTATCTGGCCAATATTTCAGCGGATGTCGATCTAATCGGCAAAGGAATGATGGATCAGGGAGTGGGTTGTTTTCAGACCGGGGATTCTTTGAAATCCTTTGCCGATTTCGAATCATCCCGGATGGCCTATGCCACCACCAAGAATATTTACCTGGCCTTTCTTTTCATGATCCTGCCCAAGCATGAATGGCTGAACAATCTGCTGAAAGAAGGAGTTAGGGTCCTGGATGTGGGTTGCGGGGACGGTTCTCTGGTCATCCAGTTGGCTCAGGCCTTTCCGCAAAGCCGGTTTGTTGGCATAAATCCGGACGGCTACGGCATTGAGATGGCCAGGGCTGCTATTAATGAATTGGGTCTGGGAGACCGGGTTTCGGTGGAACAGGTCGGCGGAGAGACATTGACTTATAAGGATGAATTCGATCTGGTCAGCATGGTGGTTACCCTGCACGAAATTTTCCCGCCTTTTCGTAAGGCTGCCATGGAAAAAGTCTATCAGGCGCTGAAGCCAGGTGGAACCCTCTTGATCCTTGATTTTCCTTATCCCAGTAAGTTGGAAGACTTCCGGAACCCCATGTATGATTACGCCATCCTGGATCAGTTTTACGAAATGTGCATTGGAACCATCCACCTGAATGTGGAAGAACAAAATGACCTGATTCGGCAAGTCGGTTTTAACAGCCTTAACCGGGTATCCATCGGCAAAGGCATGTTCGATTTCGTCACGGCTAAAAAATAGGGTTAATAAAAAATACTGTTCTGTGAAAATGATTTTCACTTTTCATGATGCTCCTTGAATGAGCGCTAATAAAAGAAACAGGTCCAAAGACAACTGGATAGAAAAAGGTTTCACTGCCTGCTTATTTAATTTGGAGGCTTTTGAATATTTCGAATAGTAATTGATAACCGTATGGGTATCTTGCACCGTTTAGTAGTAGGTGTAACATATTCTGTCCGGTGAAATATCGTTCTATTGATTTTAATTGACTTTTTGATGGTGAAAGGATAGAAATTCCCATGTAATATTAAACTGTTTCATTGCTGACAACTCTTAATTAAGGAGTGTCCAAGTAATAACTAACCCCATTTCTCAGAAGAGAGGTGGGGTTTTTATTTTAAAGTTAAACCAATCCTCAAATTAAAATACAAAATGAGGAGTTTGGCGAAGGGGGAATCCATGGCCTAATGGTGGTATGCTGTCAAGGGCAAAAAGATTGGTCCGGTTGAGACAGATGAACTGAGACGGTTACTTCAGAATGGGGAAATTAATCTCCGGACCATCGTGTGGCAGGAAGGTATGAATACTTGGCAGCCTCTCGGTGAGGTGGAGCCACTGAGAGCACTCAAGGATGCCATACCGCCCCCCTTCCCCCAGAAACTGTTCCTGAACCTTCAATCTATCCTTTGGCGGGCCGTTGGCTTCACATCAGGGACTGGTGCGGACTGGGGTAATCATGATATCTTCAGTTGGGAATATAGAGATAACTATAATCCCATTCAGACACCCGAACCAACTACAATGCTTCTTTTTGGTCTTGGTCTTCTTGGACTTGTAGGTGTGAGAAGGAAACTTAAGTAAACAACCCCGGTTCCATCGGGGTTTCATAAACCATGGTTCTTACCTTGGTGATAGCAGGCAGGGTCAATAACGATCCTGCCTTTTTTTATACTTGACTATAATAGCTTCAGCATGGTATTAAGTAAATAGATATTTACTTTTATATCGTAACATATTGAACTTGAATTAAAGCCAAGGAGGATAAGGAATGAAGAAGATAATGGTATTCGTCATCGCAGGGATGTTTTTATTCGCACCGCTAGTCAATGCAGCAAATGCTCCTTCACCTGGACCAGCACCAAGCGCTGGTGATGGTGAATCTGAGGGAAGTGAATGGGGCGGCTTGGGCGATATGCTGTGTGATGTATTTCCTGATTTGTGCCAGGGTGTTGGGCCGGCACCAAACGCGGGTGACGGTGTTCCTGATGGAAGTGGTTTTTAATACACCTCCCTTACGCTTTAAGTAGACTTAACTGTAATCAGTAAACTTGTGGCAGGGTCAGCGATGGTCCTGCCTATTTTTTTGCCTTCCAGACATTCAACAACATCTATTACCCCGTCTTTAGCCAATTTCCAGAGCTTATCCCCACATTATTTAGTTTAGTTAACCCAAATTTTTCTCTTAACTCCTCAATGGAGAGTACCTCGGGTTGCTTTTGGACCACTTCAATGGTGATTCTTTCCTGTCCAGGAAGCCCAATTTTACGGATATATTTCTTCATTGGCGGTCTATTGATCATCACAGGAGAAGAAAACCGTGTAATTGGACTCTCTGCAGATGGATTTGATTGAGATACATCCGCAGGGATCTGCTTTTCAACCTCAGGATTTCGTGCAGACCAATTTACTTTGCGTGCTGGCTGGTATCGCTTTTTGGCCTTGACTGCTGTCAACTGGGCTCATTCGTCAGCCCAAGGCTTTCCATGATCAGATTCTGGATTCTGTAAAAATTCGATTCAATAAAGGCCTCTGAACCTATGAGCTCGATTTCATTTGTAAGACGATTGCATGTAATTTTGGACATAGGAATCCCTTCCATTTTGATTTACTTAGTGATCACGTTGGATTTTTACAGCGGATTATCCAGGCTATTAACATTGTCATACCGGTAAAAAATCCATTCCCGGGGCCGCCATCGCCATCCAAACCTTTGGCGACTTTCTGGGATTCAACCCCCACGGCCATGTTCTGGTTTATGAAATTCAAAACCCTTTTCCTAACGGCCATTAACAGGGAGAGCTTTTAGGGGCAAAGTGGGAGGACCTGGACCTTGAAAAGAAACAACTCCACATCCAGAGGACTTTTAATAATGGCCGATTCTTTCCTACCAAAACAAAGGGGTCAAAGCGAAAAATCGACCTCTCCCCTACCCTCTTGACGGAGTTAAAAAAATGGAAGCTGGCTTGTCCCCCGACCGAACTCGACTTGATTTTCCCTAACAATGCCGGGGGACCGATTGACAAAAACAACCTGATCAAACGGGAGTTTGATTCGGCTTTAAAAAAGGCAGGGATCGAAAGGATAAGGTTTCATGACTTAAGGCATACCTACGCAAGCCTCATGATTGAACAGGGAGAGAATATCAAGTACATCCAGACTCAGTTAGGTCATTCCTCTCCGATGGTTACTTTAAACGTTTATGCTCACCTTATGAAAGAGACCAATCAAGAGGCTGTCGTGAGGCTTGAGAACACTATTTTTGAAGAAGATGGTAGCAAAATGGTAGCAGAAATAAAAAAGGACTTAATCCAAAATGGCTAAGTCCTTGTTATTCATGGTAGGCACGAAGGGTCTTGAACCCTTGACCTCTACCGTGTCAGGGTAGCGCTCTCCCCCTGAGCTACGTGCCTATATCTGTATTTATTTTTAATCAATTCTAACCTAACGTGTCAAGCAAAAACCTGGAGCACACTCCATAAATTTTATCCACAATCCTCTTGATCCCCCGAAAGGGACTCCGATCCAGGATCATGACCAAAAAATTAAACCCCAAAAAAACCTTTGATGAATTAGAAAATAGGCCGTGTTCCCTTCCCCTCGAAACGGCCAAGAGGGTTTTTGACCAATTTTCCGAGTCGGCGGAAAGGATCAGGTTAAAATTTTCAGGCCCGAATAGATGTAATGAAACCCAGAAAAGAGGGTAAAGATTAAAGTCAATAAAACCAGTCCTTGTCTTATCCAATCGGAAAAATGAATATAACCGGAAGACAAAACCAGTAAAATCAAAAGCAATTGAAAAACGGTGGTCATCTTGCTATAGACGGTTGGTTTAATTTCAAAACGGATTTGAGTAAGGAAAAAAATACTGACCCCCAGGACAATCACTACGTCCCTGCTGATGACAATCACCGAAAGCCAGACCGGAATCTCCTTCATGATGGCCAGGGAAATAAAGGCCGTGGACAATAACAATTTATCGGCAACGGGATCCAACAAAGAACCCAGACGGGTCTTCTGAGAAAACCATCGGGCCGTGAATCCATCTAAGGCGTCGGTTACCGCAGCCCCGGCAAAAACCCAAAGGGCCTGATTAAAAGAACCATTGATGAGAAGGATGGCAAACCAGGGTATTAGGACAATTCGAATCAGGGTCAAAAAATTAGGGATCGACATGGTTTCATCTTCAAGTTAAGAATTCAAAAATTTTTGTTCGTATCCTATCAAATTCCTGGGGAGAAAACCAGTTTAAATTCTTTTCCTTGGCCAACCAGGTCAACTGTCTCTTGGCATAACGGCGGGTATCCCTCCTCAACCGATCAAGGGCCTCTTTTAAGTCCAGATTTCCTTTTAACACCTCGGTTAAGTGGCGGTAACCAAGGGATTTCATGGACTTTAATTCTGGTCCATAGCCTTTTTCCAATAACTCATGGACTTCCTTAAGAAATCCTTTGGTCATCATGTCTTCGGTCCTGGTATTGATCCTCCGATAGAGAACTTCACGGTCCAGAGAAAGGGCAATCCAGAGGATTTCATATTCCTGACCGGTCTTCTGCTCCCATTGCTGCCATTCCGAAATGGGCTTGCCGGTCATTTCCAATACCTCCAGTGCCCGGATTAAGCGAAAGGTGTCATTGGGATGAATCCGGCTCGAAGCCAAAGGATCGGCTTCTTTTAAAGCAGTCCAGAGGAAATCAGGACCATAGGCGATTGCTGCTTTTTGCCATCGTTCACGGATCTCCGATTTTGGTTTGGGACAGGAGAAAATACCCCTCTGCAGGACCCTTAAATATAGGCCGGTTCCTCCAATCACCAGGACGGGAATCCGGCGGAGATGCAGGTCTTGAATAATCAACCGGGCTCGATTTTTGAACTCAGAGGCATCAAAGGATTGGTCAGGATCGATGATATCCAGTAAATGATAAGGGACCTCCTGTCGTTCCGATAGAGTTGGCTTGGCCGTTCCGATGTCCATAAAACGGTAAACCTGCATGGAATCGGCATTGAGGATCTCTCCCCCCACCTCCCGGGCCAGTCGGTGACCGAGACCGGATTTCCCAACCGCGGTGGGTCCGGTTATGAATACTAATTTAGGGCGATCCATGGCAATTCTTTTGGATAATCTTTAAAACCTTGAGTAGGCCTTCCTTCCCTTGAATCTTCGACTCCTTGACCCCTTGAACAGGAATAGCGAGCGCATTCCCCGCAGCTTGCTGCGTGGGTTAGCGAGCGAACTACAACAAATAAATCCTTTCCTTGCCTGGAAGATTCCCTGCACCTTGGTGCAGGGAGCTTCAATCCTTTTTTATAATTATTTCCTTTTGAATCTTTTTTCAATTTCTTCCCAGGAGATCAAAAACCATAGGGGACGGCCATGTGGGCAATGAGAAGGGGATTCGGTTTGATCCAATTGAATTAATAAGGCTTTCCATTCCTCCGGGTTTAATACCTGCCCGGCACGGATGGCGCTGTGACAGGCCAGAAGTTTTATCAGGGACTGCTGGAAATCTTCAGGC
The DNA here is from genome assembly GCA_001797675.1 of Deltaproteobacteria bacterium RBG_13_43_22. GTDB lineage: Bacteria > Desulfobacterota > RBG-13-43-22 > RBG-13-43-22 > RBG-13-43-22 > RBG-13-43-22. The sequence goes on along the minus strand of MGQB01000028.1, from coordinate 23,621 downwards.
GTTGATAAACGGTTCCCCGCCTTCATTGCTTCCAGAATTTCCTTCAAGGTCTCTTCCCCTTGCCCTGAATTCATTCCTGCGGGTATGGATTTTATCCAAAAGCTGTTTCTGCCGGCCGGGGTGATCTCAAATCCGAGGGCACCTATTTCCGGCTGGATCGATTCAATATCGACAACCCACCCGGGAGGAAGTTCAACCAAAATGGGGATAATGAGATATTGAGAAGAGACCCCGCCGGTTTGCCATTGTTTAAGGTATCGTTCATACAGGATCCTCTCGTGAGCCGCATGTTGATCGATCAACACCAGGCCGCTGGTCGTCAGGGCCACCAAATAGGTCCCATGAATCTGACCCAGTAAGGTTAATCCGGAAAATCCTCCTCCCCTGCCGACCTTTTCTCCTTCTTCCTCCATTTCATCTATGGTCAGAGGGGTTGTTTGATCCTGAGAAAAAACCTCCTCTCCGGACCCAAAATCCAAAGTGGCCGGACCCTCTATTGGGGTTGAAGTAGCCAGAAATTGGGGGATATCGGACTCCTTGAACAAAAAGGGTTGACTGGGAGGCGTCGTCCAGTCCTGAGAAAAAAATTCTTTTTCCATCCTCCCCGGTTTAGGCACATGGGATTTCAAAGAGCGTCCAATGGCCTTTCCGACCAGCGTTTGAATCCAGGCGGTTTGACTGAAACGCACCTCTTGTTTGAAGGGATGGATATTGACATCAATCAATTCCGAAGGAACTTCCATCCAAAGGACCGCCGTGGGAAAACGCCCCGAGGGAATCATACCGGCATAGGCCCGGAGAATCAGGGGGTATAAAAGAGGACTTCGTACCCAACGCTGGTTGATGATAAAGGCGATATTCCTGGAGGAATTTTGATGATGGTGAGGCGGAGAGATAAAACCGTAAATCCGGATCCGGTCCTCCGCCAAATCCACCGGAATCAATTCTTTTATTCTTTCCGGACCCCATAAGTCCTGTAAACGAAGGTTCAAGTCTTGGGCCGGAAAGAGTTGGAGGACCTTTTTCCCGTTATGGGAAAGTTCGAAACGAAGCAAAGGGAAACCCAAAGCCACCCGTTCGAGAGCCGTTTGGATCTGGTTCCACTCGACCCTGGGACTTTTTAAAAATGCCATTCGTGCCGGTGTATTATAAAAAAGATCCAGCACTTCCACCGTTGTCCCGGAAGTCCCGGCCACTTCCTCCAGACCGATCTTTTTCCCTCCCCAGATTTCCAGGCGATGACCGGAACCCTCCCCCGAAGGAATGGAAATGATGGACATCCGGCTGACCGCAGCAATGCTCGGCAGGGCCTCCCCCCGGAAACCCATCGATTTAAGGGCCATCAGGTCGGCGTATTCCCTAATTTTGCTGGTCGCATGCCGTTCGATGGCCAGGAGTAAGTCATCCTTGTTCATGCCCCGGCCGTTGTCCGCCACCCGGATAGAGGTTTTTCCGGCTTGATGGATATCGACCTGGATGTCGAACGCCCCGGCATCGACGGAATTCTCCAGCAATTCCTTAACCACCGATGCCGGTCTTTCAACAACCTCGCCGGCGGCAATCTGGTTAATCAGGGATTCAGAAAGAATTTGGATCAAACCGCCCATGGTATTTATTTATGGATTCCTTTTTTTCTTCGATTCTCCCTTCTATATAACACAGGCCTGATTAATCGGCCATGAAATTTTCAAATAAACCCCTTGATTTCCCTTCAGGGACTGGGGTATCTTTTATTTCCAAGGAGGGCTGCTCAGGTTCTTCTTAACCAAGGGCCTCTGCTGAAAGAAACGCCTTCTTCCTCATGCGGAGGCCCGTTATTTAATACAAAAATAGGGTTCGAGGATTCCAAGCTACCGGCTCGGAGAGTTTCGAAGGGTTCAAGGGATTAAACTTCAACCCCTTTCACTTGAATCTTGGACCCCTTGACCCCTTTAATTCTATAGTTATTATCAGGAGGTTTGAACCGAATGAAACCTGAAGAGGAAATGGTCTTAAAAGTGACCAAAGAAATCGTTATCAAATACATTGAAATCGGCCGATTGCCCATAACAAATTTTGACGAAGCCTTCCGGAGCATCCACAAAACGGTTCAAGAAACCGTTCGACCGGAAAAAGGATAAACAAAAAAGCCCGCCACCCCGATTGATAATAAATGGACAAATCCAATTTAAGGGATGATCAAAAATGTCCAGAGGTAAGGCATCCGAAGTCCTGAGGAGTGAGGCGTACCCTTATGTACGCCGCAACAAGCCTGCCCCGACGAAAGGCGGGGAAGGATGAGGGAAACGCAGCAGATGGGCGTTTTTCATCATCCCTTTAAGGATAGAGGACTTTCCTCAAGAATAATCCCTGAGCCGGGGCCATTTCTCCGGCCCTGGAACGGTCTTTGGAAAGGATAATCTCCTCCAGTTCTTCTATCGGGGTCCTTTTTAAACCGACCCGGATCAGGGTTCCCACCATATTCCGGACCATATGCCTTAAAAAACCGTCGGCTTTAAACCTCAGTCTAAAACCGCCCCAGGGCACGGGGAGGAGCAAGGCCTGAGAAACGATGCGCACAGCATGGGAAACCTCGCTTCCCTTGGATTGGAAGGCAGAAAAATCCTTTTCCCCTTTCAAGAAAGACAGGCCGGCCTTGACCAGAGAAACCTCTATGGGTTCCTGCACAAACCAAACAAAGTGACGTAAAAACGGGGTGCATGGAGTCTGATTCCAGATAAAATAATCATAGACCTTGGCCTTGCTGGAATATCGGGCATGGAAATCCGGTTCAACCTGCCGGACCTGGCGGATCAAGATATCCCGTGGTAAAAGGGCCCGGAGGGCCGCTTCAATTTTTTCAATTCTCAATTCAGAGGTCGTCCGAAAGCTGGCCACTTGTCCCCAGGCATGGACCCCGGCATCGGTCCTCCCTGCTCCGAACAGGGAGACCGGTTGCTGGGTTATTCGGGTCAGAATTTCTTCAATCGTCCCTTGGATGGTCAGGTCTTCCTTCTGCTTTTGCCAGCCTTGGTAACGAGTCCCGTCGTAGGCGATCAATAGACAAATGTTGCGTTCCGTAATAGCCATAATGTCTTATTGGTCTATAGAGTCTATTTGGTCTGTTCGGTCTTCCCCGTTCGTAGAGGAAACAAAAAAAGGGAAAGCCCCTTGGACCTTCCCTTTTATATCCTGAGAATTTTTAACCGGCAAGGCTAACGTTTTGAGTACTGATAACGAGCCCTGGCTCCTTTTTGACCGTATTTTTTACGTTCTTTAACCCTCGAATCCCGGGTAATAAAACCGGCTTTCTTCAACACCGTTCGAAGTTGCGGGTCATAAACCAATAAGGCCTTAGTGATTCCGTGTTTAATGGCCCCGGCTTGACCGGAAAGACCGCCCCCGGTCACATTAACCAGGATATCAAATTTTCCGACGGTTTCCGTCAATTCGAGAGGTTGAAGCACAACCATCTTGGCCGTCTCCCGGCTGAAATACCGGTCTATGGGTCTGCCGTTAATCGTGATCTGTCCTGCCCCCGGTCTTAACCAGGTACGGGCGATGGCCAGTTTCCTTTTTCCTGTTGCGTAATATTCTTTGTCTGACATATTCCCTTCCATACCTTCGCAGGAGGTTAAGACACCAATACGGGTTGTTGGGCCTCATGGGGATGAGCGGCCCCGACATAAACTTTTAATTTTTTGTTTAATTTCCGACCAAGGCTGTTTTTAGGCAACATCCCCTTGACCGCCTGGCGAAGCAGTTCTTCAGGTCTTTTCTCTTTTAACTTTTTGGCTGTAATGGATTTAAGACCGCCGATGAACCCGGAATGACGGTAGTAAACCTTTTGGTCCATTTTTTTCCCTGTTAAAATAAGCTTTTCAACATTAACCACCACCACAAAATCTCCGGTGTCGGCATAGGGAACAAATCCGGGGTTATTTTTTCCTCTCAGACGTTGGGCCACATCAGAGGCCAGCCGGCCCAAGACCTTTCCCTCGGCATCAAAAAGACACCAGTTTCGATTAATTTCATCCTTTTTGGGTATATAGCTTTTCATGGTTCAATAACTCCATAATTTAAAAGGGTATTTATAATTTAAAAATATGTTATTGTCAACAAAATTATTAGATCCACTTGAAAATTTCTTTTAAGTAGGATATATATTTTTCTTATAAAGATTTTTGGAGGCTTTTTCCCTTGGTAGAAAAAATCACAAATCCCCTTGACCCTCTTCAAAACTCCTTGGTATATTTTTTTAACAATATTAATCTGTTAAGACAGTCACTGACTCATCGCTCCTATGTAAACGAACACCCCGGAGCGGAATGGAAGCACAATGAACGGCTGGAATTCCTGGGAGATGCGGTATTGAATTTATCCCTCAGCGATATGCTGTTGAAAAAATATCCGAACCTCCCGGAAGGCCGACTTTCCAAGATCCGGGCCGGCCTGGTCAACAAAAAAAAATTGGCGAGCCTTTCCCTCCAATTGGGGTTGGGGTCCTATTTGTTGATAGGGAAAGGCGAGGAAAGGACCGGGGGCCGTGAAAAACCCTCACTCCTGGCCGATACCTTTGAAGCCGTTCTGGGGGCTGTCTATTTGGATGGCGGATTTAACACCGCTTCCCTCCTGGTCGACCGACTTTTTCAGGCTCATTTTGAGGATCATGGCAACCTTTTTACCCAGGATTATAAGACCCTCTTGCAGGAATACTGCCAGGGAAAACTGAAAACCATACCGGTTTACAGCGTCTTTCGGGAAGAGGGACCGGATCATAAAAAGGTCTTTTTTGTGGAAGTAACCATTCAAGACCAGGTGGTTTCCAGCGGAAAAGGCAAAACCAAAAAAGACGCCCAGCAAAAAGCCGCCGAAAAGGCCTTGAGCCAATTAGAATTAAAAACTCCAAGCTAACAAAAAGGATCCTCCGTGTCCTTTAAATCCGGGTATGTTGCTTTAATCGGGGCACCCAATGTGGGAAAATCGACCCTGCTGAATGCCCTGTTGGGACAAAAAATATCCATCGTTTCCTCCCGCCCGCAAACCACTCGAAACCGTATCCTGGGAGTCAAGCATGTTCCGGGAGGTCAATTTATTTTCCTGGACACTCCGGGGATCCTGGAGCCCAAAGGGATTTTAAATAAAACGATAACCCAAATCGCTTTAAAATCCCTTTCGGAGGTCAACCTGATCATCGTCCTGATTGAACCTTTTTCTGTTCAACCCTCCATTCCGAACGATCTTTTATCCCGTTTGGTCAAGACCAAACCCCCTGTTTTTCTGGCTATCAACAAAATCGACCTGATCGACAAAAGAAGTCTACTGCCCCTTATACAACAAGCCTCCCAATGGTCGCTCTTTCAAGAGATCATTCCAATATCGGCTCTGACCGGAGAGGGTTTGGAGGAACTGGAAAAATGCATCCGGCAAACCCTTCCGGAAGGTCCTCCGTACTTTCCTGAAGACATGGTCACCGACCTTCCGGAAAGATTTTTAGTGGGGGAGCTGATCCGGGAAAAAATTTTTCGCTTAATCTCCCAGGAAGTCCCTTATGGGGTGGCGGTTACCGTGGAAACGTTTAGAGAACGTGAAGACAAACCCATTATCGATATTCAGGCCACCATTCACGTGGAACGGACTTCTCAGAAGGGAATCCTGATCGGCAAACAGGGAAAAACGTTGAAATCCATCGGCCTGCAGGCCCGGGAAGATATGGAGATCTTGTTAGGAACCAAGGTCTTTTTGGAGTTATGGGTCCGGGTGGAAAAAGACTGGGGCAAGAATCCCAAGTTTTTAAGAAAATTCGGGATTGAAGAACCCATGTGATTGCGGATTTCGGATTGCGGAATAAGAAAAACAGATTAAAGATTTCCTTTTTTGGAGTTCGTGCTTTCTCAAAAATCCATAACCCCAACAACCTCACCTCTGGAATTATTTTCAATAAAAAAGGCCTTCTGCAAAATTCCTCAGAAGACCTTTTAACTTTTGTTGTGTTTTATTTTCTCTGGTCTTGTTGTTTTCTTCCGAAATCCGAATTCCGTCATCCGAAATCGATCATCGTCATTATTTTTTCGGTTGACCCAGCACCGGTTCGAAAACAGACTCTTCCATCAGGGCCCCTTCGGCAATCCATTGACGATATTTGATGAAGTCGATCTGGTCCTGACCGGTGATTTTTTTGGTATTAAAGGCGGCGAATCCCAGAAAGGCCTCGGTCCTCCAATGTTCCGGTCCTCTCAACGCATGATTTTTTAAGCCGTCATCTCTTGGCAGCCATTCTATTCCCCTAATTTCCTCACTTTCATTTTTTCGATATATTTTTCAACCGGATTTTAGTGATAGCAAATGACCTAAATTATTTTCCTGCGGAATAACCGCCGCTACTTTTTAGCCGATTCTTATCCCTGAAATCCGTGCCAAAGAAATTAGCTCAGAACAGGATTAACCCACCTAATCTCTTTCCAAAAGACTAAAAATCGGGGATTAAGACAATTCGTCTGGCCGGAGAACCGGTTTTATGGACCTCTTCGAAGGTTTCCCGAATGGTGCTCATAGGTCTGGTTTCCACAAAAGGATCAATATCGATTTTTTTCTTTAATACCATATCCAATACCGCAGGATAATATTCCGGCAGGCAGGCCCAGGTCCCGATAATTTCCGCATCAAAGGCCATCAGACGGCTGATCGAATATTCTATTTTAGCCAACCCGAACCCGATCACAATCAGTTTTCCGGTGAAACCCAGCATGGCCAGGGCGGTTTCCTGTCCCCCCCTGGCTCCGGTGACTTCAAATATTTTCCAACCGAAATTAGGAAGATCGTTGGTTTTACAAATAGTTCGAAATTCCTTTAACACTGTTGCCGCATCTTTGCCCGTTGAATTAATGATAAAATCGGCACCGTACTTAAGAGCCCTTCCCAGTCTTTCTTCATTCAGGTCAATCCCGATAACCGTCCCGGCTCCCAGGGTTTTGGCGATCTGGCCCATAAATTGTCCCACGCCGCCGGCAATGCCGATGACGACAACGTTATCTCCCGGTTGTAACCCGGCCCTTTTGGCCGCCTGATAGGGGGTGGTCCCGGCATCGGCGACGACCGCCAGATTTGCCAGGGGGATTCCCCCCCGATTCTTGATTTCACAGAGATCCAGACTGGGAACGGGTATGTGGCTGGAAAAACCGCCCCAGATCCCCATACTGTTGCCGGGCATTTTCTGATTAAGACACCGATTGCCCCGGCCGGTTTTACACAGATAACATTGCCTGCAGGGCATGACCGCCGGTATCAGCACTTCTTTTCCGATCCAGGCCGCATCACCGGCCACCACCGTCCCGGAAATTTCATGGCCCAGGGTCAGGGGGGGGTTTACGACAGTGGCCACACCATCATAGAAATATCCCAGGTCCGTATGACAGACCCCGCAACCGGCGACTTCAACCAACACCTCTCCGGATTTAAGTTCAGGAACCGGTATCTCAGTACTTTCGATTTTTCCGGGAAAGACCTCTCCTGTTTCTTTGTTTTTGGTCGAAGGCTGGACCATTTGCCAGGTTTTTATCTTTTTGGGTATTTGTGTCATGGGTAAAATATTCCTTAAATTTTAATCGAACGCATAGTCAGGCAAGATACGATCCACCTGATTTAGATAATTAAAGGCAAATAATTACATATTAACTATTTTATAGTTATATTATAATTATAGAATAGACACTCCGGTTGTCAAGAAAAAAGTGGTTGTTTTCATCTCTTCAGGTTTGTTAAAATAAAAAAATGAATCATCGGCTTATATTTTTATCCTTTTTCAGTTGTTTCATTTTTGCAATTACCGGATGTTACAAAACAATTATCATCCCTCCTGCCTCATCCCCCCCCAGGGCGGCCAAGAAAACTCCTTCGGTGGCCTCTAAAACAGAACGTAAAGAAAAACCTTATGCCGTTGACGGAAAGTGGTATTTCCCGATTGATTCGGTGGTCGAATTCAAGGAAAAGGGGATCTGCTCTTGGTATGGTCCTGATTTCCACGGAAAACAAACCTCTTCCGGGGAATCCTATGATATGTTCGCTTTTACCGCCGCCCACCGGATACTGCCTTTTAATACTCAGGTCCGCGTTAAAAACCCTGCTAACAATAAAGAAATCCTGGTGAGAATTAATGATCGCGGCCCCTTTATAAAAGACCGCATCCTGGACCTGTCTTATACCGCCGCTAAGGAGTTGGGACTCATCGGTCCAGGAACGGCCTTGATCGAATTGGAGGCTTTGGGGATTCTGGAGGACAAGGAAGAAAACGGCAGAAGGGTCACTCGCCTGATCCAGCGAATTGATTATCAACGAGGGGATTTTTCGGTACAAATTGGGGCCTTCAAGGATTTGCAAAACGCCTTAAACTTAAAAGAGAGGCTGCAAAAGGATTACCCCGTGGTAGAAATATCTGAAATAAACCGTTCCGGAGAAACCTTCTTCCGGGTCAGGCTAGCCCACTGTACTCAGCTTCAGGAAGCCCTTCGTTTGCAACGGCAGTTGGAGAGTAATGGATTTCCCCAAGCCCTGGTGGTGGCCGATTAACCAGGGCAATGGTCTTGGTTTCCGAAAAAAAAATCTTAATGATCGCTCACTACAATCCGGTATTGACCTTTTTTCTCAAAACACCGGATGTCTTAAAAACAACCACCCTCCGGGCTTTCAATTGCAAGTCTTTGTTAGTCTGAGGGTTCCGACCCCGCCTGGCCCGCTTTCTTTTGACTACAAACTTGCCAAATCCGCTGATGAGAATATTTTCTTCACTGGCCAGGGCTTTCTTAATTATTTCCAGTAATTGCTCCACCACATCTCTGGATTGGCTTTTACTAAAACCGATTTTCTCATAGATGGTGCCGATAATTTTTTCTTTGGTCAGGGCCATAGTCCCTCTCCTTTCCTCAATCAGGACCTTAATGGTTTATCTTGGATAATTATAATTCCTAAATATTCTGCTGGCAATAACTTTTTTGCCATAACTCATCTATTTTTAAATGGAATTTAATATGCTACAAGGAATTAGCCTTGTCAAGTATTTTTGTTTATTTTTTTTATGTAAATTTGAAGGATGGAAATGGCTGCCGGGGTCACTCCGGAGATCCGTGAGGCCTGGCCTAATGACCCTGGGCGAATAGCCTCAAGCTTTTCTTTGATTTCGTTGGACAGACCGGAAAGATTACGGTATTCCATCTGATCGGGAATCAAAGTTTTTTCATTTTTTTCAAAACGTTTTACTTGTTCCGCTTGTCTTTCCAAATAGCCTTCGTATTTGGCCTGGATCGCCAATTGATCGGCCACCGCCGGTTTGACATGGGCCAGCTCGGGGCATAATGGGAAAAGATCCCTCCATCCCAGCTCCGGCCGCCGTAATAGTTCTTTTAAAGACAGCCGTTTTCGAAGCGGTGGACTGCTCAATCTCATCAGCAACTGATTAAAATCGGCGGTCGGGGAAACAAGGGATTGGTTCAGCAGGTCCCAGCCCCGTTGTATCTCTTGTTTTTTCAGGAAAAAATTTCGATAACGTTCATCATCCACCAGGCCTACGGCTCGACCCAGATCGGTTAAACGCAGATCGGCATTATCCTCTCTCAGCAACAACCGGAATTCAGCCCTGGAGGTGAACATACGGTAAGGTTCTTTGGTTCCTTTAGTGATCAGATCGTCGATCAGCACCCCGATATAGGCCTGAGAACGGGTCAGAATCAACGGGTCACGTTCTTGAATTTTTAAGGCGGCATTGATCCCGGCCATCAAACCCTGAGCGGCGGCTTCCTCATAACCGGAGGTGCCGTTGATCTGCCCGGCCAGATAAAGCCCGGCCACTGACTTGACTTCCAGAGTGGGGGTCAATTGCTGGGGATCGACAAAATCATACTCGATCGCATAACCCGGCCGGACCATTTCGGCCGCTTCCAGACCGGGTATGGACCGGAGCATGGCCAGTTGAACATCCACCGGTAAGCTGGTTGAAATCCCATTGGGATAATATTCGGTGGTCTTTCGGCCTTCGGGTTCCAAAAAAATTTGATGTCTTGTTCTCTCGGGAAAACGAACCACCTTGTCTTCAATGGAAGGACAATAACGAACCCCGGTCCCCTGTATACGACCGCAGAAAAGGGGGGAACGATCCAGATTGGCCCTGATCAGATCATGCGTTTTAATTTGGGTGTAGGTCATATAACAGGGCACTTGCTTTTGGGTGATGGACTCGGTGGTGAAAGAAAAGGGAATGGGCGGCTCATCCCCACCTTGAATTTTCATAGAACTGAAATCGATGCTTTTCCCTTGTAACCTGGGAGTGGTACCGGTCTTAAGCCTCCCCATCTCAAGCCCCAAGGCCTTCAAAGAATCCGACAAAGTCATCGAGGCCGGATCTCCCATCCGGCCGGCCGGAAACTGATTAAAACCGATATGAATCAGACCCTGCAGAAAAGTCCCGGTGGTCAGAATGACCGCTTGGGCCAGAAAAAGCTGTCCCAAGCTGGTTCGCAGACCTTTCACTGTCCCCTGTTCCACCCAGAGGGAATCCACCATGGCTTGTTTTACATCTAGTCTCTCTTGATTTTCCACCACCCAGCGGAGGCGTTGTTTGTAGTCGTCCATATCGGCTTGGGCCCGGGAGGACCAGACTGCCGGTCCCTTCTGAGTGTTCAGGAGGCGAAACTGGATACCGGTGCTATCAATGTTTTTGGCCATTTCGCCGCCCAGGGCATCGATCTCTTTGACCAAATGCCCCTTGGCCAGCCCTCCCACAGCCGGATTACAGGACATGGCCCCTATATGGTCGATATTGATGGTCAAAAGAAGGGTATGACGGCCCATCCGAGCTGCCGCTAAGGCCGCTTCACAGCCGGCATGGCCGGCGCCGACGACGATGACATCGTACAGGTTATCCGAAGAGTTGACGGGATGCATAAAATTTTGTCCGTGTAAATTGGGATTCGAAGATGAATCTTTCTTTTTTTAACTGCTGATCTTCGTTACGGTTTTCGGGTTGTGAGTTGTCGATTTCAGAAAAACAACTTTATGTTCCGACGCCAAACCCGTAACCCGCCACTCGCAACAGGTATATTTTGCATATTCTTATTATAATAGTTCAATTGAATCCTTGAATCCTGAACCCTTGAATCTTTTATTCTTCCATTAAAAAAGGCCTATAGGTTTATTTCAACCTATAGGCCTTTAGAGCATTGATCGACCTTTAATCCCGTTATTTTTTCATCTTCTTCATAAAAATAGCTTCGGCTTTATTGGCTGCTGCTTCGGCTTTTTCGGCTGCCTTTTCGGCTTTTTCGGCGGCCATCTCGGCTTTTCCAGCGGCCATCTCGGCTTTCTTAGCCGCTGCCTCGGCTAAACTGGCCGCAGATTCGGCCTTACTAGCGGCAGCGTCGATCTTCCCATAATCAACCGCAGGGGCCGGTGGAGCCTGAACAACCGGGGCCGGGGCCGGTGCCGCTTTGGGAGGTTCGGCCGTGGCTGCCATAAAACAAGAACACCCTAACCCCAATGCACCGACAAATAATAAAAGAAATAATAGAACACCTGTTTTTATAGCTTTTCCTGGTCGGATCATTCTCTTTCACCTCCTCTCCAAAATCCTTAATATATATTTACAGTCACAAACTAATTAATAAGCAATAATAAGCAAAAGGATTCTATATATTAATTAAAAGTAAAACCATAACTTTGTCAAGAAAAAAATCAAAAAATATCAATATTGATGAACTCGAAAAAAAGTCATCAAACGGGACATCACAGTAAAAACCTCTCCCGCCAGAGGCGGGACTTGGCCCGCAAAGCCTGAGGAATGAGGCGTACATCGAAGTACGCCGCAATAAGCCTGCCCCGGTGAAAACCGGGGAAGGGTGCCGCGCAACACAGCAGATGGACTTGTTACGAAGTCGTCAATTTTGGGTGATATCGACCGGTATCCCTTGTTTTTTTTCCAAGGCCTCCAGCATGAGTTCCTGATTCACCTTTTCGGCCAAGCCGGACGACCTTATTTTATTCGTTCCATACTCTTTCAAGTCCGGAATCTTTTGATAGACATCCGGGTGGACTTCCATAAATATCCTTCCCTCTTTCAAACCCACTTTGACCGGTTCATAAAGGATTTCAACCGGTGTTTTGACCCGAACCAGGGGAAATAATTTTTCTATATCTTCCGGATAAAGACGGATACAGCCATGGGTCACTAAGCGTCCGATGGCCCAGGGGAAATTGGTTCCATGAATCCCGTACCCGGCGATGGACAGGCCAAGCCAATAGTCCCCCAAGGGGTTATCAGGCCCGGGAGGCATAACCTTCATCTGATATTTTTCCTGGAGGGACTCGGGGATATACCAAGCGGGTTTCTTCCTTTTTTCCTTGACCCAAAAGGTCCCTTCAGGACTGAACCAGCCGTGATCCCCGATTCCGATGGGATAGGTTCGGACCATCCCAATGGATTTTAAAAAATAATACAACCGCATCTCGGCGATATTGATCACCAGGCCGTATTTTCGAGTTTGAGGAAGGATCCATTGGCTTGGAATAACCAGCTTCATCCCGCGGGGAGGAACCCAGGGGTCGATGTCAGGATATAAGGATTCCATTTCATTAAACCCGAGATCATTATCCCGGGCCACATCCAGCAAGGTGTCCTTTTCCTTAATAGTATATTCTCCTAAAATTCCGATGACCGTATCAGCTTTGGGGTCCAGGGAGAGTTTGGAATCCGGAAAACGGTAAGGATAGGCCCCGCCGGCCCATAATTCCAGGGAAAAAACAAAAAACCCCAAAATCCATAGGCCGATCAGGAAAAGCAGGCGTTGGAGGGAAATAATAATCACCTTGGTTCTTGACTGAATCACCTCACAATTTTTCAATCCGCACGGCGCAAACCTTCAACTCAGGGATCTTGGCCACCGGGTCCAGAGCGGTCTGAGTGAGCCGGTTGGCGGCGGCTTCCGCATAATGGAAGGGGATAAAGATCACCCCTTGAGGAGAGCGATCGGTTATTTTGACACCGGCCTCCAGATCTCCACGACGGGATACGACCTTGACCCGTTCTCCTTCGGAGAGCTTTAAAGTGCGGGCATCGGCCGATGAAATCTCGATCAAACACTCCGGGGCCATCTCCTCCAGGCCCTTGCTCTTTCTTGTCATGGTTCCGGTATGGTAATGATATAGAATCCGTCCCGTCGTCAAAACCAGGGGATATTCGGCATCCTGAACCTCTATGGGTCCCCGATAAATCAGGGCATGAAACTTGCCCAGCCCCCTGGTAAACCGGTCTTGATGGAGATAAGGGGTTCCCGGGTGATCCAGGGTCGGACAAGGCCATTGGATCCCCGCCCGGTTTATCCTTTGGTAGGTGATTCCGGCATAGGCGGGGGTTAGAGAACGCATTTCCTCAAAAACAGCCTCCGGGTTTTCATAGGCCATGGGCAAACCCATCCGGTTGGACAATTCGGTAATGATCTGCCAATCCGGTTTTGCTTCTCCCAATGGAGAGATCGCTTGTCGAACCCGCTGGACCCGGCGTTCGGTGTTGGTGAAGGTGCCTTCTTTTTCGGCGAAAGAGGCCCCTGGTAAAACCACATGGGCCAGTTGAGCGGTTTCCGTTAAAAAGATATCCTGAACCACTAAAAAATCCACGGCTTTTAAGGCCTGAGTCAAATGATGCGTATCCGGGTCGGAAACCACCGGGTTTTCTCCAAAGATGTATAGACCGTGGATCTTTTTGTTTTTGGCTCCTTCGGTGATTTCCATCAGAGTCAAGCCGGGTTTATCGGAAAGACCTTTGACCCCCCAGGCCTTTTCCATTTTTTCGATGATTACAGGATCGCCGACGCTCTGATACCCGGAAAAAACATTAGGCAGCCCCCCCACATCACAGGCCCCCTGTACGTTGTTCTGACCCCTCAAAGGATTGATCCCGGTCCCGGGAAACCCAACATTTCCACAAACCATGGCCAAATTGGCCAGGGCCATAACATTATCGGTCCCGTGGCTGTGCTGGGTAATGCCCATAGTATAGTATATGGCTGCCCGGTCTCCGGCATAGAGACGGGCCGCCTGGAACAAATCTTTTTCCGGTATCCCGGTGATTTTGGAAACCATGGAAGGGGTAAAAGCGGAAACAGCGGCCTTTAATTCTTCAAACCCTTCGGTCCGTTCCTGGATAAAATGAGTATTCAGGAGGTTTTCTTGGACAAGGATATGAATCAGACCGTTAATCCAGGCCAGGTCGGTTCCCGGTCTCGGTCTCAACCAGAGATGGGCTATTTCAGTCAATTCAATCTTCCTCGGATCGACCAGGATTAATTTCGCCCCATGCTGGAGAACGGCCCGTTTGACGGCCGCACCGATTACCGGATGGTTTTCCGTGGTATTGGATCCGGTGATCAGGATCACTTTGGATTGCTCGATTTCAGCAATGGAATTAGTCATGGCACCGCTTCCAAAGGCCGCAGCCAGACCGGCTACGGTAGTGGAGTGTCAAAGCCGGGCACAATGATCGATGTTGTTGGTTTTAAAAACCCCCCTGACCAGCTTTTGCATCAGATAATTTTCTTCATTGGTGGCCCGGGCCGAGGTCAAACCGGCCAAGGAATCGGGGCCATACTGATCTCTGATTTCCAAAAATCGTTTGGCCACCAGGTCCAGGGCCTCATCCCAAGAGGCTTGCCTGAAATGATCCCCTTCTTTGATCAGCGGGTGTTTCAAGCGATCCGCGTGGTTGATAAAGTCAAAGCCAAAGCGGCCCTTGACGCACAAATGGCTGAAATTGGGCGGCGTGTTATCCACCCCGGTGACCCGAACGATTCGATCATCAACCTTTTCCAGATACAGTTGGCACCCTACCCCGCAGTAGGTACAGGTGGTTTTGGTTCTTTTTAAATTCCAGGGTCCTGGAAGGCCGGCGGTCTTTTCCGTTAAGGCACCGGTGGGACAATTGGCCAGGCAAAAACCGCAAGAGACACAGCGTTCATTGATATTCGGAATAAAGACCGGGGGTCCTCCTTCCGGGGTTTTCTGGACTTCCTGGAGTTCGAAGGCCAGTTGAACCTGATATTCCGAACAACCATGAACACATCTCCGGCAGGTGATGCATTTATTGGGATCGACGGCAATAAAAGGATGCTCCTTGGGGAGGGGATACTTCCTTTTGGTCCAGACCGGGAGCTTGTCTATGTCCACATTATAGGTATCGGCATAGGAGCGCAGTCGACAATCCAGAACATCCTGACAGCCGCAGGAGAGGCAGCGGGCTGCCTCTTCCATGGCCTCGGTCTGATCGATAGTAGCTTCCACTTCCTTGAAATTATGTTCCCGTTCCGGCAAAGGCATATGGGGTTGATGGACCCGGGGACGTTTGGGAACGTCTTCAAAATTCGCCTCATCCACTTGGGCCAGCTTCTTCCCCTTGCTGATATTGAAAGGCTTTTTTATTGGCTTCACTTCCCCGCGGGTCAGGTACTGGTGGATGGAACCCGCGGCCGTCCGTCCATCGGCGATGGCCTGTATGACTGTTTGGGGGCCTCGAAAAAGGTCCCCGCCAATAAACAGATCGGGGATGGAGGTTTGCAGGGTCTGGGGATCGGCATCCGGGGTCCCCCATTTGGAAAGAACCAGTTCCTTCAGGTCCGGATCATTTTGCAGAAAGGTCAGATCCGAAAATTGGCCAATGGAGATAACGGCCAGATCCGCTTCATAGATCTCCTCGGAACCGGGTATGGGAACCGGTCTGGCCCGTCCCCCGGCATCCGGCTCTTTCAGCTCATTGCGGATGAATTCCATGGCCTTGAACCGGCCGTTTTCAGCAATAATCCGGGTCGGGGAAACCAATAGTTCCAGTTTGACCCCCTCGGCCTCAGTGGCATCCACTTCCTCATGATGGGCGGTCATCTCTTTCCGGGACCGGCGGTACAGCATGGTCACCTCTTCGGTTCCCATACGCAGGCAGGTCCGGGCCGCATCCATACCCGTATTCCCATCGCCGATAATCAAAACCTTTTTCCCGATCTCCAGTTTCTCACCCATGGAGGTGCGGATCAACAGATCCAGGGCATGCATAATCCCCGGCAGGTCTTCCCCTTCCAGGCCCAGACGGGAGGACTTCCAGGTCCCCAGGGCCATGAAAATGGCCTTATATCCTTCTTCCCGTAAGGCGGCTAGAGTTATGTCCTGCCCATAAACGCAGTTCGGTCTTACCGCCACCCCCAGGTCGAGTATCCCCTGGATCTCCTGATCCAGAATCTTCTTGGGCAGGCGGTATTCCGGGATGGCATAACGCAGCATCCCTCCCAATTGGGGTTTGGCATCGAAAATAGTTACTTGATGACCTCTTTGGCGAAGGTAATAGGCCGCTGAAAGCCCTCCCGGTCCTCCTCCGATAATGGCCACCTTATGGCCGCTGTCGGCCGGAATCTCCGGTTTATAGGCAATCCCCTCCAGCCGGTCGTAATCGGCTACAAACCGCTTCAAGGGATTGATGGCAATGGGTTGGTCCACCCGGTTCCGACGGCAGGCATCTTCACAAAAATGGGGGCAGACCCGGCCGATACATAAAGGCAGAGGATTCTTCTCCTTGATCAGCTTCAGGGCTTCCGTAAACTCTCCCCGGCTGATATGGGCCACGTAACCCTGGATATCGATCCCGGCCGGGCAGGCCAGATGACAGGGGGCCAGGCAATCCCCATAATGATTTTCAAGCAAAAGCTCCAAAATGCCTCGTCGGGCATCCAATACGCCCTGGGAATCGGTTTGGATGATCATCCCTTCTTTAACCTGAACGGCACAGGAGGCCACCAATTTTTCTTCCCCTTCCACCTGAACCACACAGATCCGGCAGGCCTCTTCCGGTTTCAACAAAGGATGATGACACAGGGTAGGGATGAAAATCCCCTCCTGGGCTGCTGCTTGTAAAATGGTATTACCCGATTCCGTTTCTACGGATCGGCTGTTGATAGTCAGGGACACTTTAGCCATAGATCAATCCTCACAATAAATTACATAGGTTCTATTCTGTCAAAAAAAACCAAATGGAAATACCGCCTTCTTATAATATGAAAAAAAAAGAGAGTCAATGCCTTTTGATGGTTTAAATCGACGAATAAAATTATTTTTTTAATTCTCAGAACCAATATCCCCCTTTGGGATAGAGTACTCATCCGATTAGGTGGCTATTTCACTGATAGATAACTAGGCTCATACCTAAAAAGCCCATTTTTTTAAAAAATCTGTTAAGGGTTATCAATCATATTAATAAAACAATTACAATTAGTTGAATATAAAAAGCGAGCGAAATTCCAACAATAAACTTCTACCCTGCCTGGAAGATTACCTCCCCCTTGGTGCAGGGAGTTTCTTTGTATCCTGTTGGGAGGTTACCCTTGGAGCTAATCGTGGAAAAACAGTAACTCGCCAAAGCAAAGAACGCTTTCGTCAACCCAGGATGAGGATAAGTAGTTTTTTTAACGAGCTTTTCAAAAAACCATTGACATAATTTGATTTTTATTATAAATTTCCTTTTTGTTAAAATTTCTGATTCACCATTAAAATATTCCCAGTAGAAAGGGGTGTTAAAAAAGATGTCCATCAATGTGTTTGTCAAAGACAACAACATTGAGGCGGGCATAAAGCTGTTAAGGAAAAAAATGCAGATGGATGGCCTGAAGAAAGAACTCAAGCAGCGGGAGTTCTATGAAAAACCAAGCGTTAAGAAAAAACGAAAACAGCGGGAAGCCGCCCGCCGAAAGAGAAAGGCCAATCTCTATAATCGATGAGAGAGCCGTTAAACCTTCAGGTATAGCCGTTTGTTAATTTTTAGGGCCGCAATCCCTTTCTCCTGCGAAAAAAAATTTCGAATGGGGCAGGGGTAAGCGACATTAAAAACCTTCCTAACTAACCTGACCTCCTCGGCATTTAGCCTTTGAAAAAACCTGACGCGGTCTATTTGCCCGAACGGCTCCATTGGCTGGTCCCCTTAGACCAGTCTGGAACCGTTCGGGCGGATTCTTTAATCAAACAGAAACTTCCCGGCCTTTCGCGCCGGATACGGGAAGAACTTTTCTCAAGACAGGCCGTGCGGATCAACGGGCGTCCTGTAGCCAAAGGATTCAAGCCCCTTGCCGGAGACCGCCTGGAAATCGAGATCCCCGGACCTCTCAGCCCCTTTCCGATTCCCCGGAAGGAACTCAACCCGACTGTCGTTTTTGAAGATCAGAGCTTTCTGATTATTGAAAAACCCGGCTTGATACCGACTCATCCGATCAGTCCCTTTGAAACAGGGACCCTGGCCAATGCCCTGGTCGCCTTTTGGCCCAGGATTATCGGTGTTGGGAAAAAACCTTTGGAATCCGGTTTGGTTCACCGCCTCGACAGCGGGACATCCGGTTTGTTGGTCGTTGCCCTGGAGCAAGAAGTTTGGCTGCAACTTAAAAAGGACCTATCTGCCAAAAAATGGAAAAAGATCTATTGGGCGTTGGTTGAGGGGATTATCCCAAAACCAATAAAGATTTCCCTGCCCCTGGCCCATGATCCGGCAGATGAACGCAAAATGAAAGGGATCCGCAATCCTTCGGACTCCTATCGCGGTCGGGTTTATCAGGCCATAACCCAGATTCACCCTAAGAGAGGCTTTAAAGGATATACCTTGATTGAAATCCGATTGATAACCGGGGTCACCCATCAGATCCGGGCCCATCTGTCTTATTACGGTCATCCTGTTGCTGGGGATACCCTCTATGGTTCAACATCCGGAAAAAAATTGAGCCTTCCCGCAGGCCGCTTTTTCCTTCACGCCGGTCAACTTTCCCTGCCTCATCCAATCACCCGGGAACAGATCCACTGTAATGCCGGACTACCTGAGGATCTCCAAAAGGTTTTGACCCTGTTGGAATAAGACCCCAATATAGCGGATACCGAATATCCGATCCATGATATCTGACCGAGAAAATTTTATTGGGGTCTTGAAAACCTGGTCCTCAGGGCCAGGTCAGAGTACCTGGGCTCTGCCTTGGGAAAGTTGAAATCCGAAGCACAAAATCAGAAATCCGAAACAAATCCAAATGACCAAAATTCAAAATTCAAAACGTTTTGAAAATTGGCTATTGAGAATTGTCTTTTGTTTCGAATTTCGTTATTCGAATTTCGAATTTGTTCAAGTCAATGCAATAAATCATGTATTTTGGGCTTAGACCAAAGCCGGCCCCTTTGAGGTCGGATATTTACTTTTTATTATTCCGGATTCCAACTCCACCCTTCCGGGTTTTCAAACTCCAAGGGGTCCTTAATAGGTAATCGGATTCTAAAAGTCGTCCCCCGTCCGATCTCGGTATCAAAAGTTATAGAACCGTGGTGCCGTTCCACAACAGCCGTATGGGATATGGCCAAACCCTGGCCGGTCCCTTTTCCTACCTCTTTCGTTGTAAAAAAAGGGTCAAAGATTTTAGGTCGAATCCTTTCGGGAATTCCATTTCCAGTGTCGCTGATCCGAATCTCCACCCAGGGACCGTCCTGACAGGTGGATATCGAAATTTTCCCTTTTCCTTTGGAACCGTCCTGGACCACCTCGGAAACCGCTTGGGCGGCATTGACCAGTATATTGAGAATAACCTGATTAATATCTCCCAGAACGCAGGAAACCAGGGGTAGGGAAGGCTCCAAATCCGTTACCAGGTCAGCCACATACTTCCATTCATTTCGAGCCACCGTTATGGTGTTTTCGACGGCTTGATTGATGTCAACGTCTCTCTTTTCCTCTTGACCCGGATGGGCAAAGGCCTTTATGGATTGGACAATTCGTCTGACCCTTTCAATCCCGTCAAGGGTTTGATCCAAGGCCTTGGGAATCTCCCGGGTCAGGTAATCCAACTGGGTTTCTTGAATGATTTTTTCCACTTCGTCCCGGCGGTGGTCAAAGGATATGCCCTCCTGGTCTGAATCCTTTAGGGTTATATATTTTGACAATACCTTATTGATATCCACAAAGGAAGTTTGCAGAAAATGCACATTATCCCCAACATATTGAATAGGCGTATTGATTTCATGGGCAATGCCGGCGGCCAACTGGCCGATGGATTCCAGTTTCTGGGCCTGAATCAATTGGTTTTCCATGATCCTTCTTTTGGTGATATTGGATCCCTGGATCAAGGTTCCGATCTCCAGGGATTTGTCCCCGAAAACCGGGTCGATCTTAATGCCCAGGATCCCTTCTTTTCCGTTCAGCTGTAAAAATTTTACATTATCCAGCCACACCGGACTGTTTTCCTTCCGGCAGAGAAAAATTCCTTTCACCATATGGTCCCCATCCCATTCAATTTTCAAATCGTTTAAAGGTTTCCCGAGAACCTCTTTTTCAAGGAGGCCGAACTGCTTTTCTGCCTCGGTGTTCCAAAAAAGGATTCGATTATCTTCGGAAACGGCAATAAGAATTGAAGAAATGGAATTGATTAACAGGGACATTTTGGCATGGGCCTTCTGTAAAGCCTCCTGGGCCCTTTCCAGTTCAGTGATATCCCGGGAAATGCCCCTGAATCCAACCGGTCTTCCTGAGGAATTCCTTATTAAAGAAACGGAGGTCTGTAAACTCCTCTTTTCTCCATTTTTAGTAGTCACTTCATAATAAATACCTCTGGAAGGGTTACCGGTTTGATAGATCCGGTTAAATTCCCGATAGAGTATTTTGGCATTCTCAGGATCGGTATATTGTCGATTATTCATCCCTTGCATTTCATCCTTGGAATACCCGTTGATCCGGGCCATGGCATCATTAAAAAAAGTTAGATTGCCTGTCAAATCCACTTCATAATAGCCGTCTTCAATGGTTTCGAGAATCGTACGATATTTTTCCTCACTCTCTTTAAGGGCTGCTTCAGCCTGCCTTCTTTCGGAAATTTCCTGTTCCAAGATTTGATTTTTATTTTTCAGATCGAGAGTCCGATTCTCGACCATCGTCTCCAGATGTTCCTGATAGACTTTAACGGCCTCTTCGACTTGTTTTTGCTTGGTGATGTCCCTGGCCACCGCCTGAAATCCGGTGACCTCGTCCCCGTGCATCAACAATTGGACATGCTGGCCCAGCCAGATTCTTTCACCGGTCTTAGAAGTGAGAGGAAGCTCAAAATAAGTATTTTGTATCTTATTAACAAATTGCTTCCCATAGAACCGGGCGGCTTCCTCCTGAAAATCCGCTGAAACCAAGTCCAGGTAATGCTCTCCAATAAGGTTCTCCTTGGAATACCCCATGATCCTCTCTGTTACCGGGTTGACAAAAGTGAAATGACCGTTTGTGTCTGTTTCATAAATAATATCATGGGCTTTTTCTATTAAATTAAAGTATTGCCGGGATTCTTTCCGAGAGTCCTTCAGGGCCTTTTTGAGTCTGGCTTGTTCCTGTTCCAGGGCTTTGATCTGTTTTTTTAACAGGATCAAATCACCCTGCTCCGTCTTTGGTGACGATGAAGAGGCCTTCATTTTTATCCTCCTGGTAAACCTTCATACCCCGGCGGGGCGTTTGAAAATAGATTGGTAATTTATTAAGTTAAAGCTCAAGACTTTTTTGGGCACGGGTCAGACAAAGTCTGACACACGGATTCCCACGGATAAACCATTTCCTTTCTCAAGAAAAGGGGCTCCCCTTTCCTTGAGACCAGCTTCCGCTGCAAGCAGACGGGTGGCTTCAAGAAATCAGATTTCTGATTTCTTGAAGAACAAAAAGCTGTTGACCGTGTAATCTGTGAAATCCGTGCCAAAAAAACTATTTTCGCATTAAGAAATAATCCTTAATTTGTTTTTCGGATGCAGGGAAAAAAGATTGAAGATACTTTTGTTTCAAGGCCAGGATGCGCATCAGGCTTTTCTTAAACAACTCCTCGGGAACGGCACCTTTTTTTACTTTATTCAACAGGTAAAAATAACCCTTTTCTATTTTTTCCGGGGTATGGCAGATTAACAAGCAATCGACCCCGGCGGTAAAAGCCAGAAACAGGGCTTCTTCTATTTCATAATGTCTTCCAATGGCCCCCATTTCCAGGTCGTCGGTCATAACCAAACCATCATATCCTAAAGTTTTACGGAGTAGTCCGCTAATGATCGATCCGGAAAGACTGGCCGGATACTGCCTGTCATACGCCGGGTATCGGACATGAGAAATCATGACGGCTTCTGTGGAAATTCTAATAGCCTCCTTGAACGGGATCAGTTCCACCCTTTCCATTTCCGTTTTTTCCTTCAACTGGATGGGCAGATCTTGGTGGGAGTCCAGGTCGGTATCGCCGATTCCGGGAAAATGTTTGGCGCAGGCAATAATCCCGGCCTGCTGGAATTCCTGGATGCACAAGGTCCCCAGTCGGGCCACCTGCCAAGGATCGGAACCGTAAGCACGGGAGGCCATTAGTCCCTCAGGTCCGCGGGAATTGACATCCAGGACCGGACATAAATTCATATTAATCCCCACCAGCTTCAGCTCCCGCGCCTGGGTCTGCGCAAAATGACGAATCTTCACCTCCGGGTCTTCGGAAGAAGCCATGACCGCCTGGGATTCAAATTGGGTAAAAGGCGGTCCCAAACGGGCCACCGAGCCCCCTTCCTGGTCAATAGCGATTAATAGAGGGATAGAAGAATATTCCAGGGCCTTTTCCTGTAGTTCCCTGTTCAGTTCAGCCAGTTGAAAAGGGTCCTCGACATTCCTTTTAAAAAGGATGATCCCGCCGATATGCAATTTTTTCAAGAAATATGAAAGGTCACTATTGAACCGGGTCCCTTCGAACCCGACCATGAAAAGCTGGCCGACTAATTCTTCCAGAGACTTTTTACGGATAAAACGTTCCATAGTTTTTGTATCAGGATTCAACTGATTGTATCTCCTTTCAAAGAAGATTTGTCCGGGGAGAATATTTGCATAATCTTAAGGGCTTGGAAAATCAAGGGGGCTTTTGGCCTCTTTGATCGTGACGCTCTTTACGGTATGGGTGTAAATCATGGTAGTTCTAACATCGCTGTGACCTAAAAGTTCCTGAATGGTCCGGATATCGTAATTGGCCTGAAGCAGGTGGCTGGCAAAGCTATGTCGAAAGGTGTGGGCCGTCGCCCTTTTTGAAATTCTTGCCTTGCCCACCGCCTGTTTTATTGCCTTTTGAACGAGCGTTTCGTGCAGGTGATACCGTTTAATTTGTCCGTTCTTTTTTTCAACGGTTAATTCTTTGGATGGGAAAACCCATTGCCAGATAAATTCCTTGGCGGCGTTTTTATATTTTTGCTCAAGAGCGTTCACTAAAAACACCCCGGCATATTTCCGGTCCAGGTCCTTTTGGTGCAGATCTTTCAGTGATTCCAGATGTCCTTCGAGTTCCGGGATAATCCTGTCCGGGAGTGGTACAGTCCGGTCTTTTTGTCCTTTGCCGTCATGGACCGTTAAAATACCGGCATCAAAATTCAAACAATGAACCCTAAGACCCAGACATTCAAAAAGGCGGAGACCGCAGCCGTAAAGGAGTTTTACCACCAGATCAAAGGGAGGTTCCAGATGCTTCAAGACGTTATCAATCTCTTTTCTGGATAAAACCACCGGAATATAGGGCTTCCGCTTGGCCCGGACCACTCCGTCGATCTTTCCAAATTCTTTATTAAGAACATGA
>MGQB01000027.1 GCA_001797675.1 Deltaproteobacteria bacterium RBG_13_43_22 | reverse complement strand
TAATAAGCTTTGGGAGAAAAAATCCTTTTTCTATAAGAATTCTGTATATCACAACGTAATTGGTAAAGGGGTTTTTCAACAGACCCACAGTTCCCATTTTTTTAAGTCGGATGTCTATAAAAAGGGAAATAACGGAGTTTGCCGGGGCAAGGGATTTACGATTTTATCAATCCATGAAAAAAGCGATTAACGCCGAGGCCTCCAGGACGAAAGGTTCGGTCAGCGATTCTCTTCCAGTTGCTCGATAAAGGCCTCGATATTGGTCTTGGTCTGTTCATCCGAAACAAGACGCAGATCGTTTAAGTCCCCATTGATCACAAGGCTGGGGAGCCCGGTAGCCGCTTCGATTCTTTGGGGCATTCCGTAACGGCAATTGGAATTGTTGGGGCATGTTTTGGCATCATGAAAGATAATCCCGTCCACCTTAAAAAAATCCATCATGGTTTTGATATAGATCTCTTTAAAAGGGTCGGAGCGGACGATAAATAATTCCGTATAGGCCCTGGCCATGCTGTTAAAAGGATCCTCCGGTTCGAAGGCGGAAAAGATCCAGCTGTTACAATAGGTGGAGGCTAGCACATTGGTTTGAAGTTCGGCAAAAAGATTGGAGTGGGCACTCAACCTGCCCCAAACCGGCATACCATCCCAATACAGTCTGAATTTTTCATTCTCAATGGCGGCCACGCCGTTTTTGATTCGTTCCCTGAGCTCGGTCAGTAATACTTGGTAATAATCGACGGCCTGCCTCGTTCCTCTTAAGACCACCGCCGGTCCCATGTGAATGGTCCCGTCAAAAAAGGTGATGGGAGAGGGAACGGCCGAGGCCGTATCAAGCACTTTCTTCCACAGGTCGGAACATTCCCGGGATAAGGCCAGGACCTGTTTCATTTCGTCCATGTCAAACTTTTTCCCGGAAATTTCAGACAAGGGTTCGATGAGCTGTTTCATTTGTCGGGCAATGGAGTCCACATGGGCTTCAGTCACCTCATTCACCCCGCAGTGGGTGGTAATTCCCAATATTGGGACCTTGAGCTTCCGGGCATACCAGGAAAACCAGTCCTGCACATCCCGGCATTGATTGGTATTGAAGACCAGGACGTCCGGTTTAGGGACTTTTTCAATGCCCTTATAGGCCTTGGATAAGGGTGTTACCCCCTTGAGAAAGGCCCCGATATCGGCGGTCAGGTATGAACAGATATCCGGAGAATAACCGATGGCATTGGCTTCGGGGATAAAGTCCGTGGCCAGCCGGGTGGATCCCAGCATGGCCCCGTGGTTTTCAGGAAAGTGGACCAGGAAACCCAGGGCTCTTAAAATTTCCGCCGGCCCGACACTGGTACACCAGGCAATTTTTTGCTCTCCGGTCTTTGAGGCCTGATCCAGCTGGTAAAAATAGTCGGACATGATCCGGTTCATAACACCGGTGGCTTCAATTTTCTTCCTTACTGTTTTTTTCTGTTCATTCATAGCCATTTTTTTGTTTATCCCCCTTCTTCCATGGCATAAAGGGCGGCACCAATGGCCCCGGTCAACTGGGGATATTCAGGGACCAAAATCCTTCTTCCGATGATTTCCTCGGTCATGGTGACCAGAAAGGAATTGTGGGCCACCACCCCGCCGGTCATGACCACCTGTTCGGTCAAGGCATCCATTTCCAGGACCCTTTTGATGACAGAGAAAAACAACCCTTTAATGATATCGGTTACCTTTTTCCCCTGTCGGATATTCTCCAGAACCTCTGTGGCTGAAAAAACCGTACAAAAGCTGCCCAGCTTGACCATGTCTTCCGATTGCCGGGCCAGGGCATCCATCTCCTCAATAGGGATATTCAGCCGCAGGGACATTTCTTCCAGAAAGGCACCGGTCCCGGCGGCGCATTTTCGGTTCATCTTAAAGCCGGTCCGCCTGCCTTTTTCATCCAGCTTAATAATTTTATTGTCCTGCCCTCCGATATCGATAATGGTGATAGGCCTGGGGAAATAAAGAAAGCATCCCTTGGAATGACACCCGATTTCCGTTTTGTTTTCCTGAGCAAAAGAAACATTCTTCCGGCCATATCCGGTTGAAATCGTTTTAACAATACTGTTTTTGGAAACCCCGGCCATTTCCAGGGAGGCCGTCAGACAGTGATCGGCAACCAGGGTAAAATCCGTACCCGATTTTTCCACGGCAAATCCGAGCAAATGCCTGTCCCTATCGAGGACGACGGCCTTGGCCCTCGACGCCCCGACATCCACCCCCACGAATACAGGAATAGAACTTGTCATTAGACTTCGACTGAAGTGAAACCGAGTAGTTTATATGATTTAATTTTTTAACATAACGAATTTAAAATAGAAAGGGCAGGAAGGTCAAGGAGAATTTAAAAAAACTTGTTCCTTCTTTGTAAATATGATAGCAATCCAACATGTCAAAAGCACAAACTTCTATCAGCCTCTTGTCTGAAATCTTGGATTTTTTCGCCTCGGTTAAGATGGCCCTGGTCCTTCTCATTACCCTGGCCATAACCTCCATCCTGGGGACTATACTCCCTCAAGGGGAACCTTTAGCGTTTTATAGGCAGCTTTATACCCCTTGGTCGGGCAAGCTGATCGGTTTTTTACAACTCTATGACATGTATCATTCCTGGTGGTTTCAATGGCTTTTGCTTTTATTAACCGTTAATCTGATTGTTTGTTCCCTGAAACGCTTTTCTTCCACCTGGAAGGTGGTCACGGCCTCTCCGCGGTCTGTTTCCGAGCATCTGTTTGAAACCCTGCCTTTCAACCAGAAGTTCTCTCTCAAAGAACCGCCCATGGACTCCCGGGTCTGGGTTCAATCCCTGTTGGGCCGGCATTTTGGAAAACTAACCCCCCTTTCCCTTAATCAGGGAACGGCCTTCTATTTTGAGAAAGGCCGATTCAGCCGCTTTGGGGTGTATCTGGTTCATTCGAGCGTATTGGTTATTTTTATGGGGGCCATTATCGGTTCCCTATATGGTTTTAAGGGTTTTTTGGAGATCAAAGAAGGGGAAAGCCGGGATCAAATTTTCATCAAAGGCCCTCATGCTTTAAAAAAACTCGGATTTTCTGTCAGATTGGATCGATTTACTATGGCTTTTTACCCCAACGGGATGCCCAGGGAATACCGGTCCGATCTGAGTTTCCGGGAAAATGGACAGGAAAAGGAGAGAGCCCATCTCCGGGTTAATGACCCTTTTACCTATAAAGGGGTTACTTTTTATCAGTCTTCCTGGGATCAGTTTCCGACCTCCATCAAACTGTCTTTAAAAAAAGGAGGGCAGGAGTCGGAAGTTGGGATTAAAATGGAAGAAAGGGTCGCCGTGCCCGGAACCCCTTTTTCTTTGCTGGCGGTCCGATATGTTAACAATATGGCCAACCTGGGACCGGCGTTGGGTATGATTCTGTTTAAAGATCAGGAAGAAGTCGATCAGGGCTGGGTTCTGGCCGACCATCCAGAATTCCACGGGAACCGGCTGGGAGAATTCCAATTAAAGGTCAAGGATATCAAAACCCAGTATATCTCCGGGTTGCAGGTCAATCAAGACCCAGGGGTCTGGTTTATCTGGATCGGTTCTTCGCTGATGCTCATCGGATTTGTCGTTGCTTTTTATTTTTCCCATCAACAGGTCTGGATCTGGATCCGGGGGAAAAAAGATTCCAGCGGAGCGGACCAGACCGAAATCCTGATAGGCGGGACGGCCCACAAGAACCGGGGGGCCTTTGTCCGAAAGATGGAACAATTAACCAAGAAGGTGCGGGTAACTTGAGATGAACAGTTCTTTATTGCTGAGTTGGGTAACCTTCGGCTACTTTTTTTCAGCCCTTTTTTATCTGATTTCCCTGGTTTTAAAAAAACAGGGGATCGGCCAAGTAGCCGGTTGGATCATCCGGATTTTTTTCCTTACCCAAACCGGGGCCATTATCCTGCGCTGGGTCGAATCCTATCAAATGGAGATCGGTCATGCCCCGCTATCCAACCTATACGAGTCCCTGATCTTTTTTTCCTGGACCATCGCTTTGATTTATATCTGGATCGAATGGAAAACAAAATCCAGGGCCATCGGTGTTTTTGCCACCCCTTTTGCTTTTCTGGCCATGGCTTATGCCTCTTTTTCCCCCAATATGAATACCCGGATTCAGCCTCTGCTGCCGGCCTTGCAAAGCAATTGGCTGATCGCCCACGTCATTACCTGTTTCTTGGGGTATGCAGCCTTTGCCGTTTCTTGCAGTCTGAGCATCATGTATCTGATCAAGAAACCCCGGACCGGCAAAAAAAAAGATAATCAGGGGCTTTTGTCTTTTTTCCCCGGTATCCCGGTGCTGGATGAATTGGTTTATCAGACGATTATCATCGGTTTTTTATTGCTGACGGTGGGTATTGCCACGGGTGCGATATGGGCTCATTCGGCCTGGGGGACTTATTGGAGCTGGGATCCAAAAGAAACCTGGTCCCTGATCACCTGGCTGCTTTATGCCGCCTTGTTGCATGCCCGGATGGTGAAAGGCTGGTACGGGACCCGGATCGCCTGGCTATCGATCATCGGGTTCGCCTGTGTGCTGTTCACCTATTTCGGGGTCAATTTTCTGTTGTCGGGGCTTCACAGTTACGGGGCGACCTAACGAATTGTTTCCTGGTGAAAAAAACAGGGATCAACACGGCCAGGAATAAAAAGGTGTTCAGGATGACATTCATATAGACCCTAAAATAGGCTGAAAATCCTGTATCAACAATGAACCAGAGTAAGAGGCCGGACCATAAACAATGCCATGACCATTTCTCTTTTTTCTTAAAAGGATTCCTGGCAAGAAAAATAATGAAGATTCCCCATCCGGCCACCGTGGCTCCCCAGGCGCCATAAATCCATTTTTGAAATGCTTTGGCATCGTCCGGAAGAGGGCCGGCCCCCCAGAATACAGGGTTGATGAGGCTGTCGAACAGGGCAAACAGAGCCGTTCCACTGAAAAACGATATAAAAAGGCCGAAAAGAGAAACGATGATTCCAACAACCAGCAGCCATCTTTGCCAAAAGTAAAAGTTGCCCATTTTCTTTCCTGCCTTTTTTTCGAGTGTTTAATCCGGCTGAGCAATGCTTAAACGCAGCCCAAGACCTCCAGTTGGTATTCACATTGAATTGGATTATCAAACTTTATAGTTTGAATCCCAATCCTTTCTGCCGGTTCAAGATTGGCGGTCATATCATCAATAAAGATCGTCTGTGTTCCGTTTAACCCATACTGTTCTGTTAGATAATTAAAAATTTTCGGTTCCGGCTTGATTAAGTGAACCCGGCAGGACATTACCCCGCCCTCAAAGACATCCCAAAAGGTGTAGGCCCTCTCAATATATTTCATGGAGGCCACATGCATATTTGACAAATAAAACAACCGGTGACCTTTCATCTTCAGACGTCGCAAAAGGGCTACGCTTTCCGGTAGGCCCACTAATGACAGAGGGATTTGACGGAAGAGTCGGGCAACGGCCGATGCCGGCAAGCCGGTTCTTTCCGCCGCACGGACTATGGCCTCGGGATACAAAAGCGTTCCCCGATCCAATCGGCTCCAATCGGCATGATTAAAAATTTGAGTTCTTACCAGGGTTTGAACGGCCGGATCGGCGAATACTCTGTTGATAATTTCTTCCGGCTCCCAGGTGAATACGACCCCGCCCAGATCAAAAATTAGATTCAAGATGGCTTCCTGATGAACAGCATACCCAACTAATCCTTCCGCGTGGACCATTTGAAAAGCAAATAGAGCGGACAAAAGCCAACGAAACTGGTCACCAGGATAATCAGGGCCAGCACCCCCAGAACAATGGCTGCCACTCCTGAAATTACCCCGGTTAAATACAGGATGAGGAGCACGATCACCAATACAAACCTTATCACTCGGTCAACCATACCCAGATTCTTTTTCATGTTGCCCTCCTTTTTTACCGTTAAATTTATTGTTGATTGCCCCCCATGACCCCAAGGTCTATCAAGCCAGTAAGCCCCCGTCCATAACCAGGGTATGTCCGGTAATATAACTGGAAGCATCCGAGACTAAAAAGAGGACTGGTCCGAGCACCTCTTCCACACCGGCCAGTCGGCGTAAGGGATAGCTTCTCTCGGCCTTTTTTCGGGTCTCCGGGTCCATCCTCGCCCGCACCCGCTCGGTCAGGGCCTGGGAGGGGGCCAGGGCATTAACCCGGATATTGTATTTACCCAGATCCCAGGCCAGATTTCGGGTCAGCATAATAATGCCGGCCTTGGCAATATTGTAAGAGCCTCTTTTGGTAAAGGCCTTCATTCCGGCGGCCGAGGCCATATTCAATATATTACCCTTTTTTCGCTCGATCATCCCCTTGACCGCAGCCTGGGAACAGAGAAAAGCGGCCTTAAGATTGTTGTCCATGACCATTTGCCAATCCTCTTCGGATGTTTCATGAAGCAAGGGGGAAAGACCGGCCCTTCCGCCGGCGTTATTGACCAGGATGTCAAGTCCACCTATCTCCTCTTGGACCTGACGAATGAGATTCTCAACATCGGCTTTTTGGGTCAGATCGACCCGAACAGCCAGGGAACGGCGTCCAAACCCACGGATGGCCTCAAACACTCCGGTCAGATCGCCTGCTTCCTCGATTCGATCGCAAACAGCCACATGGGCGCCTGCTTCGGCCATAGCCAGAGCGATCGCTTTGCCTAGTCCCCTTCTGCTTCCGGTGACCAGAGCTGTTTTTCCTTCCAACGACAGATTGGGTATGCTCATTTTTTCCTCTCGATGGTTAATTGGTGTTCAGTCAATTTAAGACAAAGATCGATTCCTCTTTCCCGCAATTTTTTGCTAATATTATTTAGAGCGATCCATCCAATTCATCAGCCACAGGCTTCTTACAGGATCTGCAGCGCTGGGCCCCTCTAAACAGGGGTTTCCCGCAGGAAGAACAGTAATACCGTTGGCATTCCGAACGGGCCCACTCGATGCTGCCTTTTTCATCACCGTATTCCGCGACGTAAGCCCGCCAAATAGGAATGGTCCTTTTCATCACTCTTTTGCCTGTGGCCAATCCGAAATTTTCTATAAGACTGCAGGGCCACTCCCGGCATTGATGGCAGGAATAGTATCCCTTGGCTTTCAAACAATCCCTTATCGTACAGGTTTTGCAGTATTTATAAAGTTTTTCCGGGGGATCGGACTGCATACAACCCAGACATTCGGTTTCTTCAGGCGTTGTCCCATAAAGATTCCCCATAGTGGCCTTGAATTTCTCGTTACCGTCCCTGGTGGCGATATAAATGCCGCAAGCCCCGCAGTATAACCCGCAGGGAGCCATTAAGGCCCTGTCTTTAATCTCTTCCTCTTTCCAGCCTTCCATTTTTTCTCCTTAATTACTAATAAAAATAGACTCAATAAAATTTGTTGGGTGAGCCTATAGCCCATTTTACATTCCAAATAGTCCGGAGGAATTTTATTTCTGAAGCGGGTTACTAATCATACTGTTTCCCCTTAGGGGGGAGAATATCGATAAAAAAAATAAGCAAAGACTTGATTTTCGCATTTTACGGTTCATCAACTCTAAACCCTATGTTATGAATGATTAAATAATATAGGATTAGCCTTAAGATGAGTCAAGGAAATTTGATAAAAAGCAACAGCAGAAAAAAATACCTTTCATTTTATTTTTTTGTTAAGATCCCCTCAAAAATATTTCAAATATCTTTAAATGGGTTTTCTATAGGTGATTCATTGAACAAATCCGTAGGGATCATAGCTAATCCCGCTTCGGGCCGCGACATTCGGCGTTTGGTGGCTCATGGTTCGGTCTTTGACAACCAGGAAAAGATCCACATCATTCGGAGGGTGCTCATGGCCCTGAACGAGGTTGGGGTAGACCAGGTTTTTATTATGCCTGAATTTTCTGGCATGGGATTCAGGGCTCTGGAAGACCTTAACTTGTCGCTTCAAGTCTCTTTGCTGGATATGGAGGCTGACGGGACCCAGAACGATTCGACCAGGGCGGCCGCTCTCTTGGCGAGAATGGGTGTGGGCTGCCTGATCACTTTGGGTGGAGACGGCACCAATCGGGTGGTGGCCAAGGCCTGTGGTGATATCCCCCTTGTTCCCATATCGTGTGGGACCAACAACGTATTCCCTTACATGGTGGAAGGCACCGTGGCCGGTCTGGCAGCGGGGTTGGTGGCCGCCAGTCAGGTCAAATTAACAGACGTCTGTATCCGTACGCCCATGCTGGAGATACTTCGAGACGGTAAGCCGAAAGACGTAGCGTTGGTTGATATGGTCGTTACCGACGATCTTTTTACCGGGGTTCGTGCTGTTTGGGATGTGAACAAGGTCAAAGAAATCTTTCTGGCCCGGTCAAAACCCTCAGCTATCGGATTTTCAGCGATTGGAGGGTATGTTTGTCCCCTGCCGCTCAATAGCGGTCTTGGGGTTCACCTGGTTCTGGGGAATGGCCAGAAGCGGGTCAAATCGGCCATCGCTCCCGGGCATATTTGTTGGGTCTCCATCGCCTCCTTTCGAAAATTTGGAGCCGATGAAAAAATACCCATCCAGAGCAGCCCGGCTATGATCGCCCTCGATGGTGAGCGGGAGTTCGCCATCCGCCCGGGAGAAAACTGGTCGGTCCGGATTAATCCGGCAGGGCCTTGGGTGGTGGATATTGAAAAAGCCTTGGAAATGGGTTGTACCTGTCGTTTATTTCATGAAGAGACCGACCTTTAAAAAGGATTTTGGATAAATTAATTTTATCGACAGTTAATTATTGTGGTTTTATTTGGTCCAGACTATATTGTCCCTGAAAAATAGTTTTTACTCCTATTGGAGGCAGTTTTGGCAGAAAAAGAATACCGCCAGTATCGATTTCAGCGCCCGCCGGGCGCTACCGAAATCCTGTTAGTGCGTCATGGTGAATCAAGACCGGTAAGCTCTGATACTCCCTTTCCGCTGGTCGATGGACACGGTGATCCGGAACTTGGAGTGGCGGGCAGGGAACAAGCTGTGTATGTTGGAGAAAGATTGCGTCATCTTCCAATCGCTGCCGTTTATGTAACCAAACTTAGACGCACTCAGGAAACAGCAGCACCACTCTGCAAGCATCTGGGCATTGAACCGATCATAGAGCCCAACCTGCACGAAGTACATCTTGGCGATTGGGAAGGGGGGCTTTTCCGCATCAAAGCTGCAGAAAATGACCCACTGTATATTCGGCTGAAGCAGGAACAGCGCTGGGATGTCATCCCTGGTGCTGAACCTAATGACGCTTTTCATGAGCGCATACAGCGGGGCTTGAATAATATTGCGGCCAATCATCCTGACCAATTGGTGGTGGCGGTGGTTCATGGTGGGGTGATCGGGCAAATCCTTTCCCAGGCGACAGGGGCCCGCCCTTTGGCCTTCGTATATTCTGACAATGGTTCAATCAGTCACATCGTCATTCACAATGGTATGATAATGGTTCGCCGGTTTAATGATGTTTCCCATTTACAGGAGGCGATGTCAAAGGGCCCCGATATGCCGCCCTGATGGATCGGGTCGGGTTATAAGGAGGATTTATGGAAAACAGACTTATCCCTACCTCTATTGCGGAGATTACGACCGACTGGCTGAATGGTGCGCTCTCTAAATCCGGAGTTCTTAAAAATAATTCCATCCGAACCTTAGATCGTAACATCATCGGGGAAGGAAAGGGTTATGTGGGCACTCTGGCACGATTGTCCATAGAGTATGAACAGCCGGATAATACCTTGCCGGCAACCATGATCGCCAAGATTCCTACACAGGTGCAGAAAAGCAAATTGCTCTTGGAGGCTTTCTGGAATTACGAACGGGAAAACCGCATGTATGAAGAGATCCTTCCCCACCTCCCCCTACGGACACCGAAATGTTACTATTCGGATTTTGACCAGGGGAAAGGGGAGAAATGGATGAACAGGGTCTATGGACGATATGCCAGTCTCCCCCAAAGTCTGGTTGGACTTTACTTTCTCTATGCCGGCTTTCGGAACCTGCGAATGAAGAGACGATATATTCTTCTGCTGGAGGATATCAATAATATCGAACAGATCACCCATTTGGAGGGTTGTTCCTTGGAAGATGCCAAAATGGTCATGAGACCGCTGGGTATTGCTCACGCCAGCCTTTGGGATAGTCCGCAACTCGAAAAATACTGGCTCAAGGACCACGGCGATTTCAGTAATATGATGAGTTTTTTGTCGAACCGGTGGCAGCCCGTTATAAAAAAAACCTACCCGGGAAAGATCAGCCAAAAGATGCAGACGGTGTTTGACTGGATAAAGAAAAATAACAATCAGCTGGATGCCTACAGCAAAACCCGTCCCCATACCCTTATTCACGAGGATTTTAGATTGGATAACATCTTTTTCGACCGCCAAAAAAATCAGATCGTTGTCATTGACTGGCAGGGCTGCTGCCCGGCAATGGGCTTGTTTGATCCCTGCTTTTTCTTATTGAATAACTGCAACAGTCCACTTAACAGAAAAGAGGTTGAAGAGTTGATTACGATATACCATCAGGGCCTGGTGGAAGGGGGCGTCAGCACTTACAGTCTTGATGAATGCATGTCCGATTATCCCTTCGGCCTCTTTCTCGCTATACGTATCTGGTTGATTATCATCGGCGGTATAGAGGTGGAAAAGGACCCCAATGCCATACGATTGCTGGGAGTGCTTTTGGACCGGATGAAACCCGTCATTGAAGGGATCGAACTGGCTGCGATTCATCTGTAGAGTCGATGTGTTGAGTTAAATTTTCAGGATCATCTCCCAATTAGTTGGCGAAAGCCTGAAAGATTTTCAAAGAAAAGTAACGCAGATCATGAAAACCAT